>CAZLDS010000172.1:0-1524 GCA_964558395.1 uncultured bacterium | reverse complement strand
GGAAGGGGACCTCTGTCATCGGGGGAAACTGCGGGGGGATTCGTGTGCAGGTCGAGGACGGAGAAAACGGCTACCTGGTCAACACCATAGAGCAATGCGCCCACCGCATCGTCGAGCTGATCACGGATCGAAATTTGAGAGAAAACATTGGTGCCGAAGGGAGAGAAACAGTCCGTCAAAATTACCTCATTCCCCGCCTGTTACGAGACTATCTCGCCCTTATCGAAGAAGTCGTCCTTGGCGTATAGGAGTGGCGAAGAGTCGAGAGCGGAGAGCCACGAGTCAACCGCAGACCGTGCAAAATTCCCGAAGTCGAAACTCGAGGTACGCTCAATGAGAATCGGAGGCTAAATCCGACATGGACTCAGCACCGAAACCTTCGCGGCTGATCTCACCGTACGGGGACAAGCTCGTTAACTTGGTCGTTTGCCCCCAAGAACTGGATGAAGCGCGACGCAAAGCGAACGATCTCCCCTCCATCCAACTCTCCCCTCGTTCCCTATGCGATCTAGAGTTGTTGGCCACCGGAGCGCTTTCGCCTCTGGACCGTTTTATGGGCCCGAAGGACTATCAGCGCGTCCTGGGAGAGATGCGCCTCGCCAGTCAGGCTATCTTTCCCATCCCAGTGACCCTTCCGGTCGAGCCGAGCCCTGCCATTCGCTTGGACCAAGAGATCGTGCTCCGGGATCAGAAGAACGAAGTGCTCGCCGTGATGACGATTGAGGAGATCTACGAGTGGGACCGGGGTGAAGCAGCTCAGAAAATCCTTGGCACGCAGGACCTGCGGCATCCCCTGGTGGCCGAGATGCACCGCTGGGGTTCCCTCAATATCTCCGGTCAGTTGAAGGTCTTGCGAGTACCGCGCCATTACGGTTTCCACGATCTTCGGCTGACACCCGCACAGACCCGGGCCCGACTGGAGAACTTCGGGTATTCGAACGTGGTGGCCTTCGAGACCTACAACCCGTTGCACCGGGTGCACGAAGAGCTCACCAAGCGATCCGTCCAGGAGGTCGACGGGGTGCTGTTCCTCCATCCCGTGGTCGGCCTGACCAAGCCCGGGGATGTGGATCAGTACACCCGCGTGCGGACGTATAAGGCCCTGGCGGAGCGCTACTACGATCCGGACCGCATCCTGCTGGCGCTGCTCCCGTTGGCAATGCGCCTGGCGGGGCCCCGGGAGGCGGTGTGGCATGCCCTGATTCGGCGCAATTACGGGGCCAATCATCTGATCGTGGGGCGGGACCATGCCAGTCCGGGGGTGGACTCGAAGGGGAACCCCTTCTATGGCCCCTACGACGCGCAGGACCTGGTGGCGCGGTTCAGTGCCGAGCTGGGGGTGACGATGGTGCCGTTCCGGGAATTGGTGTACCTGCCCGAAGAGGAACGGTACGAGGAAGTCTCCAAGATTTCGGCGCATGCGCGGATCGCGAGCATTTCGGGGACGCAGGTGCGAGAGGAGTACTTGGACAATGGCAAGCCGCTCCCGGCGTGGTTTACCCGCCCGGAGGTGGCGGCGATTCT
>CAZLDS010000171.1:0-1538 GCA_964558395.1 uncultured bacterium | reverse complement strand
GTTGCCTTCCTTACTCCCATATGCTCCTCCCCTTCTTTTCCACCTGAGCCCAACCCTCAGCAAAAGCAAAACTCGGGCCATCTTCCGCCCGGAGGCAGAGGCACTCCACCACGGGGGACCCCGAGGGCCAACAACATTTCCTCCCCCTTGAGGCTTGGTCCGCCGCAGCTTGACCTCTCGAGAAAATCACGCTAAGCCTAATGTGCTTCAAGGCACGGAAGATCCAGCCCTGGTTCAGTGATTAGTGCGACGGCTTAATCGGACGGCCCTGCGCATCTTTGAAGTTGCCCATCACGATGACGACAAAATCAATGAGCGTCCAGATGCCCACCCCTCCGAACGTGACGAGCTGCAGGACGCCAGTGCCAATCTTTCCTACGTAGAATCGGTGGATCCCCAGAACGCCAAGAAAGAAACATAACAAAATCGTCGGAACGAACCCTTTTTCGCTGACCTTCTCAGACATCGCTCTTAGCCTCCTATCCTCGTGTTGAGCTTCTGACCCGGGTAGCATACCCGGCGCCCTACGCCGTCTCGATAGTTCCCGGTGAGAAGAAGAATCGTTGAGATCAGGGCATGGCCAAAGTCAAGGACCAGAAAAAGAATGGCGAGAGGGACTTTGCCTAAGACGAGGCAGGCCATCCAGCCGACGGATAAGGCCAGATCTATGACGCCCTCGAGCCAACGTCCGAGATAAAAATGATGAAGACCGACTAATCCAAACACGCTCGATAAGATCACCGAGGTGGCATAGCTCTTTTCGGACGGGGTTTCATCGCTCAAGCTACCCGGCTTCGGGACGCTTGGGAATTTTTTTGCCACGACATGATCCTCAAGCATATGTTGCGTAAGCCCGCGAAGTGTTGTTCTCTCCGACGTGAACTCCGAGCTCATCGATGCCCCACGGATTCGCTTGCATTTGTCCCCAAACAAGAGCCCGTGCTCAGCGTCTAACTATTGAGTATGTGGTTTCCGTATATCACCCCGCAGATAACGGCAGGTCGGCATAAAACCTCTCTTGGTCGTCGCCCACGGACAACGTGGAATCACGCACTTGCCGTTCCCTGGTCCGCCTCGGCCGGCGTTAGATGGTTTCCGCATAACACCCTGCTTGGCGGTGTCCTCAGAGACCGTCCACAGGACTGCAAACATTATCTGCATGAACGGACTCGACCTATCACATCCTTCATGGGAAGCTCGACCTACGGGCAGTGATCGAGCGCAAGGCGCGGCGCACTGCCGAGACAAATCAAGCCTTCGCTGCAATCCGCGAGCTTTTCCCGGGAGTAATCTAGAGACGCGGGACGCCACCAATCGGGCCCGCGCGGGACCCTACCCCTTTCTCCCAGCCATTCCATGCCATTTCGAGGGGTTTCCGGGGCCTATTCTTTTTTCACATGACCATCAGGGCCCACCTACTCCCGGAATCATTCTTGGCGCCTCGCCCCGGCCCGAATGCCCGGTAGCTGATTCCGCCTCCTGGAGGTCAAGGCGCTGCGGCGGGAGTTGAAGGGGAAGCGGGCCCTGTGTACCCAACA
>CAZLDS010000170.1:0-1647 GCA_964558395.1 uncultured bacterium | reverse complement strand
CCCCCAGGAAACAGCGTGCAGGTGCCGAAGATCACGAAGGTGTGGTCGGCATCAGAGGCGGTGACCGACATCTGGCCGGTCGCCTCCGAGACAACCATGGTCCAGGCGCGCGTCCCTTGGCCTCCATGCAGGATGACCCGGTCCGACAGGTGGTCGAAGACCTTGATAGGCGACGTCCGGCTCTCGTCCAGCGCGCTGATCTTTTTTCCCTTGGGGTTCACCGTGAGGAATGCCGGAAAGTCGGCCACGGCGGGGGTGGTGCTGGCACACGTCCCGTCCGTCCGGCATTCCAGGACGATTGCCGAGGCGCAGAGGAGCGGCACGGATCCATCGTACGACGCGGCCGCCGCAGCGTGCGCGGCTACCGAGATGCCAAAAAGCCAGAGCGCCAAGCCGATTGCAGTCAAGGTTTTCATATGCGTGTCCTCCAGGGGAAATTCGTGGCAGAGAGGGAACCGTTACTCCACGGTGTAGCCGCGTCCCATGAGACAGGCCTTGTAGGCGCGCTCCCAGTTCCCGCGGCCCTGAGATACCATCGCCTGCTGCTGCCTTTCGTATTGCTGTTGCCGTTCTTCTTGGGCCTGCCATTCCTCACGGCGTCGCATCCGTCCGAAGAGGAAACCCACCCCCGCGCCGATGGCCGCCCCCTTGCCGGTGTCTCCACCGATGGCCCCGCCGACTGCACCGAGTGCCGCGCCGCGCGCTGCGCCCCTCATCCCCGCCCCGTACGTTCGCCCGTACGAGGGCTGGGGCGGCGGCATCGCCGTCGGGGGGTTCATGGGATTAAAGCCGCTCTGCTTCACCGCCCAGTTGGAGCACTCGGCCTTGTCGAGTGACTCCTGCTTTGGGGTCTGGCCGCGCGTGGGGTAGACGTATACCTGCTGCGCCAGGGCAGGGGCGGCCGCCAGGGACGCCATAATCAGGGCCAACATCAACGGTCTGAGGTGTCGCATTGAGATCCTCCTTTGCAGTAAGTTGCCGTGTCACATGACTGATTATTTGGACGAGGTGCCATCTGCATCCCGTACGCGAGGAGCGGCCACGTTACCAGCATCGTGACCAGCCCGGCCAGCAGCGTCGCACCCTTTCCAATCCAAGCCACGTGCGCCTCGGTCCTGTTGTGGCCCAGGTCGGAGGCGGAAAGCGAGCCGCAGCGGCTACTGAATGCTCCCCACCAGCGTAAGACGTGGTCACGTCGCCGGCGAGCGGGGCCTCGCGTGTCGTGGTGAGAGAGCGTCAAGCCAGTGCCCGAGAGCGCCCGGGCCCAGACGAATCGGCAGGTTGTCATACATCAGCAGAAGCGGGAGGTGTAAGGAGCGGTGAAGATGCGGCACATCCGACGCAGGGGGATGAACCCCTTCGGCATAATCTGGAAGGTCCGGCGGTTCAGCGTTCACGTTCAAGCCACCATACCCGGAATCGGAGAGAGACTATTCATCGACCCGACAATGTGAGCCGTGAAAGAATGGACCTCGGATGCCAGGATCCCCCAATTACATCAAGGGAGCTGCGCCTGTCACCTCGTAAAATTACGGGTTTTTGACGAAAAAATTACGGGCCTACCGCTAAGACTTAATGGAGGCGTAGCGCCACAAGCGCTTGATATTGCGACATCGAGCAGCCGAGCTCTTGGAACAGGGCCGCCTC
>CAZLDS010000169.1:0-1660 GCA_964558395.1 uncultured bacterium | reverse complement strand
AGAAAGTCAAAAGAGGCTAGTGATGGATTTGAACATGGCTTCCTTGGCTATGACAAAATCTCTGAGCTGGCTAGGGACACAAGACATAGGATGGCACAATACATTCGGGAAGAGGTCTTCGACCAATTGAAACTAGGAAAAGATACATTGGATGTCCTTACAAACGATCCCTTTGATAAACCAATGGGCTACTGGTCGGTGATTAAGTATGTACGAGGAAAACTTCTTGGTAATAACCCAGAACTCAGTACAGAAGGGAATGCGTATCCTTTTCTGGAATGGAAACCATCGGTTGAGAAGTGCGAAGTGGCGGAAAAAGGAGAATTCAAAATTCAATTTGGTGACAACTTGACCGCCCGGTTGGGAGAAGGAATACTTTTTAATGTTATCTCCTTTGAAGGCTGGAAGCCAGATTGAGAAGGTGTCAAGGAAAACGGTCGAATACACTGAGGAGCAGAAGGCGTTGACGGAGGCGATAAAGCGAGCGGGGAGTCACTGAGGAGGGGTGAGGGATGAGCATGCTCTACAAGGTCGGAGCGACCTGGTACTACGGCGTGAAGGTGGACGGCAAGTGGGTGCGGCGCTCCTCCCGGAGCCGTGACGAAGAGGAAGCCAAGAAACAGCAGATCATCTTGCAGGATCGGATCAACCGGGGAGAGCCGCTCGACGGGCGGAAGATCGTCGAGGGCACGGCGGACCAGACCTTCGCGGCCTTCGCGGAGGACTACGTACGCCACAAGCAAAAGGACGGGAAGGACACCGAGCGGGACGAAAATGCGCTGGCGCACTTGAAGGCCGCTTTCGGTACGCGCCGACTTGCCGATCTCCGGCGTCGGGACGTGGACACGTACATGACCAAGCGGCGCGAGGCGAAGGCCAAGCCGGACACGATCCAGCGGGAGGTCGTCGTCTTGCGGGCGCTCTTCAACCAGGCCATCCGGTGGGAGCGCATCGACAAGAATCCCGCCGCGCTCACGACGGTCAAGGGCGCGAACAAACCCCGGAAGCGGCTGCTCGCCGAGGACGAGATCACGGCCCTCCTGGACGCCTGCCGCCCGCTCTTGCGGGACCTCGTGGAGACCGCGCTCTACACGGCCATGCGCAAGGGCGAACTCCTGGCCCTCGAGGAGCGGGACTGTGATTTCCTCAAGGAGACCATCGCCATCCGCGAGAGCAAGACCGGCGAGAGCCGGAATATTCCGATGCACCCGCGGGTCCGGGCGATCCTGTGGGATCGGATGAAAGGGACGAGTCACCGCCAGGTCTTCCCCATCGTCAACGTCCAGCGGCCCTTTCAGCAGGCCGTGAGACAGGCCAGGCTCTCGAACGTCCGCTTCCACGACCTGCGGCACTGCGCCGCGTCCTACCTGTTCATGAAGGGGACCGACCCGCGGACGGTGATGGAAATCGGCGGCTGGTCCGACCCGCGCATCCCCTTGCGGATCTACGCGAGCGTGTCCGACCAGCACAAACGGAAGGCAATCGGCGAGCTTTCGTTCGGCAAGTCGGACATGACTCGGACATATACTGTGTCCAGGGAGCCTAATGCGTCTATCGTAAGTAGCGAAAAACGCTAAGGCGCGGTTCCTGTTGAGCTCGCGTTTTGCCCTTTCAAGGCGGCAACGCGGGTTCGAATCCCGCTGGGGTCACCAAGTTCACT
>CAZLDS010000168.1:0-1954 GCA_964558395.1 uncultured bacterium | reverse complement strand
GCAATCACCCGCTTGATATCATTCTGCACACAGGCGATCGTCGCCGCGAAGACCGCGGTCAGCGCGCCAATCGTGGCCACCACGTATAAGCTGGTCGGGGCCAGGGTGTACAAGGGGCTCGAGCGCGCCACCATGTAGACCCCCGCCGTCACCATCGTGGCGGCGTGGATCAACGCCGAGACCGGCGTCGGCCCCTCCATCGCATCCGGGAGCCAGACGTACAGCGGCAGCTGCGCACTCTTGCCCATCGCCCCCAAGAAGAGCGCCAGGGTGATCCAGGTGACGACCGACCATCCCCCGAACGCCGGCGCCGTCAGCGTCCCGTGCAGCCCCTCGACCTGGTGGAAGACCTCTCCGTACTGCAGCGTGCCGAAGGTGGTCCAGATCAAGAAGAGCCCGAGCAGGAACCCCGCGTCGCCTATGCGGTTGACGATGAAGGCTTTGTTCCCCGCATCGGTCGCGGTCTTCTTTTCATACCAAAACCCGATCAGCAGATACGAACAAAGCCCCACCCCCTCCCAGCCTAAAAACATGAGGAGATAATTATTGGCCAGGACCAGCATGAGCATGGAAAACATGAACAAGTTCAGGTAGACAAAGAAGCGCGGGTACCCGGGATCGTCGTGCATATACCCAATGGAATAGAGATGGATAAGAAAACCCACAAACGTGACCGTAAGCGTCATGACGATGGAGAGAGGATCTACGAGAAATCCAAACGGGACGTGAAAATCACCCGCTACGACCCACGGATAGAGGCTCAGATCAAGGATTCGACCGCCGAAGGCTTGAAGCGAGATCAGCAGAGCAACAATAAACGAGAGACCCGCGGCCGGGACGGCCACGAGGTGGGCGCGTTCTCGGATATAGGTCCGACCGAAGAGGCCGTTGATGAAGACCCCCAGGAGGGGGAAAGCTGGCACTAACCAAATAAGTTCCATCATTGGGAGAAACCGTTCAGGGTGCAGGGTTCAGGAATAGCAGATGGAAGTGCCCTCTGGCACTTGTCGTGAACTCTGAACCATGAACCATTAACTCTGAACCCTCACTACCATTTCATCAGGTTGATCTCGTCGACGTTCACCGTATGGAAATTCCGATAGAGTCCAAGCACGATGGCCAGTCCGACCGCCGCCTCTGCGGCCGCGACGGTGATGACGAAAATGGCAAACACCTGGCCGTCCAGGCTCGAATTGGGCAGATACCGGGAGAAGGCAAGAAAATTCACGTTGACCGCGTTCAGCATGAGTTCGACGGCCATCAGGATGGCGATTGCATTGCGCCGGGTGAGGACACCAAACATTCCGATCCCAAACAGCACAGCGCCGAGAATGAGATAGCAAGAGAGTGGGATCATCGTCTACTCCCTCTCTCGGCGGGCTAGGATAATCGCGCCCACCATGGCGGCGAGGAGCAGGACAGAGGCCACCTCAAAGGGAAGGACATGGGTCGTGAGGAGGAGCCGTCCGAGGGCAGGTGCAGTCTCGGGAGGTGGGGGCGCCTCGCCCGCCATCTGGATCCCCGTGAGAGAGGCGTACACGAGGACGGCCGTGATCCCGAGTGCGATCACGCCACTCAACCCCACCTGGGCGTTGAAGACGGCTACTCGAGCGGCAATCCGCGTGGTCAGCATGATGGCGAAGAGGAGCAGAATGGTGATCCCGCCGACGTAGATCAGAACCTGGACGGCGCCCAAGAATTCGGCATCCAGCAGGACATAGATCCCCGCGACCCCGCAGAAGGAAAAGATCAGGGCGACGGCGGAATGGACGATGTTTCGTCCCAAGACCACCAGCAAGGCCGCAGCCACAGTAAAGCCCGCCAGGACAAAGAAAAAGACTGCCTGCATGTCCTTCCCTCTCTTGGGAGGTCAGCTCTTGCCCTCTCGCTTTCCACTGCCCGCCGGCGCCTTGACGGCCGCGCCCGCGGGGGGACGAGGACTCATGATGGAGGG
>CAZLDS010000167.1:0-2098 GCA_964558395.1 uncultured bacterium | reverse complement strand
GCCGACGCTGATCTGAATCGGAGGGGGTCATGGAATCACCGAAGAAGCCACGCGTTGTGATCATCGGGGGTGGGTTTGCCGGGAGTATAACGGCGTCGGAATTCCATCGACTCCTGCCGCCTGGCTGGGAAATCGTCCTCTACAGCCAGGAAAACCATTTCGTGTTCACTCCCCTCCTTGCGGAGGTCGTTGGTCTCGCGATTAATCCTTTTCACATTGTGTGTCCCGTCCGCTGGCTATCTGGCGTCTCCTGTCGGACGGCGCACGTCGTGGCGCTCGACTTTCAGGCGCGCGAGGTGGTCTTCCAGAGGCCGGACGGAGAGCTCGGCCGGGAGCCCTATGACCACCTGGTGCTCGCCGTGGGCCAGGCGGTCAACCTGGATATCGTCCCTGGGATGGCCAGGTATGGCTGGCCGCTGAAGACGTTAGGGGACGCGCTGGCCCTGGGCAACCGCGTCGTTGAGCAGCTCGAGCACGCCCAAGTCGCCCTGGACCCTGAACTGAAGGCACGGCTGCTTTCGTTCGTCGTGATTGGAGGCGGAATCACCGGCATCGAGACCGCGGGCGCCATGGCAGACCTGCTCAAAGACGGGTGTCGCTACTACGATCGGATCGACCCGAAAGAGATCCGGATGACCGTCATCCAGGGTGGCCCACGGATCCTCGAACAATTCCCCGAATCGCTCTCGTCTTTCGCCGATCGGAAGGTCCGTCAGCAAGGGATTGATATCCGCACCAATGCGCGGGCCGAAGCGGTCACCGTCGAGGGCATTCACCTCAAGGGCGGGGAATTTATTGACGCGGGCACGGTCGTCTCGGCGGTCGGGAACACGATTCAGCCGCTGATTGCCGGTGCCGATCTCCCCATCGAGCACCACCGGATCAAGGTAACCCCCGAGATGCGCGTCGAAGGGCACGACAACATCTGGGCCCTGGGAGATTGCGCCGCCGTCCCGAACGCGCTGGACAATTCGATCTCGCCCACCCTAGCGCAGTTCGCCCTCCGGCAGGGGCGTCAGCTCGCAAAGAATCTCGTTGCCGTGATTGGAGGGCGTCCCCCAGAACCGTTCCGATACCGACCTGAGGGGATGTTTGCCAACATCGGTCACAACAACGCGGTCGGTCTCGTCTTCGGGATCCATTTTTCGGGTTTCTTGGCTGCAATATGCTGGCGTACCATCTACTGGGCGAAGATGCCCACGCTGACCCGCAAGATGCAGGTCGGTTTCGACTGGCTCTTGGATCTCTTCTCGCGGCCGAACATCGTCGGCATCGAGAACATAACAACGGAACGCATGGCTCACGGGGATGCCGACGCGTTGCACGCTTTCTTGGAAAAGCACCCGGAGCTTCGCGCACTTCGCATCGGCGACGTAATGAACAAGCCCGTCACGACCCTGAACAGAGATGCAACTGTTGCCGAAGCACTGCAGCTCATCCGCGTGTCCGGCATGCGTGTCTTTCCGCTGGTCGACGACCAGGGCCGGATAGAGGGAATCTGCACCCGCGGCGATATCTATCGTGCACTCGGTGCCCTTCGGCCGCCCGAAACGCCTGTGCGCGAGATCATGAAAAGTCCCGTCATCACGGTACCCGAGGACGCGATGTTCGACGAGGCGATCCGCCTTGCCGCCACGCATGAAATCAGACGCCTGGTGGTGGTGAGTGGTGCCGCGCCAGACCGACCCGCCGGCATGGTCACGGTCCTCGACGTCATTGACTGGTTCACGGCCCACCAGAGCAAGCGAGAGGAGGCCGCACCTCCCGGTCCCTCCCAGCATTGAGGGAGCAGGCAAGGAACACGGATGAATCGGTCTTGCCCTCGTCCGGAATCAAGCCTTCTGGAGTATTCCACCACTCACGAGAACTGAAGGAATCATGTCCGAACACTCCTCACTGCCCACGGGTAACCTCGGACTTGGTATTCTGTTCACGGTTTTCGCATTCCTCTCCGTGGCGATCATGAGTGCCTTCGGCAAGGCCGCCGCTCCATTGGTTTCATCCGGCGTCCTGGTCTTCTTCCAGAATTCCATTAGCCTCGTTCTGCTCCTCCCCTGGGTGCTCCGGGGTGGGAGTGCAAACTTCAAGACCAGCCATC
>CAZLDS010000166.1:0-2099 GCA_964558395.1 uncultured bacterium | reverse complement strand
GATGGCTGGTCTTGAAGTTTGCACTCCCACCCCGGAGCACCCAGGGGAGGAGCAGGACGAGACTGATGGAATTCTGGAAGAAGACCAGGACGCCGGACGAAACCAATGGAGCAGCGGCCTTGCCGAAGGCACTCATGATCGCCACGGAGAGAAATGCGAAAACCGTGAACAGAATACCAAGTCCGAGGTTCCCGGTAGGTAATGACGAATGTTCGGGCACGATTCTTCCTGTGCTCATGCGTGGTGGAATACTCGAGAAAGTTTGATTTCGAACGAGGGCAAGAGCGGTTTGTCCGTGTTCCTTGCGCCCCTCTCTCAATGCTGGAATGGACCGGGAGGTGCGGCCTCCTCTCTCTTGCTCTGGTGGGCGGTGAACCAGTCAATGACGTCGAGGACCGTTACCATGCCGGCAGGTCGGTCTGGCGCGGCACGACTCACCACCACCAGGCGTCTGATTTCATGCGTGGCGGCAAGGCGGAGCACCTCGTCGAACATCACGTCCTCGGAGACGGTAATGACGGGACTTTTCATGATCTCGCGCACAGACGTTTCGGGCGGCCGAAGGGCACCCAGGGCACGATAGATATCGCCTCGGGTGCAGATTCCCTCCATCTGGCCCTGGTCGTCGACGAGCGGAAAGACACGCATGCCGGACACGCGGATGAGCTGCAATGCCTCGGCAATAGTTGCATTGCTGTTCAGCGTCGTGACGGGCTTGCTCATCACGTCGCCGATGCGAAGCGCGCGAAGCTCCGGATGTTTTTCCAGGAGAGCGTGCAACGCGTCAGCGTCCCCGTGAGCAACGCGTTCCGTTGTTATGGTCTCGATGCCGACGATGTTCGGTCGCGAGAACAGATCCAAAAGCCAATCGAAACCGACCTGCATCTTGCGGTTCAGCGTGGGCATCTTCGCCCAGTAGATGGTACGCCAGCATATTGCAGCCAAGAAACCCGAAAAATGGATCCCGAAGACGAGACCGACCGCGTTGTTGTGACCGATGTTGGCAAACATCCCCTCAGGTCGGTATCGGAACGGTTCTGGGGGACGCCCTCCAATCACGGCAACGAGATTCTTTGCGAGCTGACGCCCCTGCCGGAGGGCGAACTGCGCTAGGGTGGGCGAGATCGAATTGTCCAGCGCGTTCGGGACGGCGGCGCAATCTCCCAGGGCCCAGATGTTGTCGTGCCCTTCGACGCGCATCTCGGGGGTTACCTTGATCCGGTGGTGCTCGATGGGGAGGTCGGCATCGGCAAGCAGCGGCTGAATCATGTTTCCCACCGCCGAGACGACCGTGCCCGCGTCAATAAATTCCCCGCCCTTCAGGTGAATGCCCTCAACGGTGACCGCTTCAGCCCGCGCGTTGGTGCGGATATCAATCCCTTGCTGGCGGATCTTCCGATCGGCGAAAGAGGAGAGAGACTCGGGGAATTGTTCGAGGATCCGTGGGCCACCCTGGATGACGGTCATCCGAATCTCTTTCGGGTCGATCTGATCGTAGTGGCGACACGCGTGTTTGAGCAGGTCTGCCATGGCGCCCGCGATCTCGATGCCGGTGATCCCGCCTCCAATCACAACGAACGAAAGCAGCCGTGCCTTCAGCTCGGGGTCCAGGGCGACTTGGGCGTGCTCGAGCTGTTCAACAATGCGGTTGCCCAGGGTCAGCGCGTCCCCTAACGTCTTCAGCGGCCATCCATACCTGGCCATCCCGGGGACGATGTCCAGGTTGACCGCCTGACCCACGGCGAGCACCAGGTGGTCGTAGGGCTCCCGGCCGAGCTGTCCGTCCGGGCGTTGGAAGATCACCTCGCGCGCCTGAAAGTCGAGGCCCACGACGTGCGCCGTTCGACAGGAGATGCCAGACAGCCAGCGGACGGGGTACACGATATGAAAAGGATTAATCGCGAGACCAACGACCTCCGTAAGAAGGGGGGTGAACACGAAATGGTTTTCCTGGCTGTAGAGGATGATTTCCCAGCCAGGCGGCAGGTGCCGGTGGAACTCCGACGCCGTTTTAGCCCCGGCAAACCCACCCCCGATGATCACGACGCGTGGCTTCTTCGGTGATTCCATGACCCCCTCCGATTCAGATCAGCGTCGGC
>CAZLDS010000165.1:0-2107 GCA_964558395.1 uncultured bacterium | reverse complement strand
CGATGACGCCCGTCACTGCGGCTCGACCTCAATGTCAACCTTGGTGCCGTGGATGAGGGAGTTGTAGACAGGCGAAAATTCAGCCAATCTTTTGAGCTTCTCCATATTTTCCTCGTTGGTTTTTACCTTGAATTTAACGCGGATATTCGTATAGCCCTTTGGCACATCGGGGGCCAGCCCCAAGAATCCGCGCAGGTCGATATCACCTTCCAGTTCTGATTCCAGTGCCTCGATGTGTATTCCCTTCACGGCTGCATGGGCGACCATGCTCGTGGTCACGCAGCTAGCCAGCGCATTAAGAAGATGCTCAACCGGATTGGCGCCCTCGTCTCCTCCTGCCAGGATGGGAGGTTCGTCCGCATGCAATTCAAACTCTTGCTTATGGCGCATCTCCTGTTTGGCACCGTAGAATCCGGTAATTGTAGTGCAGTTATGATTGGCATCAATCCACTTGTTGCGAGCGCGGAATTTGGATTTCCCAAGCTCGGGATCTCCTCGCATCGCACTCACAGTTTCTTTCAGGACGTTCAAGTTGATACCGTTTACGCGATTGACGCTTTCTTCTGTTTTCATCGTATTCCCTTTCAGTTGAGTGTAGACCGTTAGCCGGTCCTGATTGATTCAAAGGGAGGCTGCCCTCACGCCGCCATCACCGGCCCCTCAATAGATCCATGGTGGTGATGATCCCAACGAGTCTTGCGCCTCGGAGGACCGGCATACAGCCGATGCGATGCTGCACCATGAGCTGCGCTGCGTTGTCGGTCGGGGTCTCCGGGGTCACTGTGAAGACCTTGCGTGTCATGACGTCCCCTACCTTCACCTGGGTTCCCCAGGTTTGGAATCGCACTTGCTCCTCGGGCATAGCGAGGGAAGACGGGAGCAGCAAACGGAGATCCCGATCGCTAATGATCCCGACGAGGCGCCCCCCCTGGATGACCGGGAGGTAACCGATCTCATGAGTCTGGAGCAGGTTCCAAGCTTTGCAAACACTCGTATCAGGCCGGACTGTAATCACATTCGCGGTCATATGGCGTTTGACCGTGATTCTCCCCAGACTCCGGGCCCCTACCTTCTTGTTCATAACTTTCCCCTTCTACCCCCTCGGACTCACGTGCTGCGCCCCGAAAGATACTCGAGTAACTCACGTTCCGGGCATCACACTTTTCCGGGGCCGTACTCTCCTCACGGTCGGCTCGCGCCGTATCGAAACGCTTCCTGTGAGGGACTTATCACAGGATACCCCAGGGAACGCCAGGCCTTCATGCCTCCCTTGAGCCAGTACACCTGGTTTGCGCCGCGCTGAAGCATCCGCGCGACCACGGTGGCGCAGGGACCAGCCTTGCCCGTCGGAAGGCTATCACAGTAAAAGACCACCGGATCGTCCCACCCGGCCTCTTCCAATTCCCCCCGTGGCACCGCCAGCTGCGGATACGGGACGTTCACGGCCGTGGGAATGTGGCCGCGGGCATACTCTTCCGGTGAACGGGCATCCACCAAGAGAAAAGCCTTCCCCCTGTCCATCCAGTCCTTCAACGCGCTTTCCTCAAGGAACCGGATTTCAACGGGGTTCTGCGACTGATGTGCTGCCAGCGCAGAAAAGCTGGTACCGATAATCACGAGAACCACGAGGAGCGAACCCGCGAGGAATCCGCTCACCCAATGATATTTGTTTGTTCCCCCAATGGTTTTCAAGGCTGTCACCTCCACGGGACGACCAAATCTCTTCGTGAGAATTCTGAAGACCCTTTCCCCCTTGCTGGCAGTTCCGATTCTCGCGAGGCCCGGACAGAGACAAAGACCATTTACCACGCTATACACAAAAAAGCCCTCCGGGCCATCCTGCGCCCGTGAGGGCGTAAAAGAGACGTGAGGTACAACCTCGCTTCTGCCAGAACCGGGCGAGCAGCTATGCTTGCGTGGGGTTCATAGAGCTAGAAAGGCTCTGGCGGAACCTTCCAGCCCCTGATTGCCTACTCACCCCGTCGTATAATACTAGCTCCACTCCCGAAGTCAAGTTCAAAGTTTGGGAAAAAACGCCCGAGGTCAGTGCGACTAAGTCGTTGATTTGGTGGTGCGCCCAGGGTGATTCGAACACCCGACCTACGGA
>CAZLDS010000164.1:0-2156 GCA_964558395.1 uncultured bacterium | reverse complement strand
CCGACTCTTGCCTAGGAGGTGCCGGACCAGGTGAAGGTGGTGCGACGGGAGGTGGAAGGAACGCACGAGAGATAAGCTATTCCATCCATCCTCCGGATTCCTGCTGCTCGACGGGGGCAAAAAAAGAGCCCCGGGGGAGCCCCGGGGCTCACAGCGTGCGTCTTGCACATATGTACGTTTATGCCGGCCCCCCCTCAAACACGAAGGTCTGCCCCCGTGGAGTCTCTTTGAAGTCAAGCGTGACGTTGCCCAGCAGTGTGCTGGTTTCCCGATCAACCAGCAGCACCTTTTCGTCCGCGCAGAACAGCTCCTGGTCTCCCTCTCCCGGGGCACCGATGGCTAACTTAAATTCCGTCTCACCACTACGAACCAGACGTGGGGTGCTCCCCGGAGCCTGCCCTTGCACCTGGCCCTTTATCTTCTTTAATTCCTGCGCCGCGGTTTCCGTCAATTGAAACATAGGCGACCTCCCTCCTTGTTGTTCTACATGAAGCCCACCGATTTTGTCCATTGCACCATCTCCCCCGGCACTTGGCAAATATACTCAGAAACCCTCAGAAATGATCAGAAAACCTAAGGATGCCCACATGGACACATGCTGGTATTTGCTGCATTATCCTTCTGTTTCCTTCTATATGCATCCGGTCGCGCGGCTGCCGGTACGGCAGGGCTTGGTATTGAACGAAAGAAGTGCTGGAGGAGATCAAGGCGGTGGGGCGGGAGTTGGGAAGGAAAACGCACGAAATACGTTGGTCTCTTGACACCCCCTTTCCAACTAGTGGATACTAGGGCTCTAGGAGCCATTCCTGGATTGCCGAACGAAAAGGCAATGTTAAAACTCACAACCCGTGTACCCCCCACATTTTCGCAATGTGGGGGGTAGTCAGGGGGCGACGAGCGACGGCACCATTTCCATTTCTCCGTCGCTGCAAGGGGGCGATGTTACAATTCAAGCCCCGCTCTTGCTCAGGGTCGACTAGTACCACTTGACTGATCTGGGAATTTTTCCCGCGCGGACTTCCCGCTTCCACTGATCCAGCTGGGCCAGGTGCCTCTCCCCGTTCCAGAACCGTCTCACGCGATCAAGATACTCGAGCACCGCTTCCCTTTCTCCTCGCTCGAGGAGTTCTCGGGCCAGAAAGAAGCTCGGCCCGAAGCTTTTCAACGACGGCGAACCACGGGTGTTGGCCGCCTCTAGCAAATACCGCCGGGCGTCGCCTATTTTCCCCTCGCGGAGCGCGACGCGTCCCAGGACCTGGTGCGCGTGGTGGACGGCGTCAGCGTCTCTGCTCTGTTTGACAAGAAAGGCGGCAAGTGACTTGGCTAACTTGGTGTCTCCGGCCTCGAGGGCGGCCTCGGATAGGGTGCGTTGGAGTTGTTCTACACTTATTCTCATTGCTTCATCCGAAGGCGATGCCTGTAACTTTCGGACGGCGATGGTATGAAATTGCTGGAGGCATTGTTGTGCTTCTCGGTACGCCACGACGCGCTCGTCACCCTCGAGCAGCCGCCGGTGCTCTCCATCAATCATGCATAGCATGGATGCGAACATGCCCCACGGAAGCCGAGAAGGTCTCGTCTCCAGCCCGGCCTGCAGGAGTTCGAGAGCACGTTCCCGCTCGATTCTGAAGACGTAGTATTGAGTCGTCTTGAGCTTTTCCTCGAACTCGTCAAGGTCCTGCGGCTTCGGAAGGCGCAAGCTCATCTCGAGAATCGCCCTAGCTTGTTTCTCTAGCTGTGTCGCCTCGCCCATGCGGTTGGTCAGCCACAACACCACGGCTAAGTGCCCCAGGGTCGCGCCCATACGCGCGTCGTTTGGCCCGAACTTTTCCGCCTCCTTGAGGGCCGCTCGAAGATATCTCTCGGCTTCTGTGTAACGGCCTTGATTACGTGCGTTGACCCCAGCAGCGAGGTAATCGGTCCAGAGGTCTCGTTGTCTTGGACCGCGCCGCTGTGACGGGGCTTTTTGCACGGGGGTACGTGTTTCGGATGAAATGGCTTTAGGTGTTTGGGCTGTGTCGGAGCGTTCGAAGACTCGCTTCTTGCCAGTGTTCAGATCTTTGATTGCCTCCACGTAGGTTTTGGAGATAGAGATTTTTCCCCCAAAGCGTTTATAGACGATTTGATCCCGCTCCTCCTGGTAACCGCCCACCTTG
>CAZLDS010000163.1:0-2165 GCA_964558395.1 uncultured bacterium | reverse complement strand
GCGTTGAACGGTATGTCTGTGGCCAAGGATGTGTTTCTTGCCCGGGGTTTGATAACCCCATCGCAAACCGAATCCGCGGATTCAAGCGTGGATGCGCGTTCCGGTCGCTAGTGTCCGGGTTACACTGAATCCGCCGTTTCCCTCTCACCGCGCAGAAGTGTGACGTCCGCTCGTGGTGGCGCGCCGAACAGGCGACTGTATTCGCGGCTGAAATGCGATGGACTTTCATACCCAACCCGATAGCTGGCGGTTGCGGCCTCGAGCCCCTCGGTCAGCATGAGCCGGCGAGCTTCATGGAGGCGCAATTTTTTCTGGAACTGCAGCGGCGACATCCGAGTCACTTGCTTGAAGCTATGGTAGAGGGTGGATTCGCTCATATTGGCGGCTTCCGCCAACTGGCTGATTCGAAGGGGCTCAGCGTAGCGGTCCTTGAGGGCAGAGATCACCGTGGAAATACGGTGTGCCTGAGTGTCAGTGGCGGCAAATTTGCGCATCCGTGATCCCATTTCACCCACCAACGCCCGATAAATGATTTCCCGGCGGGCCAGCGGCGCCAGGATGGGAATGTCGTCGGGCGAGTCCAGCAGTTGCAGAAGCCGGTAAAGAGCGCTTTGCATCTGTTCATTCATCGATGACATGCACAGACCACACTGGATTTCCGGGCAGGGGTCGTTCGGGTGCAGGGGAGGCGCCTTGTCGCCCAACTCCATGACCAGGTCGGCGACTTCGTGACACTCGACCTTGAGCTTTACCGCCAGGTATGGGCGCTCACTCGAGGCTTCGACAATTCTCCCCAAGACCGGCAGGTGAACCGAGCTCGCCAGGTAGGAAAGGGGCTTGTACGTGATTTCTCGGTCACCGAACTGAATGGTTTTGGTGCCCTGAATGACAAAACACAGGGATGGCTCATAGACACTTGAGCCACAGTTGGATGGCTGGTCGCAACGAATCAGCTCCAGGCCGTCGATGGCAGAGTCCTGAATGCCCTGTCGGAGCGCCCATTGGCTTGCCACACGGGCCAGCTGTTGCTGCAGGTTCAGTGTGAGATTTGCAGATATCTCGGGAATCACGGCGGTCATCAATGCTTCTCCCTTTTGCGGCAGTATAATCCTTGTACACCTGAAGCGGAGGCCTGTTCAGACGTTTTCTGCAGGATCGGGCAATGACTGCGTAGAAATCGACAAGCGAAAAGTCGGCCTTCAGGACAGTCCCGCAGAATCAGGCAAGCTTTCCGCAGTAACCCGATACCGTCCCTGTCTCCAGATTCTCTATCGTTTCTGATCAGTTGGGAACACCCTCACCGTTCACACGACCAGCGTTACCTCAATCATACCAAACCGTTGGATTACGGCTTGTGGACGGCATTGTCGTCGCAAGAAACGGGCTGGGTGTCGAATCTGGCCCACATCAACCGACTAAACAAGCAATCCCATCGATTACTTGGCAAAAGGGAATGCTCACAAGGCAACCCCGAATACTGGAGCGAGAAACCATGGAAAGTCCGACTGCAAAAAAATACCGTGAGCACGGCCAGTTAACAGGCCTGGCCGTTACCTTGGCGGTGTTATTGACCGGCTGCGATGCGCAAAGCGAGACGTCAGTGGCCATGCCACCGCCACCCGAGGTGGATGTAGCTGAAGTTCTGGAGGAGCCGGTTACTCTGTGGGAGTCCTTTACCGGACGGGTGGAGTCCCCGGAAACGGTTGAGCTGAGAGCCCGGGTCAGTGGTTACATCAACGAGGTGGCCTTCGACGAGGGGGAACGGGTCCAGGAAGGAGACCTGCTTTTCCAGATCGATCCCCGCCCCTACCTGGCCCGGGAACAGGCGGCCCGCGCGGAACTGGCACTGGCAAATAGTCAGTTGGAATTGGCAAGCAGTGAAGCAGGGCGGGCTAAGACCCTACTGGAGAGCCGCGCGATTTCCCGCGAGGAATATGATCAGCGCAATGCCGCACTGATGAGTGCGCGAGCGCAGGTCCAGGCAGCCCAGGCGGCGCTGGAGGTCGCAGAGCTGGACCTGCGATACACCCGCGTGACAGCGCCGGTCGGCGGCCGCGCAGGCCGTGCATTGGTCACCCGGGGTAACCTTGCCAATGCGGACCAAAGCCTCCTGACGACCGTGGTGTCCGTCGATCCGGTACATGTCTATTTCGAGGCAGATGAGA
>CAZLDS010000162.1:0-2201 GCA_964558395.1 uncultured bacterium | reverse complement strand
GTCATCGCCGGGCGGCCGGACCTGGGAATGCCGGATTGGCGTGAGGCCGTGCCTGGGCGACCGATGACGGGCCAGGAGATCTCGGATGTCGTGGCCTGGCTGGCCTCCCACCGCGTTCCCTTCCCCGGACAGCCGTTTCCGAAGGCCAAAGCGGCCGCACGGCCCGAGCAGCGTTGATCTGCTCTGGAGGAAGAGGGAGGAGTTGACAAATGGCTGAGCAAGAAAGCGGCAGCAGCGAGACACCAAATCCGTGGAAAGTCTCACGTCGCAGCTTCCTGTTCAAGCTCGGCATGGGACTCAACGTCGTAGCGGCGGCGCTCGTGAGCGTACCCCTCATCGGTTATATGCTGTCGGCTTTGCGCCATAAGGCCTGGCAGGCCTGGATTCCGCTGGGCCCGTTGAATGATTTTCCCGAAAACCAGACCCGATTGGCCACATACGTCAACCCCTTCACCCGTCCCTGGGACGGGCAGACATCGAACCTTCCCTGCTGGGTCCGGCGGCTCGAGGGTGAGAAGTTCCAAGTGTTCGCCATCAACTGCACGCACCTGGGATGCCCGGTGCGGTGGTTCCCGCAGTCGGGACTGTTCATGTGCCCGTGTCACGGCGGCGTCTACTACGCGGATGGTTCACATGCGTCCGGGCCGCCGCCGCGCGGGCTGTACGAGTACCAAACCAAGATCAAGGACGGGCAACTGTGGGTCCGCGGCGGTGAGCTTCCCACGCTGTCCCAGCCGGTATGACAGCACACCGCAAAAGACCACGGCCCTTTGAACCCTGGAACCCCCTTCTCTGAGGAAGGCACTGCGCGATGGGTCGACTCCAAGCGATGGCCGTCTGGCTCGACCAGCGATTGCACCTGACGAAGCTGTTCGAATCGACGGCCGGACATACGGTGCCTGCACGATCGGGGAGCTGGTGGTACGTCTTTGGCAGTGCCACGCTGGTCTGCTTCATCATCCAGGTTGTGACCGGGATCTTACTGGCCCTTGTCTATGTTCCCTCTGCGAATGAGGCCTGGCTGAGCCTCGAGTACCTGAACTACCAGCAACCCCTGGGATGGTACCTGCGCGCCGTACACGGGTGGGGCTCGAACTTCATGGTGGCGATGATGTCGATCCACATGGCCCAGACCTTCCTTTTCGGCGCGCACAAGTATCCCCGGGAACTCACCTGGATTGCCGGCGTCTTTTTGTTCCTCTGCACGCTGGGTATGGCCTTCACCGGTCAAGTGCTGCGCTGGGACCAGGACGCGTACTGGGGACTCGGCATCGGGGCCGCCATGATGGGGCGCTTCCCGCTCATCGGGCGGGAGTTGGTGGCCCTGATGCTCGGCGGCTTGATCATCGCCGGTGAGACGCTGTCGCGCTTTTTCACCCTCCACGTGTTCGTCATCCCCGGCCTGATCATTGCCCTCATCAGCGTGCATCTGCGGCTCGTGCTCACGGCAGGCATCAATGAATATCCGGAGCCGGGCAAGCTGGTGAACAAAGAGACGTACCACGAAGAATACGAGGCCCTGCTCAAGAAAACGGGTGTCCCCTTCTACCCCAAGGCGATCGACAAGGATGTGACGTTCTCTGGCTTGCTCATCCTGGCCATCCTGACCTGCGCGGCGGTGTTCGGTCCTTTTGGGCCCAACGGACCGCCGGATCCCACCCTGATCAACACCGTGCCGCGGCCGGACTTCTATTTCCTCCCTCTCTTCTCGGTCTTTGCACTGCTGCCGCCGTACATGGAGACCTTCCTCATTCTGACCGCGCCGGTCGTTGGGATCATTCTCCTGTTTGTGCTGCCGTTTCTGTCGGGTACGGGTGAGAAGAGTGCCCGCCGCCGGCCGGTGGCCGTGTTGAGCGTCATCTTTATCTTCCTCAATCTCTCGGTGCTCGCCTACCTCGGCCTCTCCTCGCCCTGGTCCCCGCATATGGACGCCTGGAGCGCCGATCCGACCCCCATCGAGTATGTGAAGAACCGAACACCGCTCGAGTTGCAAGGGGCGCTGATGATTCAAAACAAGCAGTGCCGCAACTGCCACAGTCTGGGGGGCCGCGGCGGCGAAAGGGGACCCGCCCTCGACGGCGTGGCCACGCGCCTGACGCACAATCAGTTGATCCGGCAAGTCCTCCAAGGAGGAGGGAACATGCCGGCCTACGGCAAGCAACTGAGCCCGCCGGAGGTTACCGCCCTCGTGGCCTTCATGG
>CAZLDS010000161.1:0-2318 GCA_964558395.1 uncultured bacterium | reverse complement strand
ATATCCCGAATAATAGAGAACATCGTCTCGACTAAAATCGGCGAAAGCCCCATGGAGGGTTCATCGAGGAGAAGCACTCCTGGGCGGGCCATCAGCGCTCGGCCGATGGCCACCATTTGTTGTTCTCCCCCCGAGAGGGTTCCCGCCCTTTGCCCAAGCCGCTCTCGCAGGCGGGGAAAGAGTGTAAAAACCCATTCTATATCTTTGTAAATTTCTCCGGTGTCAGTTCGGGTAAGGGCGCCCAGTTCGAGATTCTCCCGTACGGTCATCCGGGGGAAGAGGCGGCGTCCTTCCGGGGATTGGGCGATACCCCGGCGTACAATTTGATCGGGCAGAAGTCCCTCGATCGACTCACCCTCCAAGAAGATTCGCCCGAGCCGTGGCCTAAGGAGGCCGACAATCGTATTCAACATCGTGGTTTTACCCGCCCCGTTGGCGCCGATCAGGGTAACAACTTCTCCCTTGTCTACAGTCAGCGAGACACCGCGGAGGGCAGCAATATTTCCGTAGTACGTATGTATGCCGTTGAGCTCAAGCATGCGCGACGTCTTCAACACCACCCGTACCTAGGTAGGCCTCAATGACCCGGAGGTCCCGCTGGACATGAGACGGGAGTCCTTCCGCAATTTTGATTCCGTAGTCCAGAACCGTTACGAGGTCCGAGATCTCCATCACGACCTCCATCCGATGCTCAATGAGGAGAATCGCCAACTGAAACTCGCGCCGGAGTTGGCCGATGAAGTTGGTCAATGCCTCTGCCTCTCGTGGATTCATCCCCGCAGTCGGTTCGTCCAGGAGCAGGAGTTTGGGGGAAGATGCCAGCGCCCGGGCGATCTCGAGACGGCGCTGATCGCCATACGGGAGGTTTCTCGCCGAAACGTCTGCCCGATCACCAAGGCCGACATACGCGAGGAGCTCCGCCGCCCGTTTACGGGCTCGCGCCTCCTCTGCGACCACGGCTTGGGGCCGGAAGAGTGCTCCCACCCATCCGGCATGGAGTCGGCAATGCATCCCGACGAGAACATTTTCGAGCACCGAGATATTGCAAAAGAGCCGGATCGTCTGAAAGGTCCGCCCGATCCCTAACTCGTTGATCCGAAAAGGCTTAAGACCGGCGATGTCCTGACCAGCAAAGGTAATACGCCCAGCCGTGGGATGCTGCAAACCGGCGATGACGTTGAAGAAGGTCGTCTTGCCCGCCCCGTTCGGGCCGATCAGCCCGTGGATTTTCCCCTGTTCAAGCGCAAAGTCTACTTCATTGAGGGCGAGTAGGCCGCCGAACCGCTTCGTCACCTTTTGCGCATCAAGGAGCGTCATGCGTCCCCCCTACTTGTTTGAGTGCCTCGAGAACCACCATCGTAGCCTGGTACGCGTACAACGCCCAACCGATCGGTTCGCTGCCGTATGTCTTCTTGTAGTCCTCATAAAATTTCTTCCCCGCGTCCGTGGGTAGCTGGTCGGGCGGAAGGCCAGGAAACGTTAACAGCACATTGTCATTGACGGCCGCCGGCGTGGCTTGCTCGACGAGACCCGGGCTAAACAAGCCGTCGGGCCCCATAAATCTGATACCGGCATCAAAGAGGCCCAAGGCTTTCATCTGCTGGATCACCTGGACTCCACCCGAGTCGATGACAAACCCGCCATAAACCAGCTCGGGATTCTGAGCCTTGACCTTCGTGAGAAGTGCCCGAAAATCGATGGAAGTCGATTCCAAGCCATCGTGGCCGACGACTTCCAGATCGAGGTCCCTCGCCTCCTGGACGAAGACGTCTGCGATACCTTTGCCGTATAGTTGTCGATCATCGAGGACGTAGACTCGCTTGAACCCGATGCATTTCGCCCACGCGGCCGCCGCTGCCCCTTGCAGGTCATCCGCCGCGTGGGTTCGAAAGAAATTAACCGTTCCCGTTGGCCGGTAGATCTCCGGCTCTCCTGGACCAAAGCCCCGCTTCGTCAAGCCGGGATAGGTATTGGCCGGTGTTATCTGGACAATCCCTGCCCTGTTGGTAATTGGAATGCTTATCTTGGCTGGGCCGCTGTTGTACGTCGCCAGGTAAGCCACACAGTCCGGATCATTGACGCACTTCTGAGCGTTTTCCGCCTCAATGGTGCCATCCCAGGTTCCGGTTACGGGTGATGCATCGTCCAGGTTCATAACCTCGATCTTATGCCCGGCAATAACTCCCTCTTCCGTAAAATGCGCAATGGCAAGATCGACAGCTTGCTTCATGGCTGTTCCTTCGGGTAACATGGCTCCCTGCATTGGCCAGCTGGTGTAGAGGGTGATCACGTTCTTTTGTTTGTCCCGGGCACACCCC
>CAZLDS010000160.1:0-2404 GCA_964558395.1 uncultured bacterium | reverse complement strand
TGCCCTTGTCGGTTCCGCTCGTCCAATCATAGACCCACGTGTCACCGGGGCGCCATGTGGGGGGCGAGTCGACCAGGGCGGGCGGGGGCGGCACCTCTTGCCCGGCGCATGCCACAAGCGCGAGCATCGTGACACCGAGGAGCACTACCCAGCCAACATAAGCATTGCGACACAAGATCATAATCTTGTTATGATTTCCAAAGTAACGGAAAAGTCAAGTAACATTTGCACAGGGAGGAATCTCATTTTATGTAACCAAGAGAGCGGAGCTTTTCTTCTTGATCGCGAGTGAGTCGAATTTGTTGAGCCAGATGGGCTCTTTGCCGCCAGTGCTCCTTCCACATTGCCAACGTGAGGCTCAACGCTTTCACCCTGTCCGATTCATGCTCGAGAAGGTTCACGTGTTCGCCGGGGTCTGCTATGAGATCGAAAAGCTCGTAGAGACCTTCTGGAGAGAGTTGGAGTAGTTTGTACCGATCGGTT
Source organism: uncultured bacterium (assembly GCA_964558395.1). Taxonomy (GTDB): domain Bacteria; phylum Methylomirabilota; class Methylomirabilia; order Methylomirabilales; family CSP1-5; genus CSP1-5. Next base: position 1,921 of record CAZLDS010000160.1, on the reverse strand, counting down.
CGGATGGCATAGAGACCCTCCTGGCTCCCGGGATGCAGGTCCAGAAATGCCGGTGGAGACACGAGGGATCCCGACCGGTCATCGGTCATCAGGGGTGAGAGGTCCCGCTCGGCATACGTCGCCGCCTCCGCGGCAATGCCGAACTCGGCTGGTCGGTTGATGCCGGCAAGCGAGAGGATGGTCGGAGGAATATCCATCAGCCGAACCTGCTGCGGCACAACCAGGCCTGCGGACACCCTCGGGGGAAAGCGAATGATCAGCGGGACCAAGACCGATTCGTCGTAAAGTGCCTGCCGGTGGGTCTTGCGCCCATGCTCAAAGAACTCTTCGCCGTGATCAGCGGTGAGCACCACGATGGTGTCGTCGAAAACCTCGAGGGAAATCAGCACATCCAGGATCCGGCTGAGGTACTCGTCCGTGTAACGAATTTCGCCGTCGTACAGGGCGATAAGATGTTCAAGGTCTCGTGGCGCCATGCCCTTCCGGATTCGAGAGTCGCTCTCTACGTTCTCGCCTGTTACCGTCCCGGTGTATTCGGGGTCGAACATGGTGTCGTATGGCGGAGGAGGCGTATAGTCGTAGTGCACATCCCACATATGGGCAAAAAGGAAGAAAGGCCTCTTTCTACCCGCGGAGCTCCATCCAACCAGCCATTTGGTTACCACGTCAACGAGCTTCGGCGAGGTCACACCCCGGTGTGACAGGCGGTCGGAGGGCTTTGCAACGCTATAATCGTCGTAGGTGTCGAACCCCTGCGAGAAACCGTAACTCGCGTCGAGGTAGGGTCCGCTGACGAACCCGGCTGTACTGTACCCTGCCCGCCACAGCACCTCCGCCAAGGTCAGGGCGTCCTCATCGAGGCGAAGGCCATCGTTCACAACACCATGCCGCAGCGGCGGCAACGAGGTGAGCATCGTTAAATGCGACGGCAAAGTCCACGAGGTTGGTGCAACAACCGTTGTGAAAATGGCTCCTTGCGCGGCGAGCCGGTCGATTGTGGGACTGGTCTGCCGAGGATAGCCGTAGCAGTGGAGATGGTCGCTCCGCAAAGAATCAATCGAGACGAGAAGAATGTTCGGGCTTTCTGGAGCGGCTGGAGGCCGGATCGGCCGATCCTGAGGTGACCCGACGAAGGCGAGGCCGGCGGAGAGGGCCGCTGCGAGGAGGAGCGCCATGGCGCCCCCTCGGGTCATGCCCCTTAAGAATCTTGCCACTTGACTGGGTTGTCGCAGAGCCCGGATCAACAGCCACCACAGGATCCCGGCCCAGACGAGGGCTAGCACTGCTTTCCCAGCGCCGGTCGACGCTGCAACGCGAGCTGCGCCTATGGACTCAGGGAAGTAGGCGGCCACTGCCACGGCAAGGGGGTACCCCGTTTGCCAAAATCTGCACGAGGCCGGACGGTTGCCTCTGCAGGGGAAAGCCCATCTCCCGAGGGCCACGAGAGGTAGTAGCAGACATGCGAGGGCCCACGTGACCGCAACACCAGTTACCATGGCGAGGCTGAGGAAGCGAAGGAAGCCGCCGACACTGCGGAGGTCAAACGGAACATTGACGATGACTGGGAAATATTCCAGAAGGTCAATATACGGTTCGGCGAGGTCTCTCCAGATGACTGAAAGAGCCTGAATCTGTCGGAGTCTGCCTAGGCCAAAATAGGCGGCGAGCCGGAGGACATCGAGAAAAGCAGCAAAGATGGCGACAGCCCCGCTCACCAAGAAGAGGGTGATGAATGGACGGTCCCGGAGGCTCGTCGACGGTTGCCCACCATTCATAGCAAACACCTGCGGGGAATGAGCAATTATACTCTGCTGTGCTCGTATATTAAATCACAAATCCGTGTTAGACACGGCTGGTACATTTCCCTATCTTGGAAGTCGTTGACACCCCCTCCACCGTGGTGAATACTTAAGCGGTCCGA
>CAZLDS010000159.1:0-2465 GCA_964558395.1 uncultured bacterium | reverse complement strand
GGATAAAACATCCGGTCCTGGATCACGATCTCAATCTCGTAGGGCCCGCTGGGGATGGCGCTGCTATTGATGAGTGTGTTCTCGTTGACGTCCCGCAGCAGGTAGAAGCCCGCTAAGCCCCCGTAGACGTTCGTCCGGGTGATGCCCAGGGCGTGATCGTGGTACCAGAGCGTGGCCGCTTCCTGACTGTTGTCGTAGGTGTATCTGTTGGTGACGTAGTCCTCTCCTCTCCTGTTCTGCGTGAACCACTGCTCTGGCAGCCCATCGTAGGCTGAGTCGTTATGACCCCCGTGCAAGTGCGCGACTCCAGGAATTCCGTTCTTTTGAAAATTGGAATTTGGTTGCGCATTACCCTCACCGAACGCCCAATGCAGCGTGCGATCCACTACATCCTTGGCCGGGTCTGCGCCCTGGCGCAAGAGGTAGGAATTACCCAAGTTGTTCGCCCAGTTGACGCCCACTGGCTCGTCCTTCATCGCGACGAAAGTCCCCCCTGGATACGTCACCGGGCCGCTGCCGATGCCATAGCCCCAGACCGGTGTCGTCAAACCCAGGCCTCCCCCCAGGAGGTCCTGTGCAGCCGTGCCCATTCTGACGTTGAACGTACCGCCGCTGGTGGCATCGATGCGGAGCCCCAGGGCTTGGATGACCGGCAGTGGGTTGACAAACTGCGGCACGGCCGCCGGATCCAGGATGGGCGCCGTGTACAGGGGATCCATGATGGTCGGGAGGCCCTGGGCGTGTGCACGGCGCAGGGCCCACTTGGGTAGCATGAGGGTGGCGCCGGCCGCCCCCGCGAGCTGTAAGAATTTTCGTCTAGATAGCATCACCTCTCTCCTTTCTCGGATATGGTCAACCGTCCTCCATCGTGGGATACGGCCAACTCCGTATCTCTCCTCGGAAGCATGCCGAGCGAGTGCACGTCTGTGCCCGAAGTTGAAAGGCGGCCATGTGGATCACCCGGAGGCCAGAAGGTTCGACCGCAACCTGCGGCGTTATTGGGTGCCGGTCACACCGTGAGGGGGTGGTCTCGGACGCACGGTAATAATAAGAAATTGCCTGTCGCTCGTATGGCATGCCATTTGCTTTTTCATAAGAAAGGCTCAATCGCAGGAACGAGGCGAACGCCTCTCTCCTCGGGTGGGCGCGGGCGGCTTTACCGGCATTGCTTGCGAGGCGTGACGGGAGGCCGCCCTAAGTTATTCCAATGGTCCCAAAAATGGCTTTGTATTCGCCTACCTGCCCCTTGGTTTGACGCACACCCATGGGGCCAATCTGGACCGCCACTCGATTATCCCGATACGCGGCAACGCGATAATTATGAATGCGTGAGGTGACAGGGAAACAACGAGGTCGTTACAATCCTGTTACATCTTTTTTAGAGAGTCCAGGGGACAGTCCAGCCAAAATAAAAAAGCCCTCCCGGGCCGTGCGCCGCCCGAGAAGGCACTCGGAGTTGCGTGATACCTGAGGTGGGCGAAGGGCTATCGTAGCCCCAGTCCATTTCGGTATCCTAATGGGAGCTTCCTGCCCCCCGTCATGCGTGACACACGGCGACACATCAAGGGGTCGCCGCGACAAGCCGCCTTAAAATGAGAATGCCCTTTCACGGCATACTCTACCGTGGAGGGCACTGAAGAGCTGTTCGGCCTTCGATTGTGCCTTACTATGCGTTCGGGGCATGGTTACCCCGCTTTTCATAGTTTCAGGGTTGTTGTTACAAAATATATGACGAGAGGAGTTGCCCGTCAATATGTAATCTGTGCGCTAGAGCGCAATAACGTGGTGCGAATCATGGATCGAGCCCGAAACCGTGGCTTGCGTGATCTGGATCATTTTTTTGAATGACCGGCGTCATGTTGTGCGCCGGCCCCCCTCATTGCTTTTCCGAAACGCCCGCCCTATTTTTCTTACAAAAGATCGCTCACGACGGTCCTCCCTTTTTGTCACGGCATCCTACGGAGGAAAACCATGGTCAACAAGGTATCGAATCTGATTGCCTGGGGGATTCACTCCGGAAAGTACCAGCGCTCTATTCACATGTGTCCCTGTCCCGATTGCAAGGACCAGAAGAAGATCCTGTTCACCACCTGGATCAACGGCATGGCCTACCACTTGTGCCCCCTGGAAGTTGCCTTGCTGGAGGAGACCGGTGACCCGCTCCCATGGAGCGAATCTCCGACCGTCCTGGGCTTGCCCCAAGGGATCACTGACCAGGTTGTGCACCGCGCGAACACGAAAGCCGATGATTGCATTGAGTTTCTGCGCTCGCAGGGGTACTAAGGGGGGCGAGCGCTCGCATCACCTCTGTCCGGGGGGGCGGCCCACCGGTCGGCTCCAAGATGGACTGGGCCCCCGGAACCCCTCCTCGTCATGCTGCCGCGGCCTTCCCAAACGTCCCGCGGGGTCGTGACTGGCCGGGCTCATCACGCCCCGGACACCCTTCACGGGTACATCCCTGTTTT
>CAZLDS010000158.1:0-2549 GCA_964558395.1 uncultured bacterium | reverse complement strand
CCCTCTGAGGTTGTGGGAGGCCGCCTATCCTATCGCCCCGACCCGTTGCCGGTGGTATTTCCAGTATGGCTCGGAACGCCTACCATGTTTCTGGAATTTTCTCTCAACACCTGGGTTGAATACGGGCGGGATGACGAGGCGATCACCTCCCTTGCACTGTCGCCTGTGATGCAGTGGCCACTCTTTGGCGATCATGACTCGCTCTTTCTGGAAGCCGGAATTGGTCTGGCGCTGATTGATTTTATCCAAATAGCCGGGCATGACCTGTCTTCCCATTTCCAGTTTGAAGACCGTATTGGTTTGAGCTGGGCGTACCGCCGCAACCAGAAAGCGAGCCTGAGCCTGAATATTTTCCATTACTCCAACGCCGGCCTTAAGCAACCGAACCAGGGTCTGAACCTGTTGGTTCTGGGCTGGAGTTATCGGTTATGAGTGGATAGTGGAACTTATTGACCGGGGTGCAGCTGCGCCGGGGGCCGCCCATCTGGCATTCTCCTGGGGGCTGGACAAAAACTTTGACCCTAGGGGTGCCGAGTGCAAGACTTAAAGCAATCTCCGCTACCGGAAAGGAATCCGAAATGCGCCTGTTCACGCCCACCGCTGCTCTAGTAACACTCCTCTCGATACCGGCCTTCGCGCAGGATATCGCCGTCAATGAAGAAGACATCGAGATCGGCGGACAGAAGTACTCGCCCTATCTCTATCAGCGCTACCCCAACCGGGTGTTCTTCGGCGACACGCATCTCCACACCAGCTATTCGACCGATGCGGGGATGGTTGGCAACCGGCTCGGGCCCAACGACGCCCTTCGTTTTGCCAAGGGCGAACAGGTTATCTCGTCAACGGGTCTTCCGGCTCGCCTGATCCGGCCACTCGATTTCCTTGTCGTCGCCGACCACGCCGAGAACCTCGGCCTCGCGCCGATGATCGAGGAGTCGAATCCCGAGCTACTGCGCGATCCGCAAGGCAGGGAATATCATGACCTGGTGAAGGCCGGAAAGGGCTGGGAGGCATACCAGATCTGGAAGCAATCCGGGGCAACCCTGAAGGACTCGATGCCGAACCCGAAGCTTCAGGCACATATGTGGAACCGGATCATCGACGCGGTCGACCAGCACAACCAGCCCGGTGTCTTCACGGCGTTTCACGGGTTTGAATGGACCTCCACGCCCGACCTTCGAAACCTCCACAGGGTGGTGATTTTCCGTGACGATGCTGAGGCAGCGCGGCAGGTCGTGCCGCTCAGCATCTTCGACACAATCGACCCCGAGGATCTCTGGAATTACCTCGCAATGTACGAGCAAGAGACGGGAGGCAGCGCACTCGCCATCCCGCATAACGGCAACTTGAGTCAGGGACTCATGTTTGCCGTCGAACGAATTAACGGCGAACCCTTGGATGCGGAGTACGCCGAGCGCCGGATGCGGTGGGAACCGATCTACGAGGTCACGCAGATGAAGGGCGACGGCGAGGCTCATCCCATGCTCTCGCCCAACGACGAGTTTGCAGACTACTACCAATGGGACAAGGGGGACTTCGGGCTAAATCCAAAGGAGCCCGAGATGCTGCCACACGAATACGCCCGAAGCGCGCTCAAGCTGGGACTGGAACAGGAAGAGGCAATCGGCGCGAATCCATTCAAGTTCGGCATGATCGGCTCGACGGACAGCCACACCTCGCTTTCAACAACCCGGGAAGAGAATTTCTTCGGCAAGTTCTCCGGCACCGAACCAGCGACCGAGGCGCGCTACACAGACCTCGTCACCCAGGACCTGCGCGAGAACGGAGACGGCAGCCTCGACGTCTACCACTGGGAGTCGCTCGCCTCCGGTCTCGCCGCCGTCTGGGCACGGGAAAATACGCGCGAGGCGATCTGGGACGCGATGGCACGCAAGGAAGTCTATGCAACAACGGGCGGGCGGATGCTGGTTCGAGTATTCGCCGGCTGGGACTTCAAACCGGATGAGGTGCACCGCCCCGACTTTGCCCGCCAGGGCTATGAGCGCGGCGTGCCGATGGGCGGCGACCTTGCGACAGCGCCGGACGGCGCCGGCGGCCCACGCTTTATGGTGCGCGCGCTGCGGGATCCCGATGGCGCGAACCTCGACCGGGTTCAGATCGTCAAAGGCTGGCTCGATGCCGACGGCGAGCTGCAGGAACGCATCTATGACATAGCCGTGTCTGATGGCCGCGAGATCGGCCCGGAAGGCCGGGCGACGACGCCAGTCGGCAGCACCGTCAAAGGCGCGGGCTATACCAACACCATCGGGGAGGCAGTACTCGGCGCCTTTTGGGAGGATCCTGACTTCGACCCGGCAGAGCGTGCCTTCTACTACGTCCGGGTGCTGGAAATTCCTACGCCCACATGGATCGCCTATGACGAGGCTGTCTTCGGCAAGCGCGATGCGCCCGACGAGGCTCTGCGCGAGTCCCAGGAGCGCGCCTATACTTCGCCGATCTGGTACACGCCGTAGATCAGGACAGAATCACCAGATGATCGGGCAGTTCATTGCGCTCGTGGGTGGCGGGCACATGCTCTTTCAACAATT
>CAZLDS010000157.1:0-2579 GCA_964558395.1 uncultured bacterium | reverse complement strand
GGGCAGCAGGGTCAACGTCGCCTCCACTCGAGGTGCCCACTCGATCCCGCGGTACTCGGCCTTAAAGCCCAAGACCCCGCCCAGCCAGGTATAGGTCTGGTCCCTCGGATGAAGGACGCTCTCGAGTTCCCGGCCAATGGATTGCGCCAGTTTCAAATTCTTCTTGCGACCAAAGAAATACCCCAGGGTCAAGACGCCGGCCGCCGCGATCACGAGAAAGAACAGCTGCCCGTCCGTCATGGCGATGCCTGCTCCGAAAGCCACGCCTCGAACTGGCGTGGTGCTGCACAACGGAAAGTCCGGAGCCGGTCCAGCCCACGGACCTCACTGGCTTCCAAGTCGGCCTCGAAGATGGGAAGCATGACCTCTCGGTCGAGGCGCCCGAGAATCTCCTCCTGCCCTGCTTTCCTCTGCCGTTCTTCAGCCGAACCCTCGTCCCCATCCGAAACGAAGACTTTGTTTACAATCACGGCGCTTGTGGGAATGCCAAACCGGTCCAGCGCATGGAGGGTCCGGAGTGTCTCCAGCAGCGGGAGGCTCTCGGGATTCATCACCACCGCCACGGCAGTGTGGTTCTTATTGCCGAGAAGGGCTTGGAGGGACTCGGTCTCGGCACGGGCCGCGTGCAGCTCCTTCAGGATGGGATCATCCGCCTCCTCATGAGGAAGCACCATCCGCTCGTCGCCGACCTCAAAGACACTCTCACCCTTGACATGGGCCACCATCCCGCGAAGGTTGAGGATCCGAACGCGCACACCGACCAGACGGTCCAGCCAGAGAAGGGAGATCCGCGGAAGTCCCAGCACCCGCAGCATGAGTCCGGTGGGGGGCGTATCCACAACGACCACATCCTGCGCGTCTTCGGGAGTGAGCAGGAGTGCCTGCAGGGCTTCGAGCAGGGCTTCCTCTTCGACGCCAGGCGCATAGCGAAGTAGATCCACCGACCGGTCCAGATTGAATGCGCGCAGATAACTGTAGATCCGCTGGAACCGATCTGCGGACCGCGTGAGAAACGTCCGGATCCGCGCCTCGACATCCACTTCCATCGCGCGGAGGCGTGGGGCAACTTCGATCGGTTGGTCCTTCAGTGCAACGTCCAGCACGTCCCCGAGGTTATGGGCGGGATCTACGGACGCGATGAGGACGTGCCGGCCCGCGTCCGCTAGGGCGAGCGCAGTGTGGGCGGCGCAGGTGGTTTTCCCCACGCCGCCCTTTCCGAGGAAAAAAATGGCCTTTGGCACGCTGCCACCTATCCGATGTCAAGGACGCCCAATAGTTCGCCACTGACATCATCCAGCGAGCCGGCCCGACGGACCATCACGTAGAGTTCGCGCGCCATATACGGCGCGAGCCGAAAACTGATCCCGGCCGGCGCCCCGGGGAACCCCGCAAAGGCCCCCAGCACCAGCAGGCCAAAGACGTTCTCCAGCTCCCTGAGTTCGTACTCCAGCAATTCCGTGGAGCGGGCCCGGAACGACCGCGAGAAACCCGCGATCGCCCGGGCCACGCGATCACGCCACCGCTTCACGAAGGGGTTTCCTCCGCATGGTTCGTACAAAATCAACCAGCAACAGCAGGTTCAGCAAAATCATGAGAATCGTGATGGGGCCCATGACCCAGGCCTTGACCCCAAACGTCGGCACCGCCACCACGGCGTACCAGCCAAGGGCGAGCGTCACGGTGACCCACAGGAACATCGCCGGCACCAGGATCATCATGCGATAGCCGAACGAGGCCTGCAGCACCTGCGTCACCCAGACCGCGCCGGTGAGGAGGGCGATCGAGGCCAGAAGCTGATTGGCCCCGCCAAAGGCCGGCCAGATGACGCTCCACCGACCACCCGACGCGAGCCAGAGAGCCAAGGCCGCCGGGATCAGAGAGCCGACCCAACGATTGAGCAGCACCTGGTGCAAGCCGGGCAGCCGTTCCTTGATGGGTTCGGCCACCTCGGCCAGCGTGAACCTGGCCACCCGAGCCCCGGTATCCAGCGTCGTGAGGGCGAATGCCGCCACCCACATGGCGGCAAAGACCGTGATCATCGCCACCGGCAGTCCGAGGGCGGCATTGATGCCCATGGCGTACGACTTGGAAAAGATCCCCACGGGGCCGCCGATGGCACCAATGGCTTTGCCATAGCCGGCGGCGAAACTCGCAGGCGTCGCCAACTTTGCGGCCGCTTCCGTCCCAAGCGCGGTCAGGCCGTACGCGCCGATGGCCGCGACCACCAACGTGGAGAGAAAACCCTCGGTAAACATCCCGCCGTAGCCGACGAAGAGCCCCTCGCCCTCTTTGCCGAGCTGCTTGGAGGACGTCCCCGACCCCACGAGGGCGTGCCACCCAGAGAGCGAACCGCACGCGATGATGAGGGGGATGAGCGGCCAGAAGGGGGAGGGCTGCCCGGCGATAACCGGCGCACTCCACATGGTGTACCCAGGCATGACAACCGGTTGCCCCGCGAGCACAAAGGCCACAGCGCCGACGGCCAGGCCAGTCCAGAGGATCCAGGAATTCAGGTAATCTCGGGGCTCACATCCCTGCTTCAAAGTAGATTTGTTCAACCCGATGGGCAGGAAGGAGCG
>CAZLDS010000156.1:0-2642 GCA_964558395.1 uncultured bacterium | reverse complement strand
CGCAGTATCTGTCGTGCCACCCCGTTCTGTCGCTTGAGCAACCCCCGCCAGTCGCCATGCTGTTGATCCACCCTGTTCCAATTTGTCTATTCCTTTGGAAAAAGGCGTTGCTCGACTACGCGCGGACTCGTATTGCGCCCGGCGTTGAAGTGACGGAGGCAACAATCCGCGAAATCATCCAAAGAACTGTGCAGGCGCAGGCAAAGCTGTGGCCCGCGACCGAGCGGATCATACAGAGCAAGCCACCCGGACCCCTGGAAGTATCGGTGGTCGCGGCGATGAACGAGGTTCTCGACTTGCATACCACTCGGATATCGGCCGTGCGTGACCGACTGCCACCGGTCGTCTTGTGGATGGAGCTGTTCATCGCCGCGGCGTCACTGGCCGTCGCCGGCTTCAACGCCGGGCTCTCCGGGCGGATGAGCCGCTGGCGGATGACCACTTTCACGCTCGTCCTGACGGCGGTCATCCTCGTCATCATCGACTTCGACATGCCCGAGCGCGGCTTCATCCGAGTCAACCAAGAGCCCTTGGTGACTGTCATCCGTGATATGGAGGCAGACCTCGCGAAAGTGCCAGCCGTCTCTCCATGACCCGCGCCGCACCGCCATCCGCAACATGGTCTTGCGCGATTGCATGAAACCCGTCAACGTGGCCGAGCTGAGAGCGCAGTTTGCGGGCACCCCGTTCTGCCAGTCTGCCCTATTTGTAGTTTCTGGGTCTCCCCGCGAGTTACGACTTCATCGGGTTCCGACACTACGTTTTCCACTGTAAGTCTAGTGTAAGAAGGCTTCGTCTCCGGAACCTCTTCGTCCCCTTTTTCGGACGTTGGCAGCCGCAGCCGTCTGATCGCTTCTCTGACATGGGCCTTGCTCACCCGGATACCATGTCCCGGCAGCCTGATGCATGGGACGAGGCCTCTCCACTGCCATTCGTAAAGGGTCGAGACCCCTATCCCGAGGAGAGGGGCCCGGTTTCAGATAGCCTAATGGCTGTTCGCAACTCATAAACGTCGAGGGGATATTTTCCAGCAGATGTCCGAGAATAAAACTCCGAATGTCACTTAAATCTGACCATGTGAGGCGATGCCCAACTCTTAGGAATGCGGACGATCATCGCAAATCCTGATTTTTCGAGCGACACCGACCAGATGGATACACCGGGGATTCTGGGTTCTATACCATCGCGAATTACGTTCTGAAGGCGCAGGATTTCAGCATCCGTGTCGATATTTTGCAAACCAGAAAGCTTTACTGGTATACCGGACTTTTCCTTGAAACCGTACATCAGATCGCCTCCAGCCGCGTTGGCGAAGGATGATACATCAGACAAAAACTCCTTTTTCTCCGAGTCCGAATTACTCGGCACCATCTCTCGGTCTGTTTCTCCAGTCTACCTTCACGCTCTGGAATGCAATATCATGCAAAGCTTTCATCGGCTAGGTAAGATATGCATGGACGGATCCTGCTGTGCAGGTCTCGATTTCCTGCCGCGTAAGCGCTCCGGCTGCAGAGTATCTTTGCTAGTTCAACAAGTTACACGACGCTCCTATCCAAGTTCACCGCGTGGCACGCATATTGCCGGGACAGGGGATATTCACCTTCGCATCGAGAGGCAAATCATGGCCAAGGGAGTGAGTGGGGAGAGGGGAAACCGGACAGCGGTGGCCCGTCGCATCACAGAGGAGCGACGGGCGATTCAGCGGCGATTGAGGAGCATAATCCAGCAAACGAGGAATGGCTCGTCGAGAGGGCAGGATTTATTCGACCCCCTCTCGCCGGATGTGTTGGAGCAAGCAGAGCAGGGCCGCTTGAAAGAACAGAAAGCGCAGACCTGCGAACTGTTAACTTCCCGACTCAAGGCGCTGGATCGGGCGTGGGAGCATCTCCAGCAGGGGATCTACGGCATCTGCCAACTATGCGAGCAGGAAATCCCCCGGAAACGGTTGGAGGCGGTGCCCACCGCGACATTCTGTGTCCCCTGCCAGGGTCTACGGGAATGATGAAGCGAGCAGCCAAAACGGTTTCGCCGCCCCTTCCGACCCTGTCGCGCGAAGCTCTTTCAGAGACTGGAGCGCCGACGGACGGGAGAGTCAGTTATTGGATCGTGGACCGGCAGTTTGCCGATGTGTGCCAAGAATTGATCCGAATCCTCCGACCTCTCTCAGAGGTGCGCGTGATCATCGATCGCCGCGTCCAACAGCGGTCAGCAGAATGGAGCGCTTATCCGGAGGCCGCTGGGTTGTGGTCGGTCCCAGAAGAGGGGGCGGAAGACGGGGGAAAAAGCGAGGGAAGCTTGAGAGCGCTCGACAGAATTCCGCATGAGACCAATGGTGCTTAGGATGTTATGGAATGCCCTCTGGTCCCCGGAGAGACGGTCGACCATATTCCCGCAGTCTTCGTCACCCGTTGTACGAATCGTCTATCAGAGCCTTGAGGAGCGACGGCAGATCCTTGATCGGTTGAAACGGTATGAAGACATAACGTACAGCCGCGTCGCATGCCGTGTGGCCTTGCTCCAGCAGGAGCTGGCTGCAATCTTCCGAGCCACACCGGAGGGATAGATGAACATTAACCGTCGAGTCGGTGAGGGATGGCGCGAACAGAAGCCTATGGCAACACATCAGCGGAAAGGCAATGACC
>CAZLDS010000155.1:0-2706 GCA_964558395.1 uncultured bacterium | reverse complement strand
GGAGCCGCCGATATTTCTCTTCATCCGCATGCGGCTCGTCCCGGGTGTTGATGATGCCACGCGAGCTGGTAGTCGCCCCCGAGATTTCCTGGTAAATATGTTGAGCCCGCTGAGAGATATAATAGTGGTTCCCCGCCCTGGTCCGCAGCACCTTCCCCGCCCCCGCGTAGACCTGTCGGGTGACAAAGAAGGGGATCAGCAGTTCAGCCAATTTGTGGAAGTTGACCACACGCTCCACCAGATAGTTCTCGTGGCAGCCGTACGTGTTTCCCACTGAGTCAGTGTTGTTTTTGAAAATGTAAATCTCGCAATAGATCCCGTTCTCCCGTAGCTTCCGCTCCGCAGCGTAAAGCAGTTCCTCCACGATTCGTTCCCCCGCCTTGTCATGCATGACCAGGTCTAGAGGATTGTCGCACTCGGGGGTCGCGTACTCGGGGTGACAGCCAGTATCCTGATAGAGTCGGGCCCCATTCCGGAGAAAATCGTTGGTCCCCCGCTGCCGAGAGACGACCTTTTCAAACAGGTACCCGAGGGCACTCTCCACCGAGAGGTTCAACTTCCCGCCAAGCGAAGAAGAGATAAGGCCATACTCGTTTTCAAGACCAAAAATTCTCGTTTGCATGCCCCTGCCTACCGATATCTACCATTCGAGATCTCCTGCTAGGGTCACGAGCTCGGGTGTGGTAAGTCGGCGAAATTTCCGACCCGGATGGTGTCGATCCAAAACCGCAACCTCGAGATTCGGCGCCTTGACCTTTTGACCCGTCGAGGCCTCTAAGGCCTTCACCGCCAGCTTGAGCGAGCCGTCCAGCGCACTCCCTTCCTCGTATTTGTCCTTGAGGTAGAGCCGCAGCTCATCCGCTTGGCCGCCAATGGCCGCACAGCCTCGCTCGTCCGCGATGGCCCCATCGAAGGAAATCCGGTAAATCTCGTCCTGAGCCGTGCTTTCTCCAACCTCCACCACTAGGATCTCTACCTCTAGGGGTTTGATTTCTTGGCTGAAAATACTGCCAATGCTCTGCGAATACGCGTTCGCCAGTGATTTGGCAGTCACGTCCTCTCGGCCATAGGCATACCCTTTCATGTCTGCATAACGGATACCAGCCTTGCGCAAGTTCTCAAATTCACTATACTTGCCCGCACCAGCAAAGGCGATTCGGTCGTAGACTTCTGAGATTTTGTTCAGTGAGGAGCTCGGGTTTTCCGCTACCAGAAGGATTTCCTGCTTTCCAGCGAGGGCGATGATCGATTTTCCCTTGGCGATGCCCTTCCGGGCGTACTCCGCCTTGTCCTGCATCATCTGTTCGGGAGAAACATAGAAGGGAAGGGCCATCTCAGTGACTCCTTGATCCTTCCTCGACCACATGCTGGCATACGGCTCGAACGCGGTCATCATCGATGTCCAGGATTCCCCGATTCGTAACCGTCTTGACTGTGGGGAAGATTCCGCGGACAAAATCAGGTCCCGCCGTCCCGATATCCTCCTCAGCCGCGTCAAACAGCGCCTCGAGGGCCGTCTGGATCGCCCCGCCCTCATCCGCATCTGCACTGTACACCTTCTTCATGGTCGCCCGGGCATGCGGTCCCCCGGACCCGGTGGCATGATAATCAGCCTCTTCAAACCGTCCCCCGGTCACATCATACTTATAGATCTTGCCTTCCTCCCGTTTCAGGTCGTACCCCACAAAGATGGGAATGACCACCAGTCCTTGAAGGGCCATCGGGAGGTTCATCTTGACCATTTGGGCTAACTTATTCGCCTTTCCCTCGGTGCTCAGCTCGACCCCCTCGAGCTTCTCATAGTGCTCCAGCTCCGTCTGGAAGAGACGGGCCATTTCAAGGCATGGCCCCGCTACCCCGGCGATGGCGATAGCCGAATGTTCATCCGCCTTGAACACCTTTTCGATGCGTCGGGTCGCTATTTGCGTCCCCTCGGTAGCCTGCCGGTCTCCGGCGATGACTGCTCCCTCCCGGTACCTCAGCGCCAAGACAGTGGTTCCTTTGGTGACGGGAGCCATATCCTGCGGGGACAACCGAAGATTATCCCACCTGCTGAAGAGAGAGGGCAAACGTCCCGCCACGAGGTCGCAAAAGCTGGACCCATTATACGACAGGTCTAAGAACACGCCTATTCGCCTCCGCGCTGGACATAATTTCTGACAAATTCCTCTGAGTTTTCCTCGAGGACTTCATCAATCTCGTCAATGACCTCGTCCATGCGCTCCTTGAGTTCTTTCCCCTTCTCCGTGACACTGGCCTTCGCCTCGCCCTCGTCACCTTTAGGGGATTCCCTGGATCGTCTTACTTTCCTCTCTTGCTCGCTCATGTCTCCCCCTCATCCCGTGAGGTTCTCGAAAAGCTCGCTCACGGTGTCGGATCGATCCAGCACCTCCTGGACCAATTTTCGGGTCCCGCGGGTCGGTTCGGCCATGGGGATCTTCTTCACGGCGCCCTCACCAGTGTCAAACAACAGAGAACTCCAGCTGGCCCCATAGACTCGATCCCGATACTTGCGAACGCACGTGCCACGGAAGTAGGCCCGGGTGTCCGGTGGCGGAAATTCGACGGCCTCCTCGATCTCGGCATCGGTCACAATCCGCTCCACCAACCCTTGGCGCTGGAGAACATAGAAGAGTCCTTTTTCCGGTCGGATATCGTGGAACTGCAAGTCGAGCATAGAGATCCGCTGATCCTCGAATCCCACTT
>CAZLDS010000154.1:0-2952 GCA_964558395.1 uncultured bacterium | reverse complement strand
CTGACGTGTCCAGGTCCACGTCCTGCAGGGTTGCGGTACCTGAGACCGGGACTCCAGAAATAGTCCCGCTCGCGCTGAGATCGACGTCCTGATTGTTCGTGAACGCAGCGCCGGCGTACCCAGCGACATAGAACTCCGCCGAGGCTGGCGAGAAGCCTAGCAGGACGGTCAGGAGAGCACCAAGAACTATCCGAGTCGTTGTTTTCATCCATGTTCCTCCGTTTGCGGTTCGCACCGCCTACGATCAAAGATTCCGATCCCCCAAAGGATGAAGCACGTTTCCGGAGCGGTCAATAGTACCTTTGCTTCATTTTCGTAGTTCATTTGATTTATTTCTCGGGGTGAGGGGGGCGCCCGCTAGCGCCCTCAGAGCAACCCGCTTCGCATCGCGAAAGTATCCGCCTCAAGCCGGCTGCGGACATCGAGCTTGGCGAGGATGTGGGTGATGTGATTTCGCACGGTGGATGGGCTTAGGAAGAGCCGCTGCGCAATGGCCTTGGTTGAGGTTCCCAACGCCAGTATACCGAGCACCTCCCGCTCGCGGTCGGTAAGGTCCTTTGACGTGGGGGGAAGATTGGGGCCGATGAGTGGTTCGGTCCCCACCGGCATGGAGAACTTAGCCCCAGCGGCGAGAAGCTGATGGACGAAGCGCTCAACCTCCTTCTCACGGGTGACGTCGCGCAAGAGGTGGACCAACACCACCAGATCCCTCCATTTGGACGGCACCACGACGGTGCTGAGGTTCAACCAGCGTTCCCGGCCACCGTGCGTGCGGACCCGGACGTCTTGGGTAGGGACCAGCTCGTGCCGCGACGCCCTTTCCCTCGGGCCGCAGTGGGGGCTGCAAACGAGGCGGCCCGATTCGTCTCGGCTGGCAATCACCTCACAACACAATTGACCCAGGACCTCTTTTGCCTTGAGTCCGAGGGAAGCGCGAGAAGATCCTTCAAGCTTTCCGACCCCCCGTGGAGCCAATCAAAAGCAGAACGCCTTCCCGGGGAACAGTCCGCCCGAGAAGGCGTCCTGATTTTAGGTGCACCAACGATCGTGTCAGTGGTGGCTCAGAGGTACGTGCGGCTACCCCGGTTTCATTCTCACCTCGCTTCTGGGGGGCGCGGGTAGCTCCCCAGCCTTATTGAGAGGCCGATGAAGATGACCCAAATCAGCCTCTAGGTCAACATGGATCAGGGTATATCGGAGTGGTGGGTTCCCTGTCAAGCCGAAAGCGGGTTTCTGCCGGACGCGACAAAATATGACACTTCGTGGCCGAAAAACGCAACCTATCCGCAACCGGCCTCGTGGCGAGATCTTACAGCAATTGACAGCCTCTCGATTTACTTGGAGCTAGCGCTTGGGGCTTGAATTGATGACCTGCTGATTACCAATCCGCCCCGGGACCGATCTCAACAGATCCCAGAAGACCGATCCGCACAAAATCCAAGGACTTCCAGTGACCGATGGCGCTCCTGGGACGGGGTGTTCTGGTAGCCGCGCGGGAGGACCAAAGGGCCCCCGCCTCTCCTTCAGGATCGATCCGTACCCTACCGGGATTGGGCCGAACTCTCTTTCCAATGAGGAGAGTGACACGATCCTACCGGGGCGAACTGGAAAGGGTAGGTCCCCCTATCCCTCCGGCTCCTTTTGGGCCTTAGGGGTCCCCCGACTAAGCCAGGGCTGTGCACCGAAAGACTAGTACAACTTCTAGTCACCGTCCGGAGTGGCCTCACCGAAAAGCGGTCACTGAATGCCCGGAAGGGCCTCAAGCTCTTGAAAATAAAGGTGGTCATAGTTGGTACACCCTTTGCGGAGTGGCCTTGCGGAGGCGAACGATCACGCAGTCGGAGGTGCAAGCGGTGAAGGCGACTAGGGAAGTGGAGTTGCATCCCCTCCTGGTCATTGATGACGATCCGCGATTCTGCGAGTGGGTTGCCGCTGCTCTCAAAGGCACCGCGTTCGAAGTGCTCTCTGCCTTCGACGGTCCCTCAGGGATTGAGCTGGCCCGTGCGGCGCAGCCTGCGGTCATCCTCTTGGACATGATGATGCCCGGCGCTGACGGCCTCGCCACGTGCAAGCAGCTGAAGCGGGATCCCCTGCTACGAGACATCCCCGTGATCGGCGTCACGGCCTCCGATGACTTGAAGTACCCCGAACAGGCCTTCCGCGCTGGGGCACACTTGTTCCTAGCGAAGCCGTTTGGGGCGGAGGGCTTGCTCCACGTGGTAAAGTTAGCGGCGAGCCAGGTTCATTAAGAACGAGGCACACGCGCCTTCCCGTTGGTGCGCTCTACAATTGGAACCGTGTCTTCATAGACCTCGACCGCTGGGCACGCGTCGCACGCGGGACACCAGTTCCCGATATGTTTGGCTTCCCGGCTTTTTATAGAGCTTCTTCCTGTTGTTTCAACCCCTATTGATGCGCAAGTGTCCGAAGGAAATGTTTACGACGTCGTAAGCGGCACAAGGCGGAGCTCGACCTGCCGATTTTGCTGCCTTCCTTGGGCAGCGTCGTTGCCCGCGGTCGGAAAGTCTTTACCAAAACCATCCACTGTTTGCTGGCATATGTCTTGCTAGTTGGGATATTTCAGAGGTCCGGCTGTCGAGGAGGATGGGAATGTGGAAAACTAGGCGCCATCATCGGTACAAGTATGACGGGCCCGTGAGCTACCGACGGCTCGGCCCGAGTACGTCCGGCCGGGTGCGCAACATCAGCGAAGGGGGCCTGATGGTCGAGTTGCCGGAGCCCTTGCCTCCCGGGACACCGCTTGATCTCGATATCCCCCTCGGTGAGGGCTCTATTCATGCCGAGGTCGAAGTGGTCTGGTCGCAAGATTCTCCCAACGGCTCATACCCGCATGGGTGCAAATTCACCCAGCTCAAGCTCGACGGTCGGATGGCTTTGGCGGTCTTCATCGGCAAGATCTACGGTGGCTAAACATGACATCACAAGACGCCG
>CAZLDS010000153.1:0-2991 GCA_964558395.1 uncultured bacterium | reverse complement strand
GGCGGTCTTCATCGGCAAGATCTACGGTGGCTAAACATGACATCACAAGACGCCGAGGTGAGCTGTAACGGCCAAGCCTTTAATCCCTTGGGAATATTACATCCATAAGAAAGTTGGCCGTGTCAACGGAAGAATCCCGTCCGCGCTCGTTGGGTGTCAGACCATACATCCATGCGTGCCCAGGGCACACGATGCACCTACAGGTTCGCCTCTAGCGAGAGGCGAAGCGGGGCTGCCCAATCAACTACCCGGTCTCCTGAGCGACCATGTAAGCATCGCGGGCTCACCCTGCTAGGACCCCCTGGCGCGTAAGGTACTCTGCAAAGTCCTGCTCCTCGCGGAGCACGTGATAGGCAATGGTGACGAGCTTGCGGGCCAGAGCCACCTTCGCCACCCGCCATCCCTTCTTCGCCGCCAGCGTGCGATACCAGCGTTGGAGCATCCCCTTCTGGCGGGCTGTTGCTCCCGCGGCCTCGACCAGGAGATGCCGCAGGAGCGGGCACCTTCTTTCGTGATCTGACCCGCGCGGCGTTTCCCGGCACTCTCGCGGACCGTCGGGGTGAGCCCGACATAGCTGGCCACATGCTTTGCCGAAGGGAACCACTCCACGGGACAGAGATAGGCGACCAGCGCAGAGGCCGTTTGGACTCCGATCCCGGGGATCGTCAGGAGGCGGCGCACCCGGGGATCGCGCTCGGCGCGACAGCAAAGCTCCCGATCGAGCTCTTGGATGTGTCGGTCCAGCTGGGCCTTCAAGGCGAGGCCGTGCTGGCGCGTGAGCTGAAAGCTGCCCTCCAGCGGTACCTGGGCCAGGAGGGCCTGGCCGCGCGCACTGAAGAGCCGGACTGGTTCCCTGGAGGGGACAGGTTGGCCACCAGGGCATGGAGCGCGTTCTTGACCTGAGTGCGGATGCGGACCAGGCGGTGGCGGTGGACGAGGAGCGCCCGGCTCTCCCGGACCGCCCGCGGCGGAATCCAGACGGTGGGGAGGAGGTCGGTCCGCAACAGATGGGCGAGCATGTTGGCATCCACCCGGTCGTTCTTGAGCCGGGCGCTCGCGATCGCCTTGACCTGCTTGGGATTCGCCATCACCACCTCATGGCCAACTCCTCGAGGAGGTCCACGAACCAATACCAGCAGCCGTTGCTCTCGAAGGCGATCTTGCAAGGGCCGGGGAGGCTGGCGAACACCTCGTGAATGTGCGGCCCCCCATGGGGCACGCGACGCTCGATGACCTCACCTGTTTCCGTCAGGATGGCAAGCTGGGAAACCCGCTTGTGGTGATCGACCCCAATATGTACCATCGTTGTGGCCTCCTTTCCGAGAGATGCCTCTCCTCGGATGCGCCCTTACGCGGTAAGCTCGCGGGAGGCCAACTTTCTTATGGCGTCAACTACAAATGCTCGCGGCCGGTTACTGGTTTTTAATCCACACCGCAGTCGATAAACGGTGGTGAAAGGACACGCTTAGCCGGACTGAAAAGCAAAACGCCTCCCGGATCATATTCTTACCGAGAGGGCGTCTGAGTGCCTCGTGTGCCGTCGATTGTGCCGGAGGGGGGCGACGGGCTCTGCTGCCCCCGGTTCCATCCGTGCTTGTCCTAAATAGCAAATGGCAAGCCCAACCCCCTATGCCCTGACCTGCCCTGTTTTCGGATAGTTGTACTTATGCCCATTTTCCGATCTGCTGCGCTGTCGCTTGTATCTACCACCGGAACCGAAAGTACGATCCGAGGTCGTAGACAAAGATCCCGACAAAATACGTGACCGTGCCGAGTAAGGACGCTACGATCACAGCGAAAACGACGTGCCCCAAGAGGTTAATCGTATTCTGTCGCGCCTGCCCGGGCAATAGCAAGAATAGCAATGCCAGGATTACTCCGGCGCCGATCACGGCTTCCGTGCCGAGCGAGGTCGTCACCTGGTTCCAGAAGGTCCACGGAAGTTTTTTCCACGGGTTCAACACCGCTTTCATGGCCCGCAGTCCGTGAGACGACCTGAGGCGAGCAAGATAGATTCCGGCCGAGGCACCCATCACGATTCCAGCCAGCCAGACCATTCGAATGAGCCAACCGAAGAAATCCGGAGACGGATTTTTGTGCTCGGTCATCTTCGACAACAGGCGGGCTTCTGCCGGAGATACGAAACCCTGAGGGCTCCAGACCATACCCTTGGGCGCCCGGCAGGCTCTACACGTGACCCTGGAATCTCTATTCGAAACGCCACACGGACATTGCCAAGCCACTTTTGCCCTCCGGTCTGAAGATGAGGGGCCCGTCGGCGGCCCTGGCCCCTTCGTCCGAAAATCAAAACGCCTTTGCGGGCTCTGTTTCTTCCGACAAGGCCGTGCAATGGGTGTGCCGGTGGGGCTCCCTCCCACCTAAGTAATTACCAACACAGGCGGATAATCACTGTGGGCAGTATTCGAAAAGGTCCCGCCTCGAAAGGACTGGGGAAATGCCTGTGGTCGGTGGCGGCAATACCGCGGGTTGACGCGCTGAGGAAGTTGGTCGTGGAATTGCAGTTCCCTGAGGATTATCCACGCTTGCTTGAAAACAGGCCGGCGGGTTCGCTCGAGTTTACAGAAACGGAAAGAAGCCATGGCGCGAGAACTGCTCTGCCCCAGATGTGGTATGCCTCAGACACCAGGGGTGCCGTGCTACGCCTGCGCGACTCCGGTGTACTCCCACTCAAGATCTCCATACACTTACGGCACAACGCCCTCCCAGACCATAGTTCGCCCGGGAGGGCGTCTCGTTTTTGCTGCTCCACAGATTGTGCCGGACATGAGCCGAGTCCTATATCTGCCCGCGGTGGCATCGCCAATTTCATCCTGGAGGGGGTATAGCGTCGTCCAAGTTTGACGCGCTGCCAAGATGCTGGTTCTAACTATCCCCTTGGTTCTCACGGTCAAGGTTTCAAATCCTTGGGAGCGTTACAACTACAAACACTCGCGGGCGGTTACTGGTTCATCGAGGGCTATGTAACAGGGC
>CAZLDS010000152.1:0-3056 GCA_964558395.1 uncultured bacterium | reverse complement strand
CCGAGACCTACAAGATGACCACGCCCATCGCGCCGGGCGTTGCCGTGCCGGACAAACTCGAGACGTCGATCGGCACGCTGGAATTGAGAGATGGGTTTCCAAAGCCCGATACCGTCGAGAAGATCTACGACAACCTTGATCGTTCCCGTGCGCTCCAGGCCTACATGCTGGCCATCCCGATCGTTAACCAGGCCGGGATGCGCGACTCGCTCCGCAAGTTCGGGCCGGATAACCAGACAGATGTCATCTGGGAAACTCTAGTCGACTCCAAAACCGTGGAACTGACGGCGAACGACAATACCATCTATAACTTCATCTGGATCGATACACACAAGGGGCCGGTGGTGCTGGAGGTTCCGCCCATGTCGTTGGGGGCCATTGACAACTTCTGGTATCGCTGGGTCGCCGACATTGGCATCACCGGCGCTGATAAAGGAAGGGGTGGCAAGTATCTTATCCTGCCGCCCGGATATAAGGGCGAAGTCCCCGAGGGCTATTTCGTGGTGCGCCCGAGCACCTACGGCAACTGGGCACCCTTCCGAACCTTTCTCGTGCATGGCTCGACCAAGCTCGGCGTGGAGTCGGTCAAGGAGCACTTAAAGATCTACCCGCTTGCCGATGCAGCCAATCCATCTCCTGTGAAATTTGCTAATGCCTCGGGTATACCGGCGAACTTCGTTGCGCCGGGTGACTACTCGTTCTGGGAGATGCTCGACCAAGTCATCCAGGAAGAGCCAAGCGTGGGTTCTGACCCGACCACGCTGGGTCTCTTTGCCTCGATTGGTATCCAAAAGGGCAAGCCTTTCAATCCTGATGCGCGAATGAAGAAAATCCTGGCGGACGCCGCCAACATCGGCGCCGTAACCGCGCGCACCCTGGCTTTCAAAATACGCGAGAAGGACGCTTTCTTTTATCCGGACAGCTTGTGGCGACTGCCTTACTTCGGCGGCTACAAGTTCGAAGTGTCGCCGGGCGTCAGTAATCTCGACGGCGCTATTTTCTTCTACTACTTTGCCACCGGCGTGACGCCGGCGATGGAAGAAAAGATGGTCGGCAAAGGCTCGCAGTATCCCTGGCGCTCTCTGGACGCGGACGGCAACCCCTTTAACGGTGGAAAAACCTACAAACTGCACCTGCCGCCGCACATTCCCGTGAAGGACTTCTGGTCCGTCATCGTTTATGACAACCAGACGCGCTCGATGCTGCAGACCGACCAAAAAGCGCCGAGTGTGAGCAGTCAGGACAAAAACATAAAGATCAACGCCGACGGCTCGGTAGACGTCTACTTCGGTCCCAAAGCCCCGGCAGGCAAGGAGAACAACTGGGTGCAGACGATTCCCGGCAAAGGCTGGTTCATGATTCTTCGTCTCTACGGCCCCCTGGAACCATGGTTCGCGAAAACGTGGCGGCCAGGAGAGATCGAATTGGTCAAATGAATCAGGTTGACGATCGATCGGCCGAAGCTCACGCCGGAGGACGAGAATCGGCTCATGCAGGCGCAGCGAAACAACCGGGCGGGCGAGTAGGCGCATAGGGATCGTCGGCCAGCTCCGACAGAGGGATGGGACTGATCTTTCATGGGGTGATAGAAGCCCTGTAAGTGATTGGAGCAGTGCCCGGACGTTGAATTCAACTCCCTCCGAGATTATACTCTGGCGGCGGGGTTCACAAGGAGGTACCGAGTGCGATCACGACTGCGGAGCATCATGATGGGTGTGCTCGTGTTGGGCTTGCTGAGCTCTCGTTCCACGCCCGCACTTGCCGGAGGTCTCTGGTTGTATGAGCGCGCGACTCCGGAGGTCGGGACGGCGAATGCGGGCGTCGCGGCCCGCGCGGGCGACGCCTCCACGGCGCTGAGCAACCCGGCGGGCATGACACGGCTGGAGAAACCGCAGCTTCTCGGGGGGATCCAGCCGATGTTCCTGGATGTCAAGTTTGACCCGAATGCCGCGACCACCACCACGGGCCCCAGCGGGGATGCCAGCGGTTTCCTCCCCGCGGCCAGTTTCTTCTATGTGCACCCACTGGGCGAGGACTGGCGGGTGGGGTTCTCGGTGGCCTCCACGTTTGGCCTCGGCGCGGATTACGAGGATAACTGGGTGGGCCGCTATTACGTCCAGGAGAGCAATTTCCTTACGGTGGACATTGGGCCGAGCGTTGGCTACCGGGTCAACGATTGGCTCTCGGTCGGGGGAGGTTTCGTGGTCCAAGTGGCCAAGTTGAAGACCCAGGCCGCGGTCAATAACGCGCTTCCTTCTCTCGCCGACGGCCAGTTCACGTACCAGGATACCTCGGTGGGGTTCGGCGGGAGCGTGGGCATCCTGGTCGAGCCGTGGGAAGAGACGCGCTTCGGGCTCGTCTATGCGACCCCGATCAAGCAGACCTTCAACGACGTGCCGCAGTTCACCGGCCTGGGTCCCGGCTTACAGGCGGCCCTCAGCGCCACGGGGGTCCTCGGCGCCAATATCGAGGTCGAGATGACCGTCCCCCAGGGGGTGATGTTCAGCGTCTTTCACCAGATTGACGAGCAATGGGCGGTGATGGGCAACCTGGGGTGGCAGAATTGGAGTCAGTTCGGGGAAGTCCCCGTCAGCATCAGTTCGACCACCCAAACGGACCTCACCGAGGATATGGAGTTCCACGATACTGTGCACGTCGCCATCGGTGCACACTTCCGGTTCCACCCCAAGTGGACGGCCACCGCGGGATTTGCCTACGATAGCTCCCCCGTGTCGGAGACCAACCGCACCCTGATTCTACCGTTGGACCAGCAGTTCCGGTACTCGGTGGGCCTCATGCATGAGCTGAGCGACAAGGTGACCCTGGGGCTGGCGTACACGTTCATGGACGGGGGCAGCGCCCCCCTCACCCAGACTCGCGGGCCGCTTTCCGGCACGGTGTCGGGGGACTATTCGTCCAACTACATCAACATCATCGCACTCTACGTCTCGGCGAATTTCTAATCCGGACCCGAAATCCATAACCGCCGAGGCGCTGACTGCAGCGCAAATTCAAACTTCGTACTTTGGATATCAGCGTTCCGAATCCTCGCACGG
>CAZLDS010000151.1:0-3066 GCA_964558395.1 uncultured bacterium | reverse complement strand
AATCCCCAGGATGCGGAGGATCTCGTCCAGGAAACGTTCCTGCAGGCCTTCCGCAAGTGGGATCAGTTCGAAGGCCGTTCCAGCCCTATCACATGGCTCTACACGATTGCTGCTCGTGTCTGCCAGCGGCAGCACCGTCGGCGTGCGGGAGAGCCCCGGAAGATGGAGTCCCTGGAAGACCTCTTACCGTTCGGCGAGTCAAAGATGGCCGTGTTGCCGACCGAGACGGATGATAGTGTCGCTCAACAGGTTCGCCGAGAAGGCCGGGAACATGTGGGGAGGGCGATTGCGTCTCTGCCGGTGACATTTCGACTCCCGTTGGTGCTGAAGGAAATCGTCGGATTTTCGGTGGCAGAGGTGGCAGACATCCTGGGACTGAAGGAATCGACGGTAAAGACGCGGCTTCACCGCGCGCGGCTACGAGTTCGACAGGCGGTGGACGCGGTGCTTCCGCAGAGGAAGGGTCCACCTCCCCTGTATTCCAGGCAGGTCTGTCTCGACCTCTTGCGCGCGAAACAGGAGGCCTTAGACCGAGGGGTAGAATTTCCACGGGCCAAAGAGATCATCTGCGAACGATGCCACACGGTCTTCGCCACGATGGACCTCGCACATAAGGTATGTGGGGAAATAGGGGACGGAGAACTACCCGAAGATTTGCACCAGCTCTTGCTGGCCCGGATTGGTGCCTGACCTCCATCCAGAACCGTTCCTCCCAAACCCGATTTTCCAAGGCCTCCAATTTCATTGGCTCGTCGCTCCCCTTTGGCTCAGAACCTTTCCAGGGATTCCAGTCTCTCTCCGCCACTCTACTCGCAGAGATGGAAAAGGAGGTTTCATGTTATGACAGTTTCGAAGGATCAGAGAGCGCTCACGTTGGGAGGAGGCCATGGAGAACATCGAGATCGCCCGCATGTTCACCAAATATGCCGATCTGCTCGATATCCAGGGAGAGAGCCCGTTCCGCGTGCGGGCATACCGGAAGGCGGCGCAAACCATCGAAAGCTTGTCGCGTCCCGTGGCGGAACTCGTCGAGGAAGGTGAGGACCTGGCCAAGCTGCCGGGCATCGGCAGCAGCATGGCCGATCACATCCAGGAGATCCTCAGGACTGGCACCCTCAAGGCCCTCAAGAAGCTCCGCGGAGACATCCCAGCTACCTTGGCCGAGCTCGTGCGGCTTGAGGGCTTAGGACCCAAGCGAACCAAGCAGCTCTACCAGGAGCTCGGGATTGCCTCCGTCGCGGACCTCCAGAAGGCCCTCGACGCGGGCAGGGTGCAGGCGTTGCAAGGGTTCGGCAAGACGTCGGCCGAAAAGATTCGGCAGTCCATCCAAACCTTCGCGCAAAGGCCGGAGCGATTCAAACTGACGGACGCCGACCAGTTAGTCCGGCCGCTCCTCTTCTTTCTCCGCAGGGCCCCCGGCATCGAGCAGCTTGAGGTGGCGGGCAGTTACCGCCGCCGGATGGAGACGGTGGGGGACGTAGACATCCTGGTGACCTGCGAGCACCCGAAGCCGGTGATGAAACGCTTTCTGTCCTATCCGCAGGTCGCGCGCGTGGCCGCGGCCGGGACGACCCGTGGCTCCGTCGTCCTGACCTCGGGACTGCAGGTGGACCTGCGCATCCTTCCACAGCGTTCATACGGGGCGGCGCTCCACTATTTCACCGGCTCAAAGGCTCACAATATCGCGGTGCGTAAGCTCGGCGTCGAACGCGGCCTGCGCATCAGTGAGTACGGCATCTTCCGGGTGCCCAAGGGAAAGAAGGCCGAGGAAATGGGCAAAGAGGAGGGCAAACGCATCAGCGGCGCCAAGGAGGAGGATGTCTTCCGCGCCGTCAAGATGGACTGGGTCCCTCCGGAACTTCGGGAGGATCGAGGCGAGATTGCAGCGGCTCGACAGCACAAGCTCCCCACGCTCATCATCCTCGATGACATCCGGGGAGACCTCCAGATGCACAGCAAGTGGAGCGACGGCAACAATACGATCGAAGAAATGGTGCGGGCGTGCAAGGATCGGGGATACGAATACTGCGCCATCACCGACCACAGCAAGGCGGTCCGCGTGGCCGGCGGTCTCGACGTGCGGGATCTCAAAAAGCAGTGGAGGGAAATCGAGGAAATCCGGAAACGGGTTCGCGAGATTCGCCTGCTGGCGGGTAGCGAAGTCGACATCCTGCCGGACGGATCTCTCGACCTGCCGGATGACGTCCTGGAGCAGCTGGATGTCGTGGTCGCTTCCGTCCACTCGAAGATGAATATGACGAAGGCGCAAATGACCAAACGGGTCCTGAAGGCCCTGGCCCATCCGAGGGTGCATATCCTGGCCCATCCCACTGGACGGCAGATCAACCGGCGGGACCCCTTTGCGATCGACCTCGAAGAGGTGTTCCAGGCGGCGAAGACGCACGATGTCGCCCTTGAGCTCAACGCGCAGCCGGATCGGCTCGACCTGGACGATGTGCACGTGTTCCGGGCCTGGCAGCTTGGGGTGAAGATCGCCATTAACACGGACGCCCATAGCATCGAGCAGTTGCGGTTCATGAGCTATGGAATCGATCAGGCCCGACGCGGGTGGCTCGAGAAACGGCACGCGCTGAACGCCATGCCATGGGGGGAGCTGCAACAGTGGCTCAGACGGCGGCGCGCGTGAGCGGAGAAGACGCACGACGACGCCGTCGAGAGCGCTGTGCATCTCCGTCGTTTCGCGAGCGGGCGATCGCATCTCCGAGACTGCAGCATGCCCGAACTTCCTGACGTAGAGGTCTTCAAGCAGTATCTCGATGCGACGGCGCTGCACCAGCGCATTGCGAAAACGTCCATCACGAGTCGCACCATCCTGGGAAACGTCTCGACCGCTAGGCTCGAACGGGCTCTCACAGACCAGGAGTTCACCGCGAGTCACCGACACGGCAAGTATCTGTTCGTTGCGGTCGACGGAACCGGCTGGCTGGTGCTCTATTTCGGCATGACCGGCTTCTTGCAGTACGTCAGGGATCCAAAGGACACCCCGCCTCACACGCGCGTCCTGATCGCCTTTACGAACGGGTTTCACCTGGCGTACGACTCGAA
>CAZLDS010000150.1:0-3120 GCA_964558395.1 uncultured bacterium | reverse complement strand
ATTTGCTTCAAGCCTTGACGCACGATGGCATGATCATCGACAACGAGAATCTTGGTCATCAGTTGCCTCCGGACTGCCCTATGCGAGGGATGTCCATCGCCACGTTGATGTGATCTTCGACCACCATGATCCAAGCCCGAACCATGACGCTAAGGCTGTGTTTCGAGTTCCGGATTCAGGGTTCTTCCGGACCAGTCCCTTGAAACCCGAAGCACACAATTTCTGTTTGTCGTTCATCAACCCTGGCGGACTCAAGATGTGAAACATGAAGCTCTGCACGGGACCGCAGGCCGGAGGTACTAGGTCCATCCAGAGGCAAGATAAGGGTGAAGGTACTCCCCCGGCCTTCCCCGGAGGAATGGCCATGGATCGTCCCACCGTGCAGGTCCACGAGCTTCTTCGTCAGCGCTAAACCCAGGCCCGTTCCCTGGTGCCGTCTGGTAAGAGAAGCATCGAGCTGGGTGAACTCTTGGAAGAGTCTTGGCAAGTGTTCGGCTTGGATCCCGATTCCTGTGTCTTGCACGACGATCTCCACATAAGCCCCGCCCCCTTCATGGTTCATGATGGATGGTTTATGGTGAGCGTAGGGCGCGTCGCCAACCCTGAACCCCGAACGGTGAACTCGTCGCGCAGCGACGCTGACGGTTCCACCCTCGAGCGTAAACTTCACGGCATTCGACAGCAGATTTAAGACAATCTGTTTGAAGCGGAGGGGATCGGCGATGAGCGTCGCGGGGCACGCCTCCAGGGATAGCTGGAACGCAATGTCCTTTGACTCGGCCTGAGGGCGGAAGCTCTCGACGGCCGCCCCCAAAACCTCGGGAAGGGCAAAGGGCATTGGCTCCAGGCCCAGTCGATCCGCCTCTACTTTTGCGAGGTCGAGGATGTCGTTGATCAGGTTCAGCAGATGTCGGCCGCTGGCCTGGACATGGCTCACATACCGCAGCTGCTTTGCGTTCAGGAGGCCGAATTGCTGATCCTCGAGGAGTTCTGAGAACCCGATGATCGCGTTGAGGGGCGTCCGAAGTTCATGGGACATGGCAGCCAGGAACCTGGACTTGCTCCGGCAGGCCTCCTCGGCGCGCTGGAGTGCTTGTTGGAGTTGGGCGTTGGTGGCTTGGAGCTCTTCGGTCCGGGTTGCGACCGTCGTCTCAAGCCGACGGGCAGCCAATCGCTGCTCCTCGTACAGTCGGGCGTTTTCGAGGGCGGTCCCGATCTGGTTCCCGATGGCGGTGAGGAGGTCGATCTCTGGGGGAGTGAAGCGCCGTTGCCCGTGGCTCAAGATGCTCATCACCCCGACGATCCTGTCGCGGGAGCGAATGGGGACGCTGGCGACGGATCGGACCCCCTCCCACTGGGCCATCTCGATCAGGTGTGGATATTGTGCCATGTCCTCGACGAGCAAGGTCTCTCCGCGTTGAAAGACCTTGCCCGCCACCCCCTCGCCGGGCTTAAGGTACCGCCGCTGGTTGATAGACCCTTCGCTCATCCCTCGGTGGGCGGCTATGGCGAGGACCCCCTGCTGCTCGTCCCAGAGGCGTATACTCCCCGCTTCGACCTCGACCGCCTTTAGCGTCGCATCCAGGGAGGCGTCGAGAACCTCCTGCAGATCCAGCGACTGGTTGACGGTCTTTGCCACCTGAATCAACGCCACGTGGCGCCGATTAGACGATTCCATCTCGTGGAATAACCGTGCGTTCTCGATCGCGATGGCCGCCTGGGCGGCGAACGAACCCAGCAGGGTGAGTTCTTCCTCGCTAAAGGGTTCGGGGGCGCGGCGCGCGGCGGTCAGGACACCCACACCCCGGTCGCCGATGACGAGGGGGACGGCAGCGTACGCGTGAATCCCCTTGGCGAGGGCCCAATCGCGCTCCTTGTAGCGGGGGTCCGTCGCGGCAGCCTCGGTCACCACGGTCTGGCGATGTGCGAACGCAAGACCGGGCATCCCCTCGGGAGGGCGAGAGAATTCCCGGGGAAAAGCCACCAGATCAGCGTCACCGGCAGAACCCGCGATCTGAAGGATCTCTGCAGACTCATCCCACAACCAGAGGCGGGCCAGGTTTCCCTTCAAGAGGCGGACTGTCGCTGCCACCACGAAATCGAGGACCTCCGGGGGATTGAGGGTGGCGCTGAGGGCGCGGCTCAATACAGCCGTAGCTTCCAGGCCCTCGGTTTTGGAGGCGAGTTCGGTCGCCTGGACTTGGAGCCTCATCTCGATCTGTTTGCGTTCGTTCATGGGTCCTGTCCGGTCTGACTTCTATTGGGACGGTCCCGCCGAGTTGCCCGTAGCTGTCTGATTGAGTAAGATCCGATACTGCACAAGATCGGTATCCTCCGTGAAGCGCAGCAGCCGAATGCCGTGGAACATGTCTCCCTCATCCGCCGACTGAAGACCCTGCCAGACTGCGCTTCCCTCCACAGTGATTGCCCGCGAGGGAAGCCCCAGCTGGAGGCGGAGGATGGTCCCAGGTGCAAGGGGCTCAGCAAGCAGGAGGAGAAGGCCGCCGAGACTCGCGTTGCCGGTGTGTCCGACAACTTCGCGGTTCGTCTCCGTCTCCCCGCGGACGAGGCAGCGGACAGGGAGCTTTATGGGGAGGCGGGCATGCCGGCGGATGGCCGTCGTGGATCCGGGTGCCGTCCCCTCCGCGGCGAGCCGCACCGCGTGAAGAACGCTTTGGGCGCCAACAGGCTTCGGTAGGAGGAAGTCGGCGCCGGCGGAAAGCGCCTTTTCGAGGACTGTGAGATCTGGCGACGCCGTCATACCGACGATAGGAACATCGCCGAGGATGGGATCCTGTTTGAGGCGCTCGCATGCGTCGATGCCAGCGAGACCAGGCGCCATCATGTCCAAGAGAATGGCAACAGGTTGTGCGACCCGGGCGGTCTCAATCCCTGTTGGGCCATCGGGGGCTGCCAAGACTTGGAACCCTTCATCTCGGAGAGTCGAGGTCAGCAGATCACTGAACTCGTTATCATCGTCAATGACCAGGATGGGAGATTTCTGCATGATCTTTAATTCCCCTAGCCTCGCTTCTCTCTGCCTCCCGAGTCAGGAGGGAGCGTTAGCTTGAGCGTCGAGGGGCCTCGCGAGATAGCCGCCATAGCCACTAGTGGTTCAGA
>CAZLDS010000149.1:0-3123 GCA_964558395.1 uncultured bacterium | reverse complement strand
AGCAGCTGATTCGTAATCAGCAGGTCAGGAGTTCAACCCTCCTCGCCGGCTCCAATCAAATCACGAGCTTGGAGTTCCACCACCAAACTGACTTCCCCGCCGGTTGCGGATAGGTTGCGCCCGGTTGCATTCGCCAATCGGTCCACGCCCTCGCGATTGTCTCCCGGAACCAGGTGCCCATAGACATCGACCGAGGTCTGAATGCTGGCGTGGCCAAGCTGCTGCTTGATGAAGGCGAGCGATTCACCGCTCTGGATCAACAGCGAGCTATACGTGTGCCTCAAGGCATGAAAGGAAAGTCGCCTGATGCCTGCCTTGGCGAGCAGGGGGTACCAGGTCCGCTTCAGTACATTGACCCCATCCTGAGGGTGACCGGCGCGACTCGGGAAAACCCATACCGACGTTTCATGCCCCTCCACTGCGGCCTGAGCGGTTAGGATATCTCGCCGTTGCCGAAGCGTCGTAGCGAGTAGCTCGGGAATGACGATTCGCCGCCCTTTGCCGCTCTTTGGACTGCTCACCTGAAGCCCGGTGCCTCGCCAGTAGACCGTTCGTCGAACTTCGAGGAACCGACCCTGAAAGTCAATGTCGGGCCACTGGAGTCCGAGCACCTCACCCATGCGCATGCCGGTCCACGCTGCCGTCGATATTAAATCAAACTGCTCGGCACACTGGCGTTTCGCGGTGTCGAGGATCAGCGATAACTCTTTCTCGGTGAAGGCGTCTATGTGCCGCCCTTCCTCTTCCGTCTTGCCCCGGTAGAACCGTCCGAGGCTGCTTGCAGGGTTCTGGGTCATCTTACCGTCCTCGACCGCATGGTTGCAGATTGTCCTGAGTGTGGCCACAATGCCGGCCAGGGTTCCTCGCTTGAGGCCTGTGGCCGCCCGTTCCGCGACAAGGGTCCGAAGCCGCGCTCGGGAAAGGTCCGACAACCGCAGTTCGCCAAGACTCGGCAGAATGTGGCGGCGGAGCAACGTCTCATAAAACTCCACCGTGCGTTCTTTGCAGTGAACCCTGGCATACGTGCGAAGCCACTCAGCCGCATACTCCTTGAACGTCGAGGAATTTGACCTGGTGAAGCCGGTCTGCCCCAACGCGAATTGTGCCTCGAGCCGCCGCTTGAACTCCAGGGCGATCGTTCGGTCGTCGAACTTTCTCGCCTTCCGCTTGCCGTTGTGGTTGACGAAGACCCACCAACCGGCTTTGCCTTTTCTCTTTCTTACCTGCACGCCCATGTCATCACCTCCCCGAGCGCACAGGACGCGGCAGCGTCACTCTACCACAAGGAAGGGGGGAGACAAATGAGTTGAAGGATATGCTCATCCTGTCACCCTCCCCTGGTCTTTGCCCGTGCCCGAAGCTGGCGTGGGGGCTGGGGCCCCGGCGCAAGGTTCGCGCCGGCGACGCCAGGCCCGCGTCCGGCAAGCGGGCGTTGCGTATCGTCGAGGCGTGCCGCGACCTCGTGAATCCAGGGGGCGGCCGCAGCCGCATTGACATGGCCTCAAAGGCGTCTCGTGACGCCTTTCCTGACCCGAGGACGGCACATCTTGGGCGACCCGATACTCCCCAGGCTTTTCATCGACAACCCCTTCTAGACCCTCTTGGGTCTCTTCGGGAGACATCAGATTTCTTGCATTCGAAGTCATCTTAGGCTACCTCCTTCGCGATCTCAGAAACGATGTGATCCAGATCCGCTCCCTCCTGCCGGAACTGCGCCATCCAGCGGTCGAACTCCGACCGCCGGACCAGGACCTTGCCGCCCAGACGGTAGTGGGGCAGCATACGCATGGGATCCTTCAACGCGTCCCGCAGACTCCTGACTGATAGCCCCGAGTAGGCGGAAAGCGCCTTGAGTGACAGGTACGGATCAAGGTCCGCCCGGATCACCATGTTCTCAATGATGTGTGGTCGTTGCATCACTGCTTTCCCTACGTGCTAGCGCGCTCCGCTTGTCCACGGTCGGTGTCGTATGGTACCGGCCATCGCGCGTTGACGCCGTGTACCACGCTATAACCAGTGGGTGTGTGACGAATGACAGAACATGACGTGATATTCTGCTTTTTCCCATAATGTTTGTCCCATAAAGAGAAAGCTGTAATCTCAGTCACCGTATGTCATCTGTCATCATCTTCATCATTCCTGGACGGTATGATGCCGAGCGGGCTTGCAGCCTGCCGGGCACTGAGCGGGGACGGAATCTCTTCCATTGCTGACCCCCTCGAACATCACGACATCCCGGCACATTGCGAGACACGGGATGGGCATTCAATGGTTTAAGCGATGTGTGGCTTTTTGATCGCGCCGCCAGTGCCTCCGGGCACAGAGACACCCCGAGGGGGCGGTCTGAACCGGGCCAGACGGTGCGCGTGCGGCCTTTTCAGGCCGAGGGGAGGGAAGGTTAGCCGGAGGTGGATTCCCTTACGGGCATGAGCAGGCGGGAAAGAAGAAGAGGTACTACCTCCGCAGCACGATCTGCAGTGGGAAGTTTCGCAGGGAGCTGGAGAAAGATTAGGTGGGGAGGCAAGAACCATGAAAAGATTCGGTCGAGCCAGTCACGCAGGCGGTGAAGCGCATCAACAGGACGCCACACGAAGTATTGTCTTACGAAGCGAGACAAGCCCCGGTTGGATGCTTCGCTTTGCGCCTGTTCTTGTGGGTGCACGGTCTGACAGACAGGGACGAGAGTGGGAAGGCCGTCCCCAAAGTTAGAGTCATTGGTGTCCGCCCGGAGGGGACAACCTTGGGGGATGGATGGGTCCGCGATTCGGGATGTGGCGGGCACGCGCCAGTCGAGACCCGACCCGCACATGGGCTCCCCGCCTCGCATCAGCCCACTGTGCCCGAGCATATTACCGAGTTTGGCTGTCAGCTTCTTCAGTATTGCGCTCAAACCTGGAGTCGTCATCGGTCTCTCCTAGCTCTGCACAAAAGTCTGCCAGACACCGCTATAACCTAAGCTGTGGGGGTGGAACGGGACTCTGTGGTGGATTGCCGGGGGGTACAGATGTGTCGAGGTTCGATCTCGGGAAAGGAAAGTGAAGATTACTGGTTGTAATCTGCACCTGGCTGATACAGTTTGGTGAAGGTTAGAGGATTCGGATCCCCCGGCTCTGCCTTGCGAAT
>CAZLDS010000148.1:0-3161 GCA_964558395.1 uncultured bacterium | reverse complement strand
ATAAGGCGTACGATCGCTTCCGCATCGTCGCGGCTGCCGAGCAGGCGATGGCGAAGGGGAGAATGCGGAGAGCCATCGCCCTGTATCGTAAGGTGCTGGCCGTTGATCCAGCCGACCACGTCACCCACGGGAAGATCGCGCCCCTACTTGCAAAGCGGCGAAGGCAGGCTGAGGCCTGGGCGAGCTTCGTCGCCGCCGGAGAAGGATACCTGCAGGAGGACCGCTTTGACAAAGCGCTCAGCATCTACCTTCAGGCGGCACGCTATCTCCCCCGACAGCTTGAAGCCTGGGAGGCCATCGCTTCGCTACACTGCGAGCTGCGACAACCCGCAGATGCGGTCCAGGCGCTCCTTCACGGGTGCCGCCATTTCCGGAGCCGGACGCACCGGGGAGAAGCCATTTGCCTGCTCCGCCGGATCCGTGAGATCGAGCCGTGGCATTTCGAAGCAAGTTTCACCCTCGCACGCCTCTTGACCAGGACGGGGGAGAAGGCTGAGGCGGAGCGGCTACTCGGTAGCCTGGCTGTGCGGATGTACGGCTGGAAGCTCCGCCGCGTGCGGGGGGCCCAGTTCAGGATGGCCCCGAGTGTTGTAGGGGCGTGGCAATGGCTCCGGGCGGCGTTATCACGTGGTGGGATAGCCATTCCTCACATCACTAGATGGCAAGGCCTTGCAATGAAATCAGCGAGGGGGAGGTAGCCGGCCCGTGTCATCTGCTTGCCACTAGTATTGGAGCCACCAGTGCAGTGGGAGTGCTGTCCAGTGTTGACGCCGGGTCCCACACGATCCCCTTTCTGCTGGTCGGAAGCTGTTTGGCTATGGTAGGGCTGGCGTCATTCCTGCTGGTCAGACGCTAACCCGAGTGTGCGGGACAAGTTCCCTTCCTGGCTTGACTTCAATCTTCATCCGCACCGCCCATTCGAAAATCTTTCTGTGGATTGTGCACTAGCCCTCCTCAATCTATCACTCCTGAAAAGCAAACACTGCCCAGGCGGTGCTCCGCTCGGAGGGCGTCAGAATCGTCTGAAACACCTACGATTGTGCCGCAGGTGGGCCGGGGGCTATGCCCATCCGGTCTGTTTTCGTGCCACCCAATTGGGAAAATTTCTGACTCATCTAGAACAATGAGGTAGTAGAGGGGGTAAGGCTGTGAGGCGGGAAATGGAAAGAAGACGAGGGCTGTGGAGGTGATTCGTTATTACGGAGTCCCAGGCACTGCAATCTGGTTGAGCCAGCGCCTGTAACGCACGAAGCCATCCTGCTGTGGAAAGCGGAGGATACGGATACCATGATGGAAACGGCCCTTGTTGGTCGGCCGGGGCCCCTGCCACATCACGGCACCGTCCGCGGTGACGGATTCATCAGGTAACTTCAGATCGATGAGTAGGAGGGTTCCCCACGGTACGGTTTCGGGCAGGAGGAGCAGGAGGCCTCCGAGGCTTGCGTTGCCGGTCTGGCCTGCGAGTTCCCCCGTCGTCTCTGCTTTCCTGCGGACGAGGCAACGGGCCGAGATGGTTGCCGGGAACCGGAGGAAGGCGCGTTTGCCTGGCTCTTCCTCAACCTGGCTCGCCGCTAACTGTACCACGTGGAGCAAGCCATTCGCCCCAAGCGGCTTCGCCAGGAACAAGTGCGCCCCGGCGTGGATGGCCTGCTTGGGGTACTTCAAGTCTGGCGAGCTCGTGACGCCGACCACGGGGATGTCTCGTAGAAGTGGATCCCGCTTCAGTTGCTTGCACGTGGCGAGGCCGTCAGCGCCGGGCATTATCATGTCAAGAATAATAACCGCGGGCCGCACCACCCGGGACAGCTCGATCCCCGAGGGACCATCGAAGGCTGAGAATACCTCGAACCCCATGCCTGCAAGAGCGTCGGTAACCCACTCGCAGAACCGCGGATCGTCGTCAATAACCAGGAGGGGGTGCGACTGCACTGGCGTGGTCGCCTGCACTGCTTGCACCTCCGGCTGCGTGATCGTTCGTCTCCGCGAGGCCTATGTGCAAAGGGTGTACCAACTATGAGCACCTTTACTTTCAAGAAGTTGAGGTCCTTCTAGGCAATTAGTGACCGCTTTGCGGTGAAGCCCCTCCACATGATGACTAGAAATTGTACTAGTCTTTCGGTTGACACCCCTCACGCTTTTCTGGATTCGGCGGTACCTGGTTGCCGTTTGTCCCGTTTGTGGTCTGTTTGCAGGGTAAGCCAGTACTTTACAGCGACTTGCCTGCCCGAAATAGGATCGCTTCCTTTGAAAACTACGCCGCTAGCGCCCCTAGACCGTTCCTACTCTCTACCATCCTCGTCCAGACTCGCTGCCCACACCTCACCGGAGCGTTACAAGTAGCTCCCGTAATTCATATTCGGCGGCACCGTCATCACCTGGGCGCATCCCTGCTCCACGAGCCAGGCGCGCACGAAGGTGGCGTCCTGAACGTAATCAACAAGAGCCCTTCGGCAGGAGTGCTGGCGCGGACCTTGTTCCTCTCGTTCACACCGCATGCACCTTGGGCGGCGGCAAGGTGATCACCCGCACTACACTTGGGCGGACAGCTCCCCTAAGAATGCTCGATAGACGGTCTACGGTATCCGCCTTGTATCATCCTCGGTCACTCTCCCCTTGCCGAAAATCGGTCGGTGAAGCCGTAGAAAGGCAACCTTAACTTGCTGAAAAATAATGCAAGCTAAATCTGGCACGTTCGTTGCTCCCTTGTCTTCCACGGGAAAAAGGACCCTGGACTGAGAGGCGCCTAGAGAAGTTACCGTGAGAGACGAACGGCGGGAAAGTCAACAATATCCGCGGGCTATCGTGGCAGGCATGTATGAGGTTTCAATCCTCAACATCGGCCTGGCGGGAGCGGTGATTGAGCACGTCGATGCCCTCCGACCGGGCGCTCATGTCTCTTTGGGCCTCGACCTCCAGGGAATGCGAGCAAACGCCGACTGCCGCGTGGTCGACTCAGTGGTCCACGGGGCAGCGATGCAACCGGATGGGGAGCGGGCGCTCATCTACCACACCGGGGTCGAGTTTCTCAACCTCTGTGAGGAGGCACGGCAGTCGATCAGTCACTACATCCAATCGAACACCGGGAATGGGAACAGGAGCAGCGCTGAAGAGCAACAGCTCCACCTGCTCAGGGAGTTAGAAGAACTCGACGGCCTCGTAGA
>CAZLDS010000147.1:0-3332 GCA_964558395.1 uncultured bacterium | reverse complement strand
TCGACCTGGCGGTCCGCGGCTATCTCGTGATCGCAGAGCAGAAGCAGTGGTCTGTCTGGCCTGATAAGGAGTACAGCTTCGCCCTCCGCAAGCCAGAGTCGGCATGGGGCGAGCTCGTGCCCCACGAGCGGAAGCTGCTCGACGTACTCTTTTCGTACGGCACCCGCACCACCGTCGCACTGTCAGAACTCGCTAACAGGTTTTATAAAGATCTGCCGGAGATGCGTGAGCGGATGTTCGAGCGGTTGCTGGCTCGTCGCTACTACAGGCGGCGGCCCGACAGGGTGAAAAAGACGTACATGACCGGCGGCGTAGCGGTCGGCATCTTCGCCATCCTGGGTGGCCTCGTGATCAGCGGACACCTGGGCTCGGCGCCTGGCAGCGTCATCGTGGCCGGCATCCTGACCGGACTGATCGTTCTCGCCTTTGGCCGCTACATGCCGGCCCGCACCGTCATCGGTACCCGCGCGCTCGAAGGCGTCTTGGGCTTCGAAGAGTTCTTGAGCCGCGTCGAGGCGGACCGCTACGACCGGATGATCAAGACCCCCGAGCTGTTTGAAAAATATCTGCCGTATGCAATGGCCCTGGGGGTGGAAACGAAGTGGGCGCAGGCGTTCGCAGATATCTACCGCGAGCCCCCACAGTGGTATCGGGGGACGGATGAACCCACGTTCCACTCCCGCGTCTTTGTCGACGACCTCGGTCGCATGTCGAGCCATGCGGGGGCCGTCATGGTGTCCACACCCCGGAGTCGGAGTGTCGGGGGGTCCGGCTTCAGTGACGGGGGCGGATTCTCGGGCGGGGGCTTCTCGGGCGGGGGCGGGGGCTTCTCGGGCGGCGGCTTTGGCGGCGGGGGCGGCGGCGGCTTCTAGCAGGGGCCTCTGCGGCGATTCTCCGTGTTTTTTACAACCGCCTATTGGTGATGCCCCGACAGAGACGGGTCAGGACACACGGGACACCCCCCTGGTTGGCACGGGCAGGCCCTCACACCCCTGAGAGTAAATTACAACCAGTAATCTTCACTTTCCTTTCTCGAGATCGAACCATCGACACATGTGTGCCCTCCGTCTATCCACCACAGAGTCCTGTTCCATTACCGGGTATAAGGTCAAAGGCGGACTGATCCCGAAATTCCCCTGCGTGCGCCGAAAATTCCACAACGCTATTTCACGAAACTGTTCGCCCCCCTGCGCGAACCCTGGGCTGTTTCGGAGGCTTCAACGAGAGGGGAGCTCGGGCAGGAACTGTGAGGAAAGCTCCAGACCTGAGCTTGACGCCCCTCGCCAGGTTGGCCATACTTAGGCTCCCGTCACAAAGGGGAGAATGCATGGAGCCCCCTGGCGGAACTGTCGCACAAAGAAGGGTGTCAGTCTGATCGGGGCTCTATCGAGAGATGGTGTGTAGGAGTCGTGGCTGAGGATGAGGCACAAGGCCTCGCCATGGCGATTGTGATTACCAGGCTGGCCGGCAAATTATTTACCCGCCTTTTTGTCATTTTCGGCGTCAGCGTTCTCCTGGCAGGGGCCGGCGGTAGCTTTGCGGCTTGGTTCTTCTTTCGCGAATATCAGAGTTTCCACTCATTGGGTGCTGATGTCCTTGCGTCGTTGCTTGAAATGGGAATTACCTGCTCCGTTGTGCTCATCGTTGTGTTCCTGTTTTGTTTCTTCACTGAGACGTGGCCGTCTCTCGTTGAGCAACGGGAATCTCCCCATGTGAGGGCAGCTCGGATTGGTGGATGGAGAGTTCTCCTCGGCCTCAGCTTGACCGTCCTCCCCCTGGGCTTACTGCCCAGCCTTGCGTCAACAGGCGCCTTCGTCCGCGAGAACTGGGGGCTCGGATTGGATCCGCTTGGCGGGTTGCTCCTCATGGTCCCGCTCCTCGAATTCGCGACGACTCTTGCCGTCATCATAGGCTCCACTGGTCTTGCCCTCTTGTTGTTTGCTCAGAGCCGAACCTTTTCTAATGAGTTCGTCACGTTTGTCTTGATCTATCTAGGCCTCGTTTTGGGACACTTGCAGGTGGTCGAACTCATGCAGAAGCTCATGCAAGCCTTCCCCGAGCTGCCGCGTCTCATCCAGGATCACAATGCGGTTGTCCAGAAGGGGGCGCGGCATCACGCGTGGCTTTTCGCCGTGTATGCTGCTTGGGTTCCGTTCCTAATTTATTTGGAACGGGCAAGAGCGACAGATCGGGCGCGCGCGAGCCCGCGGGAGGATCCCGCAGTGGCGGACCATGGGTCGCCGGAGTCAACGGCGCCCACTGGGCCGCCCCCGGGCGTCACCACCGTTGACTGGTCTCAGATAGATAGTAGGTTTAAACATTCGAAGTACACCTTGCGGCCAAAGATTGGCCTTGCACCTTCGCGTGGAGCCTTCACGCAGGTCTACAGTGTGGATGAGGGAACGCTCGTGTTTTGCTCGCGAACCAATTTGTTTATCTTCGGGACGATACGGCCCTACGCTGCTGCAGACGCGCAAGACGAAGGAAGTGAAATCTTGCTCATCAACAGGAAGGGAATCTTATTGGCAGAATTCGAGGTGATCGATCCCACCACAAAAGAGAAGATCGCAGCTGTGATGAGGAAGCTGGGGGTGGGCTGGCGGCTTCTGGACCCGCACGGCCGGGAAATTGGCTTCGCCGAGCGGGTTGGAGACTCCCTCGGGTCTGCGACGTATCAGGTAGACGTAGGCGGCGTGCGGGTGGCGACTTTCGTGTGGTCATATGTTTTTGTACCGGAGCTGCTGGTCGATTTCTCACAAGACGTCAACCACTTGCTCGACAGAAGACTCGGCATGGCTCAGGCCCTCATTTTGTATATCAATAACTTAAGGTTCGTGTGATCCTAGACGCATATTTCCCCACTCTTGCGCCTCTCCGGTCCTTTATGCTGCAGAGCAGAAATTTTGGACGCACTACGATGCGCGTGCGCCATCACGAGGTGGGTTAGCCAAGTTCTCAGGTGATCCAATTATTACACGTCGCCATAAGCATTCCACGGGCGTCGGGGCAACTCGGCGCTCGTGGTGTTTATGAGTTTTTACAAGGAACCGGGTCCAGAAGCCCAGCTTATGGTGAGGTGCAGATTACAACCAGTAACCTGAACCGAGGATTTGTACCGGAATGCTCAGCAGAAGACAAACATATAATCGCATGATTGCGGAGGGACGACCGAACGTCAGGATGAGACCCACCAATGCTTGGCGTGTGAATTGCAAGCTCCGTTAAATACTGTGTGCGCATTGCGTGTCGGGAGGAGACGATGAAGAAAGCGCGACTTGTTATCCTTGTATTGATTGCCTTCCTAACTCTGGTGCCGGGAACGGCTCGGGCCG
>CAZLDS010000146.1:0-3367 GCA_964558395.1 uncultured bacterium | reverse complement strand
GGGCTACAGGCAGCCACTCGGGCGGTGCGTTGGGAGTCTCTTAACCCAGGGAAGTGCCCCTGTGACAGAATGCGCTATTAGGCTTTGGGGCGCGACATTTGTGCCGGAGGTGGGCCGGGGGCTATACTAACCCCGGTTTCATCATCCTGCCTCCCCTGAAGAGGGCTTAAGCATCCTTTACCAGGCAAGGGGTGACAAGGTCCCACCGTTTTCCCCGTCACCACCAGACCATCTTTCACCTCAAGGCGACAGTGGAACGCGATTCTCCTCCGCTTCATAGATGATTTCATGCCCTTGCAGAAGGCGGGACTGGGCCTTTGCCAGGCCTCTACTCTTAGAAGAACTAGCGCATCTCGCACTTTCGGCGGATGGCACCTTTGTTGCAATGGATATGCAAAGGAAGGACGGGAAGGGAGTCTGTGGTGATCGAAATCGACGTCAAGTGGATAAGTTGTCGGCAATGCCGTCTTATTTATATGGCGGGGGAACAAATGAACTGTGAATGTCCGATCTGCGGATTTCCGGTGACGAACCTCCTCCCGCTGGAGTTTTTTCCGGAGCTTTGGAAGGGAAGACCAGAGGGCTGACGGTCCCCGCCGGCGAGTACGCATAGGTGACTGACAACTAGTCTATCGAGACTCTGGAGGGACCCCGGCCGACGAAGGCAAGCTTTTCCGTTGACGTGCTTTTTCATCTCTAAACGGAACGGCATCACCGATGGAACTCTTCAGGTCTTCGTCTTCTTGATGAAAAGGCTACCGGTCTGCGTGGTCAGCGTTGGCCAATGTTACTTGAGTTAGTACTTGAGTTAGTAATGGTGGCATAGCGGGGCCCCCTTCCTCCCTCGCCTCCTAAAGAGATCCTCATGCTTCACATTCGGCGGACCCGTCATCACCTTTGTGTATTCATTCTCCACCAACCAAGCGTTCACGAAGGTACCGTCCTCGAGGTAGACGTGTGCCAGCGATTTTCCGCATAGATCCCGTGTCTAAACGTCGGATGGGTGACGCATGGACGTGTCTAGCGCTGGTACTGGCACGCAAGTTGCTAAATCCTCAGTCGGTAATCGAGTTTCGGCTGGAGGAGGAAAACGTGATGCGGCGAGTACAAATTTTAGCAATGATTTTGGCCCTACCGTTAGCTGCCTGTTCTACCCCCCTGACGACACGCGAGAAGGGGGCGATGACGGGGGTAGCCGTCGGTGCTGGGACCGGGGCCATCATCGGTAGCGCTACCGGGCACACCGCGCAAGGGGCGCTGATCGGAGGAGCCATTGGCGGTGTTAGTGGGGCTGTGATCGGTGATGCCATCCAGTCCAAGGAACAAACTGCTCCAGCCGCTGTCCAGGCACCCCCACCGCCTCCTCCGGCCCCGAGTGCGGCGCCTGTCCCACCACCACCACCCGTAGTTATCCACCAGCCACAATACGTCTGGGTCCCGGCGTGGGGGGTTTATGTCATCGAGGAGTACGACATCGTGTACTACGAACCGTATTTCTACTACTTCCATGGCGGCCACTGGTACTACG
Source organism: uncultured bacterium (assembly GCA_964558395.1). GTDB lineage: Bacteria > Methylomirabilota > Methylomirabilia > Methylomirabilales > CSP1-5 > CSP1-5. The sequence goes on along the minus strand of CAZLDS010000146.1, from coordinate 1,839 downwards.
GCCGCCATTACAGCGGGCCATGGGTGTTCATCCAAGTAGCCTCTCTCCCGTCCCCGGTGCGCCGGCTGCCACCGGGGCATTTCAAGACCCACATCCCACCTGGACAGGCCAAGAAGCATTGGCGTGGGCACGGCCCTCCGGCCTGGAGACGGTAGGGGCAGGCTGAGGCCCGCATCTTTACCGCCGCTCATTGCTCCTCCTCCACTCTTGCGGTCGTGGGGGCAGGCGTGGGCTTCGACGTTCGTCGGTGGGCGGGAGCGAAGATCACACTGCTACCAGAAGACCCCGTACCAGGAGCGTCCAGAGCACCATCGCCTAGTCCAAGTCCCCCGGTTCTTGTGGGGATAGATCGTCTTAGGTCTGCGCAATTCGGTCTGTGGACGAACTACGAATCCGCTGGAAGGTGGTGGGATTCCGGCGGCCTTCGTGTTTTTGGAAACTTGCCAGACTGTCCGGGAGTTAGCCGTGACAGGCCCTGATCCGAGAAAATATGGGCAGCAGAATTTCCGAGGTACAACGGATGGTGAGCCCATTCGATGAGGCGGCCCTGCTCTATCCGTGGCGCCATTCCGATCCTCGGGTCAATCAGCTGCAGGTGGACATCCAGGCTCCGGTGGAAGCGGCAACGGCCCTTGGGGAGGGGTCGGCGCGAGATTTCTTCGCGCATCTGGTTGCTGGCCGAACAGGCGTCATATGGTTCTGCTCGTCCTTTGCCACCCACCGTGGGGGCGCAGCCACACGTCACGATTCCATACCTCACCGAATCGTGGTATTGCTGAGCAGAACCTACTGAGCAGCATGTTGCTTGCTTTCTGAGCCCCAGTCACCCCAGCTCCCTTACCTCTGAAACTGCTACCGTGCGGGCTTATGCCCCCCTTACCCATCAGCGTGCACCAGAAGAGTGGGGCGATTGCGCTCCTCTGTCCCGGAACCAGATCAGCCCTCCCCTCGATTAAGCACCGCATCCTCAGATCTACCCCGTGCGGGTCCTCGCACTCTCACGCCATTGGTACTTTTTGCCTTTGGCACCGTGTAAACGTTACTGCCTGGCCAGGCGAGAGGAACCTGTCCGCCCTTCAAATCGAAGTTGAAACCTCAGAGATAAGACCCCGAGGATCAAGGCAGTCGCGGTTACGGGATCCAAGGGGCCCGCCGCCATGGCACACCGCTTGCCCTTAGCGTTATGTCGTGCGGTGGGGAGATCGTAAGGGCGAGTGCGCCGACAGCTGAGCCGGCCCCCGCGGGCGACGCCGAGGGGTGGGTTTCCAGTGCACGGGCAAAAACATCCGGTTGCAGGTCCCTCGAGGAAAGGGGGTGAGAGGACGAGAGGAGAGGATTTTCAATTCCTGAAAGATCAGGAGTGAACATCAACGCGGATTTGATGTATCCCAGGGAGGATGTCGAGATGAAGACGCTTGCCCTACCGATGCTTGTGGCTGCCGCCATGACCCTAGGGGTCGCTTCGGCGGCTGTGGCCCAACAAGAGAAGCAGCAGACTCCCAAGCAGTATCAAGAGTGTGTCCAGAAGGCCCGAGACAACCAGCAGCGGAAGATCTGCGAGGAGGGGTTGAAGCTGTTTCAGGCTGGCCAACAGGAGGAAGCAGCAAAGACCTGGCAGGAGGTATTGAAGTGGAAGTAAGATTCGGGATTCCTCCGGGACGGCGAGGAAGGCTTTTGGAAGGGCACCGGCCGTTATGGGCCCTTGGAACCTTTGTTCAACGGAACAGTATTTCGGCCCCATCCTGACACGGTTGTAGTGCCCCGGAGGTTTCTGTGGAACGGTGGCAGGTTTTGATCATCGGGGGCTCACGAACGACCGGTAAAGATATCCAGGAGTTA
>CAZLDS010000145.1:0-3424 GCA_964558395.1 uncultured bacterium | reverse complement strand
GATCTAAGCGGCATTCGGGTCAAGAAGGGTGCAAGTTGCGGACCATCGATTTTGCGGGTTCGTGTGAGTATGCATCTGCTTGGCCCTCCCCCAACTTCATCTATTCAAGCCTGACGCTCAACGCTACGCACCAGCCTTCAGACCCCTGGGAAGATTACAACTACAAATCCACGTTTGAGGGGCCGTGCTGATTTGCGCATTGGCGGTTGCAGGAGTGACCCGCTAATTGGTAATTGACGTGCCCAGGGTGATTCGAACACCCGACCTACGGATTCGTAAGTGTGGGCTATTCCCGTTTTCCGCGATACCGGATTACCATGAGACGGTCGGTCCCTGATTCCGGAAACCACACCTCTCCGGGACGGCCCAGGATCTGGCGGACGTTCGCGCGCGACCCGCTCCCGGGATAGCTGGTGAAGGTTTCCGTCTCGGGATTGAAGCTCAACACCGCGTTGGCGCCGAAGTCGCTCACCCAAACGATGTCGCGCTCATCGACATAGACCGCATACGCTTTCGCGCCTGAGTCGGGGAGCGGCCACGTACGCCACGTGCCAGTTTCCGGGGTATATCGGCTCAACTGACCGGTGTTCCACTCGCTCACCCAAATATTCCCTTTCGAGTCCGACCACACGCGTCGCGCCCCCTGGTTCGGCGTCGGTGGATCGATTACTGTGGCCTTACCGGTGTTGATGTCGACGCGCGCGATGTAGCTGCCAGCTAGCGAGGCGTAGTAGATCTCACCCGACGGTGTTCCCGTGATCCCGTAGGGACCGCGCCCCTTCGGCGCCCTGAAGACCTCGATCGTTCCGCTGGTTGGATCGAGACGTCCATAGACCCCGTTCTGGCCAGTAAACCACAGCATTCCCTTACCGTCGAAGGCCGCGGTGTTAAGATTGGCGTACCCGATGTCCTTGGGCAGCGACCACGTCTTTATTTGCCGCTGCTTGGGGTCGTATCGGACGATCGCGTTCAGCCCGCTGTCAGTAATCCACGCAGCCCCATCTGGGCCCACGATGACTCCATGAGGCGCCGAGCCATCACCCAGGGACACATGTCTGGCCTGGCCAGTTCGAGGGTCCAGGATACCCAGGGCTCCTTGGCGCTGCGCCGTATACCAGACGGTTCCATCCGGCGCAGGTGCCACGTCATGCGGCCCCGCTCCCTTGGGCACATCAAAGGCCTTGATGGAAGGCTCCGCCGCTTGCACGCGACTTCCACTGAACCCCACAGCCAGGACAATCATCGCGGCTACTGCCGTAACAGCTCGCAGATGCCGCTGAAACGACTGAACAACCATCGTCACCTCCCCACAATGATCACAATGAGGTTGTTGCTACACTTATCACGGTGGCGCGACGAATACCATACCACGGGTGCCGCCCAGGAGCTACCGGGTGTCGTCGCGCCCGGACCAGGATTAGAAGACGCGACCTGCGAATTCATAGATTGTCCCCAGACTCTGCACATTCAATAACTTCAATCAGCTGGGTATCATCGATTATTGCCCGCCGCTTCCTCAAAATGGACATCGTAGTTGAAGTCAAGGCTGATAGCTCTCCCCGGGCGACTGTGAATAGCAGATTACTGGTTGTAACCCACACCGCACTCGACAGAGGACGGCCGAAGGACACCCTGAAACCGCGATGTTAGGCTAGGCTGCTTCGGAACCCTGAGTCTATTGTGCCTCAAGGCGCGGGAATCGGACGGCCCTGTGCATCGTTGAAGTTGCCCATCACGATGACGACAAGATCAATGAGCGTCCAGATGCCCAACCCTCCGAACGTGACGAGCTGTAGGATGCCGGTGCCAATCTTTCCTACGTAGAATCGATGGATCCCCAGAACGCCAAGAAAGAAACATAACAAAATCGTCGGAACGAACCCTTTTTCGCTGACCTCCTCAGACATCGCGCTTAGCCGCCTATCTTCGTGTGGCGCTTCTGACCCGGATACCATCCCCGGCATCCTACCCCGTCCCGATAGTTCCCGGTGAGAAGAAGTACGCGCCGCCTCCGTGAGCGTGTGCTTCAGTGAGAGGCCTCGTATGTGGTAGTAGAGGGCGGTCACCGCAATCGCCATGAGCGGTGTTGTAATGGTGTTGGCGGTAAGGTTGGCATACCACGCCGCGGTTTGCGGGTCGACACCCCAGCCCTGACCCAGATACGTTCCTGCGACGCGGATGGGCAGCTCCGCAAGTCCGATGAGCAGACTGACCCCAAAGAGCGTTCCGAAGATCGTCCCGCCGTGGCCTCGTGATATTTGAAAACTTCGCCGGATGGCGGCGGTCCCGGTCTTTCGCTCGACCACGGCCACCGGCCCACTCACGGCAAGCCGGATGCCCCAAATGATCCCAGGAATTACTAAGAGTAATACTCCTGCTGTCACCATTACCCCCACAAGGATCGTGGTCCAGGCGAATTCCAAAAGTCCCCGGATGCTGACCCGCCGCCAGGTCTCCACAAAGCGGGGCTCGCGCCCTAATAACCGGTCCGAACTTGCCAAGATAAGCTGCTCATAGGCCAGCTGACTGAGGAGATAGACGGTGACTGCGGCAAACAGCACATACGCCACCGAATAGGGCGGGGGTTTCTGAGAAGGAAAGGCGGCCGCCACCATCAGCGGGACCCACAGGATGCTGCTGCATCCTACGAAGGTCCGGAAGTTCTCCCAGTAGAGTTTGACGCTTCGCCTGATGATCTTTCCCTGAGAAAGTGCCAGGATCGTCCGGTCTTCGGGCGAAAGACGTTCTTGGGCTATTTCTTCGAGACTGCCGAACGTCTGGGTACACCCGAGCAGATTTAAATGGTTTCTCACCTCAGCGAAACTTTCCCCGTCCACCTCAACTCGACCGGCAACTTGGTTAATAGATCTTCAACGCCGGACATCCCCGTATATCGAGTGATCACCCCGGCAATTTGTGGTCCGTTTTCTTTCGGAAACGAGTCAACGCGTATCACCCGCCTCATGTTCTGATGGTCGCGTTCCCGGCCTCCGCTTGTTGCCTCGCTTCCACGTAGCGCGTGATCATGGCATAGTCGATGTTGGAGAGCCGTACATGGCGGAAAAAGCGGTCCTGCTTCAGCCGGATCTCTGCCTCGCGGAGGGACCGGCAGTCCGTGATCCGGTAGTGCTTACGAAGGTCCTCCGCAGCCTCCTCATAGCGGATCCGGTCGGCCCGCCGCAAGATGGGCTGCCCCACCGCTACCCTACCCTCTCGGACCTTCAGAAACCGCTTAGCCTCAGTCTCCCTCTCGGTGCCGGTGCTCTCCCGAATGGGCCGACCATTGACGTAGTATTTCACCCACCAAATCCGTCCGGGCTTGCCGCTCCTGAGTTTCGGTCGATAGAGGTAGCCCGTCCCTCACCCCCTCCTCAGTGACTCCCCGCTTTCTTCATCGCCTCCGTCACGGCCCCGTCCTGGCGGG
>CAZLDS010000144.1:0-3445 GCA_964558395.1 uncultured bacterium | reverse complement strand
TTCTCACAGGAAACCCGGCGCTGCGCCCGATGTTGATGTTTCGAGGAGGTAGAGCGGGGGTGATCGAGAACAGGAGACTTCCAAGGGGGAACGAGGAATGAATACCAATGCAACAAGTCGTGCTATTGCGGGGCTAATCACGGTGTTGTCCTTCGCGGCCGCTTGCACTACGAATCCCTACACCGGCGAACGGCAGATCAGCAAGACGGCAACGGGGGCCGCCATCGGCGCAGCTGGGGGAGCTGCCATCGGCGCCCTCGCAGGCCGCAACCGGGCCAAGGGCGCGCTCATTGGCGCCGGGGCAGGCGCCCTCGCCGGCGGCGCCGTCGGCGCTTACATGGACATCCAAGAAGCAAAGCTCCGGGAGCGCCTGCGGGGCACCGGCGTCAGTGTGACTCGGGTGGGCGACGACCTTATCCTCAACATGCCGGGAAACGTCACCTTCGATACTAACGGGGCCGGTATTCGCCCCGCGTTCTATGAGACCCTTAACTCGGTCGCCCTCGTGTTGAAAGAGTACGATAAGACCATTATCGAGGTTATGGGCCACACTGACAGCACGGGTTCAGCGACTTACAACCAGAGCCTCTCCGAGCGCCGCGCCACCAGCGTGAGCAGATACTTAGCCGCACAGGGTATCGACTCCCGGCGTCTCCTCACGCGAGGGTTTGGTGAAGGCATTCCGATCGCGAGCAACGATACTGCCCAAGGAAGGCAGCAAAATCGCCGGGTCGAGCTCCGCCTCGTGCCGCTTACGGCATCGTAAAGGGTTCCTTCAGACCCTTGCGCATGTCGGATACCCACAAGGTCAACACTCATCATCGTTTTTGTCCTCGCTGGAGGCTTGGCCGGACTCCTTCCCCGGCAGGTTACAACTGCAAATCATCCCAAGCCAGATTACTGGTTGTAATCTACACCTGTGATGGTCGCTAAGCTGGCGGCCTGCGGGAATGACCCGCTGACGGCAGTCATCGCCCTCCTCCGAGCAGAAGCGTGAAGTTGACCCATGACCTTGACGGCCTGACTACTCCCCCAGTAAGGGGAGTTCCCTCATCGCTAAGGAAGCTGAACTAGCTCACAACATAGAAACCGCCAATACTGGTCGCTGAAGACGCTGAACCAACGCCAACCGAAATCCTCGACCGCCCTCGGCCAATGCTGGAAACGAGCGAGCTAATCATTGTTATTTATTGTTTAGTATTGTAGTTGTTCTCAAACACAATTTTGGCTTGACATGTGTCTGATGGATATATTTTACGGCTATAATTTAAAGTCAAGAGAAGATATATTTGGCTACATCGTTTTCGCACCGCTCTCGGAAAACACATCGGCCATGCGGCGGAAACGAAATCGAGTGAGACGCCGAAGAGCCCCAAGAGTGTGCTGTTTGGCGAAGGCTATGACGCCTCATGGAGGATGAGTTTTCCTCCGCGAGGCTTTTTTCGTTTTGAGCCATCCGCCCGCGTAGCCGATCTAAAGGATCAGCGGGCGCGACGGAATCCCCTCGCGGCAAGAATCGACCTACCTAGAACTTGTGCGGGGCGGCCTTCCTCAGGCTGCTGCGAAGTTGGTCCTTGAGAGGACTGGCCATGGAAACCGGACCAGGGCGCAGGATGACTTTTGCCCCCCCGGGAAAGCCTTGGCGTACCAGGAAGTGTGGGCGCCCTCGCGGATGCAGCACAGCTCGCGAGGGCGTTTTCATTTCTAGACGACCCATCCATCTCAAAGGATTGGGAAAGAGTTCCTCCGAACCACACAGAAAAGGTTGAGCGGCCTCACCGCACCGCTGACAGGCAGATTCGGTAAAGCCGCTCGCTCCCACCCGAGGATAGAGATAAAGCCTCTATCGCGGGCGAGGCGTCTTTATTTTACCGTCATCGCCGCAAGGAAAGCCAAAGGAAAAGTCTTCGACTTAGAGCAACGTCCTGAAGTAGCTAAACCAGATGAAGGAGGTAACCATGAGGAGTGGTGAAGCAAGGGAGCAGGCGCGCTCTCCCCCGGCACCTTTTGGGCACCACTAAGTGTGAACCAGAACCGTCACCTCGAGAAGGAGGGGATCATGAAATCTACTCTACTCACCCTGCGGCGACTGTCCGTCATGGCCGTCGCGACGCTGGCGCTCACCGTCGCCGGCCTGGCGAGTAACCCAGCCGCTGTCGCCGGGCAGGGCAACCAGCACTGGGTCGGCACCTGGGCCACCAGTCCCCTACTCGGTACGCCGGGACCGTTTGGGCCTAGCATCGCGGAGGTCAGCAACGCAACCTTGCGCCAGGTCGTGCACGTCAGTCTCGGCGGCGAGGTGCTGCGGGTGCGCTTTTCGAACGAGTTCGGCGAAGAGCCGCTGGTCATCGGCGCGGCCCGGATCGCCCTGTCCGGCGGCGACGGGAGCATTGTGCCGGGAACGAGCCGCCAGCTCACGTTCGGCGGTCAGCCCTCGATCACTGTCCCGCCTGGCGCGCCGGCGCTCAGTGATCCGGTGCAACTCCACGTGCCGCCGCTCGGCGACCTGGCAATCAGCCTCTACCTCCCCGAGCAGACCCCGACGATGACCTTTCACTCGGTCGGTTTACACACGACCTATCTCTCCCTGGAGGGCGACCACACGGATGACGAAGACCTGTCGTTGGACGCCGTGGCGACCAGCCTCAATTACTACTTCCTCACGGGGGTGGACGTCCTGGCGGCAAAGAAAGCAGCAGCCATCGTGACCCTCGGCAACTCCATCACGGACGGCGTTGGTTCTACCCCGAACGCCAATGCCGAATGGCCGTCTGTTCTCGCCGCCCGCCTCCAGGGCCGGCACGACCTGGACCACCTGGCCGTACTCAATGAGGGGATCAGCGGTAACCGGCTGTTGCACCAGAACGCCGGGCCCAACGCCCTGAACCGCTACGATCGGGACGTGCTGCGCCAGCCCGGCGTGAAGTACGTGATTGTGCTGCTGGGCATCAATGACATCGGTTTCGGGGGGTTCATCCCCACTGAGGCCGTCACCGCGGACGAGATCATCGCCGGCCATCACCAGCTCATCGCCCGGGCGCACGAGTTAGGGCTCACGATTTACGGGGCCACGCTGACGCCGTTCAAGGGCATCGGAGAACCCTATTATAGTGATGAGGGTGAGCTGAAGCGCCAGGCGGTCAATGACTGGATCCGCACCAGCGGCGAATACGATGGGGTGATCGACTTCGAGGCCGCGGTCCGCGACGACTCGGATCCACCCATGTTTCAGCCTGACCTTACCATTGACTTCCTGCATGGAAACGATGCGGGGTACGAAGCGATGGTGCAGGCGATCGATCTGATGCTCTTTAAGCACTGACGGGTCACGTGTCGTCGGTTCTTTGAAGACGATTAGGGACGGATCCGGGGTAGACATAGCGCTTAGCCCACCACCGGCACAATCGATGGCGCACCAAACACTCAGACGCCTTCTCGGGCGGAG
>CAZLDS010000143.1:0-3506 GCA_964558395.1 uncultured bacterium | reverse complement strand
TCCTTAGACTGACTGTTCTTCGAGTGCCTTCACCGCGGTTCCGCCCGAGAAGGCGTCAGAATGTTCTGGTGCGCCATTCGATTGTTCCGGAGGTGGGTATGGGGCTTTGATCGCCCCGGTTTCATACATTGAATGGCTGCTAGAAGCCGTAGGGAGCTTAAGTATCCCTCAGCGGGCAAGGGGCGTCAAGCATTTCCCCGGGTAGATAAGTCGCCAACCCGTTTCGATTTCGGTTCTCAGCATGACGGTGATGTTGATTGCTGAAAATGACACACAAAATGACTAGACGCGTCCCCAGAATAAAACAATCGGTGACTGCTTTGTGGTTTCAAATTCGGTAATTGCACTGCCTGACCACACCACCGCGAGAGCATCTAAAATAACACTATATCAAATCATATAGATAGCTGACCAGCATCATTGCTTCCCCAAGCCTGCAGACCATATTGTTTTTATGGAGCCGGGCAGAGATAGTTCCCTGGCCCACCCGCGGCACAACGGACGGCGCAGTCCACAACCAGATGCCTTCCCGGGCGAAGCATGGCCCAGGAAGGCGTTTTGTTTCTGAGCCAGCATGGAGGTGCAAAATGAAAAAGCTATCCGCACTCGCTTTCAGCCTCGTTTTCGCAGTACTCGCCTCGCCCAGTGCGATCGCCCAGCAAGGTCCGCCGCCGGCGCCGCCACGAGGCAGGGTGATTCCCAATCTGGTTGGTTCATGGAGCCTCGAAGTAAGCGAAGTCTCGTTCGGGGACCCGACAGATCCCTCGGAGGGACCGGTTTTTTCGGAGCAGTCCAGTGAAGGGGAACCGGCGGTGTTCATTACTGACCAAGTGGGAAGGCGGTTTGCCGGTTATCTCCGCTTGAATAATGAGCAGAATCAGTACGACAAGATGACGGGGGTCGTGACGGAAGACGGAACGGTATCAGTCCAAGGTGTGTTTGTTTTCGGGGAGTCCTTCCCGGATCGCTTCATCGCATGGGGGACCGTGACCCCGCAGCCGTATCCGCGAGTGATTACGGGAATTGGGCAAAACTTCGAGGATTACGGGCTTACCCTGACGCCAGCTTTTGGTACCACGTATTTCATCCTCAGACGTGTACAGTGAGGCCTCCGTGGCGGACATCGACGTTGAAGGGGCCAAGCTGATTCAAACATGCTGTCAGGCGGAACATCACCCTGCGAAGCCGTTTTCTTTTGGGCGAATAAATTATCGGCGTCACCACAGGCGCTGCCGAGCATAGACGGTAGAGCGGCCCGCCCCTGACTGAGGATAGGGGAAGCGTCCCTGCCTAGGCGTGGAGGGCTTTTAAGGCTAGGACTTGAGAGAGGAGAATTGCTATGCAACGTGATCTTCTTCACGCAGCGAGAGTCGCCTTTTTGCTCTTCATCGCATTTGCCTTGCTAAGAGCGGTTATCGCGGAGGCAAAAAACCTGAACAACAAGTTGAAGGGCGACTACGAGTACACCCTTAGCAGAGATTGCGTTCGGAACCAAGCTGGGTTCGATGAAGACCTTAGGTTGGAGGGTCCTGGTGCCCCCAGGGCGATGAATGTTCTGGGAACGATCACATACGACGGAGTCGGGGAAGGGACCATCGTTGCTACCGGAACTAACCATTTTCACTACGGTCTTCAGGGCACTGGCAATTTGGCGTTGAGCAAGTTTAACGCCGAATGCAATCTGACCTACACGGTGAACCCGGATATGAGCTTCACTCAATGGATATCCTGCAATTGGGAGGACCACCTCGGGAATACTGGCACACGCACTGGGACTGTGATGCAGGGCCAAATCACCAACGACGGTAAGATTCTTCTTCTCGCCGATCCTGATAGCAACGTGGAAACTATAACCTCGCCAAGCGGCACAAGTTACGCTATCTGTGGGCGGAGCGGGATGGCCGTTAAGCTTAAGTAGTTTGGAAGCATCTGGAAACTTTATTGATGGTGGTTGATCTACCGGAACTGTGACCTTTGTCGAGTGTCCCTAGTCCACCTCAATCCCGTCAGGACCATGGGGGCCTCGGAGATGATTGAGCCATGAAACGGCCTGGGCGGTGGATTGCGCAACGGGCCCCTGAAGTAGGATCATTCATGACATGGGACCGGGGTGACCATAATCCCGTGGCCCACTTCAGGCAATCTGGGTGCCGTAGATTTTACACCCTCGTAGGGCGAATATGGCCTGCGAGGGCGTTTTATTTTTGAAGGGGGCAAGACCGGTCTTGATGCTATGACGGAAAAAGGAGGTGTAAAGATGGGCAAGAAGAATATTGGTTGTTGGTTTGTTACGCTCGCTCTATTTGGGCTCTCGCTTCTCGTGTTGGCGCCTGCAACGGCCTCCGACGACCCACCCCCGGGAGCGCCAAAGGCCGAGATGGGATTTCCCCCGCTAGGCGCTAAGTTGGTGTATAAGACCGTCGATGGCTCCGGAAAAGCCAAAACACAAACTTTTACCGTGCTCGAGGAAGGGACTTACAATGGCAGGCCGGTCTACCAGATGAGCGATGGAGTGGAAAAGAAAGTGTACGATAAGGCAACGAGTAGCTGGATCGCCACGCTCGAAAACGGCAAGTTGGTTAAGGAGGCCAAACCTCACTGGGGGAATCTGTCATTCCCGCTCTGGGTGGGGAAATCCTGGACCGCACGATATGACTTCTACGATGCCAAGCGGCACCGAACGTTCGATGGCACTATGTGGTGGAAGGTCGTGGCATACGAGGACGTCACAGTGCCTGCTGGAACCTTCAAGGCTTTCAAGCTGGAGGGACGCAATCCTTACGTCCACTTTGATATGTGGTATTCCCCCGAGCCCGCCGTCCCACTGAACATACTTTGGAGCCCCTGTCGCCTCATCGATCTTACAGAGCCCTCGGAGGGCCCTCTGAATGACATCTTCCGCATCCCGATGCCCTACTCGACCGGCAGCGTGCTCCACCATCTTGGGCCGGTATCGCTTGATCGCATTCTCGAACTCTTCTTTTGTCAAGGTCTTCTCCCTGCTGCAGGATCCTAAAAATGACCAAATGCTGGGCAAGGCATTATAGACGGCGGCCCAACCGCTCTGCATATTTCGGGCCTTCGGCTGCCTCCGAGCTGCCTAAGAGCTAAGCCACTGAAATCTCAGTCTCTTCGGTTCCCTGGCTTAGCATTCGGCTATGTGGAAGAACCGACCTGTCCGAAAAGGCGGCGTAGGGAAGGGATTCACCAAAGGCGAACGAGGAGGGGGCTAGAGTGGGGATCGTATTCGACTAGTCCGGATGTCCCTTAGCCGCCCTGCATCACCCCTTTGGTGTCTACGAGGTGGCCTTTCTGAGCACATATCGCTCAACAGCGCGGGAGACGGGCAGCCGTGCGAATCATAATACCAAACCTATACGCAGTGGGCAAACTAGGCCTTCGTGCGTGATCCATCTTCCAGACTGTTTCGACCTAGACTTGCATCTCTACGCCTGCTATACGCTTATACCCCGATGGAGGAACGGGACTCTGTGGTGGATTGCCGG
>CAZLDS010000142.1:0-3529 GCA_964558395.1 uncultured bacterium | reverse complement strand
CAAACTGGGAAATATATCAAGTCCGGGGAGGCGTCTTCGCGTCGGTCGAACTTCCCAAGGGGACCGGTTGATTTTTGACTTGCCTCGTCAATTTACGAGCAGGTAGGGTGAAAGACTCGTGCTCGTAATGCGCCGTCTCGTGGTATCTTTTACCTCGACATGCAGGCCTGTTTCCTGAGCCTGGGGCTTTTTTGCGGAGCGTTACGCCACAAATCTCGATAACGATTTCGTGAATTAGGTTGCCAGAAACTGCAGTATTTCCGGTACGAGGCAGTGCTGTCTCATTGTAGTTAGGCGGCCCAGAACTCACAGAGAAAGCGACTATGCATCGCCTCATGTTGATCAGTTGGGCTCGTCTGTATTTTCTCTCCGTGTGCAGCTATCGGTCTTTCGCCTTGACGAGCCTCGTCCTTGCTTTGGTTGCGACTCCGGCTGCCATGGCGCAGGACCGTCACAAAGGATTTGAGGAGATTCGGCGGTTCACGGCAATTGAAGCCTATCAAGCAGTGGCCGTTGACGACCGATACTTCTATGCAATCGGGAATCGACGCATCGGGAAATACGACAAGCACTCCGGGCAGCGTGTAGGAACCTGGGAGGGCCCGCCGGACGGACCGATCGTGCATCTCGATAGCGGGATCGTGTTCGACGGTTTGCTCTATTGTGCTCATTCAAACTACCCCGGAATGCCGATGGTGAGTTCGATCGAGATCTTCGAAACAGAGAGGCTCACGCATGTGGGCTCACACAGCTTGGGGATCGTCGGGGGCTCGGCTATGTGGGTCGATAAGAAGGACGGGTACTGGTGGGTGGCATTTGGTAACTATGCTGGATACGGTGGCGAGCCGGGCAAAGGTTCGGCCTGGACAACGCTGGTGCAATTTGATTACGAGTGGCGCCGCGTCGGGGGTTACATTTACCCCCCCAAAGTCATCGAACAATTCGCGGGCATGAGCAATTCTGGTGGGGCATGGAGCGAAGACAGTCGGCTGTATGCCACAGGCCACGATCGCCCGGAGGTCTACGTGCTATCCCTTCCCGAGGCGGGGTCTGTCCTTGTGTTGGAAGAAATCCTGCCAGTCACAGCGGAGGGTCAAGGCATCGCGTGGGACCCTAGCGAACCCGGTGTTCTGTACACGATTCTTCGCAGTAAGAGAGAAGTGGTTGTCTCTCGGCTGCGCTGACGCTTGCCATGGGTACGGCTCGGAGAAGAGATACGTTTACAGGGGGCCCCTTCTCTGGTAGAGATTCCAGGAACTGCGAGGAAGCCGGCCAGGATGGCACGCACGAGGACAAAGCGGAAGAAGGAGAAGTCTGGCAATGACCATGGCAAGGATTGCGGGATCTTCTGGTGACTAACAGATGGCACATGGCTCGAAGGTGTTGAAAATTGGAGGGGCATCATGAGGAGACATGCGAAGCGGTTGACGCTGTTGCTGTGTGGAGTATCCCTTGTTTTCGCCGGAACCGCCCTGGCGGATGATCTGTACATCTACCCCCAGAAGGGCCAGAGCAAAGAGCAACAGGAGAAGGATAAGTTCGACTGTTATCAATGGGCCAAGGGGCAGACCGGGTTCGATCCGATGGCTCGGCCCACGGCGACGAGCCCACCGCCGCAGCAAGAAGCACCGCGAGGAGGGGTCGTGCGCGGGGGTGCCCGCGGGGCCGCGGTCGGAGCCGTCGGGGGGGCGATTGCAGGGGATGCCGGGAAGGGAGCGGCCATTGGCGCCGCCAGTGGCGCGCTGATCGGCGGCATGCGACGGCGGGAGCAACGGCGCCAACAGGCGCAAGCCCAGGAAAACTGGGAGGCGCAGCAACAGGCTCAGTACAACCAGAATCGCTCGGAGTATAACCGGGCCTACGGGGCGTGTCTCGAGGGCCGCGGATACACGGTCAAATAGGGAGACGAACAATGCGAATATTAATAGCGGTCACGGTGGTTGTTGGCATCTGTGTGGTGCCGGGTCACGTTTTGGCTGCGAAATACGATGGATCCGCGCCGCTCCTCTGCGCGCCGATTGAGATTATTGAATGTGGGGCCGCAGGCGAGTGCTTGAATAGCACGGCCGAGGAAGTGAACATCCCGCAGTTTATCAAGGTTGACTTCAAGACAAAGATGCTGAGCGCTGCCGAAGAAGGGGGAAACAAAGCAGCGATCAAGCATCTCGAGCACACCAACGGCAGGATGATCATGCATGGGGGCCAAGAGGGGCGCGGCTGGACCATGGTCATCTCGGAAGAGACCGGAAAAATGTCGGCGACGATTTCGGAAGACCAGGTTGGATTCATTGTCTTTGGCGCCTGCACCCCGATGTAACACCCTTCAGACCGACCTGCGGTAGGTCAGGGATCCAGGCCTCTAATACTAGCAATATCAAGGTGTTAGAGTGCTCTCACCTCGTTTGAACCCCAAGGGCAGGCCAGTAAGTAATTTTTTCGTCAAAACCTCGTAATTTTCCGAGGTGACAGGGGGGAGACTCCCTGATAGCGTTCGGCCCCCGGGAATTCGTGCGCGCATTTCACTCTTTCAAGGAGGGGACATGGGCTGATTGATTGGCGGCTGGTAAGCAGGAGGTTGGGTAGGCATCCTTAACCCTGTTTGTGAGGAGGAAAGGCAAATGTATCGCAAGCTCATGAAAACCCTTTCGTGTGCTCTGGCCATCCTGCTCGTCGCGTCCACGCTGGCCTTCGCCGGCGGCCAGAAAAACTCTGGGGTCATCGTGGCCGTGACCGATGAAGTCATCACGATTAAAGGGGCTGACGGGAAGACCTATGAGATAGAAGCAGCCAAGGTCGTCGCGGAAGACCCGAAAACCGGCGATCTCGTGGAATACGAAATCGTCGAAGGAAAGCCTGTGAACGTTAATAAGAAGGCAAAGATGTAACCTTGGGTTTTTCGTTCCTCTGCGGGGGGCGGTCGGGTCAAGCGACCGCCCCCGATCACCTCCTCAACCGCTTTACTTCAGCCCGAGCGCATATCTGTCAACAAGGGAGAGCAAGAAAATGAGGCAAAAGAGCAGAACGATGCTTGCGCTGTTCTCTGCGATGCTGGTCCCGTTGATCGGCAGTACCGGTCCGGCGTACGCAGCGGACAAACCCAACATTCTCGTCATCTGGGGCGACGACATCGGTTGGTATAACGTCAGCGCCTACAACATGGGCGTGATGGGCTACCGGACGCCCAACATCGATCGCCTCGCGAGGGAAGGCGCGATGTTCACCGACTGGTACGGGCAGCAGAGCTGTACCGCCGGCCGCGCGGCGTTCATCACCGGGCAGTCGCCGATTCGTACCGGCTTGACCAAAGTGGGATTGCCCGGCGCCGATCTCGGCCTGCGTCCGCAGGACCCGACGATCGCCGAGCTCCTGAAACCTCTGGGTTACGCCACCGGCCAGTTCGGGAAGAACCACCTCGGCGACCGCGATGAGTTTCTTCCGACCGCGCACGGCTTCGATGAATTTTTCGGCAACCTTTATCACCTCAACGCCGAGGAGGAGCCGGAGAACGTGGACTACCCGGGCGACCTGA
>CAZLDS010000141.1:0-3773 GCA_964558395.1 uncultured bacterium | reverse complement strand
CATTGATGCGGAAATAGGTTGACAGTTCCATGGGGCAGCGCACGCCCTTCGGGATATAGCAGAACGACCCATCGGTGAAGACCGCGGAGTTCAGCGTTGCGAAAAAGTTGTCCGTGTAGGGAACGACCGACCCGAGGTACTTCCGCACCAATTCCGGGTGTTCCTCCACCGCGTCCGACATGGGGGAGAAAATAATCCCCAACTCGGCCAGCTTCTCCCGGAAGGTCGTCGCGACCGAGACGCTGTCAAACACCGCGTCCACCGCGACCCCGGCGAGCATCTTCTGCTCTTCGAGCGGGATCCCCAGCTTTTCATAGGTCCTGAGCAGCTCGGGATCTACTTCGTCGAGACTCTTCGGCCGTTCCTTCGTCTTGGGCGCCGCGTAGTAGCTGATGCTCTGGTAGTCGATGGGAGGATAGTGGACGTTGTGCCACGTCGGCTCCGTCATGGTAAGCCAGTGCCGGTACGCCTTCAGGCGCCACTCGAGCAGCCACTCGGGCTCGTTCTTTTTCGACGAAATCAGGCGAATAACGTCCTCATTCAGCCCCGGCGGTGTAATCTCCTGCTCGATCGGCGTGACAAACCCCCACTTGTAGTCCTGACCCACAAAGGTTTCGATGGTCTTCGTCGCATCACTCGTCGCATCACTCATCGCTTCTCCCTTTCGATATCCCTCTCACGCATCCAACGCGTCCTGAATGCGTTGTCCTAGTCACCCCTCCCGTCTTGGCTGCTGCGGTGACCTCGAGGCCCCTCCGCACACTACAGAGACTAAATCTCGCTGACGGCACTTTCCTCCGTTGTCGTGGGGCGCCTGATCGCGCTATACGTCTGGGGACCGCACAGGAAGGGCAGAAAGGCATGCAAATCGTACTTCTTTAGTATACTATGCTGCATCGTTATCTGTCAACGAATACCACATTGACGATACGTTAGACTCTCTCCGCAGGCCCTTTACGCCTGAAAAGATTGCCCGCAGCCGCAGGAGCCTTTCGCATTCGGGTTCTTGATCGCGAAGCCCGCCCCGGTCAACCCGTCTTGAAAGTCGATCTCGGAGCCGGTGAGGAAGAGCAGGCTCTTGGGGTCGATCACCACCTTGACCCCCCCTTGCTCGATGACCTGGTCCCCCTCGCGGGGGGTATCGAAGGCCAGCTGGTACTCATACCCGGAACATCCGCCCCCTCGGACCCGGATGCGGAGCCCCTGGTCTGCAGTCCCCTCCTTGGCCATCAAATCTTTCAGTTTTGCGGCCGCAGCCTGTGTCACTGTTATCACGGTAACTCCCTCCTGCCGAGATTAAGATAACTCCGCCAACGCCTCTATACTGATCCGTCCAGCCAGATTGCCTGCCACCTGCCGGAAGACCGCCGCCACCGGGGAATCTGGCTGCTCGACGAGAATCGGACGTCCCACGTCGCCGCCACGGCGAAGCGCGGGATCGAGTGGAATCTCTCCAAGAAAGGGGACTTCGAGCCGTTCGCTGGCCTTGCGCCCCCCGCCATGGCCGAACAGCTCCACGGGCTGCGCGCAGTGCGGGCAGGGGAGGTAGCTCATATTCTCGATGATCCCCAAGATCGGAACCCGTAACGTCTGGAACATGTTCAGGGTCTTGGTCGCGATCTGGATGGCGACGTCCTGAGGGGTCATCACGACGACGGCCCCCGAGAGGGGGATCGTCTGGGCAAGGGTCAAAGAGGCGTCCCCCGTTCCCGGCGGCAGGTCCGCCAGCAGGTAGTCGAGCTCTCCCCAATCCACCTCCATGAGCATCTGCTTTACTGCTTGGCCGACCATCGGACCTCTCCAGACGACCGGGGAGGTGTGGTCCGGCAACAGAAAGCCGAGCGACATGAGCTTGACCCCGTGGCTAACCGGAGGGATCATCCGCTTATTCACCACGTCGGGCTGCCGGTGCACTCCCATCATCAAAGGGATGCTGGGTCCGTAGATGTCCGAGTCCAGGAGTCCCACCTGGGCCCCTGCCTCGGCGAGGGCCACCGCCAGGTTCGCCGTCACCGTGGACTTGCCCACGCCCCCCTTGCCGCTGCCGATAGCGACGATGTGCTTAATCCCCGGGATCGGCTGGCGGCCAGCGGGAGGCTTGCGCACATTGGCCGTGAGATTGACAGTCACCTCTTCCACACCAGGCAGGGCCTTAATGGCTGCTTTCGTTTCCTCCTCCACCTGTTCCCGCATGGGACAGGCCGGGGTAGTGAGCTCCACGGTCACGGTCACGGCACCGCCATCCACCTTGATCTCCTTCACCATGCCCAGCGAGACGAGGTCCCGGTGGAGCTCCGGGTCGTTGACCTTCCGTAGCGCGCTTAGGACGGCATCTTCAGTGACCATGCGTTCTCCGCTTCTCTCACGGGGTCAGCGAAATCGATGTTTCCCACTGCGATCTTACTTGCCCTTGCCCGCCGCCGGCGAGACGCCGGGATTCTCAACAAAAAATTGGGCGTTTTTTGCAATGAAGCTCTTCCACTGCTCCGGGACCGCGCTTTCCTCAAAGATCGCCGTCACGGGACACTCGGGCTCACAGGCCCCGCAGTCAATGCACTCTTCGGGGTGAATGTAGAGCATTTCTTCCCCTTCGTAGATACACTCGACGGGGCAAACGTCCACGCAGGCCCGGTCCTTTACGCCAATACACGGTTCCGCAATGATATAAGTCATCCTCTTCCTCCGTACGGCAACGGCCCGTCCTTACCTGGAAGTCACTCGGCGAAGGCGCGCGCTATCCATGGGCGCCACGAGACTCCCTTCAGTCTCACCCTGCGCCCGCGGCCCCTCTTTGCGACCAACTGGGCCAACTCCGCGTACCCTACAAATTCCCGAACCGTAAATCCGCAGACCTGGCAGCGCTTGTAAAAGTACGGCCATCCACCCTCCCCGCGCTCCATCCTGCCCGTCCGTTTCATTTCCTGGCGACAGCACGAGCTCGGAGCGGGGGGCGAAACGATCTCCCGCGGGTATCGATTACTCGGCTCACTGTGTGGATCATACCGAACGATCGTCATCAAGCGTACACCTCTTTCAATCTCGCGTAAAGCCCTGGGATCGTCTGCTTCAGCGAGGCACACATGCACAACATACGGTTCCAAAGCTCTTGTAATCCCCCTACGGAGAAGGCAAGGAGTATGCCACCCTCTCCGCTCGACCCGGGTTGCCACTGACGTGCCCCTAAGATCCTGTCCTTCCAGGCCAGAGGAGACCTCGAGGAGAATCGAGCGGTTCGGCGATCGCGCATCAGAGCCAGGGAATTTTTGGATGCCAGGGAGCTTCTCCCTAGCAAGATATGGATGTCCTTCCGTTGGATCTTGTCTCGGGCTGCGCGATTCGCTTCCCACTCAGTGGCACAGCCACCTCATGGAACGGAATAACCCGTGGCGAGCTGCTAGCGGCCCGCGCGCTGCAGCGCGCTCAAGAGGGAACGCACCGCTTGAGACGCGTCATCGGGAGAGGCAAGGCTCCGCCCGGAGAGCCGGGTCCGGACCGCTCGATAGAGCCAAATTGACTCCTCTTTTCCCCCAAAACATTCGATCTCCGCGGCACCGTCCGGAATGTCTTGCTCCGGCCGGGCAACCCCGGCACCGACCACCTCGAATCCACCCTGGGTTTCCACCACGTGCCAGTAAAGGCGCCAATGTTCCATTCGACGCCCCTCTCGCCGATGAGTAGCCAACTCAGGCCTTCCGCTCCTGCTGTATAGCAGAACCAGCCGCCGGCGCCTTGACGGCCGCGCCCGCGGGGGGACGAGGACTCATGATGGAGGG
>CAZLDS010000140.1:0-3847 GCA_964558395.1 uncultured bacterium | reverse complement strand
CCAATCGTCCCGATGTTGACGTGTTCTTTCGTCCGTGCAAATTTTTGCTTGGCCACGGATGAAACCTCCCTTTCCCCGCTCCCTTCTTACCTCAACGGAACTGGAGCCCACGACCAGAATCGAACTGGTGACCTCGTCCTTACCAAGGACGCGCTCTGACCTACTGAGCTACGTGGGCCCCTGAAACAATTCAGGGTTCCCCGCTTCCCTCCGACGGACGCCCTGCCATCGCTCGCCCTCAATTTCCCTCCATCAGCGATTCGTACCACTGCTGCTCAAATTCTGCGAGCGTGAGCCGGGTGGCCTCTTCGAGGGCCTCTTCGAAGGGAAGCCCCTCGCCCAGCCGTTGAAGAAGCCGCTGGGTGTCCCACAGGCTCGAGCGCTCGACAAGATACCTCGTCGCAGCATAACTGATCGCGTAGTCGACTCTCGCGTCGGATCCCGAGAGTCCCACAAAGGAACCGTTCAGGGCTCGCAGGGAGAGGAGTGCGCCTGTCACGGCCAGGTGCCGAACCAGTTCGACTTCGCCATCCATGGCACTCCGCTGCTCGATCAGGGCTAATCCCTCGTTCAACCAGGTGGGAGCCCGCCCTCCCGTGACGTCCCGAATAACCACATGGGTATATTCATGGTACAAGAGGGCCCGGAGGTCTGCCGTCTGTTTGATCCCGCGGATAGGAATGCGGATGCGGCCGCCCCGTTCATCAAAGACGCCCCCCACCCATGATGGGAGATCGGTGACCGCCACGAAGTCCTCGTCGGAGTAAACAACGACCTCCACCTCGTGCCGGGGGTAATGGTTCAGGTCGTACCCGACCTCGTCGTAGGCCCGCTCCAAAATCGCCAGGATTTCCTTGCCGAGCTCCTCCTGGACTTCCCCCACGTACCGCAGCGTGAAGTGTTGCCCGGGGCGACGCTCGTATTCCTCATAAACCTTGCGTTCCCCTTCGGCCTTGGCGATGAGTCCCTCAAGCTCCCGATCGTTAGGGCGGAGTCTCAACTCCTCCTCCCATGCCATCACCGCCGCGGTCATATCCCCTTCGTGGTAATAGGCCTCCCCCAGCAGCCGATATACCATCGGTTCCTCTGGATCGAGGTCTCGGGCCCGCTGTGAGGCCCCGACAGCCCGATCCGGCTCTTGGAGACCGAGGAAAGCCCACCCGAGTCCCATGTGAAATGTGGCTTCTTCGGGTAAAAGCTCGATCGCTGCTTGGTACTCAGTCACCGCGGCCTCAAACGCCCGCTTTTGAAGCAAGAGGACCCCATAGTTCGCATGCACAAGAGCGAGATTCCGACGGACCACGGGCTGCTTTGGGGCGAGCCGTAAGGCCTTCTCCAACTCATCGATCGCTTCCTGATACCGTCCCCTCGCACTAAGCTCGACGCCGCGTTGGTTGTACGTCGCAACATCTTCGGCCGCCAGGGGAACCGCCGCCACGATGACGCATAGGCTCAGGACCGAACAGCAAAGTCGAATCATCCTCCTTGCAGTGATCCGCCGATGAACGAAACACGTTGCCGTCCGTAACACCTTCCTCCGGCATGGAATCAGGCTGGAGCGGGAAACGGGATTCGAACCCGCGACCCCGAGCTTGGAAGGCTCGCGCTCTACCACTGAGCTATTCCCGCACCCCGATCCGCATTGTGCACATCCTACCCAAAAATCCTCCGCATGGGGCGGCCTCATGTCGGGGACCCCGGACACAGGTCATGTCGAGATATGTATATATTATAATGGTCGGGTGACTCGTGGTGGGGAGAGGAGGATTCGAACCCCCGAAGGCGTACGCCAGCAGATTTACAGTCTGCCCCAGTTGGCCGCTTGGGTATCTCCCCGCACTCACCCAGCGCACTGAGCCGGGAGCGTATCGATTGAGAACCGCCACCCCGGTCCATCCCGTGGAGCTGGCGAAGGGATTTGAACCCCCGACCCGCTGATTACAAATCAGCTGCTCTACCGACTGAGCTACGCCAGCCACAAATTATCTATTATAAAAGACAAATTCCTAGGTTCAAAGGGGAAATTTTCGCACCCCCAAACCGGGGAAGCTCGAAAAAGAGGTTTTCTCGGGATCAGTTAGCTCTAAAGCAATCCTCGTGCCAATTTCGCTATTTTTCTTGGATTTTCGCCTGGGCCATCCGCTGCCGGAGGACCTCGTACATCACAATAGCCGCGGCGGCGCTCACGTTCAGCGATGTGACCCGCCCGAGCATCGGAATGCTTACACGATCGTCACACTTTCCCAGCACGCCGGGGCGCACACCTTTCCCCTCGCTCCCCAACACCAGCGCCACGGGTCCTCGGAAATCAAGGGCCGTGTACGACTTCCGCGCTGCCGGATCAAGCGCGTAGACCCAGAGCCCATCTGCCTGCAGCGCTTCAATCAGCCGAGAAAGGTTCGGCACACGTCCGACGTGAAGATGTTCAAGGGCACCCGCTGCGGTCTTCGCAACTGTCCCGGTCAACCCGACCGACCGACGCTCGGGAACCAACACGCCATGGACTCCCACCGCCTCGGCGGTTCGCAACACCGCCCCAAAGTTTCGCGGGTCTTCGACCCCATCGAGGATGATCAAGAATGGCGCCTCGCCCCTTGCCCGTGCCGAGGCGAGCATCGCTTCTGGCTCGGCGTACGGCTTCGTCCCGACCAGCCCAACGACACCCTGATGCTTCGCCACCGGCACGCGCCGATCCAAAGCCCGCTTCGGCTCCACGTGCACCGGCACCCCTGCGGCCCGAGCCAGCCGAATCAGGCCCGTGAACTGACGATCCTGTCGCGACACCAAGATCCGCATCAACGGGCGGTTGCCTGCCCGCAGCGCTTCCTGGACAGCATGCACGCCGTAGATGATCTCGCAAGCATCATCGCTTCCACCGGCTCGTGCCATCTGGCCGATCCTCGATCGTAATCCCGAACGCGGCGAGCTCTGCCCTGACTGCGTCCGCCGTCGCGAAATCCTTTTGTCGCCGCGACTTATTGCGTTTGGCGAGCTTCTGTTCAATCTCTGCGTCCGTCAGAGACTCCTTACTTACTCTTACGCCGGGTTTTTCTCCCGAGACGACGAGTTCAGCCGGGGGCACTCCGACCACGGTTCCAAAGTCCCACTCCCGATAAGACAACTGAAAAAGACCCAACACCTGACCCAATGATCGAAACGTCGCGCGCGCCTGCTCGCATGCCTTTTTGGAGAGACCCGTCTCCAGTAACCGGTTGACCTCTCCGCGCAGCAGCTGTAATTGCGCAATGGCTGCTGGGGTGCTGAAGTCATCATCCATTGCCTGGCGAAATGCCTCGCCCAACCGTTCCAAGAGCGGTGCGAGCCGCGGATCCATCGGCCCTTCTTCACCGGACGATTCGTCCAGCCGTTGAAACAGCCCGTAGAACCGGTCCAGCGCCCGTTTGGCCTCCCACAATGCATCGTCGGAAAAATCGAGGGGGCTCCGGTAATGGGTGCTCAGCAGAAAATACCGCAGCGCCTCGGCCGTGACCGGTATGCGATAGAGCGACTTATCAAAGATCTCACGGACGGTGAAAAAGTTTCCGAGAGACTTCGACATCTTTTCCTGATTGATTTGCACGAACCCATTATGGATCCAGTAACGCGCGAACGGCTTTTCTGTCACTGCTTCGGATTGCGCAATCTCGCAGTCGTGGTGCGGGAAGATCAAGTCTTCACCCCCGCCGTGGATGTCGAAGGATTCGCCGAGGTGTTCCATGGACATGACGGAACACTCGACGTGCCAACCTGGGCGTCCTGGACCCCAGGGGCTCTGCCACGACGGCTCGCCCAGTTTGCTCGATTTCCAAAGGGCAAAGTCATGCGGATCGCGCTTGCGCTCGTCCAC
>CAZLDS010000139.1:0-4085 GCA_964558395.1 uncultured bacterium | reverse complement strand
GCGGCCAGCGGCTAAGGCAAATAATGGTCTCGGGCCGTACCGCGTACTACTGTGCAAAAGACCAAAAGCGAAGACGGTGAGCCAACAACTCTGTGTTTTTGAGGCGTTGCTGACTCAACCCGGGTCCGGGAACCTTTGGAAGGTTCCGTGTCTCTGTACAGGCGAGGCTGGCTAGCCATTGTGTGGGTACATGTTTGTAGGTGGTTCGTACAAGGAGGCTGAGTATGAAATCGTTGCTGAGACGCCCTCGATGGTCCCCCTACCTGGTTGGGGCCGGGCTAGGGGTCCTCTCGTGGGTGACCTTTTTCTTTATGGGCAAGGCGCTGGGCGTCTCGACGACCTTTGTGCGCGTGGCCGGCGTCCTCGAAGGGCTTGTGGCCCCAGAGCATGTGCAGCAGAACGCTTATTTCGCCAAGTACCTCGTCGGCAAGCCCGCTTTTGAGTGGCAAGCGGCCTTGGTCGTGATGCTGGTGGTTGGAACCTTTCTGGCCGCGAGGCTGGCGGGGTCGACGCGGCGGGAGTATGTCCCGTCGATCTGGGCCGAGCGCTTTGGCCCTTCGAGATCGAAGCGCTATCTTGGCGCCTTCATCGGCGGGGCCATCCTTCTCTTCGGGGCTCGGTTGGCTGGAGGGTGCACGTCGGGGCATGGCATCTCGGGGGGGTTGCAGTTGGCTCTGTCGTCCTGGACGTTTTTGACCTTCATGTTCGCATCGGGAATCGCCACCGCTTTTGCCGTCTATGGCAGAAGGAGTAAGAGCCATGTTTGAGACGAGTTTTTTCGCAAGTCCGACGACCCTGATACTGGGGGCGGTGACGGGCCTCATCTTCGGGTTCCTGCTCCAAAAGGCTTGGGTCACTCGGTTCGACGTGATCGTGGGGCAGTTTCTCTTGGAAGACTTTACCGTCCTCAAGGTGATTGGCACCGCGATTGTGGTCGGCGGTGCGGGCATCTACGGGATGGTGCAGCTCGGGCTGATCGGGGGGCTCCACGTCAAGGCAGCCCAGCTCGTCGGAAACGCGCTTGGCGGCCTGATCTTCGGGATCGGGATGGCGATCCTGGGGTATTGCCCGGGGACGGGCGTGGCGGCCATCGGGGATGGTGCGCGAGACGCGGGTGCCGGGGTGCTAGGCATGCTCTTCGGCGCCGCCGTTTACGCCGAGGTGTATCCGTGGGCCAAGGCACATATTCTGGGTCTTGCTGACGTGGGGAAGGAAACGCTTGTGACGGCGACAGGAGTGTCCCCCTGGTGGTTCATCGCCGCCCTGACAATCCTGGCTGTGTTCGGGTTCAAGGCGCTCGAGACCTGGGAACACCGGCGCCCCGCGTAGACCACGTGATGGACACAATGCTTTCCCTGGGAGGGCAGATCGATGGGAGAGATGGCAAAACGGCTCTACGCGGTCGGGAAAGAGCATGCGGAGTTCTCATGACCGTGCGAGGCCTTCGAGCTGAACGCCCTCTCACTTCTTGCGTTGATTTCTCTCCCGTGCTCGTGAGATCCTGTGACGAGACCCTTTGGGTTGGGTCTATCGGTCTCGGCTGTTCTTTCAAAAGGGGGTCGTTATGAACTTCCGGCGTTTGATCGGCGTGTGCACAGTGGCAGCGTTGCTTGTGCTTCCCTTTGCGTTTTCGATTTCGCCTGTTGGGGCTCAGGCTGAGCCCCAGTGGCAGCAACAGGCGGAGAAAAGCTTCTACCTCGGCCGCGGCATGGGCCGACAACTCATGACTGAGGAGGAGTGGCAAGAGCACTGGCAGAAGATGCAGAGTATGAGTCCTGAGGCGCGACAGCAATACCGCGAGGAATGGCACAAGAAGATGGTCGAACGGGCTCGCGAGCGCGGCATCACGATGCCCGAAACTCCCGGCCCGCACGGTCCCGGCAAAGGCATGGGCCCTGGGGGGCGCGGGGGTCGCAGCGGCCAGTACTGACGTCTGCAACGTTTGACACCATCTCGCGTGCTCGGAATCGCAGAAACATGCGCTAATATCAGGTGCCCTCCTGGTACGGCAGGGCCGGGAGGGCACTTGTCTTTGGGCACGTTATGCGTCCGGAGAGAGCAGGACATTACCCTGGGCGTCGAAAGGTGAAAGGGATGAGTGGTAGGACGATTGAAGCGCTTCGCGTGGGAATGGCGGCGGAACTAGCCAAGACCTATGATGAGTGGGACATTAACACTTTTGCGGCTCTGACCGGGGACCTCAACCCCGCGCATGTCGATGAGGCCTTTGCAGAGCGGACGATCTTTAAAGAAAAGATCGCCCACGGCACGTTGACGGCAAGCCTCATCTCCGCCGTCCTCGGCATGAAGCTCCCCGGCCCTGGCTCGATCTACCTCTCCCAGGAGCTTCGGTTCCTTCGGCCGGTGCGGATTGGGGATACGGTGACAGCGAAAGTCGCGGTGATCGAGGTCGTGCGAGACGAACATCTCGTGAAGTTAAGGACGACTTGCACCAACCAACGGGGGGAGTTGGTCCTCGACGGGACGGCCCTGGTGCGACCCCCCGTGAGCGAGTTGACCGAGAGCGAAACGGAAGCAGGAAAGCCCAACCTCCGCCCTGAGGCAGGGAGGCTTCAGGAGCCCTCGGGCCCGGCCCCCCCCAGGAGGCGCGGTGTCCTCGTTGGCGGGTGGATGCGGTCGAATCCACTGATCGTATCCCCTGAGGACAGCCTGGCCGAGGCGCTGGCCCTCCTTAGCTTGCACCGGATCAGGCATCTCCCGGTCTTGGAAGGGGAGGAATTGGTCGGGATCCTGGCCGCCCGGGATATCAGCCAGGCGTCGCTCCCCGGTCCCGCGGGGCGGCCCACTCCGGAGACAGACGCCCTCCTGAAGATCACCAGGGTGGGAGATGTCATGGCCCGAGCGGTCACCACCACAACCCCCGAGGCCACTATTGGGGAGGCAGCCATGCTCCTCGTCTCCCATAAGATCGGAGCGCTCCCGGTGCTCCGAGAAGACGAACGCCTGGTGGGGATCATCACCGAGACTGATGTCTTGGAAGCGTTGGTAGAGATCATAGGGATCTGAGAGGTCGTTTGCATCGGAAGCAAGGACCAGACGCCCCCCTCCCACGGCGAGAAGCCCTGGGAGGGCCCTTGCTTTGAGACCCGCTCCGGGCAAGCGGCCGGATCAGGCTGCGAGAAACCGAAAGGAAACAGGTCAAATTATTTACTTTAAAAGACGCGCCACCCGCAGTAAGTTGTGACCATGATTGAAATCAGTGCGTGGACGGTTTTCTTCGCGGCCCTCGTGACTGCCCTGGCGACTGGACTCGGAGCGATACCCTTCTGCTTTGTCAAGAAGATCAGCCGCTGGTGGCTGAGTATATCCAATGCCATCGCCGCCGGGCTCATGCTCGGCGCGAGCCATAGCCTCATCGCAGAAGGGGCGGGATACAGCGCGAATCGCGTAATCGTCGGCATACTCATTGGTGTCGGCTTCATCGCCTTCAGTCGGACGTTCCTCGAGGGACGTGATGATCTCCGCCTTGGCCCCTTGCGGGGGGCCGATGCGCTGAAGGCCCTCATGATTGTCGGCGTCATGACGCTGCACTCATTTTCCGAAGGGGTGGGCGTTGGCGTCTCGTACGGTGATGGCAGTGCCTTAGGGGTGTTGATCACCGCGGCCATCGCGGTTCATAATATTCCTGAAGGGCTGGCGATTAGCTTGGTGTTGGTGCCGAGTGGGACAGCAGTCTGGCGTGCGGGGCTGTGGAGCATCTTCTCCAGCTTGCCGCAGCCCCTCATGGCCGTGCCTGCTTTTCTTTTTGTGACCGCCTTTAAACCGATTCTGCCCGTTGGGCTCGGATTTGCAGCCGGTGCCATGATCTGGATGGTTTTTTCTGAATTAGTCCCGGACGCTCTCAAACACGCGTCGAGCAACGCCGCGGCAATCGCAGTGACGCTATCCATCGCCGCGATGTTGGCGTTTCAGGCATGGCTGCTGATGTATTGAGGTCCCATGTTTCATTTCCATATGGGGGGGCTGTTGGGGTACTATTGTCTTCCCCGGTGCCTAGGCGAAGGAAGACGTGATGATCGAGATCGTCGAAAAATCCATTCCCTTGAGAATTCCCCTGGAAGATA
>CAZLDS010000138.1:0-4170 GCA_964558395.1 uncultured bacterium | reverse complement strand
TCGAAAGTGGCCACGTGGGCGGCCCTTCCCTCGAAAGGAATGGGATCGAACGCGAGCGGGCGGGCGGGCGGAAGGGAAGGAAAGTCCCCATCCGGGCGGCTCGGCAGCTACGGCCCCTACAAACGTACAGAGAAGCCCCGCTAACGTAAGCACAACAATGATTGCACTCGGTGGCGCGCCTTTCAAGCCGACCCTCCCATTGATTCGAGAAGCGAATGTATTTCACCACCAAACTCCTTCTCAGTCAACCCCTGATAAGAGTAATCGAGATGAGTGGTTGGAAAAAAGGCATCAAGAATGTTTTCCGTGTGGTGACGAACGAGGGTGCGCAAGAGGAAATCGAAGCGTTGCAGCGGAAGATGGAAGGAAAACGCAAGAGAAATAGGGAGGAAACGATGAACGAGCGACTTGAGCGTCTGGAACGAGAGAACCGCCACGTGAAGAGGGTGGGAGTGGCGGCCTTGGCCACGATCACCGCGGCGATGCTCATGGGGCAGGTGGCACCTCCCAGGGCGTCTAAAGTTGTTGAGGCGGATGAGTTTGTCCTTCGAGATGGAAAGGGTGCCGTCCGCGCCATGTTAGGCTTTAAGGCGGGCGCACCACTTTTGAGCTTCTATGACGAGGAACAGACCCTCCGCATCGGACTCGGCTTTGCAGCGACTGGCTTACCGACCGTCGCCATCTTAAACAAAGATGGGAACATCCGAAGCAGCCTGGCACTCCTGGCCAACGATACGACGGCCCTGTATCTCTACGACCGAAACGAAAGGCCGCATGCGGTACTTGCCGTTGAAACTGATGGCACGCCATCCTTGAGCCTTTTCGGCAAGGATAAGGAGGGCAATGCCATACTAGGGATTGATGGTAAAGGTGTGTCGGGGCTGACCCTGTCGGACCAGAGCAGGATTACGCGTGCCGTCTTGGGGAGCATTTCTCTTGAAACGCGGGATACGGGAGTAATTGAGACACGACCCGAGTCCTCCCTCGTCTTGTTCGACAGCGCCGGGAAGGTCATCTGGAGCGCACCCTAACGATGGAAACGGCGGGGTCATCCTGGAAACTGGTGAGAATGTCAATCACAATGCCTTAAGGAAATTCATTTCTGCCGTGTTGGAGCGCCATCACATCGCCAGTTCAGGGGATGTTTAGGAGGCCTCTAGGCGGCAGGTGGGCACGTTTTCGGCCACACGGGGGCATTCTCGCCTCGACGCCCCCCCCCGCCCGTAAACGTGTAGTAGCAGACGAAGGCATAGCACGGCCTGGTAGCCCACCAACATGGGGGAACAAAACGGGGGCCCTGAGCGAAGTTCCTGAAAAACCGGACATAACGCTCAGGCCCTTTCTGTGTGAGGACTTGCAATCCCGTACCATCTTTCCCATGTTTCCCACTTCTCTCAACTCGTGTGCGGAAGCGATTGGCGCCAGTTTTTGTTAAAGGTCTGCGCGGCTGCATCGTCCCGTGGGTCTTTTAGCGAGAGGGCACACCCATTCGCAGCTTCCGCAAGGCTTGGAAGAACGGTCGCCCGGAGGCTGGCCGTCGAGGGCGAATTCCTCGAAGGTTCTGGACTTGTCGCCGTACGCAATCTTCCGCGAGCTGGAGGAGACGCAGCGTGACCGCGAATCCGAGGAGAATCAACAGGCCGATTACGGTCTTCACGCCAGAGGTTGTATCCCAGTCTCCGTCCTTCGCCGCGATGAACCTCTTGGAGTGGGCTTCCTCGTGACCATTCGCCAGGAACACTAACTCGATGCAGAACACCGTGAGATAAAACGCGACGACTAGGGCGATCCCAATGGACATCCTGTCCTCCTTTCTGGACCCGCACAAGATTATCTGTATACTCGCCGATAGTATGGATGCGTGAGATGACAAGGAAATAGCGAGGTCGTTACAATTCCGTTAAATCTCGGCAGAGAAATTGGCCCTATGGGTGTCGGTTGACCCGTGGTTATCTGCGTGCAAAAAGGCTACCGGGGACAATTGCTACTCGCTGATGCGGCGTATCGCTGGACTCTCCGCGACCGATCTCGTCTTCTGAAACATTGCCCCGCCCGTGGGCCCGTTGGCACATCCGGAACCGCCTGCAGGCCGCGATGAAAAGGGCGGGAATCGAGAGCCTCTGATTTTACGCTCTGTGCCATAGCGTGGCGAGCCGGCTGCAGGGGAGGGGGGGCCGACATGGAAGACATCCGCAGGATCCTGCGGTATCGGGGCCACCGACGGCGGCGTCCATTACCGAGCTGGACATCTCCGTTGGGTTTCGCGCTGCTGGAGAGCACAAGAGTGACATTAGAGGCGACCTATTTTGGTGGCGGACGTCTAACTCCCTGTAAACCTTGATTCGGGGCGTAGCGCAGCCTGGTAGCGCACTGGCATGAGGGCCGGGCCGTTAAAGGAAACCCCTCGATAAATCGCTGATTTATCGAGGGGTTTTTCTTTGTCTGGCTGGTTGGCTTGGGGTAGAATGAGGCCCGTTATAGGTGATCGCGGGCACATTTTTGGGCACAGTGAATGGGCACGTTTAGGTAGGTTGTGTGACAGTGGGGCAAGACAGCGGTGATGAGTGAAAAGAAGATCTGTTTCGTGATTGCGCCGATTGGTGACGAGGGCAGCGAAACGCGGGAGCGATCGGACCAAATCCTTCAGTTCATCATCGAGCCTGCTGCGAAGGAGTGCGGGTACGAACCGCCCATAAGGGCCGACAGCTTTTCCAAGCCGGGGATCATTACCAGTACAGATCATCGAGTAGCTTATGGAGGCAAAGCTGGCCATTGCTGACCTGACGGACCAACGCGAATGTATTCTACGAGCTTGCCGTGCGACACGCCGTCAAGAAGTCCATCGTGCGGCTCATTGAGCGTGGTCAGACGGTTCCCTTGGATGTTGGGGGGATGCGGGTCATCCATGTAACAAATCGTGATCTCGCCTTTGCAGACAAAGCGAGAAAGGAACTTATCGGACAGATCAAAACTGCGGAAATTGCCCCTGAAGCTTCTGATAATCCCATCTCAACCCCGGTCGAATTGCGCGCACTACGGCAGAGCGAGCGATCGAGTGACAAGGTGATGGCTGAAATTCTTGAAAGTGTTCAGCGTATCGAACGGCAGCTGCGGGACGAACGAGTTACCGAAAGCGTGGTGCGAATGATCATGCGGGCGCTGGATGATCCTGGTACGCGGATCACTCCGGGGACGGGAGCAATGGGTCTAATAGGAAGGACTCCCTACTCGCGGATAGGAGCGGGCGGGACGCCTCTCATTGCGGAATACTCAGAACGTGGGACACCGCCAACAGATGTTACCGGAGGGCCGAAGTCCACTTAGACAACACACAGGGGTGCTCGGTGATGAGCACCCTGTCCTGCATAGTGAGGTAGAAGAAAATGCAAGAGATCAGGGCCGAGGCACAAAGGTCTGCCGCAGTATTTCACAGGGCAATGGCGGAGATTAAGCGGCTTGGTGCGGAATTTGTCGAGGCATATCAGAGGCAAATGGACGCAATTCGAAAGTTTAATTCCCCCATATTCAGGAAGGCATGTCGACGATTGGTAAGAGACATGGCACTGACGGAAAAGGGGCAGCCGGCAGAAACGGGGTATCCGTGGCCAAGGTGGATATATTTTGATGAGGCCCCCGATGGCGCTTGAATCGCTCTTGGCGGAAGAGCAGCAGCGGGAGTCCATTGCCACCGCGGAGGACGTGCTGTCCAGGTTGAACGACACAGAACGGAAAATTTTTCTGATGAGAGACAAAGGAGTGCAGACCCTTGAAATTGCTTCCGAATTAGACATGGAAGAGGCTACAGTTTATGTCCACGAACACCGACCCCCCCAAAAAAATCCTTCCGAAGGTGTAAAGATTTCCCCCCCCCAATTTGGCTATGACTGAAGAGGTGTTGAGGTAATCAGCTTCGTGGCCAAACGAGGAGGTACTGGAGGAGGTCAAGGCGGCGCGGCGGGAGTTGGAGGGAAAACGGGAGGTAGATTGGTCGCCAGCAGGTCGATCCCAACAATGGAAACCCTGGCACGACGGCTTGACCGAGTGGAGCGGGAGAACCGGTTGCTGAAGTGGGGAGGAGTGGCAGCCCTGGCCGCGATGGCCGCCGTGGTGCTGATGGCAGGCGACACGAAGCAAAGCCTCTGAGGAAGCATCCGCTGGCCGGGCGATTGT
>CAZLDS010000137.1:0-4253 GCA_964558395.1 uncultured bacterium | reverse complement strand
CCATCCGGAGCCTGTACAAGGACAAGTGGTATGACCTTCCCTATTCTGAGAACACCCTGGACCGAATGAGCCAGCAGGAACAGTTGCGCCTGACACTGCTGAATGACCCCACACCTCGTGATGATATTGCCTTCAGGGTGGCAGACGGCAAGCGGGTCAAGGATTACACATTTGAGTATGTTGGCGAGGACGTCGTACAGACGCCGATGGGACCAATCAAAGCCTTGCATTTTAAACGCCCCCACGATGACCCAGACCGTAAATCGGATACATGGGTGGCGCCGGAACTGGGCTATCTGATGGTAAAGACCGTGCATGTCGAGGACGACAAACCGGTAGAGGTGATACTGACCAACGCAAAGATCGAAGAGCCGGACACGACAGCCAGATAAGTACGATTTATTCAGCCCAGGCCAAAGGAGGGTCGGTCGCAGACAGCCAAATAGAAAGCAAGGAGAAGGTATTCAAAGCTGGCTCTCGATCGGCAGAAGGCTGAAAAGCTTGACCATGAATCGCCGACCGAAGCTCGCGAGAGGTTCGCTATCCAGCACCTCACGCCGCTGACCATCATCAAAGGTCCAGAGAAGATCCCCATGTTCGTCAATACTGAGCATGAAACAGATTTCTCTCATACCGTCGGCTATTGCCTCATAGAAATCCTCACCGACTGCCGGAGAATCGATGAAGATACCCATCTCGGTATTGATCTCCAGTGATCGGGGGTCGAGATTGGGCGATCCGAGGAAGAGCGTCCGCCGATCAATCAGCACCGCTTTGGTGTGGAGTGTGAGCCTTTCAGATTCAACCTCGCCCACGATCGGGTTGATTAGCGCATCGGCCCTGACCTCACAAATTTCGGCGCCAGCCGCCAGCAGTTCCTCGCGGTAGCGCGCATAGCCAGAGTGGACGGCGACGTGATTGGTCGAGGCAAGTGAATTGGTAACAATCACGACCTTCACTCCCTCCTGACGTAGTTCCTTCACCGTTTCAACACCCGCCTCACCAGGAATGAAATAAGGCGTAATGGCGATGACTTCCCGCTCCGTCGCCTCGAACCTCTCGTCCAGCTCATTGGCGATGACGGAGTGGCTTCTACTCCCGACCTCATTCTCCAACTTCTCGGGTCGGTCGGTGACCGCCACGGCGGGCGCTACGACGGGAACCCGCTCGCCATTGACGATCTGCTGCACCAGGGGATGATTCACCGCATCAGAATATGCACCCTTGATGCCCTCCTGCATTTTTTCTTCCACATCCTCCCGCCACTGCCCCAGTTCCACCGGATCATGCTCCACGTCAAATGCCTCCACAGGCACGGACAGCTTGCTATTCCAGAACTGGTCGAAGCCCTCACTGATGTCCTCCACCAGCGGGCCCACCATCAGTACGTCGTAGTCGTCGAAACGAACAGCTTCTTTCAGGCCAAAGTATTCATCAGCTAGATTGCGGCCACCGACTATTGCGTAGGCGTTGTCGGCGGCGAGGAGTTTGTTGTGGGCGCGGCGGTTTACCCGCTGGAAGTCACCCAGGTAGCCCATGAATTTCGGCACGCCCCGCGGCAGGGGGTTGAACAGGCGGATATCGATATTGGGGTGGGAATTCAGCACGGCCAGTTGGCGGTCTACACCGCTTGTAAAGACATCGTCAATCAGGAAGCGAACCCGGACGCCACGGTCAGCGGCCCGCAGCAGTTCACCGGTAATAAGAGCGCCAGCCTGGTCGGGTTTGATCAGGAAATACTGCAGGTCCAGGCTGCGTTCCGCCGCCTCGATCAGTCGCAGGCGAGCTCCCAGCGCCTCGATACCGTAGGCCAGGCCGTAAAATCCGGAAAGTTCCCCATGGACTTCACGCCATTCCTGCGCTGATTTTCCCAGGTCACTGCTCCCATCCATCGGAAGCGCACTGCTGACGGTCTTGGGATAGTCCAGGGGGACGCTGGCACATCCAGCCAACACCAGCAGACCCAGGCATAACCAACGCCGGAGTCTTGTGAACAGCGCCGCTTTCAACCTTTTCAATCCGGCCGAGGCTCCATGCCAATGGGACGCGCGAGCACGCCCAGGTCCGCCCCCATAACGGGGATAGCCGCAAGGACAGCCTGGTTCCCGGTGCCGGCAAGCGTCAGATCACGGTTTATGGTTATGGGCACCCTATCCTCTCCTTGGCCTCGGTGAGGCGCATCCCAAAAGCGGTAGGCGCTATGTTCCGCTCAAGTTTTCCTTGTCATCGGGAAATTCCTCGAAAATTTCCTTCACTGCCCTATCGAGGGTCTGCTCCTTCTTCCGCAGGTCCTCTTCGGTGAGGCGCCCCTTTGTCGAGCCCTGCCAAACCAATTTGCGCAACGCCACATCAATGGCATCGATATTCAGTTTGCCTTCCGTGTACTGATCGATCCGAGTGGTATGTGACATGCCCCAGTCGCCGTAATAGACTTCGTAGAAAGGATCATAGCCAATACCGTAACCCCCTGTGGGCACACTCCTTGAGGCAATTTTTTCCTGGGTTTCGATAGAAAAGTTGATCAATAAATCGGGGTCCTCGTCTACCTGGGTAAAACCTCTTTGCTCCATTTCCCGGCCGACGAACTGTTTCAGCAAGGTTGCTTCAATGGACTGGAACGATTCCGGGTTATCCGCCACATCGACGAGGAAAGCGTATGTGTCGTAGCGAGAGAAATCCGCATCGGGGTCCTTCATCGAAAACGTGTTGGAAGAAGAGGAACAGGCCTGCAATAGCAGGGTTAGTCCAGCAGCCAATAGAGGGAACAGAAATTGGTGAAAGCGTTTCAGCTGTCGCATCGTTAAAGGCCTCTCCCTTTCCAACTGGGGCAATAGAAACCACAAATTAAAGCTAGCATCGGTTTCCGATGAGCACCAGTGGCGACAAACCTCACTCGTCGAACTCCAGGCGCCAGTATTGGAGGCCGTCTCGCCACTCCCGAACCAAACCCGGTCTATCCCGGGCTGGGAGTCGTTCGATCAGAAGTTGCGCCAGATCCCCGGCAACATGCTCACTGTTCTGAAAATAGGAGTGTCCCAGAATGCTGCGGTTGGCGGCAGTCACATCAATTGTTTCCATACCGGCGACCACCAACGGGCCATCACTGGAATCTCCGGCACGGCGGTAGCCGTGCACGCGGAACGCGGTTTCCAGAGCCCTGTCATTGGCGGAGGTATAGAGCGTTACACGTATGCCCGCATCTATCAGAGCCGGTGCCATATCCCGGCGGAAGATATCCTCGTCGATATCAGGGGCGAGCAGGACAAACTCACCGATTCTTTGCAGATCGGTTTCCACCGCTAACAGGTGCTGTAACGCGACCTCGGCCAAGCCGCGCCCCCCGAGACTGTGGCCCACTAAATGCACTGCACTGGCCCCGGATTCCGCCAGCAGGAGATCCAGAAACTGAGCGAAGTCCCGTTGGGCCCATCGGATGCTTGTCTCGTCCATGGTATAACCAGCGGGGTTACTGGTTGCCGGCCAACTCCACACCACCGGCACCCCCGGGAAGCCAGTCTGGTCGACGAACTCGGCGATCTGCCGTACAGCCCGAGCGAAAGAGCGCCGAAAGCCGTGGACGAAAACCAGGAGTTCCGACCGTTGCGCCCCTGCCAAGCCCTCCCGCAAGGCCTGTACAAAGGCGGTTCGCTCTCTGGGTTCGACTGCTTTAAGCTGGGTCCGCTCGTCACCGCCAGCCCCACTGAGATGCGCGATCCCATACTCGAGCATGCCGCGACCATCACCGTAGAACTTTGCCGGGCGATGCTCGTCTAGGCGGTTTCGGTCCGTACCGTAGAAGACCTCCATTCTGGCAGGCGCACGATAATCCGGCGCCTCGGACTGCGGAGTCACACAAGCCACCAGGACCATCATCACGGTGCCCGCCAACAAAAGTCTCATCGAATTCCGCAACGCGCACCCCATTTCAGAAGTGGTATCAACAATTACATTATCGGAGACGACCGCAGAGCTGACAATATCAGGCCCCAAGCAACGGCGGCTTCTCAGAAAAAGCGGCCCAGAGGAATTAAGTGCGCCTCAGCGACTCCAGGAATAGTAGAGGTCCGCCGAGCCCTGCAAACCGCTGACCACCTCCATCCAAAGGTGACGCAGCAGATCGAGACGAACGGTCAGGCTGTTTACAGGCTCATAGAGTCCCACACCGTAAGACAGGTAAACGCGGTCGCTGAGCTGCCCCCCGATAACGGCCCGGGTCCTGGAATCCTTGCCCTCTAGGCCGAGTGACAGGCCTT
>CAZLDS010000136.1:0-4401 GCA_964558395.1 uncultured bacterium | reverse complement strand
CACCACCACTGAAAGAAGCCTGTGCGGGACGGTCATGGGATTCTGGTAACAGGTGTCAGCGTCGTGGTGCATTTGCTCCCTCTCTAAAGGTCCACCACAGATTCCCTGTAAAGTTCCATATGAGAACCATGCCTGTCGCGATCAGCTGTGCGAGAAGATAATGGAGAACGAAAATATTCGTACACAGGAACATGATAAGTGCATTAAATGCGAGACCAAACAATGCGACTACAAAAAACCGAATAATAGCTTCGTTATGGGGTCTGGAACTACCAAATGTATAGTGATAATTCAGAAAATAGTTCACGAGTCCACCGTTAACAAAGCCAACCGTCGATGCGAGAACAGGTGTTGTATTTGCGATCTGCACCAACCCTATCAGGGTGCCATAGTGTACAAAAGTCCCTACAACCCCTACTTCTGCGAAAGACAGGAACTGTCTGACTAGGTGACGGGGGAGTATATGCGTCGGTATGGGTGATTGCGACAAAAACTCACCGCTGTTGAAACTCGGCGGGTTGCAGACTGTGTTTGTTCAGGAGGGCATGAAGAGTCGGTCGACTCACGCCAATCTCGGCCGCAGCACGGCTGATATTCCCACGGTTTCGTTGTAACGCGGCGATAATCGTCCGACGTTCGACCTCCTCGCGGGCCTCACGAAGGGAGACTGTCTGGGGTTCCCCGGAGGACGCGGGAAGATCGAGATCGGTAGGTGTGATCACCCGTCCCTTGGCCATAATGATGGCACGCTTCACCTTATTCTCGAGCTCACGCACGTTCCCCGGCCACGCATACGTTCTGATCGCCTCTTCCGCCGCTTGGCTAAACCGCCGTGGCTTGCGGCCCATCTCTCGTGAAAGCTGTTCGAGGAAAAACCGGGCCAAGAGCATCGTGTCCTCTCCCCGGTTACGGAGGGGAGGAATGGCGATGACGACGACTGCCAGACGATAGTAGAGGTCCTCCCGGAACGACCCGTCCGCGATGGATTTTTTCAGGTCGGTGTTTGATGCGGCGATGATCCGGACATCGAGAGGAATACGCTCGCGTCCACCCACGCGCTCAATCTCACGCTCTTGAAGAAATCGGAGGAGCTTGACCTGGAGTGCTGGGGATAACTCGCTGATCTCGTCCAGAAAGACCGTGCCGCCGTCGGCAAGCTCGAGCCTCCCCTTGCGCTGAACATGCGCCCCGGTGAACGCCCCTTTCTCATGGCCAAACAGTTCACTTTCAATGAGCGTGTCGGGAATGGCTCCACAATTGATCGGAACGAATGGCGCGCCGGCGCGAGTGCTCTTGGTATGGATGGCGCTCGAGACCATCTCCTTTCCGGTGCCGCTCTCTCCTGTCACGAGGACGGTCACATCGCTGCGGGCCGCGCGGTCAATGGTGGAGAAAATGGAAAGCATCTGCCGACTCGAGCCCACGATCTCAGGGTATCGGGACTCTTGCAACATTCGACCAGATGCCGTGCGTGATCCGACAACCCCTCCGTCGATCATCCGGAGGTGCGACGCCCGTCTCAAGATCATTTTGAGTTCGTTGATGTCAACGGGCTTGAGGTAATAGTCAAAGGCACCCATATCCACCGCCTTGACGGCGTTCGACTGATCATCATTGCCCGTGATGACGACGATCCGTGTCAGAGGATCGAATTCCAATATTTCCTCCAAAAGCCGCAGACCATTGCCTAGACCAGACGGCTGGGGTGGCAGACCCAGGTCGAGGGCGACCACATGGGGTCGAGTGGTCATGAGTAGTTTCAGAGCGCTCTCGCGATCCTCCGCCGATGTAGTTTCGTACTCCTCATTCAAGGCCCAGTGCAGTTGTGTCCGGGTCGCTTCTTCATCCTCAACAATCAGTAACCTTGGCTTATTCATCGCCTCACCTCATCATGCTATATTGCCGTGCAAAACAACCTGTTCCGATATCTCTGACCGCCCCCCTTTTCCGTCGATCGGGAGCCTGAGGACACATGTGGTTCCTCGCCCTTCGGCACTCTCGACTTCCAGCCACCCCCCGTGCGCTTCGGCAATCTGTTTACACTGATAGAGACCAATTCCGAGACCCCCCTTCGTGCTCCGAAAGGGCCGAAAGAGCGAATGACTCATGAATTCGTCAGACATGCCGCGTCCGTTGTCACAGACACGGAGGACAACTTCATCGCCGTCTTGGAAAGTTTGAATGCGTATTTCCCCCTGTGTCTCAATGGCGTCGATGGCATTCAGGGTGAGATTTCGAATGACGCCTTCAAGCTGTTCGGCATCTCCAGGTAAGGGAGGAACGGGCCCCAGTAGAGTCTCTATGCGAATAATATCCGGCACCCCGTTTGTCAAGGCGCTCAGACAATCCTGGACCACATCATTCAGATTGAGCTGCTGTCGGGAAATTGTGGGGTGTCTGACGGCCGAAACCTGCTTCAAAAGGTGCTGCATCTTTTCGACCGACCGACGGATCGCGCGAATGGTGTCTTGCCGAAAGGCAGGGTTGTGCATGTGGGCCTCGGCGTTCGAGGCCACCAGTGAGAGCGTATGGGCGCAGTTTTTGATGTCGTGAATAATGAATGAAGACATTTCGGCAAAGGCCCGGATTTCCCGGCCATGAGCAAGCTCCTCGCTCGTCCGGGCATTCATGATGACTGTTGCCGCCTGGGCGGCAACAGTACAACAAAGGTCATAGTCGTCGGGGCGAAATGGCTGACCGGACAGCTCGCGTCCGACGACCAAAAGTCCCAAAAATTCATTGTGCACCACCAACGGCGCTGCGATACGTAAACCTCTGCACCACAATTCATCCATGACATCCGCGCAGGGCATCTCACGGGGTGTTGACCTGGCCCCCTCTACATCGATCGGTTCCGGATGGTCCGTTGCATAGCGTATAAAGTCGCCGTCCACGCAAAGCACGTTCTCGCTCAATGCGAATCGCACGCCAGAGATCAGTCGAAGTTGCGTCCTGGTTGCGCCCACCAAATAGATTCCGGCCTTCTCAACCCACATAGTTTCGATGAGCCTCTCGATAATACGTGGGGCCACCTCATCAACGGTAACCGCACGGGCCAAGCGTTCGGTCACGGAAAGCCACTCATTGCGGTAATCATATTTGTTCTTGTAGAAGTGCGTATCGATAAAACCCCTGACGCGGCGTTGGAACCCATCAGCCAACAACAGGGCGGCGGCGGCCAGTCCCCCTACGACGAGGAGGGACGCCGAGGTCCAGTCCCCGATCTCAAATCCCACGAGGCGCATCGCCTCGCGCCCGATCCCCAGCAATAACAGGTACCCCCCGACAAGCAGCAGAGTCAGCGAACGATAGACCACATGGCGAGAAACAAAAACATCAACGTCGAGCAATCGGTGACGCACGAGTGAAAAGGCGATCACTGCCCCGGCGACCACGTGCGTAAGCGCCTGCGCCACAAAGGAGTCAGGCAGGATCGTCGAATGCAGCACTGTCCGGCTCAGCCAGAAAATGTGGAATCCCAGAATGCCGAAAATACCCAACACGAGGAATTTGATCTGCCATCGCGTCTGCCGATTCGCATGCCGAAATGTCATTTCGAGGTTCGAAAGAATAATCATCGACAGAGCCAGGGATGCGACCATGAGCAGCTTGCCGGCCCATCCAAGGGGGAACGCGATTGTTCCGTCATAGCGCACCTGTACACCTTGAACCACAAAATCGGTCGGGACAAGACAGAGGAGAAGGGAACTTACTATGCCAATTCCCCATGCAAGATACCCCTGACGCCGCAGTCCCTCCCGGATACTTTCGGAACCGAACGTGACGCTAAAAAAGTACCAGATCGGTAGCAGGATAATATTTGCTGCAACGATTGTGCGCTGCCATAAGAGCAGCGACGATGCGCTGGAGGACTGCACAAAGAAAAACGAGGTTGCATCGGAGCACGCCAGCGCTAGCATCCCCGCCGTAAAGAGCCGGTTCACCGCCGCCTTGTGATTCCGGCTGAAAACAAACAGACCGATAGCGCCAAGCATAATTGCAGCGGCTAGGGATAGATAGCCTATCGCCGGAATGGCGCGTACAATCTGAATATCAATGAGTCGGTCCATCGCTGCGTGTTACCATCGCCGGTCGCTTGGAGGGTTCCCACGTGGTCTGGTGCTGTCCTCTCATGTACTTCATCCACGCAAGTAGCATTGCCCACTGGACTATGGTGAAATAGTTGGCAACCCGAACGATTCTATTGCGCTGGAGCACCGGTACAATGGTCCCCAGGACGCCCAGTGAATAGAATCCGACCTGAGCCCAGAAAAGACCCAAATAAGGCTGATTGCGCATGAGAAGCCCAGAAGCCGCGAACGCCGCCAGGAAGAGGAAAGGGGCGACGAACCTCAGTAACTTATGGCTCGCGAGTTTGAAGGCAAAACGGCCATAGACGAA
>CAZLDS010000135.1:0-4479 GCA_964558395.1 uncultured bacterium | reverse complement strand
GGGACTGGGACGGGTATGGCGACGAGCATAACGATATACGGTGGTGTCGGCGAGATCGGTGGCAACAAGATCCTGCTTGAGGACCAGGAGGTCCGGGTCCTCCTCGATTTCGGGATCTCCTTTGGCACCCGCGCCCTGTACTACGAGGAATTCCTCACCCCCCGCGCGCCCATGGGTCTTCTCGATCCCCTGGTTATGGGACTCCTCCCCCCCTTGCACGGACTGTACCGCGAGGACCTACTCGTCTCCTCCGAGGTGTGGGGTCGCATGCGGGCCCACCCGCATTACCGGGAGATCCCCGAGGTCCACGGGATTCTTTTGAGCCACGCCCACCTGGACCACTCTGGGGCAATCCCTTTCGTCAAAGAGACGATCCCCCTGTATGCCACGCGCATGACGGCCTTCGTTGCCAAGGCGATGGAGGACGTTGGCGGTGCCGACCTGGAGCGAGAGGTGGGTTATCTGACCCCGCGGCTCGCGACTGAAGCCGGCACGCTTCGCTCCGATCGGATCGGCTACGTACAGCGGCCGTTCGCCTTCGTGGACGGCCTGCCCGATCGCCAAGAGGCATTCCTGTTCTGGGGTGCCTCGCCAACAAAGACCAAACCCATCAGGCCGGCCCCAGTGCTTTCTGGAGGGAGCGTGGGGAAGCTCTCTCTCCAGTTTTCTTATGTGGACCACTCGATCTTCGGGGCCTGCGCTTTTGCCGTTGAAACGTCCGCTGGCTGGATCGTGTACACGGGCGATCTGCGTCTCCATGGCGGGTACGCTCACCTCACCGAGACGTTCATCCGCGAGGCCAGGGCGCTCAACCCTAGAGTCCTCTTCTGCGAGGGAACAAATGTCGCCAAAGAGGAACCAACGCGAGAGGAGGACGTGTACCACAACGCGCTAGCGTCAATCCGGATGGCGCGCGGCCTCGTCATTGCAGACTTTGGTCCCCGCCACATCGAGCGGCTGCTCAGCTTTTACCGGATCGCCCGGGAGACCGATCGTGTCCTGGTCATCCTGGCGAAGGATCAGTACCTCTTGGACGCCATGCGCCTCGCGTCTGGAGGCCCATGGATCCTTGAGGACATGACGGACATCCGCATCTACGCAGAGCACAAGGGAACCATCAGCACGGCGGAGGTCAGGATCCGTGATCGGTATGCGGACCGCCTGGTCTCGTCAGAGGAGATCCACTTGGATTCGGCTCGTTTCATCCTCTGCCTGAGCTTCTTCGACATCAAGAACCTGATCGACATCGATCCGCCGCCTGGCGGCCTATACATCTACTCCTCGAGTGAGGCCTACGAGGAGGAACAGGCGATCGACCAGCGCCGCCTCCGAAACTGGCTTGACCGGTTTGGATTTACATATGTTGGCATCGAAGGTGCCGAAGGTCTTCATGCCTCGGGCCATGCGAGCGGCGGGGATCTCGTCCGGATCGTTAAAGAGATTGCCCCGCACGCCTTGGTTCCAGTCCACACGAAGACGCCTGAATTCTTCTCTGAGAACCTCGCGGGCACCGGGATTGATGTGGTCCTTCCGTATGTGGGGCTGCCCATGACAATCTGACTCCGAAACGTTCCCTACACGACCCATTTTCACAGAGTCACCCTTGTGCTTTTCGGCACAGGAGTTGGAGCGGTCATATCCGCGATAATTATCAGAATCGTGTGAGGCGAAACCGCCCCCTTGCGTTCTCGCCCCCCTCCGGCACATGCCTTGCACCGCCTTCCTGGCAGATACGCCCCAGGAAGGCGGTACTTTTTATCAGGGAGCAGGCAAGCGTGAAAGGGGTCTTGCGATGTCGAAGAAAACAAAAATATTCGTGACACTGGCGTTTGTCGTGGCAGCCTTTTACACGCTGGAAGTGTTTCTTGCCGTGTTGCATGGAACGTGGGGTCCGCCAACAGCAGTTAAAGGGCTGTTGGCGGTTGCCTGTGTGTCCTATGGCGTGTCTAAGGGCGGGAGTCAACGGAGCAAGTGATGATGTTCCACCCCCTCCGACGCACGCTATGGACCGCCTTGCCGGCTATAGTACCCTCGGGAGAATTCCTTTTGAAAATGAAGATCCTATTTACGGTGGCTGTGTTGTCCATCGCTACATTGGCGTATGGGGCCGACTTTGAAACGGAGTCCTGGCCCGGAGAGGGCATACCCGTATTTGCGGCGAAGAACGATACGCTCTTGTTACATGAAGAACCGTCTCTCACGTCACCTGCACTGACCATCAAGTATAAGAACGGGAGGCGTGTCGTTTTTGATAAATCCAAGCTGATTACCAAAAAATCCGAGATGTTGACGGCCAACAAAGAGATCACAGACCTCTGATGCAAAGGGGGAAATGTAGAAATAAACTCTGGCGATAGGGTCGAGTACCTACAATATGGGGGCAGAGGGGTATGGTACGGTAAGAGTAGAGGGAAAGATATGCCAAGTCTGCCTCGAGGATGGCTTCGACGGCCTGGAGAAATCACCTCTGACAGAATGGTGGGTCAGAGTAGTAGACAAACAGAACAAACCAGTCGGGTGGATCCTCATAGATCGTGCGAAGTTGCATTTTCTTCCACGAGAGTTCTGATGCTGACAAACTACGGAGGTTGGAGACGGAAATCTTGTCGTTAGATATCTGCATACTGGAGAGGCAAGCATAGAGAGCGCGAAGAAGAATGGATCAGGCCTTACTCGTAGGTATCCTGGTTCTGACTGGGCTGGCCCTTGGCTGGATGCTGCATCATCGGTCGGTCCGACGTGTGATGCCCGTTCTGAGACGGCTGGCAGGGGAAGAACGGCACCGTTCAATCGCCAAGCCGATTCCTAATGCCCAAAGTATTGTTTTCGCACTCCGGGAGAGACGTAGAGGTTTCTAGCGCATCGACAGGTACAGCCGGTAAACCCACGCGTTATACGTATGTAGTTTTTACCGGGATGGATTGGAAAGGTTTTGAGTTTCGAATCCTCCCTCGATCTCCGCAGACGATAGGGGATAAGTGGATCGGGCTAAAGAAGCCCATGTCCACCGCTGTAGGGACACTTAACAAACGCCTGGCCATCTATGCGAACGACGAACAGTTGATGGAAG
Source organism: uncultured bacterium (assembly GCA_964558395.1). GTDB lineage: Bacteria > Methylomirabilota > Methylomirabilia > Methylomirabilales > CSP1-5 > CSP1-5. The sequence goes on along the minus strand of CAZLDS010000135.1, from coordinate 1,409 downwards.
TGGTGCTTTCGGATCGTATACAAGCGGACCTCTTATCGTGGGCGGCCCAGAAAGCAGAAAACCGGATCAGCGACATTCGAAACTATGACGATAAGCTGATATACGCGGTGACGGGTACATTGGATAACTACCAAGAGTATAGGTTGCTTATCGATACAGCCTGCAGATTCTATGATGCTGTTACGAACCAGATAAAGCCAGGGTGATCTCCGGTCCCTCTCCGGCACACCCCTTGACCGCCTTTCTGGGTAAACCACGGCCCGGGAGGGCCTTTTCTTTTTTTCATACACATTTGAGAGAGCGTCGATTTAGGTCCAGGAATTGCACCGTTTGCACGTACGAACTGACAGGCTAATTCTCGTGAGTTAGGCAGCTAAGGGGCATGCGATGCGAGAGCGCTTCGTTCGATCTTGGGATAAGGAGTAAAGAATATGCGAAGTTTCACTCGGAGGATTCTGGTTCTGGTTATCAGCGGGATCCTACTCGGCACCACGGGCGCGATGCTGCCGGGTTGTACAGCCCGTAGAGTCATCGTCGTGAAAAGCCAGCACAAGCCTGCTGCCAGGGTAGAGACCAGGCCACGGCGTCCTAGCATATATTATGTGTGGGTGCCCGGTTACTGGAAAGGAAAGCCCGGTCATTGGACGTGGGCCCCCGGGTATTGGGAGCATCGGGGCGGGCAACCGTCTGTGGACAAAGAGCACCGGAAGGTGACCCCCAGTGACGAGGACGGCCGGCACAAGCCTGCTGCCAAGCAGGGGGTTAGGCCAGAGCGTCCTAGCGCAGATCGCGGTGGGCACCAGTCTGTCGGGAAAAAGAACACCAAGGTGAGCCCCAGCGATGTGGACGGCCACCACAAGCCTACTCCCAAGCAAGAGACCAAGTCACAGCGTCCCAGCGCAGATCCAGCCGGGCACCAGTCTGTCGGGAAAAAGAACACCAAAGCGACCCCAGGCGATAAGGAGGGCCAGCACAAGTCTGCGAAAGAGGTCAGGCCAGAGCGTCCTAGCGCAGATGCTGAATGGAGACCTGGTTGCTGGAAAGGGAAGCCCGGTCGTTGGGCAGCTACAGTGAAAAAGTGGCGAGACTATTTGGACCGGGTTGGTCCTGAGGGGGTGTGCGGAATGGATATAACATTCGGGACCCCAATCCAGGTCTTGTCAGCAGGGCCTACATGGGGCTCGTCGGAGCTGCCAGTCCGAAGCCTGAACTATTAGGTTTCTCTGTGAGTCCGGGCGTCCAGGCGCGAACTGTGGAGAACCGGCCGAGCTTACAGTCGAAAGTCTGGACTACGATCCCACCGAAGCAGGAGGCCCGATCGAAGGCTTTATCAGGTCGCACAGCTGCCAGGGATTGCGACTATCAGGCGGAGAGTGCGACAGTGTTCATTTCTTTTGGAATCACAAAAC
>CAZLDS010000134.1:0-4554 GCA_964558395.1 uncultured bacterium | reverse complement strand
ACCGAGGGCCCTTCACCAGAGCGCGAGGCGGGCCAGCGGGGGCGATACTACAACTGAATTCAGTCGAGAGTTGAGAGTCTAGAGTTAAGAGTTAACCGGTCATCGGACTTCGGCGAGGGCAGTCGAGCCGTCAACGGTCATCGGGTGATGGGGACGATTCGATATTCCAAATGGACCGGGTTACCCTGGGGAGATCTCAGGGTCGAGGACCTACTCGAGAAGCTCGCTGATTATCTCCTCCAGAGCGGCTTCTACACGCCCTACTACGACCCTGAGGGGGATCGCAGCCTCGAGGACCTATACACCGCGATCATCCAGGCCTTGGTCGAGCAGGGGCTGGTTGATCCCCGGCACTTCGAACAATGGCTCGAGAGCCCTGAGCTCCACGAACAGTCCGCACTCTCGAAGCTGCTCGAGGCTGTGCTTCAGCGCCTTGTCGAAGAGGGGTACATTTCGCTGCAACCACGGAGGCGGGTGGAAGATGATTTGGACGTCAGAGGCTATGTTGGTGACTTCGGCCCCGAGACGAGCCAGGCCCGATTCGAGATCACCAACAAGGCGCTTGACTTCCTCGGGCATAAGACACTGAAGGACCTTTTGGGTGCGCTAGGAAAGAGCGATCTGGGCCGCCATGATACGCGGGAGCTCTCTACGGGGATCGAAGCGGCGCTCCCCCCGAAACCCTATGAGTTCGGCGATACGGTCAACCTGGATGTCACCGGGACCCTACTCAACGCGATCGAGCGGCACGGGCTCTCCCTCCCAATCAAGGTCGAGTACCGAGACCTCGTGGTCCGACAGTCGGAATACCAGAGCTCTTGTGCCACCGTCCTCCTCCTCGACTGCAGCCACAGCATGATTCTTTATGGCGAGGATCGGTTTACCCCTGCGAAACGCGTCGCGCTCGCGTTGTCGCACTTGATCCGGACCCAATACCCCGGTGACAGCCTCCACGTCGTCCTGTTTCATGACTGGGCCGAGGAGATCCCCTTGAGCCGCCTGGCCCGGGTCACGGTCGGCCCCTACCACACCAATACGAAAGCCGGACTCAAGCTCGCCCAACAGATTCTGGCCCGGGAACGCAAGGACATGCGGCAGGTTGTCATGATCACCGACGGCAAGCCCTCGGCGATTACATTGGCGGACGGCCGCATCTACAAGAATCCCATGGGGCTGGACCCCCACATTATCCATGAGACGTTTCGAGAGGTCGTGGCGTGCCGTCGAGCGGGGATCCTCATCAACACCTTCATGCTGGCCCGCGACTACGACCTGGTCGCCTTCGTGCAAAAGGTCAGTGAGATCGCCCGGGGAAAAGCCTACTTTACCACCCCGTATACCCTCGGCCAGTACCTGCTCATGGACTTTATGTCCAAGAAGCTCCGCCACATCCATTAAGTCAAGCCTTCTACTTTCAACACCTTATCTACCTCACCCGATTCGCTTTTTTCTCCGGTGCTAGTAGTGGTGCCAGTTGCTCTCGGAATCAAACGCTCCACAGCGGCCCGTTTGTGGTCGGGAGAGAGATGGGCATAACGTGTGAACCTCTGTTGCAAGGTGTAAAGGCGCGTTTGCACTTTGAAGCCGAATTGCAAAGCGCGGTGAACAGCTGACGTCATGTCTCGGGGCACTTGAGGCGCAAGCAGAAGACGAGGCGTTCTTTAAATTTCTCTAGGTGGATCAGGTACTGCCCAACCAGGCATTCCGGCTCTTCTCCTGGCACTCCACTTGCTCTCCATCGGCTTGGACGGTAGCAATGAACGCGGAAAAGTTGGGGAGGGAAAGAAATCTGTTTGACAAGGGCTACCGGCAGATGCGTCACGTCACGCGGCACGCCATGGTTACTTGTTTAATCCTTCCTTTCCTCATCGGGCAGTGGGGTTGCGCCACCCCTCGTTATACTCCCCCATCACCCCCGTCTGAGCAAGTTAGGGCAAGCGTAGCGATATTAAATTGCGTAGGGGAGGAGGGATGGAACCCGGGCAAGGAGAGCCTGGTCAAGTAGCGCTACCTAAACCCACAGACCAGCCACGGTGTCGGGTCCGGAGTGGCGCTCCGGTGGGGCCCGCCTTTGAGGGACAATTCGCCGAGCCGGATTCCCCCACCTTCATCGGCGAATAAGCCCCACGCGAGCCAACATCGGCAGAAAGTTTCCAAGGTTATTGGCGCAGCACAAACGAACCATCCAACGGGCGTCGGGGCAACTCGGCGCTCGTGGTATTTGTGAGGATTGCCTGTAGGTTGTCACTCAAATTAATTCCTTGGGGTAATCTTCAAAATGCCGAGAGCGGATATCCATATGGCCTTTCCGGCGGAGGGTGGCAAGATTTCCATGATTTCGACCCGGGCCCTGGTGTAGATATATTCCAGCAGATCACGGTTCCCGTGGGTTCCGGCTTTATTATCTCCTTCCAATGGAACGCACCGTTCTTTTCAGTGAGCGGTGGTGCCGGGTCGCCCAACGATATCGACATCTTCATTACAAGCAATGGTACTGAGCCAGTACCATTGGCTGCAGGCGTTGAGGGAAATGTCGGCGGGGATCCGGTAGAGCTTGTCTTATTTGTGAACAACGGAACCTTTAACTTTGATGGTGTCCCTGGCCCCGATACCACATTCAACATTGCTATCGCGAATTTCTCGTGCCCAAACCCGGGGTTCATGAAATACGTTAGATTCGATTTAGGCCCTGGGGTGACGATCAACCAGTTCAACACCGCCAGTGGCACGCTCTACGGGCATGCCAACGCCGCGGGCGCCGAGGCGGTCGGGACGGCGGATTATCGTCAGACACCGGAATTCGGCACGGACCCACCGGTCAAGGAGTTCTCATCGGCCGGGCCGACTCGAATCCTCTTTAAAACGAATGGCACGTCGACGTTTGAGGAACGGCAGAAACCCGAGATCGTAGCTCCTGACGGGACCAACACCACCTTTTCTGGCGGCAGTGATCCCGAGGGGGACGGCTTCCCGAATTTCTACGGCACGTCGGCCGCAGCACCGCATGCTGCGGGTGTGGCGGCCTTGCTGTTAGAGGCCGATGGTTCGGCGTTGGATCCCGCCTCGCTCTATTCGGCACTGGAAAGGACCGCCGCTGACATGGGCGCCGCCGGCTTCGACTTTGACAGCGGATTCGGCCTCGTCCGGGCGGACCTGGCGCTCGATCTGCCCGCCATACAGAGCCTGACCGCAGATCTGCCCGCGCCGCAGCAAGCCGGGACCACCATCACCTTTACCGCGGTGGCGACCGGGGGGAGTGGGAGTTACGAGTTTCAGTGGTTGCTCTTTGATGGGACAAGCTGGGTCCAGCAGCGGGACTGGGGGCCGGGCAACACCTTTGCGTGGACACCGTGGGTCGGCCGGCCGGACTACAAGATCGGGGTCTGGGTGCGCAATGCGGGGCAGCCGAGTGACGACCCCAAGTCCACGGCGTCGGTCCCCTTCACGATCACGCTCAGGAACATGTCGGGCGACTACACGGTGACGGGAAGCGTAACGTCTTCGACGTGCCCCAGCCTCCTTCCGCCGGGTACCCCAATTAACATTCCGATGACCCTCACGCATGTAGGGACGAGTCTCACGTTCACTGGAGGCGGCGGCACGCTCACCGGCACCCTCACCGGGACCTCGTTTACCGTCACGACGGGGCCGGTAACAGTACCCATCGGGGGATGCGTCATCACGGAAACGGTCACGTGGAGTGGGACGTTTAATCCAACAACGGGCAATTTCACCGCCAACGGCACCGATGTTGCCTCCTTCAACGAACAATTCCCCGGCGCCTGCGGAGGCTTTTCCTTGTGCACAGCCCTTGAGTCACTTGTAGGCACGCGAGTGACCCCCTTACAGTTTGAAGAGCTGAAGACTGCCCCGGGGACGACAGGCATTATGCAGTTCCGACAGCGGTTCAAACTGCCGGAGGCGCCATAAACGATCGAGGTGCTAACCCTTTAGTCATTTGTGTGTGCATAACGTGCATATGAACTCGTTGAGATAATACATGGGAGGTTGCTTTTATCCACTTACGGTGGCGCTTGGAGTTATCGCGTAGGCTCACGTAGAAATGGGAGAGGGGTTGGAGTCCCCATAGCCCCCTGCATATATGGACCGACCCGGTCCGATCAGCTACCGGCCTCTACCGCCCCAGGGTTAGTGCCGGTTCAGTATCGTTCAGTATCAAATTCGGTCACACGCAATCACTCTCCCCTAGAAATGGGAAAGCCCACGCGAGGACACGGCCTGGTGCGAACCACGAATAGCGGTGGGCCCTCGGCCTTGGAATCCAATGATACGCGGTTGGTCTCCACTTCGGAATTCTCCGATATAAATAGATCGAGCCAGGTTTGTACGGTCCGGATATACGTATCCCTCCCATGATCCAAAGAATTCCTCGATCGCTTCGCAACCACTCAAGAGAAAAGCAAGTCGAGGATGATTTGTCTAACTACGTATTTCCTTATCGCGGTTGGCTCCTTAGCCTTCACAGTCCCCTTCTAGCCTCTGCCGAGTAGGACAGGCATGGCTGCTTCAAGTGCCTCTTCGTCTGACCCCAGC
>CAZLDS010000133.1:0-4588 GCA_964558395.1 uncultured bacterium | reverse complement strand
GATGATGCGGTCCTTGAGCAGACGGGAGAAGATATCGTACGCCAGCTCCCCTCGGTTCGTCTGTTCCACGACCATCGGCACGAGATACATCGGCGGCTCCCTTCTCCTTCTACCCGCGCTTCGCGGGAGGGGACCCCCCCACTCACGGGATGGTAATCAGATCATAATTGTCAAGAATCCTCGCCCGAGTAAAGAGGAAATTCAGGGTCTTCCACTGGACAAGGTTGGCCTTCAGGGTCTCCATACGACCTTCGCGGCTCACGTGTTCCCTCACCTCATCCGGTTTCTGGTTCAGCGCCGAGGCCAGCCTCTGTATCTCGGCCTCCACATCCTCGGGTTCAGCAACTATTCCTTCCTGCTTGCTGACGGCTTCCAGCACCAGGGTGTTTTTCACGCGATTGCGGGCTGATTCCTCCAGCTTCAATCGGAACGAGACATCCCCCTCCAGCCGTTCCGGATGAGCGCCGACCGAGTGGGATAATTCATGAAGCACCCGCTCCATTTCCCTACGGACCAAACCCTCGGGAACTTCAAAGGGTTGGGCGGCGGCGATCTTCTCCACCACTTCCCACTTCAGGCGCTGTTCCTCCGCTTGCTCCTTCTGCGCCAGTAGCTCCTCCCGCACCTTCTCCCGGAGCTCCCGCTCGGTTTCCCCCTTGCCCACCGCTTTGGCAAACGTGTCATCCACCGGAGGAGTCTTCTTCTTTTTGATTTCCTTCACAGTGAACCGAAACACGATTTCGCGGTCCCGGAAATCCGGTCTGGGATCGTCGGAAGGAAACGTGACGGGGACAGCCCTGATCTCCTCCTTCTGGACGCCTGCGAGACGCTCATCCACGCCCGGGAGGAATTGATGTGCACCGAGTTCAAGGGTGAAATTCTCCACCTGCAGATCCTTTCGCGGTTTCCCGTCGAGGAAACCCTGGGCATCGACGATCACCCGATCCCCTGCCAGGGCCGGCCAGCCTTCCATAGGGATATATTCCGCCGCGTGTTCTTGCAGAACCTTCAGGTGGTCCTCCACCTCCTGATCGGTCACCTCGACTTTCTTCCGAGAGACCGTCACCCCCTTATAGTCTTTCATTTCCAGCAGCGGTTTGACCTCCACCACGGCCCGGTATCGGAGAGGCTCGCCAAACTCGAAGGAGACTTCCTCGACAGCGGGAAGGCTGACCGCGTCCAGGTGAGACTGCTCCAACGCCTGGCGGTAAGTCGCCGGGATCATCTCCTTGATGACCTCTTCTCGAATCTCATCGCGGAACCGCCGCTCTAAGATGTCGCGGGGCACCTTTCCCCGACGAAAACCCGGGAGTGCAACCTGCCGACTAAACTTATGATAGACACCCTCCACCGTTGGACGGACCACCTCAGGAGACACCTCCACCGTTAGGGCTCGCTTGGATCCCGAGAGTTCTTCGATACTAACTTTCATCGCTCTATCTTTGGTGCGAGAGGGGGGAGTTGAACCCCCACGGTTTTACCCACGGGATCCTAAGTCCCGCGCGTCTGCCTATTCCGCCACTCTCGCCTATGATCGCGCCACCGGCGCGATGGAGTTCATGGTTTATCGTTCATGGCTCGGGGAATTGCACAAATCAAGCCCATTCGTCCGCCACTCTTCACCCATGAACCCTGAACGCTCAACCCTAAACCGCTTTGGTGGGCCGCCAGGGATTCGAACCCCGGACCCGCTGATTAAGAGTCAGCTGCTCTGCCAACTGAGCTAGCGGCCCCAGCTCAGTTCACCATTCACAGCTAAAGGCCTAAAGAATCCCGATACATCTTGCGAACTGTGAACAGTGATCTGCGAACGAGCCACCTCCGGCGGCTTTGGCGCGCCTGAGAGGATTCGAACCTCTGACCCACTGCTTAGAAGGCAGTTGCTCTATCCCCTGAGCTACAGGCGCGACGCTAGCTTACGCGCCGGCGGGTTGTCAACTGTGCCCAAACTGTGCCCCAGGCGCTCGGCGGCGGCTTGCAGATCGCCGTCATTCACGATGGCATACCGATCAAAGACCGACCGCGTTTGGTGCCCCGTGAGTTTCATCGCCACGGTGTCGGGCACTCCGGCCCGGATGAGATTCCGCACGGCACTCCGACGAAAATCATGTTTCAACAGCCACGGACACCCGGCATTTTTGCACGCAGTCTTCCAGGCCCGCACGAAATCCCGGCGCGGTTGCCCCTCGAAGCGTCCGTGCAAATGGGGGAACACCCAGGGGATCACCCGGCCGGTGCGTTTCATCAACTGATCCACCCGCTCGATCTGTTCCGCGAGCGAGGCCTTGATGTCGGCGGTCAGATAGATAACCCGCCCTTCCCGGTTTTTGGTCTCCCCCGGATGGAGTCGGAGTGTGCCAGCGTTCAGGTCAAGCTGTGACCGTCGCAGAGTCAGAACCTCTGACCTCATGCGCCAGCCAAACATGTATGATATGCGACAAGCTGCGGCCAGGTCAACCGGTAAATGCCTCTTGATCGCGGCCCACATTTCCGGCTCGAGAAAGCCCTTCCGGGCGGGCGGCTCTCGCAACATTTCAAAGGAGGGGCATCGGTGCAACTTATTGTTTTTCCAGGCGAGCCGCAGCATTTTTCGCAAAACCGAGAGTTCCCGGTTGATGCTGGAATTGGCCAGGCCTTGCCCTTGACGCTGCTTGATGTACGCCGTCAACTGCGTCGGCCCGATCCCAGCGGCGCGGTATCGCCCAAAGAATTGATCGAGGGGACGTAACCGCCCCTCAGCATCGGAGAGCTTGCGCCGTCCGGTGGTTTTGTAATGATCGATCAAGTCCGCCCGGAGGTCCTGGTACATGATCCGATCTATACGCAGGCTAACGGGCAGGCCTTTCGCCCTGTCCCCTTCCCTGATCTCCAAGAAGGTTTTGGCCTCTCCCCTCTTCCGCGTGCCGGTACTCTCTCGAATCGGCTTGCCGTTGACGTAATACTTACACCACCACACATTTCCCCGCTTCCAGAGATGGCCCATCGCTCACTCCTTCAATTGCGCCGCAAATACGGGAGCAATTTTCGCCGTCGTGCACGCCTCGAGGCAGGCGCGATCGCAAAAAAGCAAGCTCGGCACTGTTCCGATAAGGCTTTTACGCGGATCGTTCAGCCAGAACAATTGCATCCTTAATTCGAGCGTCGCGCCTTCGTTTCCGCACATGGAACATCTCAACATCCCTCACTCCTCCTCAATGACTCCCCGCTTCCAGAGATGGCCCATTGCTCAGCTCCCTCCTTCTCGCCTCATCTAGCCGATTGCCTCAAAAATCGGTCTCATAGATTTCCCGAAGCCGCTCCGAAACGAGGAGAATACGCTTAGCGATTTTCACCCCGGTTGACTTCGTTATCTTTCTCACGGACTCGCTCGGGTACTCGCCTGGAACTATCCATGAGAAAGCCTTCAAGATTGATTCGAAATCGGTCCTAAGCCATGCTGGCAAATCCTCCCGGCGTATCTTCTCAATGTACTGAAACGCATTCACAAGCCGGTAGCGTATGTCATTGGGCCCAGTGGCTAGCACGTGAACTGTTCGAATGAGCAGGGTCCTAGCCCCCATGCTCTTTTTTCGAGCCGCCTGGCCGCCTCGTCGCGCCACTCCTCACCCCTCCTCAATGACTCCCCACCTTCTTGATCGCCTCCGTGAGCTCCCGATCCTCCTTAGTCCACGCGATCGGCAAGGTCTCTCGCCTTCGTTTTTCTCCTGAAACGGCTCATGATCCATTCTCCGAAGCCCATATTTGCATGGGTGCCTAGTTCTTGGCTGGCCTTCTTACCCTCTGCTTGCGTCGTACTAAAAAAGGCTTTCATTTTTTGTGTTGTCGCAAGAATTGAAAGCTGCATGTCCTGGCGTGTTGGTTGATCGAAAGGGATGAGTCCGCGCAAGACGTTCTCACGGAATTGTGCGAGAGCCTGGATCTCGTCGATTAGTGACTTGACCATCGCATAAAAACCAACAACCCGAGAGCTCGAGTCGCCGATAAAACCGATCTTCTGCGACACCGAATTGAAGACGCTAAAGTAATCTTGGGCGACGGGGATTGCGAATATATCGTCTAGTGTAAGCAAATGCGCTGGGTCCGCCAGCCGCCCAATGATTGCGTCCGCCTTCCCGACAAATTTCCGCTCCTTTACCAGAGTAAGTATGGAGTCTATTTCCGCCTTTAGGGCCGATGCGATGCCTTTGATCTCCTCGAACCGGAGGTATAGATCCACCAAGGTCCTGACGAGGCCACCAAAGATCGCACCTATAAGGACTAGCGCGACACCAGCCCAGAAGCCTGCATTCATTTCGGGGCCTCTTTCACGCTAGCGCGTCCTCGACCCGGCGCAGGATCGCGTCGTTTACCCCCCCAGCCTGTCGTACACCTGATCCCCCCTACTGCCCGGGCAGCCCCGCGATCGCCCCCGACTGCAGATTCGTGAAGACCTCGAGCGCCGCCAGCGGCTGATCCGCCGTGATCTTCAGCCACCCACTGCCGGCCCCGAAGGTGCTCCCCACGTCGAAGGCCACCCGGCCATTGGCCGGAATCGTGGAGGTCGTCATCCCGAGCGCGGTCCCGCTGCTGTCGAAGGCCTCGACGGTCG
>CAZLDS010000132.1:0-4724 GCA_964558395.1 uncultured bacterium | reverse complement strand
GGGAACTCCGGGAGCGGGCCCAGCTGGTGTGCGATATCGTTCGGTCCATGTTCCGCCCAAGCGCGGCGTGAACGCACTTGCCGAGATGATCAGCTCGTTTGATCTTGTTGCCCTCCAAGAGGGAAACGGGCGGTAGACCCGCTGGACAACTTGCAACCAGACGCAACGTATCCGCAACCAGAAACGGATCCTCCCTCCGGTCATCCACCACGGGCGTCCCGTTCCACCCCCGTATCTTGCCCTTCCAGAGATCTTTCCATTTCTGAATATATTCCCGGCGCGGGTGCATCTCACTCGCGGGGAGACCCAGAAACTACACATAGGGCAGACTGGCAGAACAGGGTGCCCGCAAACTGCGCTCTCAGCTCGGCCACGTTGACGGGTTTCATGCAATCGCGCAAGACCATGTTGCGGATGGCGGTGCGGCGCGGGTCATGGAGAGACGGCTGGCACTTTCGCGAGGTCTGCCTCCATATCACGGATGACAGTCACCAAGGGCTCTTGGTTGACTCGGATGAAGCCGCGCTCGGGCATGTCGAAGTCGATGATGACGAGGATGACCGCCGTCAGGACGAGCGTGAAAGTGGTCATCCGCCAGCGGCTCATCCGCCCGGAGAGCCCGGCGTTGAAGCCGGCGACGGCCAGTGACGCCGCGGCGATGAACAGCTCCATCCACAAGACGACCGGTGGCAGTCGGTCACGCACGGCCGATATCCGAGTGGTATGCAAGTCGAGAACCTCGTTCATCGCCGCGACCACCGATACTTCCAGGGGTCCGGGTGGCTTGCTCTGTATGATCCCCTCAGTCGCGGGCCACAGCTTTGCCTGCGCCTGCACGCTTCTTTGGATGAGTTCGCGGATTGTTGCCTCCGTCACTTCGACGCCGGGCGCAATACGGGTCCGCGCGTAGTCGAGCAACGCCTTTTTCAGCTCGCTGCGGCCCGGCTCATCCACTAGGCCGGCACGCAGGAAGGCCGTGCCGAGCGCGTTGGCCTCAGCGATGACCGCCTGCTTCCGGTGCTCATGGCGGCTGACGGTGAACGCATAGGTAAACGCGAGGATCAAGCCGAGCAAGGCAAACATCGACGTGAGCACGACGTGGCCGCCGCCAGCTTCGGCATCCTTCCACAGGTGGCGTCTTCGGAGCCCCACACGATATCCAGCTTCGAGTACCGCAAGAAACACAACGACAAAGGACACGCCGTCGAGCCAGGTTGGCAGGTCGTAAAGAAGCGGGATCCTCATGCTAGCCCTCCGCGGGCCCGCGCGCCCGCCTTGATCCGATGAGCTTTGCCGAGGCAAACCGATAGGCAAACAGCGCCACAAAGAAAATGAGGATCAGGACGATCGCCCGACGAAACGCGTGATCGGACCATTCTTCGCCCTCCGATTCCGTCCGGTTCACCAACTGAATGAGCTGGGGGAAGCGCTGGTCCCAACCGGGAGAGGTCAGGAGCTGCTCCGTCGACTGGATCGCGAGGGTGGTCTGTTCCAGGACCTTTACGACGTCCTTGATGTCGACGGGTTCTTTTCTCCGCGCGTGGAGGCGGGCGACGAGCCCGTCGACCGACCCCACGGTCGTGTTGAGCTGGGATGCCAGCGCAGTGCCCGCGGTGAGGGTCTGCCGCAGGTCTGTGAGGACCCCCCGCACGCGCTGTTCCTGGGCCATCAGTTGGTCGATCGTCTTCTCGCGCTCTTCGGAGATCTGCCCGGGCAGGGCTTTTGCCACCTGGGCAAATTCGCTCGCGGTCTCGGTGAAGTGGGTGAGGTTGGCCAGGACCTGCTGCATCTCCGGGGTCGCGGCGATGGTGAGAAACAACCGCTCGGCTTGCCAGCGTACGAGGAACGGCATTAACTGCGCGTAGAACAGAAGACGCTCGGAGAGCAACCGAATCTCGTCCACCGAATGCGTCACCCCTTTGACCCCGAACAAGCCGCCCGATCGCTGTGCATCGGCGAGGGTGGACTTTCCGATATGTTCCGAGAAGTCGCCGAATCGCACGGCTGCCACGTACCTCTGATCGGGATGCCTCTTCCGCCATTCTTGAATCAGATTCCGTAGATCTTGTTGTTGTTCCGGGGTAAGAACTTTCGCCGCGATCGCCCAGATATCCGCCTCAAAGCGGCGGAAGACCTCGAGCAGGTCCTGACCCGCCGCGCCAAAGACTTGAGGGACCCAGTATTCTTCGACCACAATCCGCGCCAGCGTCACAAACACCACCATGTCCAACAGGTTCACCTCCGGGTTCGGACCGATGGCGATGTCCAGGGACGATGCGCCGTACATGAGCTTGCCTTGGTGCGCGGCGAGACGAGCTTGGGGGGTCAACGAGTGCTTTTCGATGGCGTCAGCCGCCTGATTCACTTGGGCCAAGAAGCTGCGGGAGAACCGCATCACCTCGTGGCGGAGCTGGGCGCGCGTAATGCCCCCCGGACCTTCTTGCGCTTCTTCAGGGATCGACGCCACCTCCGCCTCAGGCTCAGCGCTGAAGCTCAGGGTGCCGCCTGGCAAAACTGTCAGGTAACAAAAAAGGGCGAGGCAGACCCCCTGACGAAAGACCCTCGTGTCAACCATCACAATCACCTCCTTGTCACTCCTCACAGATGCGTCAAGAGCAAGCTTACCCCAATTACCCTGCCGGCCTCAAGGTGGGTCATGTCGGTCGCAGAATGGTCGCAGGGGCCTGGACGGAGTTGGTTTCCCCGGACTGGGCGGTGGGGATCTGATCATTCATTAGCAGGCCAGCGGTTTGATCTAGGACAAATTCCTCTGCGATTCCGTCATCGACAATGGAATCTAGGTCCCTCTTTCCTGGCATGTTCCTTGCAAAATCGACGACGGGACCCATGGCGACGGAGGCAACAGTCCATGAGGACGTGGATGCAATGCTTTTTAACTACCATGCTCCTGTTCGGCCTCTCCACTGGCGTGGCCTTTTCGCAGTCGGCAATCTTCCTGAGCGTCGCACAGATCGTGACGGTGGGCGGGAAGCAGCAGGGCTTCGAGATCGAGGCCGATACGATGGAAAACTGCAGGACCTATCGGGAACTGATGCAGCAGAAACTTCACGACGACATGGAACGCGGCAAGATCAAGACGTTTGAGCTGACGCCGTGTGCGCAGAAGACTCTCATATAACCACGAGGTGCTCCTCCGTCCGCCGTCCTCTTTCCGCCAGCGATCGCGCAGGCACCGGGAGCGGCACACCTCAGCTACCGTGCCGCCCTGCGAGAGCCCCACTTCAGCTTCCCGGAGTGTGGAGATTATCGGCTCAGTAAAGTGCTTCTTCTCAGCCCTCCTGACCGCCTCATCAAGGCTCAACGCTACCAGTAGCACTGGACCGATTCTGGGAGGGTCAGGTCACGCCGCCCGGTGGGGCATGGCTCGGGGTGGTGGGAAAGTGAGGCCCCGAACCATGCCGTAGGGCAGCGCACCGCTTCACGGTGAGCGAGTTGCTCAGGGGAGTTGCTTCACCCAGTCACCGCGCTTCCCGAACCAGCTGTACCTCCACGCGTCCAGTTGCCCGGTCTTCTGGAGAATGTTGATAAAGTTCTGGGTCCAGTTGATCAAAAGCGGATCCTCCGGGTGCAGCGCGACGCCCAGCGGTTCATACGTGACCGGCGTGATGACCGAGACCAGCCCCTTGTCCGGGAAGCGATAGAGCGAGACGATCGTGATCGGATAGTCCGCAAACAAGGCATCCACCTTGTTGTCCAGCACCATCTTCACCGCTTGGTCATAATTGTCCGTGGTCACCAGCTTCGCTTTGGGCAGGGTTTCCTGAATAAAGGCCTGGCTGGTGGACCCTTTGAGCGTGGCCACCGTAAAGACGCGATCTTTTAATTGCGCGGCGTCGCGCGCCTCCGCGATCGTTTTGTCTTTGGTCAGAAAGGCCTTGCCCGAAACAAAATAGGGCCCCACGAAGGCCACCTCCGTGTTCCGATGCGGGGTGATGGTCATGCCGGAGATGATCATGTCTACATGCCGGGTCTCCAACGCCGGCAGCAGCTTGTCAAAATCCATCACCTTAAACTTGAGCTTGACACCTAAGGCGTCGGCCATCGCGCGGGCCATGTCCGCTTCCCACCCGATGACTGCCCCGTCTTTGGTCTGCATATTCAGCGGGGGCATACTGGCGGTGGTCCCCACCCACAATTCTCCCCGCTTCTGAATTTCATTAATGGTGCGGTGGGCTTGCTGGGCCCAGGCGGGGACCACTGAGGCGGCCACCAGGGCCAGGGCCACCAGCGACCCAAGGATCGTTCGTGCTCTCTTCATCATTCTTCCTCCTTTCACAGGAATGAATCGGGCTACCGTTCCTCGACTTCGCGTGTTACGCGACACGGCACCACCAGCCGTCCAACCCCCGCCTTTCAGCGACGGGACGGTGACGGCGATTTCAAGGATAGCAGGTCGGACCCTGTCCAGCCTCCTTCGCCTCCCGCTGCCGTTCCAAGAAGAAGATGGTGGCGCTTTATCCGGTCAGCGCCGCCATGTACTTGTCGAGCAACACTCGGGAGTCCTCGGGAATTCCTAGAAACTCCAGCCCCGTCCGATAGACATGCTCGCGCTCTCCAGGGATTATGGTTACCCCGGTTTCATCGGTACTCTCCTAGCGCAATATAGGCGAGAACCTCAGACCAAACAACTCGTAAAATTACGGGCTTTTGAGAAAACAATTACGAGTGTACCCTCTGACACAATCAATTCACTAACTTCAAGC
>CAZLDS010000131.1:0-4968 GCA_964558395.1 uncultured bacterium | reverse complement strand
CATTCATGATGGAGGGGTGCCGGAGCGGTTTAACGGGACGGTCTTGAAAACCGTTGTCCGCCTTGAGCGGACCGTGGGTTCGAATCCCACCCCCTCCGCCAATTCAGATATAAAATCGACCCTCGACGGGCCATCGGGTCGCGGGTTAATGTTAAGAGAATTGAGCATTTGCAACCCATTTGCAACCCAACTTGCCGCGCGATTCTGCTAGAATATCGGAGCGTACTCTCCTGCGGGGGCAAGGATGAAGCTTCCCGTCTTGTCTTCTCGTCTGCCGCCTTCCTCGTCACCATCGGGTGCGGTGGTGAAGGGCCTGTTGCGACCCCTACCGCTCGCGTCGTTCCTCGTCGGGAGACCACACGCAGGCGTGAAGCCACGACCCGCACGGGTTCAGGCCAGAACGGGCCCTCGAGAATGGAGCCGGGGGTGAGACGTTCGCTGTCGGACATCGCCTGCGGGTCCGCCAAGGCGTGATTGCACTCGGATTATAATCCCGGCCTGCAACTCTTGACGCGGGAGGAGCCCAGTGCAGGGAATCAATGCGTTGGGAGCTGAGTGCGCGCATTGTGATCGGCGGCGGTCAGGTGGCCCTAGCGGGCTGCCGCAGTGAGTGGTCCGGGCCACACGGCGTCGAGCCGCTGATCACCGGGCCGTCAGACATTCATCACTCGAACCGGCGAGGAAGTCAAGCGGCCCGGGGTGGGCCCTCGGCGGGAGCCAGGTGGCGGCGGGGAATTGGGGCCTAGGAGCTATGCTCAGCCCCCCAACTCCTTCGCCATGCGGTCGATCAGGCCTGCGGTCATACTGTAGTAAGAGAAGAAGGGGGTAAGGACGACCGTGGATTCGCCGACTTGGGCCCTCTCAATCTTCCCGCCCGCGATGGGCGCAAACTCGGCACCGGGGAAGAGGTCACCCCGGTACGTCTCCCAGTACCACTTGCCGTACCAAAAGATGAATCGCGGACAACACCGCTGGAGGAGGCGCTGGATCATGGCGAACCTCTTGGGCAGAACCGCCTTGGCGTACTCATCCCAGGAAGCCCACTTGCTGAAGGGCCGCCACTCGGGCCACAGCGAGTCGCTGGGCTTCCGCAGAGGGAGTAGCTCCGTCAGGAACGTCTCGCCACCTTTCCTGCCCAGCCTCTCTGACTGGTAGGCCCGAACCGCCTCCGTATCACGCCAGTTCCGCTTACCCTGCAGACGAAGCACGATCCGGCTCATGGTGGCCCAGGTCGGTATCAGCTTGTCCAGCGGCCAGGCCAGGTTGTCTGGGCTATGAGCGTGCGCCAAGTCCTCTATGTTATCGAAGCGACTCCTGATGACATGCTCTCCCAAGTTCCCCCCTGGATCAGGATCTCCGGCCTCTTCGATCCCGATGAACCAGTACGGACCGGAAGGGTTGCCGTACCCCTTGAACCGTAGAAGCCGGTTTAGACCTTGGATAGTGAGCCGACGGTCTTTCTTCATAGCAGTTGGGGCAGCAGACAGCCCAGGCATCAGACGGGCGTTGCCCCGTCCTCAGGTAAGTTCTCTTGAGAGCTCTCAGAACGAGTCCACATCGAGTTCGACTCGTCTCAGACAAGCCTCCCCGATCGCACAGTTGCCGCAATCGGGTGTGGACGGGTGGCACCACTGGCGCCCGACAAACCACGCTGGCAGGTCAAGCGCTCCAGGATAACGAGGATTCAGGTGCCTCGCCGCGCTGATCACGTCCTCTTCGGTGTCGCGACCTACGAGGCCCGCCCGCAAGAAGACTCGCCGAACGTGCACGTCGTAGGACACGTCTATGCTCTCCCAATCGGTGACACGCACGCCCAAGTCACGGACCAGGATGTTGGTGGCCATAGAGCTCTTCTTTTGTCCTATCCCCTTGAAGCTCTCTAGGGTGCTTGCGATTTCCTGAGATGTCCGCCCGGCCATCCAAATGTCCTGGGCTTGGATGCCAAGGGCTGTGAGACGCCTGCATGCCTCAACGATCCAGTCAGCGATCATGTTTGGAAACCGGTGGAGCGAAGGTGGACCGGCGATGACACCGGCGAGCACAGCGGGACTCGTCTCTGCAATCCTCGTGGCGTCGAGGTGGCCAAGCCGTTGGCTCAGGCGATAGGGCAAGATCCAAGCCCGTTCCGCGGGCACGCCTTGGTCCGCGATGACCGCTAAGAAAAACGCCAAGCCATTGTCCCTGACGAGTTCGTCGGCCGCGGATTCCCCAGTGAACTCCACGACGCCCGTGGCTCCTTCGCCCGCGAGCCGGTGTCCATATTCGAGTAGCGATCCAGACACGGCCAGCCTGTCGGCGAGGCGAGGGCTCGTGTCCAGCGCTGAAGAGGTAGTGTCGCGGAACTTGGGCGCTGGCGGCTGCGTCTCGGGCACGCCTTCCGCGACGTTACTCTTGCGATGTCGCCGACGGACGAGGGCAAGTCTCAGGATAGTGCCGGTGTCTTGTTCGGAAACAAGGGCCGCCCTGCCCCGGAATGCGTGCGGGCCAGTCACCAACTCTGGGAAGCGGACCATTGTGAACGTAAGGAAGTCCGGGTTGGGCTTCGAACCTTCGCCATACTGTGCGTTCGTTCCCGGCCGCTTTAGGGGCCAGACCAGGTCCTTGGTTCGCTCGTAGTCGTCCGTCCCGACCAACTCGATGATCGGCCATAGTCCGTCGCCGTCGAAGACTATGACCCGCCTGCGCCTTCGACCGAAGGCCTGTCGCCATCCGTGGCCGATGAGCAGTTCGAGCACCTCTCCGTCAGACACGACCGAGTAGCGCTCCGCAGGGTTGTATTCCTCCACCACCCCGTCAGGCCAGCGGAACTCCAGCTTCTCCTCGCCAAGGAGTCTGACTTCCATGTCAGTTCTCGGTCATCGCCTGGGACACTATCTTCTGCAGGTCGTTGATGCCGCCCATGAATCCGCTTCCGAACGCATACAGCTGGACTCCAGCCTTGAGACACGCCTCCTCAAGCAGGCGCCTGTACAACCGTCGGGCCCCGGCTTGAAAATAGACGACCGCGGCGTACGGCTCAACAGCGGTCGTGACCTGGGGAAGAAGGATTGGAATTCGATCCTCCGTCATGAGCCGGTCGTAGGACGGCTTGGCCACGTCGCCCATGACGAGTCCGTATTCTGAGCTCAGAATGGCGAACGGCCACCCATTCTCGGCGCACCGCGCGCTAAGGGCTTTGATGCGTGGCGACTCGTACAGCACGCTGATCGGGTGGGTTCCGGACTTCTTTTTCGCGCCGCAGGCCGTGGCCACCAAGACTTGTTTCGCCAACGTGCGACGTCCTATTTGAGATCCTCCATCGGATGCCGAGAAAAGCGTACATGCAAGTAACTCTCTTTTGTCAAGGGCCGGTCAATTGTCGTCGGAGCGGGTGCACAGACTTTCGCCCCCACGAAGCGCAAGGTTCTACTGGAGCGGGCGATGGGGATCGAACCCACGGCCCTCTGCTTGGGAAGAACGGTGGTGGGGGCCTAATTGTTAAGGCCGTAGATTCAAAAATCGGGGTGAAACCGGGGCGAAAACAGGGTGAAATGACGCCCCTGCCGCAACCGAGCCAATTGCTAAGGCACTAGACTCTAGATCTTCAGGGACCTTCAGGGAAACTTCAGGAAATCGGGGGCCCCGCCGGATCGATTCTCCCACACTAGATGACCCCGGAGGCGGTCAGCAGGGCTGAAGCGGTGGTGCCGCCTCGCCGCCTGTTCGGAGTTGTAGGTCGAGGCGTATCGTCCGCTGGCGACCCGGTCCGAACCTTCGGTATCTGGGAAAGTTTCAGCGAGGGCTACGTACTCCGTGCTGAAAAAGACGCATCCGCGTTGACACCAGCAGAGGCAAGACGCACAATCGCGGCGGGGGCGGCCTCATGTCACCTTCGGCGGCCCTGTGTCTGTCGATAAGGGTTCGCGTCGTTCAAGCGGCCGGAGAAAGGCTTTCTGAACTAGAGTTTATATCTACTGGGGCGGGCGATGGGGATCGTCGTCGGGCAGACGGTAGAGTCGGTCATGGAGACCATGGCGGCTTCTGTGGACGACCTGAGTATTGTGGATAGGGAGGACGCGAGCGAACTCCAAAGGCGAGTGCACTTGAGAAGCGAGGAAAATCGCATCGTGACACCATCATATGACCGAGCAGATCCAAGGCGGTTCATCTCCGAATTGCTCATCTTCTGGTATCGCAATGATGCTAAGATCGACGCGCTCTATTCGCAGCTGGCCGGACGCGTTATAGAGGAGCAGAAGGAGACAGTCTCGAAAGGAGTCGGCGGAACGGGGAAATTGGGCTTCGAGCTGGGTAGTCTTCTCGCAATCCTTGGGCTAGCTAAGGGAAAGGCCGAGGGCGAACTT
Organism: uncultured bacterium; assembly: GCA_964558395.1. Taxonomy (GTDB): domain Bacteria; phylum Methylomirabilota; class Methylomirabilia; order Methylomirabilales; family CSP1-5; genus CSP1-5. Next base: position 625 of record CAZLDS010000131.1, on the reverse strand, counting down.
CACTCAGACTATGAGACCATTCTTGAGATCACTTCGGGCCTATCCGTCGAAAATAAGACGGCTCTCCTGCTCGCTCACCTACGTCAGGAGGAGCAGCTTGCTCATGTAGAACTTTTCTCAAACAACCTGGACGAGGTGCTCGGTGCCATCACGAAGGCTCGATTCCAAGTAATCTCGGGAAGCTTCACGTACTCCACAGAGGAGGACGCTAAGCGAGGCGAACTTCGTAGCACCCTTAGAGATCCGGGCGGAAGCGGGTCATTCGTTCGGGTCCCCCTGCTGCTCGATCTCCAGACTCCAAACCAGGCGATAAATGCCTTCGACGACGAGGATCCTTTTCCTCATGAAATCTTTTGCGAGTCTATCGTGCGTCGAGGCTGGATACTTGCCAATCCGATTGCAATCTGGCTTCCGCACTCCAATCCGGATACTGACATGATTGAGTGGTCAAGTGGCAGCGATACAGAGCTTTCTTAAGGGAAATCGGGCGAGCCAAGAGTGCGGGGGCGCGCGCCACCTAGAGGCTTCGGCCCAAGATGAGATCTTGAACTGGAGTTTATATTCACTGGGGCGGGCGATGGGGATCGAACCCACGGCCCTCTGCTTGGGAAGAACGCTGGTGCCA
>CAZLDS010000130.1:0-4980 GCA_964558395.1 uncultured bacterium | reverse complement strand
GGACACCGCCCTTTCAAGGCGGCAACGCGGGTTCGAATCCCGCTGGGGTCACCAACACTTAGGCGATTCCAGGAATCGGGGTCGGACATAAGTCGGACATGGATTGGAAACCTTCCCCCATGAGGGCAAGTTGATTCAATCCTTCCCGTATGAGGGAATGAAAAAACGTCCGCGTGAGGACATCTTTTTTCTTGACATCCTACACGACCACCGGCTAGCGTAGGGTTATGGGTAATGATGTCAAACTGACCTCGCGAGCATTCGTGAGACCGTCTCGGGCCGAATCCAAGGAGAGACGGATTCAACAGGTGATGACTGAGGCCACCAACCAAACCAAGATCAAGGAGAGGAGATCGATATCCCCCGCGGCACGGCGCACTCTCCGCGGGTTGAGACATAAGATTTAGGGGGTACCGCGCGCCTCCTGTAATATAAAGCGTCCCGGTTTTACGCCGACGGAACGGGCCGGCATCATGCTACCCGTTCCTTTTTTTGTGAGGCGTGAAACCATGAAAGACCAACCCACCGAAGAAACCTCCCAAGAGCTCGTCCGCGTCAGCAATCCCAGAATCAAAAGAATCTTGCCGGTGTCCAAGGCCAGGGTTTATCAACTGTGCGACGAAGGGATGCCGCATTTCCGCCTCGGGAAAATCGTCTTACTTGATCCGCTGGAAGTCGAGCGATGGGTCAGGGAGCATCGGCGGGGGTGCGGGCAATGAGTATCTTCACCAAGATCAAATCCGCCCTTCCTGCCGACGTGGTCTTGACGCAATTCCTCGGCTTGCCTCGTTTCCGGCGATTTTGTTGCCCCTTCCATGACGATCATCATCCCTCGATGACCACCAAGGACGGCGGCATTGTCTGCTGGGCCTGCCAGTGGCGCGGGGACGTTTTCTGCTTTCTCGAGGACTACCTGAAAGTTGATCGCCGCGAGAGCCTGCGGATCGCTGCGTGCCTGGCCGGCATCACTCTCCCCGATCTTCCCAAGCGAAAGAGAAAAGCATTCCGCTTGCCGTCTGTGCGGGCGAGCGTCCTCCAGGTCCGCCGGGAGACGAGTGGAATCCTGCACGAGCTCGAGCGGGCCGCGGGGGAGGCGTGGCGGCGAGCATGGGATCGCAGAGATCAAGAGGAAGTGTGGGAGCTGGTGGAACGCGGCGCAACGCTGGACCGGCAGATTGCGTGGGCGAGGCAATGAGTAAGGACCGTAAAGTCTCGGACGTCCACCTGGCGGCCTACCTCCGGGCCAAGGGGTACAAGATCGCAGAGGTCCACCCGGACGGTCGGCGCACCGAGTGGACCTTCGCTGACGTGCCCGAGTCGGTCATCCTCGACTATTACAACGGCGGGGACTTGGTGTCCGCCCGGGAACTCTTCAACGCCTTCAAGGAGATGAAAGGGCTGTCCTATCAGAAAGTGTGATGTACGGATGAAGGGGACTTCGCTTGGACTCTTCACTTCGGGATGAGCTGCTCAAGAAAGGATGCGGAAGCCTCGAGCGGCTCAAAGAGGTTTTCGCCCATTGGCTATTGTTGCCAGATCCGCACCTCTTGGAAGTCATTCTCGCGGGCGTCGTGGCGAACCAGCTCGGCGGCGATCCTCTCTGGTTGCTCGTCGTAGCCCCGCCATCCTCGGCCAAGACCGAGATCATTCGGGCGCTGTCCCGGCTTCCCGTGGCCTATCCCCTGAGCAATCTCACGGCCAATACTCTGCTCTCAGGCAAGCAAGGGAAAAAGGACGCGAGCCTTCTGCCGCAGCTCACGAACAAGGTGGTGATGCTGAAAGACTTCACAACCGTCCTCACCATGCACCGGGACGCCCGAGCGGAAATCTTCGCCCAGCTCCGCGAGGTCTACGACGGGAGCTATGCGAAAGCCTACGGCACCGGCGAGCAAAAGTCGTGGGAAGGCCGCGTCGGTTTTCTCGCCGGGGTAACGGAGGTGATCGACAGCCAGCACGCAGTCCACGGCGTCCTCGGGGAGCGCTTCATCCTCTACCGCCCGGAGACAGAGGGACGCCAGGACATCGCGCGGCGGGCGCTCAGGAACGCGGGCACCGAATCGAAGATGCGCAAAGAGCTGGGCGAGGCAATGGAGGGGTTCGTCCTGTCCCTCGGGAAAATCAGTGAGAAGGCGGTCAGCATGCCGGACGAGACCGAAGGAGTCCTCGTCGTCCTGGCGGATCTCGTCGCCAAGGGACGGGCCGGCGTGCCCCGCGACGGGTACGAGCGGGCCATCGACTACATCCCTCAGCCGGAGACCCCGGCGCGGCTCGCCAAGCAACTGGCGCAATTCGGGAAGGCGCTGGCCATCGTGCGGGCGAAGGAGGTTGTCGGGCCCGAGGAGCTGGGCGTGATGCGGAAGGTGGCCCTCGACACTATGAATCGGAACCGCATGGCGGTGGTGGTGACCTTGCAGAAGCTCAAGCCGTGGCAATGGACCGAGACCGTCGAGGTCATGGCCGAAACGCGTATCCCGACCAAGCGGTGCCTGGAGCTGCTCGAGGACCTCTGGGTCCTGGGCATCGCGGAGCGGGACATCGGTGACGGCCAGGAGGACTTCGAGACGGGCCGACGAGGGCGCAAGCCGTACAAGTGGCGGTTGAGCGACGAGTACCGCTATGACTTGCGGTTAGCCGGACTCTTCGGAGAGGAGCCCCCGTTCTGAATTATTTTCATAAGCGTCGTAGGGTACCGGTATTTGTACCAGAGGAGGGACCCCGAAGGGGGAAAAAAGAAAGAAGATATAAGGAGTTATGCGGTGATCCCCGACGAGTCTGAAAATAAATGGGAGAGGGACATGAACGTTACAGTTAGCAAATTGGTAGACGTCTCCGAATTTGACAGCCGTAACGAACCCGAAATCTCTTTTGAGCAGTGGACCGCAGGGCTCAAGGCACTCTTGAGCACTGGCGATCCGGTCCTCGATGAGAAGATCAAGCGGGCCCGGGTCGCTGCTTATGAAGGGCAGAGTTGCAGCGAATGTGGTCGGAGCCTCGCGCCGGACGAGCCGGTCTGGAGACGGCGCTGGAATTTGTTTGGCGTGCGCGGGTTTGGTGGCGGCTATTCGTGGACGGTGTCCCCGTTCTGTCAGGAGTGCAAAAAGAGTCCCTGGGGAGGTTGGGCCGATCCAAAGCCCTGCGAGGGCTGCGGTCGCCCCGTGTATCATGAGCGAAGGTGGTGGAGGTGGTGGCACGTCTTGTGCTCCGATCGCTGCGCTCGAGCTTTCCACGTAGCTAGGTCAAATGCCAAGGCCAAGGCACGCCGAACGGCAGCCCGCGAGGGGAAAACATGCCAAGTCTGTCAGCGGCTATTCACCCCCTCTCGCCTCGATGCCACGACCTGCTCGTCTGCCTGTCGGCAGCGCGCCTATCGGCAACGGAGGAATGGCCGTGCGGATACATGACCCTTTGTCCTGCCAAGGCTGCCAGGAGAGGAGAAGCATCATGAAGCTCAAGTACAGCGCGATCACCAAGTGTGACGGCTACAAGAGGGATCTTCAGCCGGGGGAATATCTGGCGGGGTTGTGCGGCGCGTGCCAGGAGAAGATCGCGCGCCCGCACCATCCGCCACGCCGTCGGCGGCGCGTGGTGCAGGTGATAAAACCGAGGGATGGCGTGCTGTGAAATCCCTAATGATTGGGGATTTCAAATCGGCAATCATTGCCGTTTTGCTTGGCGGCAATGCTACTGCAATGGTTGCAGTAGTCGAGATACCGGGGGGAGTCAAATCTTTCAAGGACTTAGAGAGAAAGCCGCACGCGAGGTTCGAATTTAATTAGTTTCAAAATTCGCAGATATGGGGGGGATTCGAGGTTTGGGAACGCAGGGACGCTCAGCCGCACGCGCGTCGCGAAATGTTAAAAGGCCCCTGCCCGGCGTTTCGCTCAACTTTTTTTCGAAAAGGAGGAAATTTCCATGGCTCATGTCGATAACACGCTGATCGACGCCATCCTGATCGAAGCGGCCGAAGAGATGGTCCGAGAAGCGGGACTCAAGGACACTGCCGCTGCGTGGAAGGCGATCTTCTTCAAGTCCCTCGACGCCTGGAAGCACCACACCGGCTCCAGGGAATTCCGGGAGGATCTCGTCCGCTTCTCGAACATGACTCGGCGTATGGCCGACGAGATTCAGGACTTGGGATGAGGCGCATGAATCCTGACCGCTATCGCAAGGACGATCCCGATCGAAAGTTTCTCTGGTCGCGTGTCTGGCGGGAGCGGATTCGCCCGGCGTGGCTGGCCGAGCACCCCCTCTGCGAATTCTGCCTCTTGTTGGGCCAGACAGTGCCCGCGACGGAGATCGATCACGTGAAACGACCGGAAGGTGATTGGGAACTCCAGCGTGACTTTGCGAATCTCCGCAGTTTGTGCGGGTGGCATCACCGAAAAAAGTCCCGATGGGAGGAGGGGAATCGAAAGCGGCCGCTTGTGATCGGCCACGACTCGAGGGGGTGGCCGGTCGAACTGGCCGGGGACAAGCGAAGGGAGGAACGATGAGTGACCAAGGCGGGAAGACACAAGGCGGCTAGGCGGCTTTTCTGCAATGCTTCCTGTCGGAGCAAGGAGTGGCAGAGGAAAAGGGACCGGGATGTGTCGGCAGCCGTAGAGGAGATCGAGGCGGCGGCGGAGAAGATACGCGAGGCCCTATGGCCGGATCGCGAATAAAAGGCATCGTGCTTGACTCATCTTGGACGGTGGGGGATACTCAGGTCCAAATCAGGAGGTGTGGTGATGGAACCGGGGTGAGAAAAGCCCTGACCCCACTTCTGAGAGACGCGTTGACGCACAGAGAACGCAGACGCCTTCTCGGGCGGAGCATGGCCCGGGGAGGCGTTGTTTTGTGGAGGCAAGGATAATGGACAAGAGGAGCACTTTTAGGATGAAGTGGATGCAGCCCGTTCGACTAGAGGTATTAGTTCTCGGGTTGATGCTGACGCTTGGGTTGGCATTGCAGGCGGAGGCTCAAGTGTCGTTTCAATTGGCC
>CAZLDS010000129.1:0-5140 GCA_964558395.1 uncultured bacterium | reverse complement strand
GACCCTGTCCCGGCCCTGGGTGCGGCCGGGGACGCCGCGACTCGAGCACAGGATCGGCGGGCTGGCAAAGGATGATGGCAGCGGCAATGTGAGCTACGATCCTGCAAACAATGAAAAGATGAACCGGCTCCGGGCAGAAAAGGTGGCCCGGGTCGCCATGGACGTGCCGCCGACCGAAATTCGGGGTGATGCCTCCGGAAAGCTTTTGGTGATCGGATGGGGAAGCACGTACGGTGCTATACTGGAAGCAGTCGAGCGTCTGCGGGCCCAGGGTCGGTCCGTTTCCTTCGTGCATCTCCGGTACCTGAATCCGCTCCCGGCCGACCTCAAGACAATCATTCCCCGCTTCGAGAAGATCCTGGTTCCGGAGTTGAATATGGGCCAACTTGTGAAGATCATCCGGACAGAGTATCTGGTGGATGCTAAGGGGTTTAACAAGGTCCAAGGCCAGCCCTTTAGGGTGGGGGAACTCATACAGAAGATAGACGAATTTTTGGAGGAATGAACATGACTAAGGTTGCACCTTCGACAGGAAAATTAACCCGGAAGGACTTTACGTCGGACCAGGAGGTCCGGTGGTGCCCCGGCTGCGGGGATTATTCTATTCTGGCCCAGATGCAAAAGGTGCTTCCGGAGCTGAACATCCCCCGGGAGAAATGCGTTTTTATTTCTGGTATCGGCTGTTCCAGCCGCTTTCCTTACTACATGAATACGTATGGATTTCACAGTATACACGGTCGGGCCCCAGCCATCGCTACTGGGCTCAAAGTGGCGCGGCCCGATCTGCATGTGTGGGTGGCGACGGGGGATGGGGATGGCCTGAGCATCGGTGGAAACCACCTGATCCATGCCCTGCGGCGGAATGTCGGGATCAAGATTCTGCTCTTCAACAACCGGATTTATGGGTTAACCAAAGGCCAGTACTCGCCCACATCGGAGCTCTTCAAGGTAACGAAATCGACCCCCTTTGGATCGGTCGATTACCCGATTAACCCCATCGAGATCGCCCTCGGGGCTGAGGCCACGTTTGTGGCTCGGACCATCGATGTGGAAGCCAAGCATCTGCAGGAGACCCTCAAGCGCGCCCACGAGCACAAGGGGTCCGCCTTTATCGAGATCCTGCAAAACTGCAACGTCTTTAACGATGGAGCGTGGGAGCCGCTCACCGATCGAGACAGGAAGGCAGATACGACGCTGGTTCTCGAGCATGGCAAGCCGCTGATCTTTGGGAAGAGACGGGACAAGGGGATCCGCCTGCGTCGCGACATGTCCGCTGAGATCGTCACCTTGGGCGAGGGGGTTGATCAATCGCAACTTCTCGTTCACGATGAGACCAAGCCAGCCATGGCTTACATCCTGAGCCGTTTGGGTGCACATTTTCCCACCCCCATCGGCGTGTTTCGAGACGTAAAACGGATGACGTATGATCAGGGCGCCCACGTCCAGGTGGAGAATGCCAAGAAGAAGCTCGGGCCGGGGAATCTCGAGGCCATATTCAACCGTGGAGATACCTGGGTCGTCGAGTAAGTAAATCACACCTTGCGGTTCGTGATGCCGTGGGCGCCCAGGGCTCCCCTGGGCGCCCGTTTTTGTCCCTCTCTCATAGTGAAAATCGTGTTGGGAAAGGAGGAAGTGATGGGACTTGCCGTCGGACAGAAGGCTCCCGATTTCACTCTGGTGGATACTGAGCGAAAACCGCGGAGCCTCGCGGAGTTCAAAGGAAAGAATCTGGTCCTGGCCTTTTATCCCTCCGCCTTCACTGGGGTCTGCACGAAGGAAATGTGTACGTTTCGAGACAGTGTGGGCGACCTCAGTGCCGTTGGCGGAGCTGTGGTGGGGATCAGTGCAGATTCCCCATTTGCAAACAAGGTGTTCGCAGAGAAGAACCAGATTAACTTTCCCCTCCTGAGTGACTATATGCGCACGGTCATCAGCTCCTACGATATTCAGCTTCTCAACTTCGCAGGCCTCACGGGGTACACGGCCGCCAAACGCGCCGTCTTTGTCCTCGACAAGGAAGGGACGATCCGCTATATGTGGGTCTCTGACGACCCCACGAAAGAGCCGAATTACGAGGAAGTAAAACAGGCAATCCAAAAGATCAAGTAGGGTCGTTAGTCCCGTTCAGGGTTCAGGGTTCGTGGTTCAGTATGGGGGACTTCCATGAACTCTGAACCATTAACCATGAACTCGCGCCGGAGACGTGATGGAATTGCGTCTGGCCAACCATAGTAGCTACCCCAGGATCGGGGCCAGCAGGGAAGAGCAGCGCCTCCGCCGTGCCTATGCCCAACGAGAGCGCGGAGAGATCTCCGGAGAGGCCTTCAATCAAATCCAGGATTCGGTCGTGGCAGAAATCATTGAGGAGCAGGCCGCCGCGGGATGCGAGCTCCTTACGGACGGCCAGATCCGCTGGTACGACCCGATTTCGCACTTAGCCGGAAAGCTCGCCCAGGTAGAGATCAACGGTCTTCTTCGCTATTTCGATACCAACTTCTATTTCCGGCAGCCGGTGTTGAAGGGAAAGGTCGGCCGAAAAGAGTCCCTCGTCGTGGATGAGTTTCGGCATGCGCAGCAGATCTCACCCCGCCCGATCAAGCCGATCTTGACCGGTCCGTACACCTTGGCCGTCTCCTCCATCCGGCAGGCTCCGGAGTATGGAGAGTTGAGCACGCTGGTCATGGATCTCAGTGAGGTCTTGGCCCAGGACGTGGGCGCCCTGGCCGCGGCGGGGGCGCAGGTGATTCAGGTGGAAGAGCCGTCCATTCTGAGACATCCGCGGGACCTTCCCCTCCTTCATAAGGCGCTTGCACCGTTAAGCCAGGCGAAAGGGTCAGCCCAGCTGTCCCTGTACACGTACTTTGGGGACGCCACTCCAATCTACGAAGGGCTCCAGGAGCTTCCGGTTCAGATCCTGGGGTTCGACTTTACGTATGCGCCTCAACTTGCGAAGAAAATCGCAGCGGTTGGCTCACGAAAAACCCTGGGCCTGGGGCTGATTGACGGCCGAAATACTCGGATGGAGACGGCCGAAGAAGTCTTGCCCATCTTGGACAAGATTCTTCCGCAGGTGGATGGACAAGTCGTCTATCTGAACCCCTCGTGCGGCCTCGAGTATCTCCCGCGGGAGAAGGCTGTCGCGAAGCTCACGCTAATGAAAGAGTTCAAGGACACATTCCTCCACAGAGGAAACAGATGAGTCGAGCCAAGCTGGAGCGGTTGGGGCTCAAGCTCCCTCTGTTCATCACGAGTACGGTCGGTTCCTTCCCGAAGCCTGATTACCTCTTGGAGGCGCGGGCAAAGTTTGCCCGCAAGGAGATCACCCAAAAAGATCTGGAGGCCCTCGAGCGGCGGGCGACCGAATTCTGGATCCAGCAACAGGAAGAGATCGGTTTGGATATCTTGGTGGACGGGGAGCAGTATCGAGGGGACATGGTGGCCTACTTCGCGGAAATCCTCCCCGGCTTTGACCGAGGGGGACTGGTCCGGTCCTATGGAAACCGGTACTACTTCAAGCCGATTATCGTGGGGGAGGTGAAGTGGTCCCGCCCCATCACGGTGAACTGGTGGAAGTTTGCCCAGGCGCTCACAGCGAAGCCGGTCAAGGGGATGCTCACCGGCCCTTACACCATCATGGACTGGTCTTTCAATGACTACTATCCGGATCGCAAGGCGGCGTGTTTTGCCCTTGCCATGGTGATCCGGAAGGAGGTCGAAGCCCTGGTGGAGGCTGGAGCCAAGATTATCCAAATCGATGAACCCGCCCTCTCGGTGCGGCCGGAAGAGCTGGGCTTCGCCCGCGAGGCGATGCACATGATTACCGATAGCATCCCGGCCTACTTTGTCACGCACATCTGCTACGGGGCCTTCGAGTTCATCTATCCTCAGATGCTGGACCTGCCCGTGGACAACTTCGACCTAGAGATGTCCAACAGCGGGTTAGACCTCATCGGTCTTTTCGAAAAAGATCCGTTCACCAAGGATCTCTCCTTCGGTGTCCTCGATGTCCATTCCCATGCCGTGGAGGCGCCGGGTGTGGTCAAGGAACGGATCGAAAAGGCACTCCAGGTGCTTCGGCCTGAGGCTCTCTGGGTTGATCCCGATTGCGGACTGAAAACCCGAAGCGTGGAGGAGGCCCAGGGGAAGCTCCGTGCGATGATGGAAGCCGTCCGAGAAGTCCGACAGTCGGTGGGCGGGTAGAACAGAGGAGGCTCTGGGTGGGGAGCGTTGTCAAGAAGCGCCGGAAGAAGATCCGGAAGCATAAGTACAAGAAGCTCCGCCGCCGCATGCGGCACAAGAAGAAGAGGTAGGATTCAGGGCCTGTCCAATGGGGCAGGCCCTGCCATTCTTCCCGTCGTGAGATGCATGCCTCTGCGATGCATGCAGGTCATCTGTCCCCTCAACGACTGCCTGCCTTGGTATTTCCTTGAGCCCAACGCTTTGGATTTCCATCGTAACGGGTATTTCCACCTCCGCGATGCTCTGCGCGGAGAAATTGCGCATTGTTCACGGGACGTCGTCTATCGATAATTGAATGTAAGGGAGAAAACGCGATGGGGCAAAGTACAGTGACGAAGGAAGTCGTGGAGCAGCTTGCCAAGGAACATTGCCCCTTTCTCGCAGACTTCGGCATTCATTGCGAGGAGCTGGGCAGGGGATATGCGGTCGTTCGCATGAAGTATGATGAACGATACCTCAGACCGGGAAAGTACATCACGGGGGGGATGCTTATGACGCTGGCCGACATCGCCATCTACTATGCGATCCTGAGCGTTGTGGGCCTCAAGCCGATGACCGTAACCAATGAGTTCAAGATCAACTTCTTGCGCCCGGCGGTTGGGGGAGACGTCCTCGCCAGGGCAAAGGTGCTGAAAACAGGGAGGCGGATTGCCTACGGGGAGATCCGGCTCTTCATGGATGATAATCAAGAAAGAATGATCGCCCACGCGACAAGTAGTTATGTCTTGCCCGAGGAGTAGAAGGTGGCGAGCGGAGCGTGGGATGAGACCGGAGTGAGACGATGGTAGGCATCGAGCGGTGCGACTTTATCGGATTGATTGTGAGAGACGTTCCGAGGGCCGTTCAATTTTATCAGGAGACCCTGGGCCTCCCTTTACGATTCGTTCAGGGGGAGGACTAT
>CAZLDS010000128.1:0-5178 GCA_964558395.1 uncultured bacterium | reverse complement strand
AGCGGATCTTTCCCGGGCCAAGGGAAGGTTTGCCGAAGCTGAGCGCCTGTACAAGTGCTCTTTGGGGTTACGTGAGCTAGCCTTCGGTTCGAACAGCCCGATGTAGCTACCTCCCTAAACAATCTGGCGGAGCTTTACAGGGCGACTGGAAGAGTGGGTAAAGCAAAGAGGCTGAGAGAAAGGGCAAAGACCATTCGCCGGAAACACCGTGATGACAACCGAAAGTGCACAATAGACCCGGGGTAGGCATAGTTCTGACCCCGCCACAGGGGGGCCTGTTGGGTACAAGTGTAGCACCTCGCGGCGACCCCTCGATGTGTTGCCGTTTGTCACGCATGAGAGGGAGCAAGAAGCTCCCATGGGATGCTGAAATGGACTCGGGGTACGATAGCCCTTAGCCCACCTCAGGTATCAGACAACTCGAAGTGCCTTCCGGGCGGAGCATGGCCTGGAGGGCGTTTTGCTTTTCAGTACAGCTAAGCGTGTCCTTTCACCACCCTCTTCGACTGCGGTGTGGGTTACAACCAGTAACCTCCGGCGAAGATCTATAGTTGTAACCCGTCCAAGGCCCAAATCAGAGCCTCATCGCAACGTCTGGGACCCTCGCCGATACACCGCAATCCTCGTCCCGGCAAAGCCGTATTGGATAATTTGCTATCGATACCCTCGGACCTCGCAAAAGTGTCAAGCATTTCGACGGCGCGGTAAGACAGACAGGGCATTCCAATTCAGCAATTTGTGGGACCTTTCTTTCCAAGGGTGTCGATCTTCTTTACAGCCTTGGACCTATGTCTTCGCGTGGGTGGTGACGTGCAGTGCCATCCCGACCAGCAAATTTTCGAGTGAGGCAGAGGCCATACCCGATTGCTGCTGGTGTTGCGGGCTTGGCTGGCATGGGACGTGCACGATTTTCGTGATGGAGAAGTTTGTTTTTCCCTCTCTGAGGTCGGACACTATGATCACGGGGTATCCGGTGATAACGCGATGGACAGGTAGAATACGTGTATTACTCTGGCTCGTCGTCTGCGGGCTTATGGCGGGGGCTCTTGGCTGGCCGACTGAAGGGGAGCCAGCGGGACGGGCGACCGTGAAGCGGGACGGAGTGTCCCTCTACGCGCAGATGGCGACCAGCAGCGAGGTGGTGACGACCCTGCAACGTGGGGCCGTGGTGATGTTGGACTTCGCCCTGACCGGCCCCGAGGGGGCCTGGTGTTACATCACCATGGGCAGGCGGACGAAAAGTAAGGGCTACGTGCGCTGCGAAGACCTAGAGCAAGAGCCAGTGCCCTCCTGGCAGGAAGCACCCGCCCAATCTTCCGCCACAGCTCAGCTCGTGCCGCGCGGGGATGCGGCCCGCCAGCGTCGAGAAGTCCTGCAGTTCTTGCAAAAAAAGTACAACGCGTTTTTTTGGGCGGAGAAGTTAGGATTTACCCGCCAGCAGCGAGAACAACTGCGGGATCTGGCAGAACGAAGTGGATGGGCGGAATGCCAGCGGAAAAGTGCGACACTGTTTTCCAAGTACAGCCTGGGCAGTCTGCATGAATATCCTGACAAGGGCGTCGACAATCTCAAGAAAGCGTGGCAAGAATGGGCACCCGATCACGTGCTTTGCCTATCCCGGCGGGCAGAGTTCTGGATGGAATTCCCACGTACTATGACGCGGGAGCAGCAGGCGGTCTTCGAGGAGTTGCAAGGGAAGATACCCGACGTTCCTTATCTGACCGAATAAGCATCGCCATACCCAGCGCCCCATAGTCCTGAGGCTACGTCGGCAAGAAAGGACACCAAAATGGAAGCATTGGGACTCTGGCGCTTAGCAGCCTTGGCGGTTGCAGTCTTTTTGCTGGTCTGGGCCATCAATTTAGTCATCCTGCGCTGGGCACTGCGGCTGAACGAGATCGCCCGCACCCTGCATGGTGTGCACCAAGAACTCAAGGGGATCCGAATTCTCTTGCGTGTCGGGCGTCCAGAATCGCGCGAGGGTGATGAATCGTAGGTTATAACCAGTAACTTTTCGTGAAGGTTTGTAGTTGAAATCTTCCCGCAAGAACCGATCCTTCTTGGAGCCGAGGCGGGGCCCCGTATCCCGCCGCAAGATATCGACCCGGGGGTGAAGCCTAACCCCAGAAAAGGAAAAACACGGGCCCTTGCGGCACCACGCTGCGGGGGCTGTTCTCCTCGCCGGTCCTCGGAGCATGGTGGCCGTCTCACAAACTCTAGTAGTCAGAGGGGCTGGACCTTGCCGCCCGGCTCGTTCCTACGGAAGCCAACATCATCACTTCCTTGACAACGGAGCTAAGCTGAATTAGACTATGATTCCTTGGGGGCTTTTTTCTTTTCAAGACCGGAAATCGGAGACGAAAGATCCCCTTATCGCAAGGAGGCTCTCATGGGTGAAACACGGGACGACCTTGAATGGGTTGAGGGAGAGTATCAGCGGGGGATATTGGAGGGTTACCAGACGGAATTAATGGCGAGACTCGAAAAGTTGGCGATGGCCCCCTTGTCCCTGGTCGATCGGTTGTACGAGGTGCGGACCCTGTTAAGCGATCGACTCACTCCTGCAGACGACGTCAGGAACCGGATTGCGCAACTCCGGGACGAGATCGATGGGGAGAGCGGAGCCACCTTCGCCAAGTTTGTCCAAGAGGCGGAGCCCATGGAGCAAGAGCTCCGGCGGCAGCTGGAGCAGCTGCGGGAACTCCGGGAGCGGGCCCAGCTGGTGTGCGATATCGTTCGATCCATGTTCCGCCCGAGCGCGCCGTGAACGCATCACTTCTGATACTGCCACCCCCAACGAGAAGGAAGCATGGAACCGGAGTAGCGATCTAACACGCCCCAATTTCCCTCCTCTCTTCGACCCCACTTCACCGCCTTAACGAAAGTAGCTTGCACTTGACAGCAGGTGGGTCTATTGCGGCAGAAGAGAACCACCTCCATCCCGCCGGATCGGGAAATGGGGCTCCCCGGAAATGGGAGGCCGATTTTTTTGCCCCCTGCATATATGGACCGTCCCGGTCCGATCAGCTACCGGCCTCGACCGCTCCTGGATCAGTGCCCATTCTAGTGCGTGTTGAGTTTATGGTGATGATTTTGCTTCCACGTAAGGCCCGTAGGCCCCCGTGATCCAGAGAATGGGCTCGCGTGGGAATAATGCCGGTAGCAGTGTGGTAGCAGGGTCATGGAAGTGCTTAATATTATTGGGGTTTTTGAGATGCTTCTGATAGGTAATCAGTGGGGTCACGCCGGGGCGTTCCATTCCGGAAATGGGGGCCTGTTCATCCCGTGAGTAGGTCCTTGGCCACAAAGACGTTAAACCCTGAATGACGCCAGGACCCTAGCATTCGGATAAGGTCCTGGGTGATTTCTTGGCACCTAGTGAACTTCCCCTGAGTCCGCAAGATCTCCCACAAGGAAGGTGGTAAGCTCCGCGGGAGCTATACTACGGATTCGTAGTTCGGGGCGCGTCACAGTCAATTCAATCCTGTCCACGTTTCACTCCCCTCGCTTCCTCGTTATCAGCGTCCCCACTCCCCTGTCCGTGAAAAGCTCCGCGATCACCGAGTGCGACATGCGTCCGTCGATGATGTGAACGCTCGCGACGCCGCGCTCGATGGCACTCAACGCGCTCTTGGCCTTCGCCACCATGCCGCCCGAAACCTTCTTCTGCGCGATCATGTCGCGGACCTCGCTCGCCTTTATCTCACTTACGGGCTCCCCCTGATCCAGGATTCCCGCTACGTCCGTGAGGTAGATGAGTTTCTCAGCGCGCAGCGCGACGGCGATCTCGGCGGCGGCACAGTCGGCGTTGATGTTATAGCCTTCGCCGTCTTCGCCGAGCCCGACAGGCGAGATTACCGGGACGTACTTCTTGTCGAGCAGTTCCGGATGTAATCGGCGTTGACCTGCGTGATCTCGCCGACCATCCCGAGGTCGCGCCCACCCTCGCCGAGGAGCTTGTGCACGCGGAGCAGCCCCGCGTCCCTGCCGGAGATGCCCACGGCGTACACCACTCCTTAACACTTTCTCAGCAATAGCGATTCCAGTTATCCAACCAACGGTAAGTATCGATTATCACAGAGCGTGGGTGGCCTCACCGATGCAGAGGGAGGGGTATTTCCATCTCACCCCGTATGATCTCCCCCAGCTAAGTCAATAATTTAACGGATCAGAACTGGTGGGACTTTCTTTCCACAATGGGACACTCTGGTCACGTGCTTCTTGCAGAAGCAACAACGCCCTCTTCACACGTGCTCCCCTCAGGAAGGTGTCTGGGGTGAACTGCATCCCGATCATCTACCCTTCCCTACCCCTCCCGAGGTCCTCGCGTCCTGCGGCCACCTGAGGGGACTTACCGGGCGTCTGTACGAGCCCCTTACAAATCCTTGTAAAGTAAGGTGACGGGAGAGGGACTGAGGCTTGCCAGTCCGCGTCGCCTTCCCAGGTTTCAAGAGGTTCCATCCGACCGCCGCTCGCGCAAGCCACAGGTCAATGGCTCGTACCATGACCGGGAAGCCGGAAAGCTGAGCGGCCAACGCGGGCGGAAGAGAGCGGGGGGGGGGTGTCCTTGCGGCGTTCCTCGCGCTGAGGATAGCTTGGGAGAAGTAAGTGAGATCTAGTGACCTGCCGCTGGTGATCGAACCACCCTTCATGTTAGTCCGTGCACGCGAGAGCATTAGTATCCACTGCCCAGTCGGAGCCACTAGCCGACGGATAACTAAGCGTCCTTCTTGCGTTTCTGGTCCAAGATCCTGTTGTGGGGCCTTCGAAGCCACAAAAGTCAGTTATCTACCGGAAAATTAAGGCAATTCCCTCGGGTTTGGGCTTTCGACAGAACAAACTCCCTCGCTTCGACCTTTTCCGCCCTTACCACATTGGCCACTTTACTAGCTGTGGTCTGCCCCATCACCACCACGCCGGCGATCACGGCCAGGGCTGGGGCAAGCTGGGTACCGCAGCAGGACTGGGGGGGCAACACATTTGCCAGGCTCCCTGTACGTTGTCGCTCAAAGTCCTTGGGGTAGTCGTGAGATTCGCGAGAGCGATATAGCCCGAGTGCCCGATGTCCGGATCACCCTCCCCGGTATACCCCCCTTCCTGCTGCTAGTTCGGTGCGCTCAATGTCTGCCGAGTAGGACAGGCATGGCTGCTTCAAGTGCCTCTTCGTCTGACCCCAGC
>CAZLDS010000127.1:0-5680 GCA_964558395.1 uncultured bacterium | reverse complement strand
TATCATCGAGGACCTCTATCCTTTGGTGCGCGGCATGACGACAATTTTGGAAAAGAAGCCGGACGAACAGACCGAGGTTTATGCGAGAGGAGAGACGCAGACAGTACCCAGGCGTGGGGCGAAGGCGCTCGTCTTTCTGTCAGTTGTTGCGTTGCTTCTCTTGTTAGCCTACGGTTTCTGGACAGATCCTCGAATCGTGCCTTCACCGCTGGTAGGAGGACCGGCCCCCGACTTTACGCTGACCCTCCTGGACGGGAACGAGGTTCGGCTGAGCGATTTGAGTGGTCGGCCCGTCGTGGTCAATTTCTGGGCTTCATGGTGCTACCCCTCGTGTTGGAATGAAGCCCCCAGGCTGGAGGCAACCTGGCAACGGTATAAGGACCAGGAGCTGATGCTGATCGGGATTGTCTATCAGGATGTCGAGAAAAACGCGAGGGAATTCATCGCCGAACACGGCAAGACTTATCCCAATGGCATCGATGTCAAGAGTCGGATTGCCATTGAGTATGGTGTCTTTGGGATCCCGGAGACTTTTTTCATCAACCAAAACGGCAATATCACCCATAAACACATCGGTGAGATCGACATGGAGACGCTTACTAGTGAGGTCGAAGCGCTCCTTTCTACACCGCAATCCCAAGAGAGATCTTAGACGCCGTTATGCGTGGGAGACGGAGATGTGGTCAAGCTACGGCAGCAAGCTTATTCCTCCTCGGCCTCTCCCTGGCCACCGTCCAAGCAGGCCAAAGTCAAACGGCTCCGCCGACCGGGCCACGCGTGGGATCTCTGGCACCGGATTTTGTCCTCCCGAGTTTGGACGGGAACATGACCCGCCTGTCCAACTTCCGAGGGAAAAAAGCCATCTTCATCAATTTTTGTGCAACCTGGTGTCCTCCCTGCCGCCTGGAAATGCCCACAATGGAAGAGGCGTACCGGGAATATCGGCCTGGGGGTCTCGAGATCCTTGCAATAAGCATTGACACAGGCCCAAAAGATGTCATCAGAAACTTCATGCAAGAGTACGGGCTCACCTTTCCGGTCCTCTTGGATCCGGAGAGTGAAGTGATGTACCTCTACCGGCTTTTTAGTATTCCGGCTAGCTTCCTCATCGATACAGAGGGGATTATCCGGTTCAAGGAGCTGGGCTATCGTGACTGGACCGACGCAGAGTCGCGCAAGAAGCTCGAGGCGATTTTGAAATGAATGGATCGAGGCGGCGAAACGTCCGCACGTGTTTCGGCCTGTGGAAGAAAATCACTAGTGTTCGTCGAGAGCACCGAGGAGGATAAGCAATGAATACAAGGCATATGGCCTTGGGGATTCTGATAATCGCGGTGGCCCTGGTGGGGCCTGCATGGCTGCATAATCTTGAGGCACAAGGCGGGGCAAACCAATCGGTCGGGGGAGGTGGAGTCACAGTGACAACTACCCTTCTCGACAATAGTCGAGATAATGCGACGTTCCAGGTAGCTCTAAATACGCATTCGGTCAATCTCGATGTCTATGACTTCAAAGAGATCGTGCGGCTGCGGGACGGACGAGGTGGCGAGTTGGCACCGACAGTGCAAGATGTCGAGGGGGCAGGACATCATCGGAGAGCAACTGTACGATTTGCATTGCCGAAGCCTCAGCCAAAGAGCCTTGTCGTTGTCGTGAAAGGTGTCGCCGGAGTCCCTGAACGGGTATTTCGTTGGACGCTCGACTGAGGTACAATCAGCACTTCACTGGATCCGTCCGGTGGCAGTGAAAGGAGAAGGCAAGGCATCTAACCGCGATATTGCCCGATTTTGTTCGATCGATCAAAGAGGCACACGAGGAGGTTCGTCCTCCCGGTTGCAAGGAGGATGTGATGTCACGAAAAGACAAGCGGCGGAAGCAATTCAAAACAGGGGGGAAGTCAAAATCTCGATCAGGGAAGTTCCTCATGATTGCTGGGGTGCTGGTGGTGGGACTGGGGGCAGGTCTTTACTTTGTCCAGGGGCGCAGCCCGGAACCCCGCGTCATTGACGCATCCGGCATCGAGATCGCGTCTCTGCCCCCCCTCTCTACCCAGGGCAACTCCATCCGAGGGTGGCACGACATGGCCAACATCCCCCAGAGTTTTATGGGACGCTCGGTCCCCAAGAATCAGCCCCAGCCGGACGTGGCCGTGAAGCCGGCGAGCCGCCATCTCGGGGCATTGGGCCGCAAGGATGTAGTGAACCTCAATTACGTCGTGGTCAACACGGGCAACAAAGACCTCGTCATTAACAACATGGTGACGTCCTGCGGGTGTACGACGGCGTCTTTAAGTCACAACATCATCCCCCCGGGGCACCGGGCTGATCTCGCCGTGCGGTTCGATGCCGGCTATCACCCGATGAAGCCTGGCGAGCGGGTGACGCGCGTGGTGTGGCTGAGGACGAACGATCCGGATACGCCGGTGGCCGAAGCGCGCCTCACTGCTACAATTAAATAAATACCGATACCTGGAGCACTGATGCGTCGTTGGCTAATGATGATCCCCGTCGCGAGTATCTTGGCGATCCCGGCGGGACCCTCAAGCTTGGCCCTGGCACGATCCGAAGGACCTGAAGCCGTCCACATCTTCTTCAGCGCGGGGTGCGCCGACTGTTGGCCCTATGTCGAGAAAACGCTTGTACCGGCGCTGAAGGCCGGCGGGGTTGTTGTAGAGCCAGCGATCCACGACTTTACGCGGCCCGGCGGCCGTCAGCTACTTGCCGCCCAGGCCGCGGCGGTCGGGCTACCCCGGCGGATTGCCGATTCGCTGTACGCGTTTGTCCCCCGGGCTGACGGCGGTCTGCTGGTCGTACTCGGTCACGTTCCCCGTCCGCTCCTCAACGAATTGCTGGACGGCCGCCCGTTGCCACGCCAGCTGGTTATCCAGCAGCCGAAAATGCACGGCACGCCGGAAGAGTATCGATTGTGGTCCTTTGCAGGGGAAGTCCTCAGCGTTCCCATTCACACATCCCTGAACGAAACGCTGCACAGACTGCCGCCCACTCCGAGCCGAATCCTGGTGCCCTTGGGCGATGCGAACCCGGCGACGCTGCTTCCAGCCGTCGTGGTCACCGGCCTACTCGACAGCGTTAATCCGTGCGCCTTTGCCGTCATCCTGCTCCTCGTGGCATTTCTCTTCACCATCCGGAAAAGTCGGAAGCAGATCCTGGGACTCGGGGCCATCTATGTTGCCGTGATCTTCCTGGTTTACTTCGCAATCGGCCTGGGGATTCTGAGCACCGTACGGCTCAGCGAGGACCCGCACTTCGTCGCCCGCGTCGGCAGTTACCTGCTAATCGGATTGGGGATGCTGAACCTGATCGAGTACCGCTGGCCCCAATTCCCCATCAAGCTGCACATGCCGGCCATTGCCCACGAAAAGGTCAACACGCTCCTGAAGGTGGCGACGGTACCTGCCACGATCGGGGTGGGCTTTATCGTCGGGCTATGCACGTTTCCCTGCTCCGGCGGGATCTACGTCAGCATCATCACGCTCCTGAACGCCCAGACAACCTACGTCTGGGGACTCGCCTACCTGACGCTTTACAACTTCCTCTTCATTCTTCCGCTGGTGGTGATCTTGATCGCCGCAGGCAATCGGGGCACGGCCAAGAAGTGGGCGGCCTGGGAACGCGAACACGCATTACGCTTTCGCCTTTGGTTCGGCCTTATCATGATCGGCCTGGGAGCCGGGATGTTATGGCTCGTCATTCCCGGGGGCGGCGCATAAGTGACCCCACGGATCTCAACATTATTGTAAGCGCTCGCCGAAGAGGCGCACGTACAACCGGTCCGGAAGGAGGAAACATGAGGCATCGATGGTTGGCCGGAATGGCAATCCTCGGAATGGTGGCGCTCGCCGGGTGTGGCAGCGGACAGCCCGACATTGCAGTTTCGGCGTCCCGCCACGATTTCGGTCAGGTCAAGCAAGGTCAGGTGGTTACCACAGAAATTGCGATGCGTAACACAGGGAAAAGGGACCTCACCATCGAAGCCGTTTCGACATCCTGCGGCTGCACGACTGCCCAAGTCGAGCCGAAGGTTATTCCTCCGGGCGGCGAAGGCAGACTTGTTATCCGGTACGACTCGGGAGTCCATCCCGACAGCGGGCCGGTCCGGCGCCACATCTACATCGCCTCGAACGACCCCTCCCACAAAGAAGTCGAGGTGATCATCACGGCTAATGTGCAGGCCCCGTCCCAGTGAACGGAAGCAAGCGATCTCGGGGAGGATGGGCCGACGCATTGCCCAAGCCCAAACCGATTTAGCGGCTAGGACTTGACAAGTCTAAGGTATTCGCAATACTAGAAAAGTACGGTTTCTCATGACACACGACCCACGACGGCCAGCTCAAGTGATACCGGGCGGAGGGGTGGAGTTGATTCACAAGTTGACGGTTTATCTGGTCGTTTTCGGCGTCCTGACAGGCCTTGGCCTCTGTCTCACGGTCGCCCACGACAATCATAACCACCAATCCGGGACACCGTGGGCCGCGTCTCATACTGCTCAAGCGTGCGCAACCTCTGTGGTCCTGAGTGAACGTCAAACAGTCTCCATGAGTCAAGCGCTGATGTTATCTCTTAGCACGGAGCCGTATACGTTTTATGAAAGCATTTCAATCAGGCCCCCTTCCCCACCTCCTCGCTCCTAAGGCCCTGCAACTTTTTTCTCTTACCATATCCTGCGACGTAGAGCGCGTATTTGCGGCACGGAATCTTTCCCCGTTCGTGTCGTGACGCTGATCTGAGTGCGCGGCGACCTGTCCTCGTGGGCAGCGTGGCAAAATCTGAATAGAAAAAGAAGGGAGAGAATTCCAATGCGAAAAGGACTGATTACCGCCCTTGTGTTGACCCTTGCTCTCGGCCTCGCCGGCTACACTTTGGCGCAACAGGGACCTCCGAGAGGCCCGCAGGGTATGGGCCCGGGCCAGATGGGACCTGGGATGTGGGGGCACATGGGGCCTGGCATGATGGGCGGCTGGGGTGGTCACGGCATGATGGGCCCGGGCATGGGCATGCTGGGGCCGATGATGGGATCGCCAGAGATCATGGGGACCATGATGTCTATTCACGGCGAGATTCAAAGCCTGATGGGCCAGATGATGCAAAAGTACGGCGGAGCCATGGGCCAGATGACCCCCGCGCTTCAACAACAAGTCCGGACGGAGATGATGGAGCGCATGGGTGACATCCTGACGAAGCACGGGGCGGCGTTGAAGCAAATGGCGAAGGCTGCGGGCAAGTAGCCCCTAACTCACACGATTTGAGGAGGGCTGTTTCATGAAACGAGAGATTTCCCCGAGGGTAGGATTCGGTCCACGATGCATCATCGGGCGGGGCATAAAATTAATTGCGGCATGCGTCCCGGCGGGATTGAGCGGTGTACTGCTGCCGCTAGCGGCACGGGCGCAGGAGCGCCCGTACGATTACGGGTGGGGAATGCATTACATGTGGGGACCGTGGGGAATTGGGATGGGGTTGATGATGCTTGTGTTTTGGGGGCTGATTATTGTAGCCCTCGTGCTCGGAATCCGCTGGTTAGTGACGCAAGGGCGCGAGCCACGGTCCGATAGCGCCCTGGAGATCCTGCGCCAGCGGTACGCGCGTGGAGAAATCAGCAAGGAAGAGTTCGAGGCCATGAAACGGGACTTGACGTAGCCTCCGGAGGAAGAAATCGCGCA
>CAZLDS010000126.1:0-5697 GCA_964558395.1 uncultured bacterium | reverse complement strand
GCTCACATCCCTGCTTCAAAGTAGATTTGTTCAACCCGATGGGCAGGAAGGAGCGTTAGTTGGCGCCGACCGGAGGGAAAGGCCGTCGCCCGAGGACGGGAAGGTGAAAGTCGTTCCATCGCCGTGGACGGCTTGTGCAGGAACTTCATGACGCCCGCCTCAATGGCGCACATCGCCACTGGCGAACTGGGACGCGGTGAACACAAAGAAGGCCCGTCGATTTTCCTGCGATGAAAGGGACGATATTGAGCTACAATCCAAGGCCGGCGATGCTCTTTTTCACGAGCTCGCCCGAGCGCTTCACGGCCTCCTGTTCTTCCTTGCTCAATTCGACTTCGATGATTTTCTCGATTCCCCCCGCGCCCAGCTTCACGGGAACGCCGAAGTAGATGTCCCGGAGACCGTACTCCCCTTCGAGGTAGGCTGAACAGGGCAATACCCGCTTCTTATCCCTGAGGATTGCCTCCACCATCTGAATCACGGCCGCCCCCGTGGAGAAAAATGCGCTCCCGGTCTTGAGCAACGCCACAATCTCCCCGCCCGCCTTCCGGGTCCGCTCCACGATCTTGTCGAGTTTGTCCTTGGCTAAGAGCTGTGCAACGGGGATACCGGCAACCGTACAGTACTGTGTCACCGGCACCATTTCATCTCCGTGCCCTCCCAAGACTATGGCTTGCGTATCTTCCACGGAGACTTGCAGCGCGTCCGCCACAAACGCCCGAAACCGGGAAGCGTCCAACACGCCGGCCTGCCCCATGACGCGGTGTTTCGGAAAGCCGCTCACGTGCTTCGCGAGATAGGTCATCGTATCCAACGGGTTGCTCACGACGATGAGGAAGGCATTCGGGGAACGTTTCACCACCTCCTCCACAACCTGGCTCATGATGGCCTTATTCGTGGCGAGGAGATCCTCCCGGCTCATACCTGGCTTTCTAGGTATTCCTGCCGTGATCACCACGACATCGGAATCGACCGTTTCCTCATAGGAGTTCGTTCCCACGATCCGACTATCGAAGCCTTCTACCGGACCAGCCTCCCACAGATCCAAGGCCTTGCCCTGCGGCAACCCTTCAATGATATCGGTAAGGACGATGTCCCCAAGCTCTTTGGCCACAGCCCAATGAGCCGCGGTCGCGCCCACGGCCCCTGCGCCGATGATGCTAATCTTTGACCTTCCCATCGCTACCTCCACTCGACGACCGACGACCGAAACCCGACCGACACAAAAAGCCGAACACCTAACACCCAGCACCCAAAACCCAAAAAGGGACGTGCTACACTCTCGCTCCCTTCTCGCTGGCGGCGAGTTCATACCCCGCCGTCAGAGCTTTGAGGTTTAGCTCCTCCGTCCCCTTCGGGACCCGGGCCGAGACTGCCTTCTCAATGGCTTCTTTCGAGATGACATCGGAGAGAGCAGCAACCGTGCCCAAAGCGACGATATTGGCCACAACCGCCTTCCCTACCTTTTCCTTGGCGGTTTCAAGAATGGGAAGGCGCAGGGTCGCAAGTGCCCCCGAAGGAAGGCTGACCACCTCTGAGGAGTCCACAATGAGCGTGCCAGTCTCCTTCAGGTCTCCACAGTATTTGTCGCACGCCTCCTGAGTCAGAGCGAGCAGGAGGTCAATCCGTCCGGCCTTGGGATAGTCGATCTCTTCATCGCTGATGATGACCTCTGCCTTGGTGGCTCCCCCGCGCGATTCAGGCCCGTAGACCTGGGTCTGGATCGCGTTCCGGCCATCGAGGATGGCCGCCTCGGCGAGGATGATCCCAGCCAGAATGATTCCTTGGCCTCCCTCACCGCTTAACCGAATCTCGTACCTCATTTTCGCTCCATTCGTCGCTCAGTTCATAGTTCATAGTTCATGGCTTGCAGTTCATGGTTCAGGGTGCATGGTTCATGGAAGACACAGATTCCTACACTGAACTCTGAACCCTGAACCGTAACTAATTGCGCCCTTGCGCTTTCGCGATAATTTCATCGTAAACTGCGGTGTACTCGGGTGCCTCGGCCTTGTACACGACGCCGGTCGGCAGGCTGGATTTGGCCAGGGCCTGGAGCATCTCGGCTGGCGTCCCAAGTTTGTTCCTGCGCCCGTGAATCTCCGGGCACGTGGTCATGATCTCGATGAACGAAAACCCTTTATGCTGAATGCCCTCGACGATGAGCTTTTCCAAGGGGATCGTTCTGAACGCCGTCCCCCGCGCCACAAAAGTCCCCCCCGCTCCTTGAACAAGACGGCATGCGTCAAAGTGGCCCTCGATGTTCCCGTACGGCGTCGTGGTGGAGAAGAGTTCCTCCGGCGTCGTCGGGGCCGCCTGTCCTCCGGTCATCCCGTAGATCTGGTTGTTGAAGAGCAGACAGGTGAGATCGATGTTTCTCCGCGCCGCGTGAATCAGATGGTTGCCGCCAATCGAAAGGCCGTCCCCATCGCCCGTGATGACGATCACGGTCAGGTCCGGCCGGGCGAGTTTCAATCCCGTGGCAAAGGCGAGCGGCCGGCCGTGGGTCGTATGAAGCGTGTTACAATCCACGTAGCCCGTCAGTCGGCTGGAACAGCCGATCCCCGACACCATTCCAATTTGATCCTTGGAAAGTTCCAGACGATGGATGGCGCGGAGGAGGGCCTTCAGAATGATGCCGTTCCCGCAGCCTTTACACCAGATGTGGGGCATCATCTCCTTCCGAAAATACTGTTCGTAATCAAACATCAACATACCCCCTTCACGGCGGAGAGGACTTCTTCGGGGTGAATGGGCTCCCCACTCGCCTTCTGATACGCCACAATGCTCGCCGCGCCTCGGACCACCCGCTCGACTTCGTAAATCAGTTGTCCCAGGTTCATCTCGGTCACAATGATCGCTTTCACCTGTCCGGCCAGCTTTTCGAGCTCCAGATCCGGGAACGGCCACAGCGAAATCGGCCTGAAGAGCCCGACGCGGATCCCGCGATTTCTCGCCGTCTTGACGGCCGCCCTGGCAGAGCGGGCGGTAATGCCGTACGCCAAGATGGCGACCTCTGCATCGTCGAGACGGAAGCCTTCGTAGGCCACGATCTCCTCCCGTCGCTGCTCGATCTTCCGGTGGAGCCGCCGCTGCTTCGCCTCGACGATCCGGGGATTCTGGGTGGGGAATCCTCGCTCGTCATGCGCCAGTCCCGTGATGTGGTAGCGATACCCGTCCCCAAACCGCGCGAAAGGCGGAACGTCGTCGTCGTCCGCCTTGTACGGGAGGAAGGCGCCGGGCGAGCAAGATGGCCCCTTGCGCTCAACGATGGTGACGCGCGATGGATCTGGTACATCGACCCTCTCTCGCATGTGTCCAATGACCTCGTCGTAGAGGAGAATCACCGGAGTGCGACAGCGCTCCGAGAGGTTGAAGGCCCTGATGGTCAAATCGTAGATCTCTCTCACCGAGGCGGGGGCCAGCGCAATCATCGGGTGATCGCCGTGCGTTCCCCAGCGAGCCTGCATCACATCCCCCTGCGCGGGAGAGGTGGGGAGGCCGGTGCTCGGCCCCCCCCGCATGACGTTCACCACCACGCAGGGAATCTCGGTGTAGACCGCAAAACCCAGGTTTTCTTGCTTCAATGAAAAGCCCGGGCCGCTCGTCGCAGTCATGGTCTTAGCGCCTGCGATGGACGCCCCGACGCACGCCGCCATGGCGCCAATTTCGTCTTCCATCTGGATGAACTTTCCGCCCACCCGTGGGAGTCGTTTCGCCAATTCTTCGGCGATCTCCGACGACGGGGTAATCGGATAGCCAGCAAAGAAGCGACAGCCAGCGACGACGGCCGCCTCAGCACACGCCTCGTTTCCCTGCATCAAGCGAGTTTTTCCCTGCACGTTCTCTCCTCTCGTCGCTACTCGACGGAGATGGCAAAATCAGGGCAGAGGAGGTCGCACAGGAGGCACTTATTGCAGACCTCAAGGTTCACGACCTTCACCTTGCCCCGAAAATCCATGGCGAGGGAGTGTTTCTTGCACACTTCGACACAGATCTCACAGCCTTTACACCAGTCCTCCAGGACCTTTATCGTGACCTTGTCTGTACTGTAGACCTGGCACTTCTCAGCCGTTTTTTTGTCCATGCCTCCAGCTCTCTCTGCGCCCTACTTCCGCCTCTCGACCGGCACGTAATCACGCTGATCCGACCCGACATACACCTGCCGCGGCCGGGAGATCTTCTGGTCCGCGTCCGTCAGCATCTCCTGCCACTGGGCAATCCAGCCCGGGGTCCGGCCGATGGCGAACAGCACCGGGTAGATGTCCACAGGAAACTCCATCGCCTGGTAAATAATCCCCGAATAGTAGTCGACATTCGGGTAGAGCCGGCGGTTGACGAAAAAGTCGTCCTCCAACGCGATCCGCTCCAGCTCCAGCGCAATGTCCAGCAAGGGGTTGCGCCCCGTCACCGCAAAGACCTGTTCCGCGGTCTCCCGGATAATCTTCGCCCGGGGATCGTAGTTCTTGTAGACCCGGTGGCCAAAGCCCATGAGGAGCGCCTCGCGCGCCTTCACCTTCTTGACAAACTCGGGGATCTTCTCCTTCGAGCCGATCTCGCGCAGCATCCGGAGGACCGCCTCATTGGCCCCCCCGTGCAGGGGGCCGTACAGCGCCGCCGAGGCCGCGGCGACGGCCGAGTAGGGATCCACCTGGGAACTCCCTACGCTCCGCATCGCATTGGCGCTACAGTTCTGCTCGTGGTCCACGTGCAGGATGAAGAGCACGTCCAACGCCTTCTCCAGGACCGGGTCCGGCTTGTACTTGACCTCCGTCTTCTTGAACAGCATGTTGAGGAAGTTGCCACTGTAGCTGAGATCATTGTCGGGGTAGGCATACGGCATCCCCAGACTGTGCCGGAAGGCGAAGGCCGCCAGGGTCGGCATCTTGGCGATAAGCCGGTAGATCTGTCGCTGCCGATTGGCCGGGTCGAGGATGTTCTTCGCCTCTGGATAAAACGTGGAGAGCGCCCCGACGGTCCCCACCAGCATCCCCATTGGATGCGCATCGTAGTGGAATCCTTCCATGAACTTCTTGATGTTCTCGTGGATCATCGTATGGTGGGTGATGTGGTAGACCCACTCGTCCAGCTGCTTGCGGGTAGGCAGCTCCCCATGGATGATCAGGTAGGCGGTCTCCAGGAACGTGCTCTTGGCGGCCAGCTGGTCAATCGGGTAGCCCCGGTAGCGCAGGATCCCTTTTTCCCCATCGATGAAAGTGACCGCGCTCTTGCAGGACGCGGTGTTCATGAAGGCGGGATCGTAACTGAGCAGCCCGAAGTCGTCGTCGGACACCCGGATCTGCCGGAGATCGGTCCCGCGAATGAACGACCCGTACGTGGGGTACGTCCCGTGCTGGATGGGAAGCTCGTAGGTCTTCCCGGTGCGGTTATCAGTAATGGTCAATGTGTCTTTTCCCATGATCGACTCCCCTCACGTCCGATGCCCGGCGTCCGACGTCCGACGTCAGGACCTCGTGAGATTCCGACATCGGACATTGGACTTCGGACGTTGGACTCGTCAGTCCATGTTCTTGATGATCGAGTCCCCGAACTGGGAACACTTCACCTCGGTCGCCCCCTCCATCAAGCGGGCGAAGTCGTAGGTCACCACCTTCTTCTGGATGCTCTGCTCCATCCCCCGGTAGATGCGGTCGGCCGCCGGCTGCCAGCCCAGGTGCTCGAGCATCATCGCCCCGG
>CAZLDS010000125.1:0-5737 GCA_964558395.1 uncultured bacterium | reverse complement strand
CCGCGGCTCGGGAACTCAAAGTCTGGGTGCACCGGGTCACGCCCGAGGGCGGCTCTGAGGGCCTTCCAGCGCTCGCGGAAGTCCATTGCGGAAATGAAACCAGACGATTTGACCTGAAACTCTCCGGGGGGCAGGCCGTGCTCCCTCTCACTGGTGACACGTGCTTGGTCCGGATTACCCTTCCAGAGCCGTCCGTCTCCTGAGAAAATTCCGCGTGTGAAACTCAAAGGGCTTCAAAGGATGCTAATGGAGAACTTCGCCGCGAGGAAAACGCATTCGTAGGACGGGTGGGCTACGTTCTTGGCCGATGGCGCAGGGATTTTGCTTTCTCCTGCAAATCTTGAAAATACTCCGTGTCGGTGATCTCGGAGACTTCACGCGCCTTCTTCGCCTGGTCAATCTCGATTTGAAGGACCTGAATCCGCTCTTTCAGTTGCTGCTCGCGCGCGGCGACCTCCCGGGCCATCCGTTGGAAGACTCTCGCCAACTGTCCCAATGCGTCGGGCCGCTTCGCAACGTCGGCCAGCATTCTCCCTGCAAACTCACCGGCCTCAACGGAGGCAGCCGCATCGGTGACGTGGGTCACGTCTTGCAAGTACAACACTTCCTGATCGCGCAGTCGCTTCTTTTCCAGGCAGGCGCCGATCCTGGCCCGCAGCAGCACGGGGTCGAACGGTTTCGGGAGATAGTCTTCGGCTCCCCGTTCAATGCAGCGCACAACGCTCTCGATCTCGTCCAGCGCCGAAATCATGATGACGGGAATATCGCGCCACGTGCCGTGCGCCTTGAGATGTTGGAGTACCTCATACCCGTTCATCTCTGGCATCATCACATCCAGCAGGACTAGGTCGACCGGCTCGTTTTTGACCAATTCCAAGGCCTCACGTCCACTCGCCGCCATCACAACATCATAGCCTTCGTGCGTCAGACGGCGGGAAAGCATATCGCGGTTGCTTTCGTTGTCGTCCACCACAAGCAGGCGTCCACAGAGGGCGTGGATCGCCGGGCTGCGATCTTCCGGATGGCTGCGGGACTCGGGGTCTCGAAACAGAGCCGAGGTGGGAGTGACGTTCGCAGCCTGCTGGACCGAACTGGGACGGATCGTCGCGGGATCGAAAAGGTCGTTGAGCAGTCCGAGGAGTCGCTTGCCTGCGGTCTGGATCTTCTGGAGGTCGGCGGCAAAATCTTCGAGGTCGCGCTCTTCGGCCTCCTCGAGCAACATCTCGCTGTAGCCGATGATGTGGTTCAACGGCGTACGCAGTGTATGCCGCATCTCCGCGAGAGAAGGTGAGGGATCCTGCTCGCCGGCGCGAGCCTCCGTCGCTGCGTCATGCTCGGGCCGGTCGATGGCGGGTTTTTCCTCGGTCACGGGGTGGCTTCCCTGCCTAACACAGCTGTGATCTTCTCTAGTAGCCGGGGGAAATCGATCGGCTTGGTTTCGTAGTCGTCAAATCCTACGTCGAGTGCCATCTCCCGGTCGCCCGCCATGGCATAGCCCGTCACGGCAATAATGGGAATGGTGCGGGTCTGGGGCGCCGTTCTGAGCTGCCTCGTCGCCTCCCAGCCATCTCGCCCGGGTAAATTCAAATCCATCAGAATCAGGTCGGGTGATTCGGATCGGGCCAGCGCCAGTCCCTGTCTGGTATCAACGGCAATGACCACCTGATATCCCTGGCGCGCCAGGCGCCGGGAGAGCATATCGCGGCTCATCTCGTCATCTTCGACCAGCAGGATCTTGGCCATCCGCGGCTCCGTCATCGCGCGGCCTCCTTCGCCAAGATTGCCTCAATCTTCTCCAGCAGCCGCTGGAAGTCAATGGGCTTGGCATCATAATCATCACAGCCCGCCTCAATCGCTTTCTCCCGGTCCCCGACCATCGCATGGGCTGTCAGGGCGATAATGGGGATGGCCCGCGTCTCGGGCGCTCCTTTGATCTGCCGGGTCGCTTCCCAGCCATCGAGCACGGGCAAATCCATATCCATCAAAATGAGATCAGGCGATTCGGAGCGGGCCATTGCCAGTCCCTCTTGGCCATCGACGGCGCTAACGACCTCGTACCCGCGTCGCGCCAGACGCCGCGCTAGCATATCCCGGTTCATCTCGTTATCCTCGACCAACAGGATCTTGGCCATCCGCAGCCTCCCCTTGACTCGGGTTTCCTGGCCGGATACAGGCTGCTACCAGGTGGTGAATCTCGCGCAGCAACTCCTCCCGGCTGTAGGCCCCCTTCTGGAGAATCTGTTCCACCGTGCCGTTGAGGCGCCGGCGCTCGTCGGCGGTCAGATCCTTCGCCGTCACCACCACGATCGGAATAGATCGCCAGGCGGCGTTATGTCGGAGCGCCTCGATGAAGGCAAATCCGTCCATCTCGGGCATCATGAGATCCAGGACGATCAACTCCGGCGGGTGTGCGGCCACGCGCTCCAAGGCCTCCCGGCCGTTGGCGGCCTCGGCCACCGTCCAGCCTTCCTTGTCGAGAAACCGCCGCAGCAGCTCGCGGGTCTCCGCGTGATCCTCAACGATGAGGACCGGACACGGTGGGTCCTCACACCGATATTTCTGCAGCACGGCGGCCAGCCGCTCCCACTCGACGGGTTTGGTCACGTAGTCCACCGCCCCCAGCGCGTAGCCCATGTGCTTCTCGTCCAAAATCGTGAGCACAATCACCGGGATGTCGGCCGTGGCGGCGTCGGCTTTCAACGCGGTCAGGACCGCCCAGCCATCCAGGCCCGGCATCAGCACATCCAGCGTGATCACGGTCGGCCGCAGTTCTTTGGCGAGCCGGAGCCCCTCCTCACCGCCCCTGGCGGTCACCATCCGGAATCCTTCCTTGCTGAGGAAGCGCTGGAGCAGGTCGTGCACCGTCGGATCGTCGTCAATCACCAGGACGGTGGGTGCCCCTTGCGCCACCGGGGCACCCTCCAATCGCGGCGCCGGTGCGGTCCGCCAGTCCACCACCTCGGCGGGCAGCCGAATGGTAAAGGTGGACCCCTGGCCCAGGACGCTCTCCACGGTGATGTCACCCCCCATCATCTGGCAAAACTGTCGGCTGATGGCCAGCCCGAGGCCGGTGCCGCCGTACTTGCGGGTGGTTGAAACGTCCGCTTGCGCGAACGCCTGAAAGAGCTTCCCCAGCTGCTCAGGACTCATGCCGATGCCGGTGTCACTCACACGAAAACTGACCCAGGTCCCGCCGTTGACTTGTTCACGCGCGACCCCGAGCGTGATCGTGCCCCGCTCGGTGAATTTGCACGCGTTACTCAGCAGGTTGAAGAGGGCCTGCCGGACTTTGGTCAGATCGGCTCGCATCGTGCCGACATCAGCGGCATAGCGAACCTCCAAGGTATTCGCGTTCTTCTGCACCAGGGGATCGATGGTGGCCACGACCTCCCGCACCGTGGAGACAATGTCAAACGTCTCCACAAACAGCTCCATCTTGCCGGCTTCGATTTTCGAGAGGTCCAGGACCTGATTGATCAGTCCCAGCAGGTGCCTGCCCGCGTCGTGAATCTTTTCGAGGTCGGGGACGAAGGCCGCCTGCCCCAGATCCTGGGCCTCCTCTTGCAGCATCTCGCTGTAGCCGATGATCGCGTTGAGCGGGGTGCGCAGCTCGTGACTCATGTTGGCCAAAAACACACTCTTCGCTTCGCTGGCCTCTTCAGCCACAGCGCGCGCGTCTTGAGCGTCTTGGAAGAGGCGGGCGTTCTGGATGGCAAGGGTAGACTGGGCAGCGAAAGTCTGAACGAGCTCCACGACCGGGGCCGGAAACTCTCCGGGTGTATTGCGACGGACAACGAGCCCGCCAACGATCCGTTCTTGGCGCACAAAAGGGACAGCGAGAAGTGCCCGGACGCCCACCTGCACGTGCGGGATGGGGTAGTCTGGCACCTCTAAGAGGTCGCGAATCTGAAACGGGGCCCGCTTCGCCGCCGCCTGGCCGAGAGAGGTATTGTCGCCGACACGCAGCCGCGATTTTCGGAGCATTTCGTTCGCGTCCGCGCTGACATTATAGCTCGTGCGCGGCACGAAGACCTGGTCGTTTTCGTCAAACTCATAGATCGTGCCGGTGTCGGCATGAGAGAGGTGGACCGCGTGGGCGACGATGCGCGCCAGCACGGTCTCGAGGTCGAGGGTGGAGTTGACGGTCTGGCTCACCTCGCCCAGCGCCTCTAGCTCCTTCACCGATCGTGTGAGCTCGCGGGTGCGCTCTTGGACCTTCTGCTCCAGCGTCTCTTTGGCTTCGCGTAGTGCGTCAACCATGTCCTTGAGCGAGCCGCGCATTACATTGAGACTCTTGCCCAATATTCCGATCTCATCGGTACCCCACGTATAAATTGAGACATTCAAATTGCCCTGGGCGATCTGGGTTGCGGAGTTTTGTAAGCGCAACAAAGGCCGCGCAATGTATCGCTTGCCGATCACCATCGACGTCACGGCAATCGATGCAATGATCAATACCGTTAAGGCGACGAGGCCTGAAACGTTTAACAGTAACTCTTCCCTGACGCCCCTGCGCGACATAAATATGTCAATCTTGCCGATCTTGGCGTCTCCAAAACGGATATCAGATGATTTAAAGAGAAACCGAGACGTTTTTTCTCCCTGAAATTCTGGACGCTTTCTTTCCGCAATCACTTGATCGCCCCGCAAGACCCGTGCATAAATCACAGATTCATCGAGAAATAACGCCTCGATAAAGTCATGCACCGCATCGCTGTCCCCATGATTCAGTGGTGCCGGCAAACTTATTTGAGCCAGCGCCGACCCATGCTCCAACCGTCCCTCCAGCTCCGTGTTCAGCCTGGCGCTATTCACAGAGAGGACGGTGAGAGCAAAACCAAATAAGAAGAGGGACACCACACCAGTCAAGGCGAATATGAAACGACGACTGACGCTTTGTACTTTAGCAGCACGTTGGGAAGGGGTTTGCACTGAAACAATCTCCTAATGCGATGCGGCGCCCCGCGTTACAGACCGTACCGTGTGCCATTGGACCCGACGCACGCGGATGATCCCTTCCCCTGAGGCCAACTGGTGTGTCATCAATTCAATCCAAGATGAGAAAGGCCTTCCGGGCATCATCTTGCTCCGGAAGGCCTGCCTTTCCCTGGTTTTCGCGACCCCCCGCATCACTCCGGTCCCGGTGTCCCTTCAGTATCGGTTGTGGGACCTTTTGCCTAGCCCACAACTGGCTGTCTGATCCGTACAGCAACACAGGGGGCACGATCAGGTCGCAACATGACTGCGATGAGGGTGTTTCACGACGTGTGTCATCACCATATAGCCGAGAAGCGTCCTCCTGTCAAGCCAAAACCCCGTTTGCGTATGCTTCGAGTCCTTGGAATTACCGGTGGCAGACCCCGGTGGACCGTCGCTGATCACGGCCGAAAGGCATTGATTTACGGGGCTCAGGGGAGTTTGGGGTTGAAAAATTGCAGGGAACACGCTAGCCTCCATCGGGAACGCCACGCAGAGAAAGCGGGGAGACGTGATGATTCAGATGTTTCATGTCTCCAAGACCTACCCCAAGGATGTGATAGCCCTCTCCGACATCACACTCCACATCCGGAAAGGGGAATTTGTCTTTCTCTCTGGTCCGAGTGGGGCCGGCAAGACAACCCTCCTGCGTCTCATCTTTCGCGATGAATTGCCTTCTTCCGGGCAGATTCTCGTGAACGGCCGGAATGTGATCCGGCTCCGGGAAAGTAAACTTCCCGCTCTCCGCCGCACAATCGGC
>CAZLDS010000124.1:0-5748 GCA_964558395.1 uncultured bacterium | reverse complement strand
AGTTTACCCGGGCGGTTCGCACGGACTTGCCCAGATAGATGCCGATCAGTTCAACGCGGATGTGCTGGCGTTTATCCGTCGATGACGCTGTCTATGTTCATGGGCTAGCTCCTTTGCCCGGCACAGTGGATATGTCGGGCCATTTTGTCGCCCACAAGCCGTCCTTCAGCCTGGATAGCACAGGCATCCCAAGCAAAGATTATCGTCCAATAATTAGTGGCAATGGATTGCCATAGTCGTGTTGAACAGGCGTTTCACGAAATTCATCAGACCTTGTCAAATGTGGGCGATAGGCCCGAGATGGGTATTTCGACCAAGCGGTCAAAATACTGGGCAAGCATGGCATTTCGTCGCATCTCATAGAGAGCGCCTGTTTCCGACTAGCCACTTCATTGGAGTAACAGAGACATGTCTATCGAGAAAGTTCTTTACACCGCCACTGCAACCGCTACCGGTGGACGCGAAGGTCAGGCCGCCTCTTCCGATAACGCCCTGAACGTCAAACTGTCTACGCCGCGCGAGCTTGGTGGCAGTGGCGGAGACGGCACCAATCCAGAGCAACTGTTTGCCGCGGGCTATTCAGCCTGTTTTCTTGGCGCTATGAAGTTCGTCGCCGGCCAGCAGAAAGTGGCGATTCCTGCTACCACCTCCATCACCGGTCGTGTCGGTATCGGCCAGATCCCAACCGGTTTTGGCATTCAGGCAGAGTTGACAGTTTCGGTACCGGGCGTGCCCAGAGACACCGTGCAAGCGCTGGTTGATAAGGCCCATATCGTCTGCCCCTATTCGAACGCCACACGCGGCAACATCGATGTGGCCATCACGATTGCCGACTAATTTAGAACCTAATCATCGTCAATAGGAACGTTTCCATGAAGATTATGAACAGAACTCTGAGTGCCGCGCTGTTGGTCATTGGACTGCAAATAGGCCTCAACGCGTACGCTGCTCAACCATCGGCAGAATATAAAGTCCTCAGAACTGCACACTCCGCAAGTATGATCACGACGAAGGATGGAGTGGAACTGTATTACAAGGACTGGGGACCGAAAGATGGTCCAGTGGTCACTTTCAGTCATGGTTGGCCGCTCAGTTCAGACAGCTGGGAAGCGCAGATGATATTCCTGGCGTCAGAGGGGTATCGCGTTGTCGCCCATGACCGTCGTGGTCACGGACGTTCCAGCCAGCCCTGGGATGGCAATGACATGGATCACTACGCCGATGATCTTGCTGCGGTTATTAACACTCTGGATTTGAAGGATATTACCCTCGTCGGCTTCTCGACCGGTGGCGGTGAAGTCGCTCGTTACATTGGTCGTCATGGCACCGATCGTGTCGCTAAAGCTGTCCTTGTATCCGCCGTTCCGCCTCTCATGCTAAAAACGCAGGATAATCCCAATGGTTTGCCCATCGAGGTGTTTGATGGAATCCGTGAGGCGTCACTGGACAATCGCTCTCAGCTTTATCTGGATATCGCCTCCGGGCCATTCTTTGGCTACAACCGTCCAGGAACGGAGCCCAGCCAGGGTCTGATTCAATCATTCTGGGTACAGGGCATGCAGGCTGGTCACAAAAACACTTATGACTCAATCGCAGCCTTCTCTGCCACCGACTTCCGTGGGGATCTCAAAAAATTTGATGTTCCGACGCTTGTTATCCATGGTGACGACGATCAAATTGTTCCAATCGAGATCTCGGGTCAAGCGTCAGCTGACCAGATAGCGGACGCTCAGCTGATTGTATACGAGGGTGCCCCGCACGGTTTGACTGACACGCATAAGGATCGGCTCAACCAGGACCTGCTTACTTTCCTACGGAAATAATCCATATAGGCCCGCTGCCAGGCTGGGCAGTGGGCCTTTATCATCGATTGCTGAAGTAGCCCTTGGTGTATCTGGGATATTCAACGGGTACTTTCGAGCCTGAAAAGTCTGTTCCCTCTATTTCATACTTCACTTGCTACGCAAAAAAAAATCTGCGAACTGTGGCCTGTCTGCCACGAGCACCTCAGTGGCGTTGATCAAATCCGCAACGCACCACCATCGCTTCACGCCTCACCTCCTGGCACTTGAACCCTTTATTTGCGTGCGAAGGCACGGGGAGAAACGCCTTCGTACCGGAAAAATGCCATCCCGAAGGCGCTTGCGGACCCGTACCCCACTTGAAGGGCGATCTCTGTGTTGGTATGTCTGCCCTGCCGCAGAAGAGTCTTGGCAATGGTCATGCGCCAGTCCGTCACGTATTCCATCGGCGCGCGTCCAACTTCCTTGCGGAACTTTCCGAAGAAGCCGGAGCGGGACATGCCCGCTTCCTTCGCCAGCCTGGTCACGGAGATCTCGCCACCCGCCTTGGAGTGAATGCGCTGAAGGGCCGTGGCCAGTTGCGGATTGGACAGCCCGCGTACCAGTCCTGGCGACATGCCCTTGGCGGGCCCGGTTCGGAGCGCCTCGATAAGCAGCACTTCCAACAGCCGCTCAAGAATTAGCTCACGCCCAGGCCGGCCGGCGCGGGCCTCCTCATGGATCAACGGCACCAGGGCCATCAGGCGGTCATGGCCGGAGATATGGATCACCTCCGGAAGCAGCGACACCAGAAGGTCGCGTGCTGGCGATTCGAATCGGCAATGTCCGATCAGCGCTCGCATTTCCACGGGAGAATCGCTCGGGCCGAGGCGAACACGCCCGCGTCCAACTTCAAGCGGCTGATCCACTCCGTTCACTTCCGGAGCGACCTCGCTGGTCATGCGAAACCCGTGCAGATCGGGAATCAGGATGAAGTCTCCGGCCGCCAGCGTGACCGGCGCACGACCGGTTACTTCAACCCGGCACACCCCTTCGACTATCGCGCAATAGAATGGGCTGGCTGTGTCACGCCGCTCGACCTTCCACTTGCCACCCGCCTCGACCATCTTGGAGATGGACACCTCGGGTTTGAGCAGCGAGACGACGCTTGAAAGAGGGTCTTCGGTACCACTGAACACAGGTTTGGACTCCTGATGAATTATTTTGGACTTTTGTTCATATCATGAACGGGAGCGGCGATCTACACTCTGCCTCACATCAGTCAACCCTCAAGCGAGACCACCAGATGAACCGATTGATCAAGCTGTCCCTCGCCTTACCGACGCCGGACCCCGCCCTGACAGTGGCCTACACGCCGATCCCACTGGAGATGCCTGGCCGCCAATCCCTGGAACTGCGTCTGACCGCGCCCGCAACGGGCGACGCCCTGCCAATCGTGATCCTGTCACACGGCTTTGGCCCATCGAACTACATTCCATCAAAGGACGGCTATGCCCCGCTCGCCCAGTTCTGGGCCGAACGGGGCATGGCCGTCATTCAACCGACGCATGCCAGTTCTCGGGGTGGCGGACTTGACCCCTCCCTACCTGAAGGCCCCTTTTTCTGGCGCG
This sequence comes from uncultured bacterium, assembly GCA_964558395.1. Classification (GTDB taxonomy): domain Bacteria; phylum Methylomirabilota; class Methylomirabilia; order Methylomirabilales; family CSP1-5; genus CSP1-5. The sequence continues at coordinate 2,336 of CAZLDS010000124.1, read as the reverse complement.
AGCGCGTGGTCGAGATGCGTGCCATCATCGACCAGTTGGCGGAGATAGAGCGGCAGGCTCCCGCCATCGCAGGACGTCTGGACCATGACCGGATCGCGGTGGCGGGCCACTCCTTTGGCGGCCACACGTGCAGCTTGCTGCTTGGTGGCCGTTTGCAGGGGGAGGATTTCTCCGATCCGCGCATCCGCGCTGGTGTCCTGCTGGCGACCCCGGGGCGCGGCGGCGCCGCGCTGACGCCCGAGCATGCCGCGCGCTTCCCATTCTTCGACGTTGATTTCAGCGGCATCAAAGTGCCGACCCTCGTGGTCTGCGGCGCGGAGGATGACCCGCATTTCACGCCGCGCGGCCCCGAGTGGCATGCAGATGCCTTCCATGATGCGCCAGGGGCCGACGCTCTGTTGACCATCAGTGGGGTGGGGCATGGGCTTGGCGGAATCGCAGGGCTCGATGCGAAAGAGACCGAGGCGGAGGATCCCGAGGCGCTGGAGGCGACGCGGCGTCTGACACTGGCGTGGCTAAGGAGCATATTCTGCATAGAGCAAGACGCCTGGGCACAGAACCAGGCCGTGCTCCGGTATAGCGCGGCCACCATCGGGACGATTGCCGAGCGCAGCACTGACCCTGAGAGCCTCAAGTAGTCGGATTCCGTGCTGCGGGCGGGGGGGCAGGCTGTTCGCTCCTCCCATGCACCTCTGACCTGGAAATGCCTTTAAAGGAGGTGCAAGTTTCTCTTCAGCGCGTCGGTTATTCTAGTTGGAACCGGGAGCTATCAATTGGGTTTCAGACCTCCGGTCATCTCAAAGCGCGCTGTCAGGAGAATTCGTTCAAGAGAGGGCCCAAGTGAGGCCTGCGCTGGCCTGTATCCGTTCCAGCCGTTTATTGGCGACGGGTTGTCAGGTGAATGACACTGATCCCTCCCTCGTAAATTAGTCCCAGGTGGAACGGTTCGTCTATCGGGTTAAGGTCGATAGTTTCTGTCTGTTGCACGCATCCAGCTTGGCGTAAGGATTCGACAAGTCGCGCCTGTACCATCTTAAAGCTTGTGTCCGGGCGTGGCACCAGGTGCCAAGCCGGCAGGGTTTCGTGGCCGACGGAGCCCACGTGCACGGTCTGTCCGCCCTTGGTGAGGAAGGACGCCCGCCAAATGCGCAGGAACGAACGATCAAACACCATGTTGGCGGTGTCGGGTTTTGACCATTGCTGCGTGGGTGGGTTGTCATGCCAGAACCTTGGGGAGAGCGGCGCGGAGGAGTTTCCACGTTGCAGCAGGACGTCTTTGTAGGCGCCCAGAACTGAGCTCAACTGAACCTCGTCGGCTGGGTGCCATTCCGCGGCCATCAAACAGGATGCCAGGGCTTTAGGCTCGGCAATGAACACAATGTTGATTGGCGATTTCCGTACGCCCGCCACCGACACGACATAGGGGGGGACTTGGCTGGAAAACAGAGAGTCGGGCCCTGTGTAATATTCAGCCTGAGGGACCGATTGGGGAGTCGAGTATAAGGCCGGACCGCGCAGGTTTAGGGTTAGCACTGTGCCCGACCAGACAAGCAGTGTTGCTATTAAGGCGATAGTCCCTGTTCCGGAAGTGCTCCCCGTGGATTGCCGCGGCAGTTGAAAGCGATACTGAGCGCCGCGTGACCGCTGGGGAACGAATAGCCGCCTGGGTCATACATGGCATGCTCGGGTCGGGAGCGCTGGAATGCGTAATTGCTTAGGTAAACAAGCGTTGTTGTTAAGGTTGATGAGGCGACCATCGGAATGACAAAGCGCGGGAGGCGCATTCGGTAGATCAGGCAAATCCCAACTAATAGGCCCGTGAAGACCACCCAAGGGTTCGCCATTGTGGTAAGGGTATAAAACAGGTCGTTAAGGAGCGGCGTCCGGAAGTCGGCGATCAAGCCGATAATCCGAGCATCCGAAGCTACCACAGCCTCATGTGTCAGCAGGTCCTTCACCATCCCGCCGAACAACAGCAAAACATACACCATAGATAGCCCAGCCACCGTGGTTGGAAGGCCGCGCATGTGCGAACGGTCCACCCGGTGTCGGAAGAACGCAATCAATCGGGGATGTTTGGCGCTCCAGGCGGTTATGTCGGGGTTATCGCGGATGGCTCCCCCGACTGACCGGGCCACGGAGCTGGCCAGCTTCAGACCGCTGCGGCCGGAAGCGCACGGCGAGCCATCGCAAAAGGTACACAAGCGCGATCAGCGCGACTAGGAGGAACAAAACCAGGCCAATGCGCGAAAGCCAGGCGTGAGCGAGAGAAAGGGACTGAGAGAAAATATACCCCGGCAGAATCCATTGCAGGGCCCAGCCGATTGCGCCTAGAA
>CAZLDS010000123.1:0-6016 GCA_964558395.1 uncultured bacterium | reverse complement strand
AGTCGAACCCGCACGGGCGCGAAGGCCCAACAGATTTTGAGTGTGTCCCTCGGCACAACAAAATCAATAACTTTCAACACTTGGGTGTGCAGGCCGCGGCAAAACGTGACATTTCGTGACTTAAAAACGCAACCAGTCCGCAACCAAAGCCCGGGAGGGTCCGGCTTCCAGGTAACCGCGCTGTTTGAGACAGGCCCAGCAGCCTCATTTTGAATCGTCGGAGGAGCCGCCGCCGGGGCCGCGGCTCCGCTTCAATCCTCTAGCGAATTCGAACGCGTTTCGCAGATCGCCGAACTGTGTCCTGATGCCCGGCAGCAGTGGCAGGTCGAAGCGCTTCGAGATGAAGGCCAGGATCGAGGTCGTATCGTAGTCCGTGTGATCGACGAAGCCCCTCTTGGCGAAGGGCGAGATGATCACAGTCGGCACCCGCGACCCGGGACCCCAGCGGTCGCCCGGCGGTGGTGGCGCGGGATCCCAGAAGCCTCCGTTCTCGTCGTGGGTGAGGATGATCGCCATGTGGTCCCACTGCGGGCTCCGCCGCAGCGTGTCAACCACGGTGCCGACCAGAAGATCGCCCGCGGCCACCGTGCTTTCGCCGGGATGTTGGTTGTTCTTGCCGTCCGGCTTGACGAACGAGACCGCCGGCAAGGTGCCGTCCGCTGCGGCGCTCCAAAACTCTTTCATGTCCTTCAGATGCCGCTCGCGCGCTTGCGTCCCGGGCGCGTAGCGGGCGAAGTAGTTGTAGGGCTGGTGGTGTGGCTGGAAATTGACCGCGCCGGGGTTGTTGTAGATCGCCTCGCGATAGGCGAGCGCGATGTCCCACCCCTGCGCATACCAGGCCCAATCCACCCCCTTCTCCGACAGGCGGTCGCCGAGAGTCGGCAGGGACTGCGGCGGCAGGGGATGTTGCGCCGGATCGGCAAAGCGCGGATCGCCGCCTGCCGCGGGCGGGATCGCACTCGGCTGATAGGCGGGCTGCACCGTGTTGACCACGAAGCCGTCAGGCGAAACACTGCCGTCCTGCACCCACTTCGGTGGACCATCCAGCGCCGACTTCGGCGAGTCCGGCGCCAGCTTGAGCTCGCCGTTCCCGTCGAGGACCGCACGCAGACTCTGCGGAGCGTCCTCGAAGCGGGGCGAGCACGCACAGGCAAGGAAGAAATGGTTGAGGTTCGAGCCGCCGAAGGCGCCCATGAAGAACCGGTCCGCCAAGGTGAACTCCCGAGCCAGCTTGTAGAGGTAGGTGCCTTCGCCAGCATACGACCCCATGGTCAGCGAGCCCACGTTGGTCCAGGCCACGAACATGTCATTGCGGCCGCCGTTGATCTGCAGTTGATTCTGATAGAAGCGGTGGACGGGGTTCGCGGTCAGAACGTCTGCCGGCATGTCGTAGGGCGGCTCGTCGATGCGGAACGGCGCGTTCGGCATGGCGGCCGGATAGTCGGGGTCCGGTTTAGCCGCGTCCGGGCGCCAGACCGGCGGCAGCGATGGCAGGATCGAACCGTCCCGATCCCGCTGCACCACGGCCGTCTTCGGTGCATCGGCACTGCCGAAGGCCCCCGGAAAATCCGGCAGAAGGTGAACGAAGCTCCGGTTTTCCGGAAAGACCACGACGATGGTCTCGATCGCGTCGAACGCCTCGGGCAAGGGACCGTCGTCGGCCGCCGCCCCCGCGGCGCCCAAGACGGTGCCTACCAGCACCGCGAAAAGTCGTCTCATGAACATTGAGCGTGCGATTTTTTTGCCCATCGTCTTGCTCCTCCTCACTTCAGCCCATTCTTGTAAATCTTCCCGTCCTTCATGATCAACACGAAGTACTTGTGCGGGTCCGCAACGGTTTCAGTCGGGAACCAATCTACGGGCCTGGCCGATCTCTGCGAGCGTCGCGGAGCCCTGCTCAGATGCTGCACCGCCTATCGCCGACGCCCGGCTGCGGCGCCAGTAGTTATCGACAAAGCCATGCCTCAATATCTAAAGGAACCCGCCGGGAGGTCGATTCGTCCGTCGGGAAGAAAGGGATACGAGAAGATATCAACGCTATTCAGGGCGTCATACCGATGACCGTGATCGATAACTCCGCCTGCTAGTAAAACCACGGCAGGAAGGTTACACGTTGACCCAGCTCGTCCCTCGGCCCAGCCGGAGCATACTTGTGAAGTTCGTCCTTGAAGCGGACCTGAACTGCCGGGATGATCCGCTACGTCGCTACTCTCTTGCGCTGGTGTACACGTCGATGATCTCCTGATATCTGCCGGACGACTTCAGTTCGGCCAGGGCGCGATTAAACGCGTCGCGTATGTCCGGATCCCGAAAGGCCATTTGATAGTGGGTCGGCGGAAATATGTTGTGGTACGCGACTTTTTGTTTCACGTCCACGACCTTGATGACCCGGGGATCGTGGTTATACCACTGAAAGATATTGATGTCCGCTACGACCACGTCCACCTTGCGCGAAAACAGCTCGATATTCTGGTGGTACTGTTGCGCCACCTCCGTGAATTTGGGGTTGTTCTTGGTTGCTTCGGCGAATCCAGGCCCCAGAATGCTGCGGGCGCGCTCAAAGGCCGAGATGCTCTTGCCAGCCAGGTCCTCCACCCGATCGATCTTCAGGTGGCGCGACGCCAGCGTCATCGCGTAATTGTGGTACGTGATGTACCGGTCGGAGAAATGCGCCTGTAGCCGCGGCTCTCGCTGCACGCCCATTGTGGCTGCGACGCGACCGGCGGTCAACTCTTCGCCCAGCTTTCCGAAATCCACGAACGTGGGATCGAGCTGGTAACCGGCCATCGCCAACGCCTCTTTGACGATGTCATATTCCATTCCGCGTCGCTCCTTCGCCATGACGTACGGCGGCAGCGACAACCCGACTGCGGTCTTCAACGGGCGTAGCTCGGCTGCGAAAGCAAGGGCCGGCAGCAGAACCGTTACGAGCAATGTTGTGCCGGCGCAAGCGAGCCTCTGAGTATATCTCATCGGAATCCCTCTCTATCGATTCGGATTCGACTGAGGAAGGCGGTGCGCGTGGTGTAGCGGAGCGGGGCCGACGGGTGTGCTCATCTCCGTTCCATTACGGCTACCTTCTGAGGGCTGAGTGCTGAGACCAGGAATCGCGACTTGTTTTGACCCTGTGGGACTCGTCAGAGAAGTATCTGCCCGACCTAACAAGACGTACACGCTGGGAACCAAAACTCATGAGACCAGCGGCCGGAAAGGTTCGGTAGGCAATCTGGGCCAAGCCGTTACTGGCCGGTTCGGCTCTTCATCGCCTTCTCGACCTGTTCCTTGATCACCGAGAGGTTGAAGCTCGCGCCCGGCTGCATCGGCGGGAACTCGATCGCGGTCTTGGCCAGTTTGGCGACCTCCTGCTGGATGAACACGAAGCGCCAAAACTCGAAGACCCACCATTCTCTGGCGGCGAACAGCGACTGACCGATGCCCATTTTCTCGAACGGGTCGAGACGCAGGTTGTAGATCCCCGGCCAATCCAACCTGACTTTCGGACCGAACCATCCCTGGGGCTGATCGATGAACACGTACTTGTAATCGCCGACCCGGGCGGAAGCCAGTGTGGACTCCGTGAAGTACCAGACCTCGTTCCGAGCCGACTTGCCTCCCTTGGTCAGCATGTCCAGCTGGTTGTAGCCATCCAGATGGACCTTGTATTTCTTGCCGTTGAGCGTCTTCCCCTTCCGCAGGTCCGCCGCGATGTCACCCTTGTAGCCAGCGGCGGCGGCGAAGGTGGGGAACCAGTCTAGGCCGGACATGACTCCGTTGATCACCTGGTTGGGCTTGACCTTGCCCGGCCAGCGGATGATCAAGGGAACACGGAAACCACCCTCGGTGCCCATGCCCTTCCAGCCCTTGAACGGCGTGGTCCCCCCGTCGGGCCAGCTGAAGCCCTCGGCGCCGTTATCGGTGCTGACCGCGATGATCGTGTTGTCGGCGATCCCCATGGCATCGAGCTGCTTCATCACCCCGCCGATGACGTCATCGAACTGGACCATGCCGGCTTCCTGAATGGTCCAGGCGTTTTCCGGGTTCCGGAGCGCCTCGTACTTCGGCGCCAGGTGGGTGAGCACGTGCATCCGCGTCGGGTTCATCCAGATGAAGAACGGCTTCTTGTCCTGCTGGGCCTTCTTCATGAACTCGATGGTTTTCCCGAGGATCACCTCGTCCATCGTCTCCATGTTCAGCTTGACGCCCTGGACCGGATGGGGCGGAAGCGGACCCTCGTCAATGATCTTCTGCTTGCCCACCTTGCCCCAGCGGGGTTGAACCGTCGGGTCGTCTGTGTCGGTCGCAAAGCAATGCACGACATTGCGCGGGCCGACCTTGTCGAGCAGATCCTTTGGATAGTTCCGGTGCCACGGGTCCTCCATCGCATCGAGGTGATAGAGATAGCCGAAGTACTCGTCGAATCCGTGGACACACGGCAGGTACTCATTCCTGTCTCCCAGGTGGTTTTTCCCGAACTGCCCGGTGGCGTAGCCCAGTTCTTTCAAAGCGGTGGCGATGGTCGGGGCCTGGGCCGGCATGCCGATTTTGGCTCCAGCCTGGCCAACCGTCGTCAATCCGGTACGAATCGGTAACTCCCCGGTGATGAAGTTGGCTCGGCCGGCCGTGCAACTCGCCTCCGCATAGTAGTCGGTGAAGAGGGCCCCTTCGGCCGCGAGCTCGTCGATGTTGGGCGTGCGCCCGGCCATCAGGCCACGGTGATACGCGCTAATATTCCACATGCCGATGTCATCGCCCATGATGAACACAATGTTAGGCTTCGCCTGGGCGAGGGCAAAGCCGGGGGCGATTGCCATCAGGAGGGTGACCAGTACTGTTGCAAGTACCGATTGGTGTCTGTTCATGATCGACCTCCAAGTTGATGGTTTACTCATCGCGGCACTGGATCCCTAGATCTACCGGCAGCACCCCCCCCGGTCAACTCGTAAAATTACGAGGTTTTTGGGCAATGGTTACTGGAGGGTGATCTGGAGCGGATCGATACCTCAGAGGCGGGAATCGTTGGGGGTTGGCTCACAGGGGAAACCGATCTGGTGCGCCCAGGGTGATTCGAACACCCGACCGCGAATTCGCAGACCGGGGCGCGACACAGTCAATTCAATAAGTTCCAACACTTGGGTGTGCAGGACGCGGCAAAACGTGACATTTCGTGACCTGAAAACGCAACCTATCCGCAACCGAACCCCAGGAGACGGGCAGCCTAGCGGCCGCGTCCAGCATTGCGTGCAAGCTGCTCAATGACTAACGCGGAGGCTGCAAATTAATTTTGGGGACTAACCGCGCAGTAGGGCCCGCTCAATCAGCTCGTTGGACGGTCGCGACGGGTCGAGCAGCTTGTGCGCCACTTCCGCGCCCCACACTGGAAACTTGCTCGCATCGAGCAGCCCGACTTGTACCAAGAGCGAGGCCTGGTCCCAATAGATTCTCTCGCCGGCAATCTTGCCGTCTTGGAATTCGACCACGACAATCACGGCGAGCTCAACGTGCCTGCCAGTCGGCGCCACGCCGGGGAGCAGCCACGGCATTTCGATCGTGTGGGTAAACTTGTGGACCAATTCATCGACCAGGCGATTTTCGCCCACCGTGCGCGAGAGAAAAGTGATTTCGGTGTCGGGCGGCTGGCACGGAATGAAGTACGTGCCGTAAAAGTGCCGCACCTGCTCGAGCCCCACGCCGCCGGTTATGACAGGGACATGATTGACGAACGGATCGAGCGTCATCGTGGCCATGGTTTGCTCGAGGCTATTCTTGCTGAATTCGGCCTGGGTATGGGCGTCCCACTGAGCGGCCATGGCCTGCTGGCGGGCCGTTAGTTGTTTGGGGTCTTGCATGTCGATTCTCCTCCCTTGCGAAACGGGCTTGCTCACGTTGGTGCGGCAAACAAGATGGGGATATTGCGTGATATCTCTGAGAGCAAACGGGGAGCCAAATTCTATCTTCGGTAAGTCTGGCCGTCAAGGGGACTGTTGGGAGCAGCTCCGTGATCCCAAGAACGCAACCT
>CAZLDS010000122.1:0-6155 GCA_964558395.1 uncultured bacterium | reverse complement strand
ACGCGAACTGTGTTGCCAGGATTGCCAACCCCGCGGGTATCACCAGGGTTGCCGGTTTGTGCGCGCGGGGTAAATGCTGGAACTGTCTGCGAGAGAGAGCGGCGTCTTAGTCTTCCGAGGAGCCCAGCTCTGGCCCGTACCGCTGCGAGGGGGCGCTGCAGCCAGGTCTGAGCAGTGGTTGAGGCGATCGGATATCAAGCCTGCTGGAATTTCCCTGCCCTGCCCCAATTCAGCACGAAAATGCCAGCAGTGCGTGAGTGTCTGTGGAACGTCGTCATACAGAAGCCTTAAGCACGCACCGGGGAGGGCGTAGTCCTCAGACACAGCGGGAAATCACTCGTAGGCGCGTGTCAGCCCAAACCCTTCTGGCGTGGAGGCTTCTTCGCTGTATCGCTGTCAAAGAGGATCGGCTCTCTCTTGAGCCATCCCCATCGGGCAAACCAGCGGAGCATCAAGACAGGCACGGCGATCATCGCACCAAGTGCAACGAGAAGGAGCACTGGATTCTTCCAGGGGATTGTCTCGAAGTTCATGCCGAAAAATCCGGTAATCACGCCCAACGGAAGAAAGATGGTGGCGATGATCGCAAGCTGCCGCATGATGTCGTTCATGCGGTTGGACGACGCCGAAAGGTACGCCTCGACCGTTGTGGCGACAAGGTCCCGACAGGTGTCTATAACTTCTGTACTCCGCATCAGGTGGTCATAGACATCACGGAAGTAGAGGGCACTCTTTGCGTCAAGGAGCGGGTAATCGCGGCGGCTGAGGCCGTTGAAGACCTCTCGGAGCGGACTGACCGATTTGCGAAGATGGATGAGGGTCTTCTTGAGGGTAAAGAGGCGATGCAAGAGAGCGGGATCGGCGGAGGTCAGAACCTGACCCTCGAGTTCATCGATCTCCTCTTCGACGCGATCCAGGAACGGAAAGAACTCATCCACCACGTCGTCCGCCAGGAAGTGGAGCAGAAACCCTGGAGGTTGGGTCAGAAGAGAGGGTTCTTTTCCGATTCGGTCCCGAAGCTTTGTCAGCGTATCCGTATCCTGCCGATGGATGGTCACGAGGGCTTGGGATGTCACGTATACGTAGACCTCGGACAGTTCCTCAACAATACAGTGGTCCTCGAGCTCCCGGGGCAGGGCGTGAAGGACAAGGAATAGGTAGCCGTCATAGTCTTCAATCTTCGAACGCTGGCCGCCCTGCAGGCAGTCCTCGATCGTCAGGGGGTGAAAGCCGAACTGGCGGCCCAGCTCCTCCATCTCTTCGACATTCGGACTCGTCATGTCTACCCAGAGCCTGCTTTCGACTCTCGCGAGCCAGGGACCAAGAGAGGAAAGGTCCTGCGTCTCCTCAAGCCTTCCATCCGGCTGACACCGTACCATTGAAAACATTAGTGTGCTCTCCGCATGTACACGTGACCCTTCTTTACACAGCGGGACTTGTCAAACCTTGCTCAGTAACGCCGTACACATCTCCCCTGATCCTCTCCAATCTGCCAAAACATGTCAACACATCCCCCAAATGGATCTCGATATCCGCAGGAGGATTCGGAATAGGCACTCCATTTCTTTCAACAACCAAGACCAAAACGTCTGCCTTTCTTAACCCCGACTCTTGGAGGGTCTTGTCAAGGATCGGGCTCTTTTCACTAATTTCAACCTGCGACACACCATAGCCGCCCGTTGCCACCACAAGTTCTTCAAAGGATACCGGTTTAACAATGTCTCGCTTTACAATCTGGGATCGCAAAGTGTCCGTTATCAAGTGTGCAATTCTTGTATTGGTGAAAATCTTATATATCGCATACAAAGAAATACCAACGATAGCTAAATTCAACCACGGCAAGAAATTTGGAGAAACAACCTTTCGAACAAACGGAAGGGGAAAGGAAAGGACAATGACATTCGGGTTAAGGGAATTTGCGAAGGCGGCAATCATCGTGACAATACCGGCATTGCCTAAGACCATAAGTATCGACGCGATTCGCCGTCTCTGAGGGTTTGTCGTAATCAGTTCAGACTCCTTCGTAGTAAAACCGGTGGATGTAAAACAGGAAAGGGCCTGAAATTTGGCCAAAGACCATTCAATCCCTGTCAATTGAAGCGCAATCGCACCGATTCTCACCACGATCATCGATACAACAATCGTCACGAGTAACAACAACACGTTCATCAACGTACTCCTTGGCACTCTGAGCTTTCTGCCATAAGCAGAATCTCACGAATGCAATAACTATGTAGCTGGAAGGCGTCCGTTCGTGTTAGCTCCCATGTGCATCGGCAAAAATGCCATTCACTGGGCACAGTTACAACAAGTAGCTCTGGAATACCACGGCAAAGCCGAGGAAGGCGAAAAAGCCCACGACATCAGTGACGGTCGTCAAAATGATACTCGACGACTGCGCGAAATCTAAGCCGAGCGCTTTCATCGTAATTGGAATCGCAGCTCCCGAAAAGCCGGCCGCCACCAAATTTACAATCATTCCCAATCCAATCACAACTCCCAGGAAGGGATTCCCGTTCCACATCCAGGCGATTGCTGCTGTAACCACGCCAATGAGTAATCCGTTGACAGCTCCGATTAACGTCTCCTTTCCCACCAATGTCCGGACTTTTTGCGGTGGTATCTCGCGCATGATGAGCCCTCGCATGACAACTGCGAGTGACTGTGCGCCGGCGTTTCCTCCCTGTCCTGCCACAACAGGGAGAAACACGGCGAGTACCGTGATCTTTGCGATGATGCTTTCAAACAAGCCGACGACCGAAGCGGCTAGAAAAGCCGTCGCCAGATTAACATACAGCCACGGCAAGCGCTTCCGAAGGGAAAATCCCATAGGCGAAAATGCTCGTTCATCACCGCTAACGCCGAACATCTTCTGGATGTCTTCAACCACTTCAGCCTTGACGTGCTCAAGCAGCTGGTCCGCCTTCACGACTCCGAGCAGCCGATGCTCGTGATCGACGACAGGCGCCGCGAAAAACCGCCGATTCCCCAGCTCATTGGCAACTTCCTCGCGATCGAGAAAGCAATTTACCGTAAAAACATCCGTCCGCATGATCGATTCGAGAGTCGCATCGGGTGAGGCAAGCATCAGGTCGCGCATGTTGATGACGCCAACCAAACGATTATCCATATCCACGACATACGCATAGGACACCAGGGCTTTTCGGTGTGCGAGTGAGCGGATTTTTTGGATCGCCTCTTTCACCCTGACTTCGGTATGGAACGCGAGGAATTCCGTTGTCATGAGGCGCCCGGCGCTATTCTCTGGATAGGTCAGCAGCTCCTGAATCTCGCGTCTCTTCTTCTCCGTCAGATGGTCTATAAAGCTCTGACGGGTCTGGTCAGGCACATTCAGGAGGATGGCCGCGCCCTGCTGCGTATCAAGGCGCTCGACAATCTGCTTGAAAAGGTCAGGTGGAACCTCCCTAAGGAGAGCGCCAGCCTGCCTCACCGGCAGGTACCGGAAGGCCTGTGCAGAGAGGGGAGGGGGAAGAGCCATTAAGACGGAGAGGGCTTCTGCTTCTTCCATCGTCTCTAGGCTGTGGGCCGCTGTGACGGCATCGGTCTCAAAGAATTTCTGGACAAGCGGTAACAACGGTGTTCGCGTTGGCATACGCTTCACGCCTCCGTTGATGAGATTATGTGCCTTGTTTGCTTGCGTCGCTCTGGACGAAGAGGGCAAGGGCCCTTTCGACCTGTTCCGATTTTCCCACCAGGACCAGAACCTGTCCCGCAGCGATTTGTTGGTCGGGGCCGGGATTGGCTGTGATCTTTCCGTCTTGAATCACCGCCACCACTGAGGCCCCTGTCCGACGTCGGATGTGGAGATCCGCAAGAGTCTTTCCCGTGTTGGGGCTTTCCTCTGGAACGAGATAGGTCTCCATCTCGACCTGGGCAAAAATCCGGGTCAACTCCACCGGGGCGAGCCGAGGCCCCTCAAGATGGCGCAACATTTCGTACCTTTCTTGCCGTATATTCTCGATCTGTTCCCCGACGACCGGCCGGGGGATATGGTAACGACGCAAGAGGCGAGCGAATAGCTCGATGGAGGTCTCGAACTCTTCCGAGATTACCTCATCGGCACCTACACGGTACAGCTCGTCGATCTCGGCCATGTACCGAGTCCGGGCCAGGATATAGAGACGGGGGTTGAGGTCCCGGGCCACCCGGACCGACCGACGGATCGACGCGGGATCAGAAATTGCCACCACCAGGGCTCGGGCGTGGTGGATCACCAGATGTTTGAGGATCTCTGGACTGGCAACGTCCCCGTAGTAGATGGGCTCCCCGAGTCGCCGCATCTGTCTGACCGTTTCACCGTTGAGTTCGAGGATGCAATAGGGAATCCCAGTGGCCTTGAGGACCTTGGCAAGATTCCGGCCGCCTGGGCCGTACCCTACGATAATCACGTGGTCGCGAAGTTCTACCCGCTCCGGTTCGAGTTTCTCGAACCTGCGCCCTGGAAACCAACGCTCCAACCGGTGAAATCGGTCGATCCCGGCTGCGAGCTTTGGGCTGATCTGAATCAGGAAAGGCGTGAGGAGGAGGCTCACGACCGAGGCGGAGAGGAAGTATTGGTTCAACTGCGGGGTAATCAGGCCCCACTCCCAGCCCACCTTAGAGAGCACAAAGGAGAATTCGCCAACTTGCGCCAACGAGCACCCGACCAGGGCTGCCACCCGCAGCGGATACCCAAGCGCCAGGACACACCCGATCACTACTACTGTCTTCCCGGCGAGAATCGCCGTAAGCGTTCCAGCCACCTCGAGAGGGTGGTTCAGGAGCGTGCGCACATTCATCAACATCCCCACCGAGATGAAAAAGAGACTGATAAAGCTGTCCCGAAGAGGAAGGATGTTCGCCAGAACCTGATGGCTATACTCTGACTCAGCGATGACCATCCCCGCGAGGAAGGCCCCCAGGGCGAGAGAAAGACCGATCTGCGAGGTTGCCCAGGCGGTTCCGAGACAGATCAGGATGATCGAGATGATAAACACTTCAGGACTCCTGATCTTTACCACTTCAAAGAGGAGGCGCGGCACGAGAAGGCGAGAGAGGAAAAAGATCAGGGTCACGGTCAAGACGACCTTACCCAGGACCAAGAGGATGGCGACCGGGCCGGCCGCCTGCTTTCCGCTCAAGAGGGGCGTGACAAGCATGAGGGGCACGACACATATATCCTGGAAGAGGAGAATGCCGACGGCGAATCGGCCCTGGGGAGAATCGATCTCCCCCCGGTCCATCAAGATCTTGAGTACGATAGCGGTGCTCGATAGGGCGAGGAGAAATCCAAAAAAGACCGCCTGCGCCGGTGGCAGGCCGAGTACCCACGCTCCTCCTCCGATAAGCAGAATGGTACCCAACATCTGAAGGGTTCCACCTCCCAAAACGAGTTGCCGCATCGTGTTCAGCTTGGAGATTGAGAACTCCAGACCGATGGTAAACAACAGAAGAACAACGCCGATCTCCGCGAGCATCTCCACCTGGTGCTTTTCGGCGATGAGACTCAACCCGTAGGGTCCCATCAGCACACCCGTCGCGAGGAACCCAATGATGGTCGGTTGCCTCAGGCGGTGAAAGAGGTAGACCACGAGCGTGGATACGCCGAACACCAGCACTAAGTCTTTGAGAAATGCGAACTCTTCCATCCCCCTAGATCCGCACCCTCGCCACGAAGATGCTCTCTGCCTTGGAAGTCCGAGGCGTTGATCGATAGACGCCCGACGTTGGGCCCATTGTGGCAAACCCCCCTGGACGCGTCAAACAGTTATCCGTTTAGGTCGAGACAGGAGGCCGCATTGTCACATGTCTCATGTTTATTGATCCATTGTTCCAAGCTCTAAAAACGAAAAGCCCGGCAAGCCCGGGCTTTTCGTTTTCGTGGTGACCCCAGGGCGTCCCGTCGTTTACTGCACATTCGAGGTTGTGGTCCCAGGGGTCGAGTAACTACAGGAAAACAGGCCTAATTGTCAAGCCTGAGGGGGGCTGGAGCACCCCCGGTTCCACGTGGTCATCCGGAGGGTGGAGTAAAGGGAAAAGAAGCAGGGGGGTTACCGGTCCTGGCGCAGCGGAAGCCGAGGAAGTCGTAACTGGAAAGGGGGTCGAACCCGCACGGGCGCGAAGGCCCAACAGATTTTGAGTCCGTTTATGAAGGG
>CAZLDS010000121.1:0-6178 GCA_964558395.1 uncultured bacterium | reverse complement strand
TTGGTGACCCCAGCGGGATTCGAACCCGCGTTGCCGCCTTGAAAGGGCGGTGTCCTAGGCCAGGCTAGACGATGGGGTCTACCTTGGGTGCAGTGTAGTCCGACAGATAGCACACGCGTTGTGAAATCGCAAGCGAGAAGGCCGGAGGGATGCGCACAAGTAGCGTGGTTGACGCAGTTCCCACCCTTAGCAGAAGAAAGTTGACAACATAGAACGGTTCACGGGAAGATAGCCAACCGTCGCGATGGGGCATCATCCGGCAGGGTTGACATATCTGGGTTTGGAGAAAGGCGTGAGAAGGCAGATCGTAAGTATTGGGGTGCTTGTCGGGGTCGTTGCAGGGATGCCTGGGTTTGCGTATCCGCAAGAGGGCGCACAGGTCGAGTCTCAGCAGTCGGCGCAGCCGCAACTAGAAAAGAAGGGAAAATCAGAGGAAGAGTGGTCCATAGTCGAGGATGGGGCCCTGGCGGCCGCGAGCGTGGTGGTGAGTGCTGGACAGATGCCACTCCGCGCGGGTACCTGCGTGGCTACCGCCGTGGTGGCAGGGTTTGCCTATCTCCTCACCGTGTTCGACACGGAGGCGCGCCAGGAGCCCGGCGAAGCCCTGAAGCGGGTGTGCGGGGGCCCCTATACGACCAGCCCTGATGACCTGAGGGGAGACTAGCTCGTTCCCCATAACGAAGGTATGGATTTCCCCGTGACGTGTCCTGGGTGTGGATGGACCGGGCAGATTGATGAATCAAAGCCCGGACCATCGGTTGCCTTGTGTCCGGTCTGCGGCGATCCACTTTTTCCCGAAGCTGACTAGGAACCGAGGGCTAGTTTGTGATGGGGAGGTGATCAGCGGGTAATAGGAGGGGATTCAGCGGGGTCTACGCAACGCGCCGCTGCCACAAAGGCCAGAGCCTGAAAGATCGAAAGGAGGACGAACAAATGCTGTTGACGCAGCCGTACACGCGGAAGAGGAAGCGGTGCGTCTGCCCAGTGGGGATCTGGTAGCAGCCGCAATGCGGACAGACGCGCCGGTCTTCGTAATGCTGTTCAACGAATCGGCGGATCTCCTGGAGATCGGTGATGATCTCGCCGTTTGGGCTCAGAAAGAGGTATTCCGTGATCATAGCATCCCCCCGGACGTGCCCTCCCGTCGCACGGATTTTCGTGCCCCGGGGCTTCGGTCAGCTAATATTCAACCTCCCGACGGGCCCGCCGGCTAGCCGCCCAAATGACAAGCGCGATGACTGTAAACCACAAGACCTCGAAAACAATCAACTGCATTTCATCTCTCGATGTGGCATACGCACCACGCTAGCCTCTCTTATTCTACTCGTTCTCGCTTGGGTGTCAAGGCCTTCGATCCGTCTACGCGCCTTGCCGGGCCTGCCTTCATGGCGCGTCGGGGGCGGCTTGCCGGACGGAGCCTCTCGAAGAGGGAAGGCGAGATTGGTGATGATGACGCTGTTGGCCGCCCTTCTTGTTGGGGCGGCGGCGTGCTCTGCTCCATGGGTCAGCCGCTCGCAGGGGGTCAAGGGAGAGGCCCAGGAGTGGCGGGGGCAGATCGTTTCCTTTGACCGGAATCAGGGATATATGGTGGTCCGTTCATTAGAGCGATTACTTGATCACGGTTTTCGGATCACCCGCGAGACCGAAATCACAACCGGGTCCTCGGTATCACCCGCCCTCGAGCGTGGACAGTGGGTGACCGTGCAGTATCACAAGGACACGTCCGATCCCGGTCCGCCTGTCGCCGTTCGCGTTGTGGTAATCCGGTGATGACGGGTCGGCGAGATTAGTCCTGCTGCAGGGTCTGGATCTTCTGAAGCCACTCCCTCAAGAACTCTGTCACCGCACCTCCCTTCACCGTTCTAAGCACACCATGGGCACTTGGTGAGGCTTTGTCTAGCAAGACCATTGCGTGGTGAAAAGCAGTTTGTCGCTCGAGGTCTAGAGATATTCCTCCTCGCGTTGGGGAGGAAAGGCCATTTCTCTGCGCGGGTCGAGGAGGACGGGAACTGCAAAGCTGGCTTGGGCCTCATGAAGGAGATTTCGAACATGATCGGCGACGGTCTGCTTTTCTACGGAGGTGAGGTCAAAGTAGTTGCTGTGGGGAAAGAGCTCCTTGGCAACGCCGAGCATCAAATGACTCAGCATAGCGGCGAGGAGGGTCGCATGGACGGGCTCCTGACCCTCTGGCATCATGGGCACCTCCCTTCTTGCGGGTGATGGGGCCGGCGCTTGGAATTCTAACGGATTCCCTGGATGGCATCAACAGTGCCCTGATTGAGGGGCACTCGTTCACGGTTCAGAGTTCACGGTTGAGGGTGATAGGAAGGAAAGTGGCGTTCCTGTTCGACCAGGACACCTTGGGGTGGGCTAACCTTCGGGCTCACGCAGGCGATTTGAGAGTGCTCGATGCTTCCTCTCGAAGAAGCTCGTTGCCACCGTTCTGCTTCCGGGCTTCGCTAAGCCAAGTCCCTCGGTCTTCCTCAATGGCGGCTTTGATCGCTTTCTCGGCACAGCTCAAACAGATCAATCCACCATGGTCGCACATCTCGAAAGCTTCTAGGGACCACTCTTTCGGCGTCATCCCGTCACCCCCTGCACGGGGCTCATCGTTGCCTCGGCCTTTGAATGTGGAACTCAGGACCCTGGAAGCAAGCATCCAGGTGAGGCGATTTACATTCAAGATGCGGACCATGCATGGCCATCGGATCGCACCCGCCCCCGTTCCCCTTCAAGACCAAAGATCCGTGATTTCTTAGCTGATCACGGTTCCTTATGGCCCATGCCATATGAGCCTGCCGGAATGGCCAATGAGGCTAAGACGCGGCGTTCCGTCAGGCAACACGGTGAGGTCGGCGCGTTCCGTCGCATTTCTGTCCGTGAGCATCAGGCGGACCCGGCCGTCGGTCTCCAGGCCCAGCGAAGCGCGCAGCCTTTCGGTCCGGTCAACCAGGCCTAGGGCCGGTTTGCCATCAGAGAGTACGAACATCCCGATGCGGTTCCCAACGTTGTCTACAAGGCTCAGCGTCGGCACCCCGTTTCCCCCAATTTTCACTTCGATGCGGGTTTGCCCGTCATGGGTTGCGAGGACGAGACCATGCGTGCCGTCGTCCCGAACGTACAGCAAAGTGCGGGTCTTTTCGTCCTTGTCGGCGAGGGCGAAATTCACCGAGTCGTCCAACATGTTGAGCCACGCGCGGGCCTTTCCGCGTCTATCCCGCAGCACGAATTGCTCGGCCTCGATCACCGTCGGCACCTTGGGGGACGTCGCCTGCCCCATGAGGACCAGAACGGCGATCGTCGCCACCGCCGCAGCCCCCACGCGTTTCAGGCGCCGATTCTGCTGCTCTACTCCTTCGAGTCGTTGCGTCACGTTGTTGATGATTGCCTGATTCATCGTTCCCTCCGCTTCCCATCCCATCCAAAATTGTTGTAAATTTCCATCCCCGTTGTTACTCCTGGGGGCACCGTTCGGCCCCGAGACTATGGTCCGCTTTTTGCACCCAGAACACAGTAGAGGTGCCGGTTATGCCGCCTTACCGTCCGGGAACGATATTACAAATGTTATGCCGGCTCAGCGGAGCGTGGACAGAAGCGATTCTTAGGGTATGACGATGGGCAAGGAAAAAACAGCGATTTCTTCTGTGATTGAGACACAGTCGATATCGGTTGAAGATTGGAGAGAATCACATGCGGACGCAGAATCGGTACCCTCAGAAATGTTGGATGAAGACGAGATGGAGGCGGGGGCACTGCTGATCCTTGCCTGTGCACTCGGTTGTAGCTTTGCCCGCATGTGGACACCGGGGATGAATGATATTCCGCATTCGGGCTCCCTGCCCCGTGAGGAATATCTCTTGGAGAGGAACGTTCCTTTGGAGGTCGACGGGACGCTTAGTTTGAACGGAAGGCCTTGGCTGATGCTCAAGTAGTGCGGTCGTTGTCTCTCCTCACGCCATTACCTCACACAACAACTGCCGGTCTACGACGCGCGTCTTGACTTCAAGATTGACACTGCGGATTTCTTAAGGCTAGCTCGTGGTGGGAAGCCATTCCTTCTGTGGTTTAAGACTGCTCGAGATGTCATCCTCAATAGACGTGGCATAAATCTCCAGCTTTTGTTTCGGGCTCGCTTACCGCATGACAAAGTCCGTGAAATTCAGAGCCCACACTTTGCCCAAACCGCATCACAAACCATCAAGAACTTTCGGCCCTTGGACAAACTCCTGCGCGGTTGAAATGCACGAACGACCAGGGTCAGGCACCATGCGGCGAAATTCCGAAATCAACGGAGTCCACACCGCTCGTTTAAGAGATAAGTACGAACATGTGAAGGCCTACTTGTGCAAAGGTAAACGTGATGGCCGAAGGTCTTATAAAGACTACATAGGCTCAGTTTACAAGTTGACAGATAAAGACCGATCGGTCACCTTTCAGAGCGAGTGTCTTGTTCCCACAGATGACCGGGGATGGCCCCGAGTTCTCCTGGTTTTCAGCAACCCACATCCCGGATCTATTCAGAAAGGCATGTTCCATAGTCCCGACCGTAGGATCTCAAATCTATGGACTGATCTCTGCGAGGCAGACCTATTCTCCGGGGAAGATCATGTCCTACAATCTCCGGGCTCACTCAGGAAGCACTGCCTCAACGTCGTGTATGAAGGCGATTTTGCCTTCGGGTTTGCATGCTACTGGGTCTTCCCGACATCTTATCCCAGTCAGCTAAAGTCGCTGTTTGGTCCAAGCATGGAGCCGCCTGGCTTAGAAAGTTATTGGTTCTGTTATGCCGAGGGGGACACTCAAAACCTGTTGGGCCTTCGCGCCCGTGCGGGTTCGACTCCGGCTCCCGGCACCACCCTTCAGTGGTTATATGCTTCTCTAAGCTATCCTCAGTCGGTTTCGATGACCCTTTTGCATGACCCACATCGGTATCGGCCATGCCCACTGTAAAGCCTGTTCTTTTTTCCACAATGACGACATTCAACGATTTTATCCTCTGTGTGGCGGGAATACTCTGCTTTGGAGAGACGCCGAAGGGTCGGATCAAGGCAGACCGCGCAGACCGCGCGCCATATGTAACGAAGGTAAAGTGAGGCCTGTGATGGCTTCGGGCCAGGCCCCCCGACACGCCGAGAAAAGAGTGACGAGAGATTGGCGAAAGCCTCGTTGATTTCCTTGAGTTTTTCCTGTGCCTTTATTTGGAGATTGCGATCGTTGGGAAAGCGATCCGGATGCCATACTTTCACTAAGTCGCGATACGCCCGTTTCGCTTCTTCTGGCGTTGCACCCGGTTTTAGCCCGAGCACTCCGTAGAACCAATCCGTCTTATCCATAATCACCGGTCCTGGCCCAAAAAGATCTTCGGCAAATTGTCCAGAGGGCTATGTGGGAAGAGCAAAACCTGTGCCAAGGTGCACGTTTACTCTACCTGAAATGGCGGCGTATTGGGGAGAACCTATGGGAGTGGAACCGGGACTCCTGTGGTAGTTAACTGGGAAGTGGGATCGTCAAAATCGGTTGCGGATAGGTTGCGTCTGGACGCCCTGGGGGGTTCTTTTCCTCGTGTGGCCCTCCAGAGCACTTAGGTCGGGCCTTTCCTGTCTTGTGGATACCCTTCTCCGACCTAGGAATGGGCGGGAACGAAGCCCCTAAAGGGGACGATGAGCAGGTCGAGCAGCGACTTCGAAAGGCGTTGGTGACCCGTGCGCTGACCGCACGCTTCTGCAAGACTCCGTTTGACTGTCTAAGTATACCATTCCAGGGGCTGGTACCGAGTAGGGCTTAGAGAGAGGCGGTAGCACCCAGTTCGAAGTGGTCGTCCCGGCGGTCGAGTTAGGCGAAAAGAAACAGGGTCTTACCGAGTCTTGGCGTCGCGGAACCCGACCCAATCGCTGTTACGATCGATAGCGCGGGCCTTTGTACTTCTTAAGACTCCGAGCTGGTGGCTGGACCGCATCGACAAGCTCCTGGAGTGTGGCTATTTCAGCCCCGGCGAGGAGATCCATGTTCCCCAGCCCGACAGCAAGCCAGCGAGTGTCAACTTCTCGGGGTATCCCCGATGTTGAACCCGGCCATGAGTCCCGCCGCAAACGCAAGCCCAACTAGAAACAGGATTAACATCTCTCCTTCTCCTTTCTCTATCCCTTGTTGCATTGTTTTGGTGTTCCCCTTTGCCGTG
>CAZLDS010000120.1:0-6298 GCA_964558395.1 uncultured bacterium | reverse complement strand
GAGCGCCGGACTTCGAATCCGTAGGTCGCAGGTTCGAATCCTGCTGGGCGCGCCATGTGGGATAAGGGCGTTCACGGTTCACAGTTTACGGTGAGAGCGGCGGCATTCGGTTTTTTCCTGTGAACGGTGAACCGCGACAATGAACCAAGGAGGGGGCGCCTGTAGCTCAGGGGATAGAGTAACTGCCTTCTAAGTCAAAATTCTGAATGCAAGCCCTCGGAAGATATAGCATTTTCCGAGGGTTTTGCTTTTGTGGGTTGACAAGAATTGACTTGAAATGACCCCTGTGTTGCGGGTGCAGGCATAACTAAGGCATAGCTCAGTCGTGCGGAGAGCGTGGCCACAAAATCTACCAAAATGTTTGCCAAAACTTCGCACTGAGGGAATTTTTATTCTAGTCGTGCGAAGAGTGAATGCCATTTTGGCAGATTTTGTGGCCAGTGCAGAGTTGCGGCAATAGAAGGAACCGCTCGTCACATTGAAATCCGCTATTTGCAACATTGGTATCCATCTTGCCTTAAATGTTAGTTCGTGTTTTGCTATGATGGTTTCAGGGTTCGGCGAAGCTGATCTGACTGCTGCGTATCTCGGTAGGCAATATGCTGGAGGAACCGAATACCGTTTTGTCGTGACATCGCTGGAGAATGCAGATCTTACTGACTGCAAGGTTTATGGAATCTCCGCTTGGGATGTAAGCCTGGAGGGGGCAAAGCAGTCTAATCTCGTGATCACCGCTCCGGGACAACCTATTATCACCGTAGATAATCTTGAGATGGCCCAGTTCATTTATCTGCTTCTCCACAATGAGAGAATCCGTCGCGTCATAGATACAATCACGACGAAAGTAGTTCTAATCCTGGGCCGTTTTACACCGGGACGGAAAGCCGTCCTAGAACCAATCCGACAAGAAGTGCGCAAGCACGACCTCGTGCCCCTCTTGTTTGATTTTGACAGGCCGGCCAGTAAGGATACTCATGAGACAGTTACCACGCTTGCTCGCTTGGCCGGATTTGTGCTTGCTGACATCACAGACTCCCAGAGCATCCCCCAAGGCAACTCTTACCCCACATAGGCTCTCCTTCAAGGTGGACGGCAAGGTCATCTGGAGCGCCCCCGAACAGCAGGCCGCCGGAGCATCGCGACCACCAAGAAGGTCAAGAAATCCCGCCAGGACGGGGCCGTGACGGAGGCGACGAAGAAAGCGGAGGCTACCGACCGAAACTCAAAAGCACGAGAGAACCGGTGGTTCAAGCAGGCGGGAGTGGTAGCCCTGGCCGTGATCGCCGCTGTGGTACTGATGGGGCAGGCGACACAAAGCAAGGTGGTCGAGGCGGAACAGGTTAAGGCGCATGAGGTCGAGGCGAGGACGAAGGTCAAGGCGGTGCGGCGGGTGGATAGTTAACGCCAATAGTAGCCGATGGCGGCCAGAACGTAAAAGAAAACGGGAGTGAGGATAACCCCCATCAGAATCCAATATACCACCCGCGCCTCTAGCCGTCTTTCAAGCGGGATCTCAGGATCGCTTGCCTTCTCTAATGCCGTGTCAAGCGAAGAACCCAAACCCGTGACCCGCAGCGCATGCCACAAAAGCAAAAACGCGATCAACAACAAGATCAACAAGAACCCCAAAATCTCAGACATTGGGGGTCCTCCTAGTCTCGGGATACGTGACGAGACTCAACTGGATGGGGTGTGCAACTTTTGGGCCAGGAGATCAAGGCATTGACGGAACGGAAGCGGGGGCGGTAAGGGGGAAATCATGAACGAGCGAACAATGGAAACTCGACGGCTGGACCAGGTGGAGCGGGAGAACCGGCGGCTGAAGAGATTAGGGGTGGTGGCCGTGGCCGTGATTGGCGGTGAATCGGCACGGGTGGAGGGTGTCAGGGTTTCTGGCAAGCCTTATAGCATTGATCGAGCACCTCGTTGCAATCCTCATGCCTTGCATTCATACACATGGGGCACCTGATACGATAGATGCATACGTAAGCATAAAGGATGGAAGAGGGAGAGGTACTTATGTGGGAGTGTCCGTGCGGAGTGGAAAACTCAGGCCTGAGGCTCAAATGCCGAGGGTGCGGGGTTTCGAGAGAGACGGAAGAGCAGATGGCTGCGGGCCTCCCCCCAAAGGCCGTTCCCGCGAAATGCCGCTTTTGTCATAAGCCTACGCCGTGGCTCATCCGTGGTGACTACCACGCCTGGTGCAAGTGGCGAGCCGCCCATCCCACACTTGCCAAGATGCTGATGGCGCTGTTCTATACGGGCTTTTTAGTCTGGCTCGTATGGGTTCTGTACCAGGAGATGTGCCGCCGTAAGTTTTTTGGCTGATCGTTGCATTGATCGTACTGAATGCTTATACACGAAAGGAGGGCCGCTGACATGGGTGGTGTGTTAAAACCGCGTTAGTGAAAGGGGGGAATGATGGGGCATCTGTATCAACCGAAGGGCTGCAAAGTTTGGTGGTGCAAATATTACGTGAACGGGGTGGCGATTCGACAGAGCACGGGTGCGGACCCTGCTCGGAGCCTTGCTCCGCGAATCTGCGATCCCCGAGACGCTGCGGACGCGCCTTGCCGTCCACGATTTTTCGCCGCAGCATCGCCTCCTTGCGAGCGCCGTCCTGGCCGCATTCGAGAATCACGGCACCTGCGACATCCTGACCACGGGGAGCGAGCTCAGTCGCCTCGGCGGCGGCATTACCGAGACGGATCAGCTCTTAGGCCTCGCCGAGTCCGCGCCCATCGGAATGGACTTCGCGCATCTGTACAAGCTCGTCATCGAAAAAAATGGAGATCGATCCACCGTTGACGCCACCGTGGGCGTCGATGCCTTCCTGCTCACGCCGCCCGTCCTGGAGATGGACGTGGAGGGGATGCGCGTGCACGGGGATCACGGCTGGACCGTCGCCGCGCCCAAAGCAATGAAGGGCCTGTTCAGCCTCGAGGAAGCCCGCGCCTGTTCCACGGGGACGCCTTTCCTCGGTCACTTCGCAACCAAGAAAAGGCGGGTGCTTTATCTGTCAGAGGAGGATCGGATCGAGCGGCTGCATAGGCGCGTCCACGCCATGGTCTCAGGCAGAGCTCCGGAAGAGATCCCTGCCGCGGAGGATTTGCGTTTCCTCGTCAAGGCGGGCGTCCGGCTCGACACCAAGGACGGTCGGCAAATCCTCCATGCTCACCTGGCCCGGTGGAAGCCCGACCTGGTTTTCTTGGAACACTTCGACAAGCTGCACTCCCGAGATGCGAACAAGGCGGCGGATGTGAAGCCGTTGCTCGACGTGCTGGATCAGTTTCATGCGAACTTCCACTGTACGTTTCGGATCCAAAAGCACATGCGCAAAGAAGGGCCAGGGCAGGGACGGCGGAAAGGGGAGATGATTGCTGGGAGCGTGGCCCAATTCGGATGGGGCGAGAGCAATGTGTACCTGACCCTGCTCAAGCGGGGCTTGGCCCAGGTGGAGACCGAAGCCAAAGATGGCGACATGGCCCCGAGGTTTCTGGCGAGGTATGACGGCGGTCGCGTGGTGTATGCGGGTGAAGTCCAAGGCGATAGAAAGGAACAGAGGCAGGCCGAGATCCTGGACCTCATCGAGGCCAACCCGGGCATAACGATCATGACGATCAGTACCAAAGTTGGCCTCGGGGAGAGGCAGGTGAGGACGTACCTGAAGGCCCTCAAAGAGGCCGGACTTGTGGTCTGCAATCAGGAAACTGCAAAGCAATCGGCCCAATGGTGCCTTAAAGGCCTAGAAGAAAAGGACTCTTTGCCATGAAGTCAGAGTTATTTCATAGCATTGCAACCCTCAGCTTGCTGTGCGGCAATGTGTGTCCCCCTATAGGGGACCACCATTGCAGAGCTGCAGGGCTTCAGGAGGAACAGCCGTGAGAACACATGATCCTTTGTCCTACCAGGGCTGCCAGGTGACTCCTCAAAGACCCGGAGTGTACCGCTGTCCTCGGTGCGGCTAGCTCTCGCTCCTCCCCGTCACGCGATGTGAGACGTGTGGGAATGAGGTGTCTAAATGACAATGTACCGGGACGTTCTTACCTAAGAAATGGAGTGCGCGGGATGTCAAGCCGGCTTGACTTTTCAGAGGTACCACAGCATCGACAAGTGCGACAACTGCGCTCTATGCGCGAAGCCGGATCATGCGTCCTTTTCGACTCATAACGCCTTTTCGCGATGGTGGTGACGACGAAGACCATGGCGATGACGAATGCGATGGCGACGAGGTCACCAAAAATAAAGAGTAGTAGCCGCTCCATCGGAGCCGTTCCTTGATTTGTGGTTGTTTTCAAGCGGTGCAACTTTGGTGCCACTGTGGAATGTTTTTAGGTTGGGGGGAGGTCAAATCTTTCAAGGGTTTAGAGAGAAGACCGCACGCGACGTTTGAATTTACCAAAGTGAGGGATGCCTTTTGAAAAATTGGAAGCTCAGTAAAGCAGCTGAATCGTGGCGGGCCAAGATCCTTGAGGAGTATCAGATCGACGATCCCGGCGGATTGTTGCTGCTTGAAGCGGCCATGCAGGCGTTCGAC
The DNA here is from genome assembly GCA_964558395.1 of uncultured bacterium. Lineage (GTDB taxonomy): Bacteria > Methylomirabilota > Methylomirabilia > Methylomirabilales > CSP1-5 > CSP1-5. The sequence goes on along the minus strand of CAZLDS010000120.1, from coordinate 1,761 downwards.
CGCATGGAGGAGGCGCGGGCTGTCCTCAACCGGGAGGGACTGACGAATCCGGATCGGTTCGGTTAGCCGCGAATCCATCCGGCAGCCGCGATCGAGCGGGACAGCAGAGCCGCGATGGTCAACGCGCTGAAGGCTTTGAATCTGGACATCGAGCCGTTGCGTGATCGCGATGGTCGGCCTTCGGGAGCGCGGACCGAGGCGCAGAAGAAGCAGAGCCGGGAGGAGCGGAGAGGGAGTCGTGCCGACTAAGCGTAAGCGCGTCACCCGCCGCCGCCGCGAGGGAGATTCCCAGGTTACTCCGGCGATGAAGGCGGCTTTTTTACGCGGCGACGAGCGTTGGTTCTATCGGACCCTTCAGCGGCCGCCGTGGAAATACGTTCCTGTCCATAGCAACCTGGACCTTCCTCCAGAGTACGAAAAAGGCCAGGCGGGCTTTGATGATTACTGCGAGATGCGAGAGTTGCGTTTACAGATTTTGCGGGCCATCCAGGATGACGCCACGCTCTGCAAGGACAAGCCACTTCAGAAGGCGGTGGCGGCCACGATTGCGAAGATCGAAAGAGGGGAAAGCGCACATGCCAGTGAAGCGTAGGCGGGTGGTGCATAAACAGCGGAGCAGGATCACGGACGCCGTGATTGATGCATACCTGGAGGGAGACTACCTCGAGCTGCATCGCTTGCTCAGATTGCCCCCATGGCATCCCTCACCTCTGCCCACGAGCGTGACCGCGCTGGGTGTAGACCCGGGGGATCCCCCTACATGGGAAAAGCGGTGCGATCTCTACCGAGTAGCCCAGGAGCTGCAAACGGAGATCGAGGCAGTCATTGCCGAGAGGGAGGGCAACCATGGGCCGCGGTAACCGTGGCGACCAGGACAAAGAGGCTTACTTTCGCACCTGGCCAGGCTCGGATGCCATCTTTTTTGAGGATACGGCGGGTAGTGGGGCGGCATGGCAAATGAAACGTATCGTGCTTGACTCATCGTGGACGGTGGGGGATACTCGAGCGCACGTCAGGAGGTGCGGTGATGGAACCGGGGTGAGAAAAGCCCTGACCCCACTTCTGAGAGATCCGTCGACGCAGCAGAGAAAGCAAACGCCTTCTCGGGCGGAGCATGGCCTGGGAGGGCGTTTTTGTTTGTCGAGCGGGTAATGCTGCACCCCATCTAACCCCGTACTCTTAACCTACTGAAGCATCAGGGCTGACTCGTCCCCCACTTCGCTGAATCGGGACGGGCAGGAAAACCAAGCAACAGGAGGGGCCACGCCGTTCCAGTCTGGGCGGCCACCCCAGGACCAGGAGGAAACCATGTGGCGATTTGCGGTGCGAACCGTCGTGCTTTTCAGTGGGGTCCTCGGTCTTCTATTGGCGGCGCGGACACTCCACGCTGCTGAGCTCGTGAGCGTCAATAGCGCGGGGACCGACAGCGGTAATAATGCATCCTTCTCGCCCGTCATCAGTGCCGACGGCCGCTTCGTGGCGTTCGAGAGTTTGGCCAGCGACCTCGTGGACACCGGCACCGGGAGTCAGGACGTCTTCGTGCGGGACCTCCAGACAGGGACCACCACCTTGGTGAGCGAGAACAGCGCGGGGACCGCCGGCGGTAATTCTGGTTCCGACAATCCCACCATCAGTGCCGACGGCCGCTTCGTGACGTTCCAGAGTTTGGCCAGCGACCTGGTGGCGAACGACACCAACGAGACTACGGACGTTTTCGTGCGCGACTTGCAGACAGAGACCACCACCCTGGTGAGCGAGAAC
>CAZLDS010000119.1:0-6329 GCA_964558395.1 uncultured bacterium | reverse complement strand
GGATGTCCAGGTGGCCATTGGTAAAGGGATCAAAGGTCCCCGGGTACACTGCCAGAATCGAATTCAACGATGACCCCCTGGTGTTCTCTCGTAAAAGGTTAACATCGTCTGCCCATGTTTGTTCTCTCGTAGTCGCTGAAGCCTCCCAACTTGTGGCGGAAGCCGCTCCTTCGCAAAGTGCTCGACGATTACTAGGCCTCGAGGCCGAAGCAGGTCGCCTAAGCTCACCATCTCCAGTGTCCGCCCGGCGAGGCCGGCCCCGTAGGGAGGATCGAGAAAGATGATATCGAAGCCTTCCCCCTGGCGGACAAGACGCGGCAAGACTCGGAGCACATCCCCAGCGATCACGCGCTGTGATCCGAGGCCGGCGATCGCTAGGTTTTCCCGGAGGACCCGAAGACAGCTTGGATCCTGCTCGAGAAAGACCACCTCTGCACTGCCCCGACTCAGAGCTTCAATACCGACGGCCCCTGACCCCGCGTACAGGTCGAGAAATCGGACCCCCTGGATCGAGGACCCGAGGATACCAAAAAGGGCCTCCCGAACATAGTCGGAAGTTGGACGGACCCCCTTGCTCTTCGGAACGGTCAGCCGTCGTCCTTTCAGCTTCCCCGCAATCACCCGCATGCTTAAACTCCCGCGGTCCGCGACGAGGAGCCAGACTAGACATCTGGTGTTAGAGTCTGGGGTCTTCCGTCTCCGGATGCTGACCGCTGATTGCCGACTGCTGGCAGCGATCATCAGCCCACGGTGGCCAGCGCGAATGTCCCTTCCCACCGTTGGCGGAGAGCGTCAGCCAGCAAGGGATGCCTCGTGAGGCCGGCATCCTCCTCGAGCAGGCTGAAAGCCTCCCGTCGAGCCGCCTCAAGAAGCTGAAGGTCCTGGAGCAGGTATGTCATCTCTAGATCCGGGAATCCCGCTTGTCTCGCCCCGAAAAACTCTCCGGGGCCTCTAAGCTCCAGATCCCGCTCAGCGATTTGAAAGCCGTCGGCACACTCTGCCATGGCCTGGAGTCTAGCGTGCCCCTGTTCTGTGAGATGCTTACCGTGGATAAGGATGCAGTAGGCTTGGTCATGGGCACGCCCCACCCTTCCCCGAATCTGATGCAGTTGTGTGAGACCAAGGCGCTCTGCGTGTTCTACTACGACGACCGTCGCCCGCGGGACATCCATCCCCACCTCCACGACCGTGGTGGCGACTAAGACCTGTGTGTGTCCACTACGGAACGCCTCCAGGACCTTGCTCTTTTCCGGGGCGCGCATTCGCCCGTGGAGACAACCAACGGTGTTCTCTTGAAAGATTCCCTGCTCAAGCTCATGGACCAAACTGGTAGCTGCCCTGAGATCGGCCTCCTCGTTTTCCTCAACGAGGGGACAGATTATGTAGGCGGCTCCCCCTCTTCGGATTTCCTCCCGGACAAATCGGTACGCCTCAAGACGCATCTCCTCAGGAAGAAGCTCGGTCTTGACCGGCTGTCGGCCGGGTGGCAGCTCATGGATGATGGAGAGGTCGAGATCCCCGTAAAGGGTCAACGCCAGGGTTCTCGGGATGGGGGTAGCGGTCATCACCAAGGTGTGAGGCCGGGACCCCTTGGCAGTGAGGCCCGCTCGTTGTTTGACTCCAAAACGATGCTGTTCGTCCACAATGACAAAACCCAACCGGTGAAACGTGACCGCCTCCTGAAGGAGCGCGTGGGTTCCGATCACGACTTGGATCTGCCCGGCAGCAATGGACTGCCGAAGGTCTTCCCGCTCTCTCCTAGTGATCCCCCGACTAAGCAGACCAACGCGAAGTCCCACGGGTTGCAAGAGGGCTTGGGCCTGCACAAGGTGTTGTTCTGCGAGGATCTCGGTTGGGACCATGATGGCCCCCTGGAACCCGCTCCCAACCGCGTGGATCATGGCTAAGAGAGCAACTGCTGTCTTTCCAGATCCCACGTCTCCTTGCAAGAGGCGGGTCATCGGCCGCGACCTTGCCATGTCGGCCTTGATCTCATTCAGAACCTTTTCCTGGCTACTGGTTAAGGGAAACCCGAGGCGTCCCCGCACTGCCTGTTCCAAATCAGAGTCCCCTGCCATGGCCGCCGCCACCTCCTTCTCTACCGCCTGACGCAGGCGACCCACCCCGAGGCTCAGGAGCAGCAGGTCATCGAAGGCGAGGCGTCTCTTGCCGGCTTCAAGATCGCCCGTCCCTTCGGGAAAATGGATTCCCCGGAACGCGTCGCGAAGGGATATGAGACCGTGGCGATGGCGGACTCCTTCAGGGAGAAAATCGCGGACCACCGGGATCCATTCCATCGCGAGACCGTTCATGAAGGTCCGCAGCCACCGCTGAAACAGCCCGCCGACCAGGGGATAGACGGGGACAAGACGACCAGGGTGGGTACGCCCTTTGTCCTCCCATTCTTCGTAGTCAGGGTTCACCATCTCGGGACCGGCACCCCATGTCACCTTTCCCGACAGAATGATCCGTCGCCCCCGCGGAAAGCGGTACTTGAGATACGGCTGACCAAACCATTTGGCCACGAGGGTGCCAGTCCCGTCTCCAATGATGACCGAGAGGAAGCTGACTCTGCGACGGGTGCGGATGACACTCGCCCCCTTGACCTCTCCTACCACCGTCCCATGAAGATCGGGCTGTAGATCACGAATGGGCCGCAATTGCCTTCGATCCTCGTGCCGAAGCGGGCGAAGGTAGAGAGCGTCCGCAACGGTCCGGATCCCCAGACGGGCGAGGGCCTCTGCCCGCTTTGGTCCCACCCCTTTGAGGAATTGAACCGGGGTACCGAGATTAGGGGTTAGCGGCGCGTGAGAAATGTCTTGCCTTCTCATGGGGTGTTCAGTAGTATCTGTCCCGTGTGCAGAGCGGCGATGACGCTCATCGGAAGGAGACTCGGATGGCCAGAATCAAGCGGCGGTGTGAAATCTGCAGCAAGGGTGTAAAGGTCGCCCACCAGATCAGCCACGCCCACAACCTGACGAAACGGAAGCAGTTTCCGAACACTCATCGAATCCACGCTCTCATCCGCGGGGTCCCCCGCTATGTTCACGTCTGTACCCGCTGTCTTCGTTCGGGAAAGGTTCAAAAAGCCGGCTAGGGGCCGCGGCGGTGCCGGTTCATGGTTCAGGGTTTATAGTTCAGAGTAAGACCCGGATTTTTTCTCTTACGCTCCCTGAACCACGAACTTTGAACCGCGAACCGTTAGTGGCCGCGGATACGTTCCACCCTCATCACACCTTTCACTCGACGGATCGCCTGTATGGCTTCCTGGAGTTGCTTGAGATCGAATACCTCCAGCACGAAGCTGTTCAGGCCTCGCTTTTCCTCGGTGACCTTAATTTCTGCCTGGGTGATATTGGCGTTCGTAGAAGAGATGGCCGTACTGATTTCTGCCAAGAGCCCGGGTCGATCCTCGGCGATGGTCACCCGGATCTTCACCTGATGCGCGATTTTGAATCGCTCGTCCCAGTGGACGCGCACCTGTCGCTCAGGATCGTATCGGAACGCCCCTATGTTCGGGCAATCGGCGGCGTGGATGCTTACCCCCCGCCCCCGGGTGATGAATCCGATGATGTCATCACCTGGGAGAGGGTGGCAGCACCTCGCAAAGTGAACCAGGATTTCATCTACCCCCTCGATCTTGATCCCCTCTTCGATTGCCTTGGTCCGCGGCTTCCGTTCTTTGGCCTCTTCATCCGCTATCGCCCGAGCTTGCTCGGGAGGCAACAGTTGGAGCGCCGCTTTCCGTGGCGAGATCCTGCCGAAGCCAATGGCGGCATAAAGCTCCTCTTCGTCCCTCACCTTGTAGTACTGCAAGACCTCGGGAAATGTCTTGAGTTTCAAGAGGGAAGGGCTCCTTTTGCCCAGCTTGCGAATTTGCCGCTCTAAGAGCTCTTTTCCCAATGTGATGGATCGGACCCGTTCCTGGTTTTTGATCCAGACCCTAATGCGGCTTCGGGCGCGAGAGGTTTTGACAATCTTCAGCCAATCTCGGCTTGGATGCTGCGTGGTCGCGGTGACGATTTCGACGATATCGCCATTACGGAGTTCGTAGCGCAGAGGGACAATCCGGCCGTTGACTCGAGCCCCTGCACAGCGGAGTCCAATGTCGGTATGAATGCTGAAGGCAAAGTCGATCGGCGTGGCCCCGCGCGGCAGTGCCTTCACATCTCCTTTGGGGGTAAAGACATACACCTCCTCCGGAAAGAGATCGATCCGAACTGTATCCAGGAACTCGCGACTGTCTTTTAGATCCCGACTCCAATCGAGCAGCTGGCGTAGCCAGACGAAATTTCTTTCCGTCTCATCGAGCGTGGCTTTTCCTTCCTTGTACGCCCAATGCACGGCAATACCCTCCTCCGCGGTCCGATGCATCTCGTGGGTCCGGATCTGGATCTCTACCGGTTCCCCCTTCGGACCAATCACGGTGGTATGAAGGGATTGGTACATGTTCGATTTGGGAACTGCGATGAAGTCTTTGAACCGACCCGGGATCGGCTTCCAGAGACTATGGATCATTCCGAGGGCACCGTAGCAGTCTTTGACGGTCCTGCTGATCACGCGGATGGCGGTCAGGTCGTAAATCTCATCCAAGGTTTTCCCCTGTTCCCGCATCTTGCGATGGATGGAGTAAAAATGCTTCGGGCGACCTGTGATTTCACACGGGATGTCCACTTCGGCCAGTTTCCGATTCAGGATCTCGATGACTTGGTTGATTTGAACCTCGCGCTCCCCTCGCTTCTCGGCGATCTGGATCGACAAGTCTCGATACGCCTCGGGTTCCAGGTGGCGCAAACCCAAGTCCTCGAGTTCTTGCTTGATTTTGGCCATGCCCAGCCGATGAGCCAGCGGAGCATAGATTTCTAGCGTTTCCTTTGCAATGAGGCGGCGCTTCGCCTCCGGCAGGGGATCGAGCGTGCGCATATTGTGGAGGCGGTCAGCCAGTTTAATTACGATGACCCGGATATCCTGCGCCATGGCGAGGAGCATCTTCCGAAAGCTTTCCGCCTGGCGATCCTCCCGGGTAGAGAACGGGAGCTTGGACAACTTGGTTACGCCATCTACCAAGTCGGCGATCTCGTCTCCAAAGCGCGCCTGGATCTCCCCTATGGTGGTCTGCGTGTCCTCGATGGCATCGTGAAGGAGGCCTGCCGCGATGGCCCGTTCGTCCATCCTCAGCTCCGTCAGGATCGTCGCAACCTCCATAGGATGAGAAAGGTAAGGATCCCCCGAGCGCCGCGCCTGCCCCCCGTGGATCGCCGCGGCGAACTCGTGAGCCTTACAGAGGACGTCAACGTCCCCCTCGGGGTTATAGGACTGAATGATGTCAACGAGTTCCTTGATCTGATCCATTTGCCTCGCGGTGGCTCTAAATCAATAAGTTACCATAATGTCTGGGCTTCCCAAACAGATTTCAGGATGGGCCGAGGTCGCCTGGTTCCAGGACGGCAGCAAGCACCTCGCCTGCGATAGCCCCCTCCCGAATGATCCGGAAGGGAGATTGCGTACAATCCAGCACCGTGGAGGCAACCCCCCCGGGAGCTTTCCCCCCGTCGAGGAGCAGGTCGACCTTGTCGCCGATGCTCCCCAAGACATCCTTAAGAGCCACCGGGTTTATCCCCCCACCTCTATTGGCACTGGTTCCCGTGAGGGGACGATCCATTGACCCAAGGATCTCTGCGATCAATGGGAGTCGTGGAATGCGGACCCCAACCGTCCCTGTGCCGGCGGTGATCATCTCGGGAATATCAGGGGAAGCGTGCAGGATCAGTGTGAGGGGGCCTGGCCAAAACTGCTGAGTTAGTCGCCGAGCTGCATCGGGTACCCCCGCCGCGACCATGTCCAGGGCCTCGACGCTGGAAAGAAAAATCGGGATGGGTTTGTCGTGGGGTCGTGCCTTGAGCGCCACAACCCGCTCAAGCGCTGTTTCAGCAAAAATGTCGGCAGCGAGCCCATAAAGTGTGTCTGTGGGCAAGGCCACCAGTCCTTCCGCCCTCAGGACCTTGACGACCTCCTGCACGACTTGAGGGTCGGGACTCTGCGGATCTACCGAAAGAATACGCGGCATTCGTGCCATATCGTGGGGCGATCCCGCTGGTCAGATCACCCGTGCTCCCCCAAGTAAGACTTGCGTACCAGGTCGCTCCGCATCAGCTCGCGGGCCGAGCCGTGCAAGGCGATTGCTCCGGTCTGAAGCACGTACCCCCGGTGGGCGATGCTCAACGCCATTCGAGCATTCTGTTCTACCAAGAGAATGGCCGTGCCCTGGCAGTTGATATCCCGAATAATAGAGAACATCGTCTCGACTAAAATCGGCGAAAGCCCCATGG
>CAZLDS010000118.1:0-6417 GCA_964558395.1 uncultured bacterium | reverse complement strand
CCCGCCACCCCATCGTGTGCTGACAGCACCTCGTAGCCCGCCCTTCCCAAAGCGGCGTGCACAAACTCACAGCACAGCGGATCATCATCAATGATCAAAACCGGGACTCTTTGCATAATCACCTTATTGGGCTACGGAACGCTGACAAATACTGGCAATCCCCGTGCCATGTCGTGTCGGGCCCAAGCTGTTGAACTTTCCGAGCTTCTGCAGCTGCACCTCTCTGAAGAGGCTGACGTCTTCCGGGGCAATGACCGGAAAGCGGACACCATTGTCTCAGGGACCTCTGTCCTCGGTGTCTGCCCCTGCCCTCTCCGAGCAAGAGGTCTCGCAGCATGGCTTCCACTTCTCGCCTGAGCACTTGGGGGACTTCTGGATGGGCCGTCGATGGTGCATGCGATGGGCCGTGGGCTATGGTCCCCTCGGATAGATCTTTAGATGAAGACTCGACCTCTTCCACGACTCTGAAAAGATAGCCTGTCCGTCCTTACAATATAAAAACATCAATGTCTGACCCCTTGGTGGTCTGCAGACCATCTCGCGAATGGATAAAGCGAGCTTCGACTGTATGCGGCGCGGACCGAGAGTTGAGTCGAGGGCAAACCCCATGACTGCGGGCTGAGGGCCGAGAGCTAAATTCGAAATGCCCTTAGTCGGGAGCGGAGCGGAGTCGCTAATTTCTTTGCTTGACACGTCAGGAGAGATGGATATATTGGGCGCAAGCCCCAAGAGGTTTGTCCGATCTGGAATACCGGGTCTCTTGATCCGGACAGGCTGGCGCTGGCCGATAACGACGGCGATCGGCCCTACGAGAGATCGGGACGGGTCACTTGGGGCTCCGCCACGTTCGCCTCCGGAATCTGTCACCCCGTGTTCACAAATACCTCCTCTGCCCGCTTGGACCCGACCTTGTTGATAACAGCCCGCAGGGCCGCTTCCACGCTCCGCGCGGACACCGTAAACTCGGCCTTCGGGGCTTGCTGTGGGTGGTCGGGGCGGCCCATGCACCGGCTCGCGGTGTCCCACACCTCGTCCATGTTCTCCTCGACAGCGAGGTCAATGGCGGTGCAGGCGGACCCGACATCCCTGAGATAGCGAAACCGATGGACCCGAATGAAGCGCTCGGTGGAGATAAGAAAATCCACCTCCACCCCCCAGAGTGGCTCCGGTGTCTCGTCTCTCAGCTGCACGCCCCTCTCCACCGACTCCACGGGGCACCCTTGCATCTGCCAGCGCTGAATCCCCCCCTCTACGTTGTACACTCCCTCCGTCCCGAGCGTTGCAGCCACCTCACAGGCGACGACACTCCTGATCCCCTCTGCGCAGATGAACAGGACCGCGCCGCCTTTCAAAAACTCGCGTGGTGTGCGCAGCAAAGTGCTCAAAGGGACGAGGGTGGGGCCCGGGAGCCGGAGGGCGGCGTACTCGTGGGGCTCCCGGACATCCATGACCTGTATCCCGTTTTCGATCAAGGGCCTCGCGTGTACCGGTTCAATGCGAATAAAGGTTTCATCCAACCGCGGCTGTGTCACGGCTACCTCTCCTTTTTTCTCGATCGGCACATTGTGCACCTGCTATGCGGCACAGCGGTTCGGTCCGGCTTCCAGCGCGATGGCGTCGAGCCCATCCAATGCAACCCTGCCCTCGTTTACCGACAGCACACGTTCGAAGTTGGGGGGCTTTGCACCCAGACCGACGACGATCGTGCGGATGAATTCGTCTTTCGCCGGAGCGACGATCGTCTCGAGTCTTTTCCTTATGTCTTTGAGCGTCGCCGTAAGCGCCACCCCATCGAAGCCGAGGGTGTCACTGGTGTGGCCCGGAGCGACGATGATCTCGTCGTCGAGTGTGAGCACCCTGTTGTGCAGGCTCTCGTGAAGCATCCGGGCGCCATCGGTTGCGCCCGCGTCGCCCCTTTCCAGATCTGGGCGCCCGATGTTGTCGGTAAACACGGTATCGCCACCGAGAAGCACCCTTCCATTGAGATCGAGGCAGACGCTTTCGCGGGTGTGGCCCGGGGTCGCCAACACAGTGATCGTGATCGCACCGAGCGAGAAAGTGTCCCCATCCTCGAGCGCGCGATATGCGTATTGGACGCGATCGTTTTTGGGAATGTAAAGGGCCGCGCCTGTCTCCTCGGAGAGCTGTCTTGCCCGGGAAATGTGATCTGCATGAACGTGGGTCTCGAAAACGTGCGTAATCTTCACGCCCTCGCGGCTCGCGAGCGTGGCATACACGGCCGCGTCCACAGACGGATCAACCACGGCCGCTTCGCCATCGGACCACAGCATGTAGGACAGGCAGCCCTTGCCGTTGCGGCGAATCTGGATGAGCCTCCAGGTGTCACCGGTCGGAATCGGCGCCTCGGACCAGACGGTGCTCCAGCCGCGCATGCCCCCGGTCAGGCTGAACGCGTCGTAGCTCAACGCCGCCAACCGGTCGGCGACACTCTTCGACGTATGGCCCGCACGGCATACGATAACCACGGGCATGTCCGCACTGATGCCTTTGAATCCATCCTCGATACCGGACAGGTCACCGGACTTGATGGCGTTGTAGAGGGGAATATTGATGCTGTCACGGATGTGCCAGCCGGCAAACTCGTCTGCTTCGCGGATATCGACGATAGTGATCGATTCGGCGGCCTCCAGACGCTGTTTGAGCTTGTCGGTCGTCATTTCTTTTGTCGGCGGATCGCCTTGCCGTGTCCGCGCCGTCGCCCAGGCGCCCGACGCGAAGGCCGCATCAAGTGGCGTCTCGGCGATGTGATTCGTGTAGTTGGTGACGGTCTTCAAGCCAACGCCGAGAATGACTTCCAGAACCTGCGCCTTCGTGTAGCCGGCATCGAGGAACGCCTGCACATCGGCTTGCGTCACGTGGCCGCGCTGCTTCACAACCTTGCTGGTGAACTCGCGCAGACCCTGAAGTTTCGCGTCGGGAATCGGCGCGCCTTGGCGCACAGCCTGGACCACGTCGTCAGGCACTTCCTGCATGCGGGCGAAGACCGTGTGACCGGCCACGCAATACGGGACCTCGTTTTCGAAGCTGGTGGATAGTTGTACGATCTGACGCTCGCTGGCGGTGAGCGATGACCTGTCGAAGGCCCTTGACAGGCTTATGAAGCCTTCGAGGACAGCCGGCGACTCGGTGATGACACCCAAGAAGTTCGGCACGAAGCCGAGGGCCTCCTCGGTCTTCCTCAGGATTGGCTGCAATTGCTCGAGGGCGGTCTCGACATTGTGGATCTGAAAGAAATTCATGCTGGTCCTCCGTTTCCCTATCCCATAGGGAGTTGATGGTTGAAACAATTTACGCTGTAAGCACTTTCACTCGCTGGTCCTCGCCTTCGCCCTTAGATGTGACGGAGCGCGCCGCCGGGTGGGCCGGCCGCCTCGGCAATGCGTTGCGCGAACCGGCGTGCCGCCGAGAACGACGCCCAGGCCAGCACGCGAATCAACCGGCTCTCGTCCCGATCTTCACCCAGCACGTCTTCCACCAGTTTGTCGTCCACCTGGAACGACGCCTTGGCAACCACCAGGGCCAGCCGGCCAACGGCGCGGTCCTCGCCGGATAGGCCCTGCACCTCGACGTCCACCCAGCTACGGCTGATGGGCATCTGCTCACCCTCCCAGCGTTGCAGGTTGCGGTGCACACGTTCCCGTACCGCCGGTGATACAACACGGGCCGCTTCGCGTTCGATCACCGCCGCCCACCGGGACAAGGCATCCGCAATCCGGGGATTAGGGCTTGCCCACTTCATGTCCTCCGGCAGCGGCCCGGGCGGAAGCAGGTCGAGTGCTCGGCCCGGCTCGAGAGGGCGCTCTGTCGTGACCTTGAGCTCGGAACCGAACAGCCGCAGCGCCGCCGCCTTGATGGCCTGCAGGCCAAGCGGCGCCGTCACGGGCGATCCATCCATCACGATGTGACTGAACCGGTTGATATGACTCATGGCCAGCAACGCGCCGATCGCCTCGGGGAGCTGCTCCGGCGCGAACGGCGGCTCCGGGATCTCCTGTGGGCCCGCGGTCCCGGCCGCCCGGGTCCAGGCGAGCCGCGCGCGCATGGCCGGGTCGGTGATTTGCTCTTCTTCGTCGGAGGAGATTCGCGAGGCGGCCTCGGACTTCCCGCCGCCGTACACCAGGCTCACCAGCATATCGCCACAGTAGGAGCAGTCGTTGACCTGGGACAGGACGGCGCTCATCGCTTCTTTGGTGGTCCGGTCCAGGCGGTCCGAGACCAGTATGCTCTCGCGCCCACCGGTCCACACGCCAGCCAGCAATGCGGGGACCTTGGAGTGGCTGGTTAGGGAACCGTTGATAAAGAAGTCCTCCGCGATCATGTCGTAGACTCGGGCCACGAGTCCTTCGGCCTTGTGACTGGGTATGGCGCTGACATAGCGCATGGTCTTGATGGACAGGCGCTCGAACAATTCAGCACGCAGTTTCGTCGGTAGCATGGTGTGTCCCCCTTTTCTTCGAAAATAGGTCCAATGTTACGTTTCCGATCACTTTCAGAGTCGTGTTTCGCCTCTCATCTGTGCCTCCTTTCGCGTAAGATTGTTTTGGACCAAATGGTCTATAATATCCCAAAAAAAGAGTCTATTCCAGCACCGACAGGGCCACCTCGAGGGAGTCGTTCAGGGCCTTGCGCGAGGCACCTCCCTTCGCGAATGCCGTGATTCCCAAGATACTGTTAGTGAGATGACGCGCGAGAGCCCGCGGGTCTTTCCCCCGCCGAATTTCTCCTTTCTCGATGGCGTTCCTGATCGCATTGAGAAAGCCAGCTTCCATCCTGATCAGATAGGCCCTGACCTTTTTCGAAACCTGTCCATCCTGCGCGGCAAGCTCCACCATAGAGTTGGTCAGAAAACAGGCCCGGCGGTCGGCCGCACAAGACTCCAGAACGGCCTCGCAGAATTTCCGGACCACATCGAGCGAAGCTTCCGGCCGCACGAGCCTGGCGAGCCACCTGTCGACTCGTACCTCACGATAGCGATCCAGGGCGGCGAGGAAAAGCTCGTGCTTCCCGCCGAACGTGTCGTACAGGCTCTGCCGGCCGATGTCCATGTGCTCGAGAAGGTCTTGGAGCGACGCGGCCTCGTAGCCCTTCAGCCAAAACAGATCCATGGCTCGGTCGAGTGCCTCGTCTCTATCGAACTCTTTCGGTCTCGCCATGACTTCACCTCTGCCTTTTACATTGACGAAAATATACTCATATTGGACCGGTCAGTCAAGTACAATCTTACTTAGGAAAGCAAAAAAATTTTAGGTCTTTGTTTTCAAGGACTTATGCCAGGTAGAGGTGAAAGACGGAGGCTATTTCGAATTGCGGATTGCGGACTTCGAGTCGTGAGCCTCAGTCGAACGATTTAGAATTGAAATGCGGCTGTACGCTTGGAAAAGTCGAAATTCGAATTTCGAAATTGCTGTATTAGTGGAGGTGAGGACGGAGCGATTCGTAGCCCGGCTCGGGCAACAAGAGGAAATTGGTGACGCCGCTCATGCCACTGACGCCCGCCACCGCCGTCTCGGCCGATTCCCGGGCCTCTTCAGATGCCACTACCCCCAGCAGGACGGTATGCCCGGCCAGCACCTTGACATCGACCCGCGTCACCACGACGTCCGGATCCAGCACCAAGGCCTCTTTGACCTTGGCCTCGGTCGCGACATCGTCGACAAGCGCGGACCTGGAGGATCGCGCGGGGAGGTAGCTCTGCAGTGACTGCAGGCCCTGCACGCCTTGGGCCGCGCTGAGGAGCTCCTCTCGTTGGGCGGCATCGTCGACAAATCCGACGATAAATCCGTGACGCATGAAGACGTAGGGCGTGATCGCCAGCGGCGATCCGTCGTGCGAGACCAGGACCTCGCGGAGCTGGATCTTCACTTCCCGGTCCTCGGCCTGCGCGAAGACGTTCTCTTCACTCGTGGCGGTGCGTCCCATCAACCGGTAGGGCCGCATACCCCCGCACCCGGCCGTCACGATCAGCAGCACGACGAGCGGTGGCAGGACGTGTTTCATGCGGTCCCCCTCCGCTTTCCGTGGTTTGGATCGCCGCTACCGTAGCCCACGTGAGGTCGGGTGTCAATGCCTAGTGGATAGTTGGGAGCTAAGAGCTAAGGGGTAAGGGCTAAGGGGACAAGGGGGCAGACGCGTACCGTGAGCGGCGGGGCAACAGTCGAGGACCCAGGGTGAGATGATTTCGGATTGCGACTTGCGGATTGCGAATTTGTCGGTCCACCGAGGCTAATTCCGAAATCCGAAATCCCAAATTCGAAATTCCCCTAAGCAACCCTCTAGCGCTGGCGAATGCCGGCGAGGATGTAGTCATTGATCAGTTGCTGCGATTCGTCGCACGGCGCGGCAAACTCCAGACCGCTCCGGTACACGTGGCCGCACTCGCCCGTGGGCATGACCTCG
>CAZLDS010000117.1:0-6427 GCA_964558395.1 uncultured bacterium | reverse complement strand
AAGAACCTATTGACTCACCCAGCCTGACAGGTTATAGCTGTGATCGGTGGGAAGTGGGGAGGAGGAAACCATCAGCGCAAAGGAGGGAACCATGGCGAAGGCGATGACGAAATCCCAGATCGTAGGACGGATCGCTGATAAGGCAAAGATTAGCAAGGCAAGTGCAAGCGCCATTTTGGATGAGCTTGCGTCCATGGCGGCCAAGGAGGCCAAGAACGGGTTCCCCCTCCCGGGGATTGGAAAGGTCGTGCTCGTAAACCGCAAGGCGCGCATGGGCCGAAACCCTCAGACGGGTCAGCCGATCAAGATTCCTGCCAAGCGGGTGGTTCGCATTCGGATCGCGAAATCCCTCAAGGACGCCATCCTGGGCAAGCGGTAGTTCCTCGATAGTCCAGGAGGCTGGAGCGCGGAAACCTCACTCAGGTTTCTGAATCCCGTTCTTGTCTGCTGAAGCGCGTCCGGCCTTTCAGACGAACAGGCCCTCCGGATAGAAAAGTCCCTCTGCCCGAGAGGTTCATGGCGGACCGGGCTGTTCCCTGGTTCTTCTCACTGCTGGACTGGGATCTGTCACGTGTCCCTGAGGCGGACGAGATCCTGCTCAAGCAGGTGATAGCTGATGTGGTGGGGGATGTGGCCTCGGATCTCCCCGAGGCCGCCCTTGTCGACGAGGTCGCCCGCGAGGTGGCCGAGAGACCAAGGGCGAGACAGTCCTTCGGGAGGCCTTTGCCCTGCTCGGTGGCCGGCTCCCGGGGCACGGTCGGTATCCGGTAAACCTCCAACTGTTCGACCTGGAGGGGGGCGCGTATCGTCATGTCCGGGATCGGTACCGCCTCCCGATGGCGGGATTTCTTTTTCCCCTTCTCTATTTACACTTCCCAGTCCCGACGGCCGTTCATGCCACGGCATGGCGGACCCTGGCGAGAGCTCTCTCCCTCGGTGACGAATCGACGCC
Source organism: uncultured bacterium (assembly GCA_964558395.1). GTDB lineage: Bacteria > Methylomirabilota > Methylomirabilia > Methylomirabilales > CSP1-5 > CSP1-5. Next base: position 5,475 of record CAZLDS010000117.1, on the reverse strand, counting down.
CGGGGGTGTTCTCGTTCACGCCGTCAGAAGCCAGTTCGACGTGTTGCGGCAAGAGCAACATCGTGTGAGGGGAGTCGTGGAGGTTATTACCGACCAGCAGGACTTGCCCAGTCAGCATCCCGCTTGCCCAGACCCTGAACTTCCCGCTCCTCGGGCGGGTGGTGAAACCCCAGATCGTATTGACGCTCTCCTGTGAGAGCTTCCCCTATTCGACCTGGCCCAGTATCTGCTTCAGCATGGGGACAGGCGTCCCCCGCGGCGTTGTCCCTCGTGTCTCCAGATCTTTCTCCCGGCAGCGGCCCGGCGGCGGCGCTGTGACGCGTGTCGCCGTTAACCGGGCTCGCCAGTGAAGGCCTGATACATGGTATCCCAATAGAGCAGTTCGTACCCTTGCAGCATTCGGGCCGCGCACCGGATCTGCTGAGGAGTGACCCGGCGCTCGAGACCCTCCTGGATCACTCGCAGGGCGCGGTCCTCGAAGCTCGGAGGCGTACTACTGAACAGGTCGAAGAAGGCGACATCTTTATCCTGCATGTGGTACCGGGCCTTGAGCGCTTGACTCATCCGGGCACAGTTTTCCCCCCATGCCTCCAAATTGACGAGGAATGCGGCAGCAAATTCGGCGCAGGAACCGAAGAGGGCGAGCCAAGCGACATAGGCGCTGTAAGCGAACGCTCCTGGCATTGGTTCGGCGGCCTTCAGGTCCGTAGCCGGGATCGCGAGGGCGCTCGCGAAGGCCTGAAGCGCCTGTACGGCCGCCCGTTCCCCTTGCATCCCTCCCCAAAAGAAGTCCCGGGTTTCCGCCGATTCGGCCTTAGCGATCAACAGAGCCATGGCCCGCAGATCGCTGGTGATGATGTGGTGCTGCTGGCCCGCAAAGCGGCGGAGTTCGTCCTGTGGGATCTGCCCCGCCTCCAGGGCATCGAGGTAGGGGTGTTGGCGGATCCGAGTCTCGACCGCCTGAAGCGCGTTGCGCGTCTCAGTCACGAGGTGAGCGGCGTCCACGATGCTGGTGCCTCCTTCATCGGTTGGGATTTTCTTCCGCTTTCAGGGGCCGCTGACGATCCACCGTCTCGAAGGCCGCATAGAGCTCTTCCTGCAATCTTTGCAGCGCAGCGGCGTGGGCCGATTCCACGCGGGTCATGTGGCGGGTCGTGCCGAGGGTCTGAAAGATCATGCGGAAGAAGGCGATGATCCCCAAGCCGATCCCGGCCACCGTGGCGTACGGGACGCCGATCTCGCGCTCCACCAGATAGCCCAACATCCCTCCGACCAACACGGTGGTGGCCGACATCATCAAGTACCGCGCGATGCGCCTCGGGGAGCCCGCTTCGGCGTCGTAGGCGCGGTAGATTTCGAGTAACCGGTGATACGCGGGGATGATGTGCATAGCCGCCTCTCGCTTCTGCCTGAGCAGGGCGGCTTGCTGCTGTCGCTTTTTGACCTCCTGCTGTAAATGTTCCGGGAGATCCTTCAGCGCTTCAGGTGACGGGAGATCGATCAAGTAACTACTGATCCGCCGGCCGAAGGCTTCCCGCAGGGCCGAAGTGGCCTCCTGTTCCCCTCCCGTGGCAAAGGCCGCCTCCAACGATCGAAACGTGAAGGTAACGAGCTCTTGGTTGTTTGCTTCAGGGTGCCACACACCCCGACTATAGCCGGGGACCTGCGAAATCCCAAGCCTTGCCTTTGCGCCTCCCCTGACGGTATTGTGAAGAACGGGACTGCTGGTCCACTCCGATAGGGGGACTGATGCGCAATCAGCCCGATGCGACTCCGCTTCATATACGAACAGTGCATCAGATCTCGGAGATCGGCTTTCGGCCGGCGATGGAGGATCGCCATGTGGTGGAGATCCGTCCTGGAGTGGGCTTCTTTGGAGGCGTCTATGATGGGCATGGGGGCGTGGAGGCGGCCGAGATCGCAGCGGCCTCGCTACATGAAGCCTTCTTCCATGCTCTCGAAGCGGGGGTCGCACCGCTTGAGGCGTTCCGTGAGGCCTACCGCACCGTCGAGGAGGCACTGCAGGGGGTCGAGAGCGGGGCGACCGCGACCACGATCTTTCTGCGGGATAATGGACTGACCTTTGCCCACATTGGGGACGGCGGAATCGTCCTGGTGACCGAAGAGCCGATCGCCCTCACCGAACCCCATCGCGTCGACAATGCGGCAGAGCGGTCCCGGATCATTGCGGCGGGGGGAGCAATTGAGGGGGGATACGTGGTCCGCGGGCTGCGGGGACTGATGCCCACACGAAGCTTCGGGGATAGCTACTTTCGTCCAGTCGGGGTGATGGCAGTCCCGGCCGTAGGCGAGCGGCGACTCACCGCGGAGCACGGGTTTGTCGTTGTGGCCTGTGACGGTCTTTTCGATGTGCTTGAGGTGGATGAGATCGCCGCCGTCCTTCGGCAGAGTTCCGGGGCACACGAGGGGGGTGAAGCCCTGCAGGAAGAGGTCTTCGCCCGGGGCGGGACGGACAATCTCACGATCTTGGTGGTCGAGCTTGGCGCAGATCGCTCGACCCCTTTCTAGGAAACCATGCGGACGCTTTCGCAGGATCGGCGGACCCTGGTACATATCCGGGCCGAGGTCATTCACTGTACGCGATGTCCACGCTTGACCCGATACCGGAAACAGGTGGCGGCTCGAAAAGTCCACCGCTATCGAGACTGGGAATATTGGGGAAGACCGATTCCCGGCTTCGGCGATCCCGAGGCGAGGCTGTTTATTTTGGGGCTGGCCCCGGCCGCCCATGGGGGGAACAGGACTGGCAGAATCTTTACGGGGGATCGAAGCGGGGACTGGCTCTACCGTGCCCTGTATACCTTCGGCTTTGCCAATCAGCCCTCCTCTGTCTCGCGGGAGGATGGCCTCGAACTGAAGGACTGCTATATCACCGCAGCGCTCCGGTGTGCCCCGCCCCAGAATAAACCGACCCTGCGGGAGCTGACCACATGCCGTCCGTATCTTCTCGCGGAGCTCCGGCTCCTCCGTAGAGTGCGCGTTGTGGTCGCGTTGGGTCGGATCGCCTTCGCCACCTTTCTGCGGGCCTGCGACGAGACCGGACTCGCGCTCCCCAAACCTCGGCCTCGTTTTACCCACGGGGCCCGCTTTCGCCTCGCGAGTGGGCTCACCCTCCTCGCCTCCTACCATCCGAGTCAGCAAAATACGCTCACGCGCCGGTTGACGCGGCCGATGTTTCACGCGACGTTTCGTGATGCCCGTCGCCTGCTTCCCCCACGATGACCAGGCGCGATCCTTGCAGAGCTTACGTTGTCACCCCTGGCACGAGCTTCCTCCCTATGGTAAGGTAAAATTGGGGGGACATGGAAGACGCGAAGAAGAATCCGGCGATGAAAAAGCGATCAGGATATTTCCTCATCATGATCGGTGCCAGCGGTACGACGAGGTGAATGAGACTTGTCCTTCAGTCGCAGAATACGTAAGATGCAGCCCCGGAGGGAGCCATGCGAGATGTCGTAGCATGGGTGATGCTTCTTGTGGCCTGCGCGGTCGTGGGGATTCTCGGGTACCGTTATTATAAGGCCACCGAGCAAATCGCCCTGCTAACCGAGAAGACAACGCAGCTGACGGCGGAGCTCGAGGGAGTGAGCGAAGTCCACAAGCTCACCGAGGCCAAGTCGGCCACGCAGCTTGAGAAGACCATAAAGACCCGAGATAAGCTCGAGGCCCAGGCGCAGAGCCTGAAGAAAGACCTCGCGAAGACTCGCAAGGAAAGAGACGATTTGAAAGCGCGAGTGGCGACCCTAAAGAGCGAGTCGAAGAAGTTAGAGGACGAGGTTCGCGCGCTTCAGAAGGACAAGGAGAAGCTCGAGGGCGAAGTCCGAGCCATTCAGGAAGCGAAGCAGAAGCGGGAGCAAGAGCTTGCGGCCCTTCAGCAAAAGCTGCAAGGTGTGGAAAAGGCGCGTCAGGCGGATCAGGAAGCCTTAGTTACGTGGCAAGGGACCGCGCGGCGATTGGTAGATGAGCAGAAGAAACTCCAAGCCGAACTTCGGGCCCGCGAGGACGAGATGGAGCGGCTCTCGCTTCTGCAGGCGGAACGGGCTGCGGAAATTCACAAGCTCGCCGCGGCGGTCGAGGAGCGGGAAAAGCGTATCACCGCGCTCAGAAAGCAGCTTCAGGAAGCGCAAGCACGGTAGGGCCGTGACATTGTGGTCCGGCACGCCCGCCCGTCAATGATCCGTGCGAGGATGGTTGTGTCGATTGTTGTGGTCTTCGATTACCTCTGACCGTGGTGCTGGGTGGCCGAGGTCCGGCTAAACACGGTCTTGACGGAATGCGCCCGGCCATTCCCGCTCCAGCGAGTCGGTTATGTCCTCAAGCCGGAAACCGCCGCCTTCCCCACCTTCTCCAGCGAGCGCCGCGGCCACTGGCTCGGAGCTGCGACCGCGGAGCCTCCTTTGGGGATCCGTCCGTGGGTCGGGAGTGAGCGATATCCCGGGTCGAGCGTTCCCGCCCTGGTGGCCGCGCAGGCGGCGCGGCGCCAAGGAGACGCGGTTGCGGACGCTTTTCACTTTGCCCTCTTCCGCACCTTCCTGGTCGAGAACCGGGATATCAGCGCGGAAGCCGTGTTGGAACAAGTGGCACTGAGCGCTAATCTTGATCTCGACCGCTTTCGGATCGATAGCAAGGACCCTACGCTGAAGGAGGCCGTCTACACCGAGCACCTGGAGGCCGTCGATCTATGGAAGGCCGAAGTGGTCCCAACGATCATCGTTGGTGAAGAGCGGATTGAGGGAGCAGCCCCACGCTCGGTGTATCAGGCCGCCCTCGCCCGTTTTCCGTAGCAAGTGCACCGACATTCTGTGAATGGCAGAGAAACCCCGAGGCTCGCGCCACCGGCGGAGTCAGGGAAACCCATCGGTGAACTCAGGGAAGGTTCAGGGGAAGGTGAACGTCGTCGAGAAACGTAGACCCCAACGCCTGGTAGCGGCGTCTGAATGACGCCCATGAAACCCGCCGGCCGTTCCGGCGGCGAAGCTCGGTGAGCAAGAGCTGACTGTGCAGGTTTTCGAAGCGGAAGTCGTGCCGTCGGGCCTCGATGCGGGCTCTTTCTAAGAGTCGCTTCGCCATCGGGAGCTTCCCCTGCAGGATCCGGATCTCCCCCGTGCCCAAAGCCGTGTAGATCCGACCCCGGCGATCGCGCGTGTGGGCAAAGATCGCCTCGGCCTTTGTGAAAGCCTGCTCGGCCCGGCGAAGTTGCCCGAGGACCTTATAGAGGGTCCCCTCCCCCCACAGCGTGTAGGCGAAGCTCACCTGGTCCCGGAGGCCCGCGTAAAGGCGTCGGGCCGTCGTGAAGTGGCTGAAGGCGAGGTCATGGCGTCCGAGCATCCGGTGGGCATTGGCAACACCGCAAGCGGCGTAGGCCCTGCCAAAGGTATCGCGTAGTTGACCCAATCGTCGCTGCGCGTCCGTGTAGTAGGCCAGCGAGTCGTGATATTTTCCCATCAGCCGAGT
>CAZLDS010000116.1:0-6605 GCA_964558395.1 uncultured bacterium | reverse complement strand
CAAGGTGGGCGGTTACCAGGAGGAGCGGGATCAAATCGTCTATAAACGCTTTGGGCCGAGCTTCTTTCTGGCCTGAGAACTCCTCGAGCCACCCTCGAGGCCGGAGACACCAAGTTAGCCAAGTCACTGGCCGCCTTTCTTGTCAAACAGAGTAGAGACGCTGACGCCGTCCACCACGCGCACCGGATCCTGGGACGCGTTGCGCTCCGCGAGGGGAAAATAGGCGACGCCCGGCGGTATTTGCTAGAGGCGGCCACCACCCGTGGTTCGCCGTCGTTGACGGAGAAATGGAAATGGTGCCGTCGCTCGTCGAGGAAACAGTGCGAAATCGATTTGCTGAGCTGGACGGTTTCTTTCGGACACTTCGGATCATCCACTTCGCCATGTGTGGGTCCGTCTTCGTCTACGGGCTTCTCGCCTATCTCATGATCGAATAAGGCACTCTTCCCGAAAGAGGCTTCGCCAGCGACTTGCCCAACATAGATGCGCTGCGGACTGTCATCTACCTCCTTGCCGCAGGCTGCTATGTGACGATTCGGATTTTCAAGGCGCGATTTCTTGCCCCGGATGCACTCCAACGCCGTGCGGTTTCCGCACAGTACATCAACACGTGGTACATCATTATCTTTGGCCTGGCCGAAGCGATCGCCATCTATGGTTTCCTACTTTTCATGATCGCCGGCTTGCTCGAAGATTTCCTGGTCCTGGCAGGTATCTCACGGGTCATCCTCTATTGGCTGCGTCCGAATGAAAACGAATACTACACCCTGCTGCGCCAGCCCCTCGATACCTAATGGTCAGGGCAGGGGGTCAGGGGTTGAATCTTGACATTCCCCAGCGTGCAGCGATGGAAGTAATGGAACCGGTATTATCGCCCTTCGCGCTCTCACTCCCCCCACGTTTTCGCAATTCCGAAAATAGCGGGCGTACGGAGTCGGGTCATGGACGCCGCAAGTCTCCGCTTGATGCTTGACCACTATTTTCAATCCGCTTAAGATGTCGGCATGATGCATATGACTTGGGTCACTGGTCTCGTCGTCGCGGTCGTCCTCGCAGCAAATGGGACGATACCCGTCACGAGCCAAGCCTTCGAGGCAGGGGGGATGATTCCGGCGAAGCACACCTGTGACGGCCCGAATGTCTCTTCACCGCTTCGCTGGGCGGATCCCCCGGCGGGGGTCAAGAGCTATGCCCTCATCGCGGACGACCCTGATGCCCCGGTTGGCACCTGGGTCCACTGGGTTCTCTGGAATATTCCGGCGGACGCCCGTGGGCTCGAGGAGAATCTGCCGAAGACCGCTGCGCTGCCGAACGGGGCGCAGCAGGGCACGACCGATTTTCGGCGGGTCGGCTATGGCGGCCCCTGTCCTTCGTCTGGGACCCATCGGTACTTCTTCAAGCTCTACGCCCTCGACACGATGCTCGAGCTCCCTGCGAGCACGACAAAGCGCAATCTTGAGGGGGCGATGCAGGGACATATCCTCGGACAGGGCGAGCTCATGGGGAAGTACCGGCGACGATAACCTCTGAGCAAGAGGGCTGGGGGTTGGGTCTCGAATTGTGACATTCCCTCATCTCGGTAAGGGAGGAATGGAACCGGGGTAGGGGATACGCCCTAGTCCATCGGTGGTATAAGGGTCGCAGCGCCTTTGCGGTGAAGGAAAGCCGCGAAGGCGTTTTGCTTTAGGGGGGAAGAAGGGGAGATGACAGCGAAGCGGACGATACGGGGACAGGGGAGGGCGGTGGAAGTTTCGCCGCACGATGCCAAGGCCGCTGTGCACTCGATGCACCGGACTGCTAAGATCCATTAGCAGTGCGGACCATGACCGGTATGTCCAAAGACAGAACACTTCCTCTAGAACTCAGCAGATAAGCTTCCCAGCCCTCCAGCATCTCGGTGATAATCTCCTGGCATTCTCCTTGCCTTAGAACGGGTTGAGCTTCGATTGGTGCAGGAACCGTTCGCAGTCTGTCGCAAGACGGAGGAGTTTTTGACTCCACGTGTCTCAGCCTCCTAAGGCTTTCGAGGGGGAAGAGATGAAAATCAAGCTGATTAAGCCGGCCGTCCCCTTGGGAAGCGAGTCCATGCAGCCGAACTCCGTGCGATTGCAAGATGTAGCCCTTCCACTGTTGGCGGCCCTGACCCCGGAGAAGCATACGGTCACGATCGTGGATGAGTCCTTTGCACCGGACAACACGGATGAGGATGTCGATTTAGTCGGCCTCACTGTGTGGACCGACCTCGCGCAGCGCTCCTATCGAATAGCGGACCAGTACCGCAAGCGAGGAGTCATGGTGACCATGGGTGGCATCCACCCCACCATGGCACCGGAGGAAGTCGCTGAGCATTGCGATGCGGTCGTCGTCGGGGAAGGCGAGCGAGCGTGGCCACAGCTCGTGCGCGACGCAGAAGCTGGAAAACTGCAGAAGTTTTATCGGGCTGCAATTTTGCCCACGTTGGACGGGCTCCCCATCCCCCGCCGCGACCTCTATCCGCGACTTGTATATCGGGATATCGTCCCCCTCTCGGTAGGCATTGAGGCTTCGCGCGGATGCATCTATGATTGCGAGTTCTGCTCCGTCCTTGAGGTACGTGGACACACATACAGGATGCGACCGGTCAAAGAGATCATACAAGAGATCGAGACCATCGAATCGAATTACCTGGTCTTCGTCGACGACAACACAGCTTTGAATCGAAAGGCGGCCAGGGAACTCTTTCAGGTCATGATCCCTCTGAAGCGACAATGGGTGGCTGAGGCGAATGCCTCTTTGGCCCATGATCCGGAGTTGTTGACGCTGATGAAGCTATCCGGATGTGTGGCACTGAAGGTCGGGTTTGAGTCCGTGCAACAGGACACAATCGAAGAGACGAAGAAGCTGAAACATCTGAAAGTCGACTACGCCGAGGCCCTTCGTCGCTTCCATGATGCGGGCATCGCCGTCTTCGGCAACTTCGTCTTTGGCTTTGATTACGATACCCCCGATGTGTTTGATCAGACCCTGGAGTTTGCGGTCCGCGAGAAACTCGACTTTGCTCAGTTCCGGGAACTCGTTCCCTATCCGGGGACACCCTTGTATGCCCGACTCCGCACAGAGGGGCGTCTCATCGATGCGAAGTGGTGGCTCAATCCGGACCGAAAGTTTGGAGATGCTACGCCGACCTTTTGCCCTCGTCGCATGTCTCCGCAGCAGTTGATTGATGGTCTGGCTTACGTGAGCAAGGAATTCTACTCCATTCCCAGCACCGTCAAACGCTTCTTCAGTATCAAGCCCTGGCATCGGTCTCTGCTGGGTGTAAGTTTGCACTTCACAATAAACTGGTTCTTTGGTCGACGGTATCGAAGTTTATACGATAATCCTACCGATGGGAGGGTTGGGGGGTCAGCTCTTGAATCTTGACATCCGGATGGAACAAGGATAGGCGCCCCTTCGCCCCAGGGAATCTTGTCCACTTGACGCTGCCGGGACGACCTTGATGCCCCAAGAGCCGTGGGAGATAATGAAACGCTCTCAAGGAGACACCACGGGGAGAGTGGGCGATGAGCTTTCTGCGCCAAACCACAAGTCCGGCTGATCGGCCGCGTGCGCTGCTCACTCGCCCCGGCCTTCTGCTCATGGTGGGATGCTATGATGCGCTCTCCGCAAAGCTGGTGGAGCGTGCTGGTATTCCTCTCACCTTCATGAGCGGCTTTGGCGTCAGTGCGACACGGCTCGGGCTACCGGATACGGGGCTTCTGTCTTACGGAGAGATCGTGGAGCAGGCCCGGAATATCTGCGCGGCGGTCGCGATTCCGGTCCTCGGCGACGGGGATACCGGGTACGGGAGTCCGGTCAATGTCAAGCGGACCGTGCGCGGCTATGCCGACGCGGGCATCGCGGCGGTGATGATTGAAGACCAGGTCTGGCCCAAGCGGTGCGGACACACACCGGGAAAGAGTGTCGTCTCTCACAGCGAGGCACTCGCGCGCATCAAAGCGGCGGTCGACGCGCGAAATGAAGGGGCCGACATTTTGATCCTCGCGCGCACCGACGCCCTATACACCGATGGGCTCCCGGAAGCGATTCGCCGGGCGCAGCATTTCGCGGAGATCGGCGCCGATATCCTCTTTGTCGAGGCGCCGACGACGGAAAAGGAGATACGGGCCATCGCCGCGGAAGTCCCAGGCCCAAAGATGGTCAATTTGATTGAACAGGGGGAGACCCCGTTGCTGCCGCTCCCGAAGCTGGAAGAATACGGGTATAAAATTGCCGTCTATCCGTTGACCCTCTTGAGCGCCAGCATATCCGCCATGCAAGAGGCCCTGGGCGCGCTCCGCGAGGGCCGCCATGCACAACGGCTCCTCGATTTCGCGGAGCTGCGAAAGCTGGTTGGATTTCCCCAGTATTACCGAGAGGAAGCACGCTATACCACCGACGAGTAGAGGGTATCGCGCAGGGAATGGGTCAGGCATTGATATTTCTCTATTGCAAAGAGGAGTGGGCTTTTTTCAAAGTCGCGGAAGGGGTCGAGTCCGTATCTAAAGACCTATCCAGGGTAAGCATAGCTCCTGGCCTGCCGCCACATCGAGAACTCAGTTTAGGCTTGAGGCGTACAGCACATTCTACCCCCGCGCAGGTTGAGTATGGCCTGCGAGGGTGTTTAATTTTTCCGTCACATACGATAAGTCGCGAACTAGAAATATAGAGGCTGGCTAGCTTTGGCCAAACGTTAGACCGGCGCAAAATACAAACTGCAAATAACAAAGAGTGGCCGCCTTGACGGCTTCTCCGAGACTAGTTCAGGGAGAAGGGTGCCAATGGGGGTACGGCCGCGTTAGGCGACGTAAGACCCCGCCCCGGGGCGGGAAAAGGGGTCGGGAGTCTTTATGAAGGGTGAGGCAGTCAGTCCCCATGCGGCGGGGAGTCTTTATGAAGGACGAGGGGAGCAGGGCTTGAATTGTGACATTCCCCTTGTAGTCGGGGCATACACCGTTTCCGGGTCACCCTGGACAAGTCTGCTCGCGAGATGCGGCTCGAGGCATTGCAACCGTAACAGATGACTTGAAGGGGATGGGATCAGCCTTGCCATTTGCTGCCGCTTATCGTGAAGTGAGGTTTGGCCCGGCGACATGGCCTACCCTTGGCTCCCGACCTCCAGGCCGTGGTGCTTCATGCGGGTGCGGAGCTGCGCCCGGCTCAGGCCGAGGAGCTTGCTCGCCTTTGACTTGTTGTTGTGCGTACGCTCGAGGGCTTGGAGAATAAGCTGTTTCTCTATCTCCGCCAAGGGGACGCCGCCAGGGGGGAGCCTGATAGCCTCGTCACTGATGCTTCGGGGCCTGTACCCCTCCCTGAGCGCGAGCGGAAGATCGTCGACCGTCACCATTGAGCCCCGGCACAGAATCACGGCCCGCTCAATGACATTCTCGAGTTCACGGACATTGCCAGGCCAATGGTAGCTGATGAGTAGTTCTCGAGCTTCCTTGGAGAGCCTGACGACGTCCTTTCGAAGCTGGCGGCTGCCCTTTTCGAGGAAATGCATTGCCAGGGGGAGGAGGTCCTCTTTCCGATCTCGTAAGGGCGGAAGCGGAATTGGGTAGACGTTAAGGCGGTAGAAGAGATCCTCCCGAAATCCCCCAGCCTTGACGAGCGCTTCGAGGTCCCGGTTGGTCGCCGAGATGATTCGGGCGCCCGCCGCGATGGTTTCCGTCCCACCTAATCGCTCGAATTGCTTCTCTTGAACAACCCGCAACAGCTTGGCCTGCAGGGCTGGGCTCATGTCCCCGATCTCGTCCAAAAAGAGTGTCCCCCTGGACGCTAGCTCGAAACGGCCCGGTTTCCTCTTTACTGCTCCTGTGAAGGCCCCCTTTTCATAGCCAAAAAGCTCGGCCTCCAGGAGGGTTTCCGGGATTGCCGAACAATTGATGGCGAGGAAGGGGCCCTGGGCACGTGGTCCTTTATGGTGGATGACCCGGGCGATGAGCTCCTTTCCCGTGCCACTTTCTCCTGTGATGAGTACCGTCGCCGTGGTGTCTAGGACTCGCTCGACAAGTGCAAGGACTCCCTGCATGTTGGGACTTTCGCCGACCAGCGTCTCGAACCGCAGCGTTTGCCCCATCTCCTCTCGGAGGTAAAGGTTCTCCTCTCGCAGCCGTTCTTGAGCCGCCCTCAGCGCTTCGATCAGTCTGGCATTCTCGATGGCAATGGCGAGCTGGTTCGCAAAGGTCTCCAAGAGAGAGACATCCTCTTGTACGAAAGAGCCATGGCGCTTGTTGACGGCGTTTAGCACGCCGAGGATGCGGTCCGTTGTCCTGAGCGGAACGCAGAGGAGGGATCTCGTCGTCGTCGCCGTCTGTTCATCCACCCCCCGATAGAACCGGGGGTCTTGTTCCACGTCTGGGGCGACCACAGAGACTCCTTCTCGGACCACCCATCCTGCAATCCCCTGATCGGCCGGAAAACGTATGTTCGGGAGCCTCGGTTCCGCGTCCGCGCGCCTATCATCCGCGACCTGAAAGTAAAGCTCTCGCCGCTCTTCGTCTAACAGGATCACGGAGGCGGCCTCCGTCTCCAACAGGGTCTCCACTCGCTCCATGGCAAACCTGAGCAAACGCTCCAGGTCGTGG
>CAZLDS010000115.1:0-6690 GCA_964558395.1 uncultured bacterium | reverse complement strand
CCTGGTGGGCAGGGGCGGAATCGAACCGCCGACACCGGGATTTTCAGTCCCGTGCTCTACCGACTGAGCTACCTGCCCCATGCGTACACAAAGCGCTCGGCAGCATACCAGAATGGCCCGTCAGTGTCGAGGGGTTTCCAGAGCCGGGAAAGCTTGTCTGGTCAGGCGAATTGGGCTATCGTGAGTTGTCTTCAGTCTTGCCGAGGGTACAAATGGGCCCTTCAAAGCAGATATCATACACGAAGGCCGGGGTGAATGTAGTCAAGGGCGCCTCTGCCCTCGCAGACTTGACTTCCCTGCTTCGGGACACGTTTATCTTTCGGAAGGACATCGGTCGGGTGATGCTGCCCTTCGGCTATTTCGCGAATGTCATCGCGCTCGGAGGGAAGCACGGCCTCGCCATCGCCACGGATGGCGTGGGGACCAAGATTCTCGTAGCCCAGATGCTTCGGAAGTTTGACACGATTGGCATCGACTGTATCGCCATGAACGCCAACGATCTCCTGTGCGTGGGGGCAGAACCCCTTGCTCTGGTGGATTATGTGGCGGTGCAACTGCCGAACCGTCGGTTCCTCCGTGAGATAGGCAAGGGACTGCACGAAGGCGCACGCCAGGCTCGAATTACGATTCCCGGAGGGGAGATTGCTCACCTCCGCGAGATGATCCGTGGGGTCCACAAGGACGATGGATTTGATCTGGTTGGGACCTGTGTCGGCATCGTCCCCCTGGATCACCTCATCATCGGCCAGAACATCAGACCGGGGGACGTGGTCCTTGGTTTGCGAAGTAGCGGGATTCATTCGAACGGCCTGACCTTGGCCCGCGATGTGCTGTTCCGGCGCCAGAAGCTTCGCCCGGAACGATACATCCCCGAGTTGCGTCGGACCGTCGGGGCAGAATTGCTGGAGCCGACGCGCATCTATGTCCCGGAGATTACGGAGATGCTCAAGACCGGGCTGGATGTGAAGGCCCTGACCCACATCACAGGTGACGGCCTGCTCAACCTCAACCGGGTCGAGGCCCAGGTCGGCTTCGTCATCGACGCTTGGCCCGAACCGCATCCCATCTTCGGTGTGATCCAGGCGATGGGCGCGATACGGACCGCAGAGATGTTCAAAGTCTACAATATGGGTATCGGCTTCTGCGTCGTGCTCCCCGAAGACTCGCACCAAGTCGGTCGAGCGATGGCCATTGCCAAGAAGCATGGGGCCGAGTGCTATCGGCTGGGCTATGCGATTCGAGACCCGGAAAGAAAGATCGCCGTGAAACCCTTCAACCTCGTGGGGAAAGGGGCGAGATTTATTTCCGGTTCTCGTCGCTAGTGCAGCCTCAGCGATCAACCCGGATAACGCAAGTCCCCGCCAAAATATCGTGCAGTCCACGCCCCCGTGGATCAAAGAGCACCCAGAGGAACCCGAAACCAAAGGGGATAAGGGCAAGAAAATAGCCCAACCACCGTAGGACTGCGCGAGCGTATCCGATTTCCTCGCCATCCCACCTCACTACCTTCACTCTCATCAGCATCTTCCCAGGAGTTTGACCCCCGCGTTTCCAACACACGGCGTGGTAGGCCAAACTCACCCCCAAGGCCATCCCGAGTGCGGCTCCCGATGCCAGAAGCACGACCTGGCGGGTCACGTCCCCAGCCACCGTGCCACCACCTATGGCTGCAAGGAAAGCCAGTGCCATGGCCAGGACGGTCAGGAGAAGGAGGAAGGGAACATCGATCAGCAAGGCAATCGCCCTCGGGAATAAACCGGCATAGGCGAGTAGAGGGCGGGAGGCGGCTCGAACCTCCGCGGGCAGACTGAGGCGACTCCAGTCCACTTCCCCCTCGATGTCTTCTTGCACCGCGACACCGGAAGGGGAAAATGAGGGAACAGCACTGGGCTCCGGCTGAGACGATGCGACAGTGGCACCCACCGCATAACGGGTAATCACCGGAAGCGTCTTGCCGCACCGCCGACACGTACTCAGGTAATCAAAGCTCACGTACCCGCAGTGAATACAATGCATGATAGCTGTTGCTTACCATACTGCCCCAATCCGGTCAAGAAGGGGGGGGAGCCCTTCCTGGCTACACCAAACTCTGGGGACTTGACCGCTGACGTCGAGTTGGTAGAATCAAGAGTGTTCCTGGGGAGCGCCGTATGCCGATTTATGAATACGAGTGTGGCGACTGTAACCGTCGCGTGAGCCTGCTCATCCTCAACATCAACAACCCGCCCCCACCGCGCTGTCCCCGCTGCGGCGGCGAACATCTAAGCCGCCTCCTGTCCCGGTTTGCGCGGATCCGCAGCGAAGAGGAACGCCTCGAGCGCCTCGCCGATCCGAGCCGCCTTGGTGACGTCGACGAGGACGACCCCCAGAGTGTCCGCCGGTGGATGCAGCGGATGGGGAAAGAAATGGGGGACGAGCTGGGCGAGGATTTCGAGCCGATGATGGAAGAAGCCCTCAGCGAAGAGGGAGGCCTCGACTCCGCGCCAGATGATGAGTAATTGAAGCCTCTCTAACCATCCCATTGGCCTCTTGAGTCTTCCTGGAACCCCCTCCCTATTTTCCAGCACCTCCCCGAAAACTGACACTAAGAGCCCAAATCGGCCAGCTCAATAACCTCATCCGATTCCTGGAGAACGGGAAGGGCGTGGACTTTACTTACAATGGCTCGTTCGCCGCGTTGTGGCACAGCCAGAACGCCACGGAGTACTTCCGTTGCTGTGGAGACGGCGGAGATAATTATTACAATCCGCCCAACCGAATCTAGGACTAGGATACGCTTTTAAACACGAATCCGCCGCCCGGGACGCTGATGGGGATCATCTTCACACGGGGACAGTGGTGTGAAGGATAAAAAGAAGCGGCGCAGTCTCTGCGCCGCCTAAACGTTGACCGACGACCGACAGTCGCTTACATGCAAGCCTCTCTGTCCGTCAGCAAGGATGGGTTATCAGGTCCTTCCGGCCACCTCGATCCGGGTCAGCGACCGCGTGAGCGCTCCCTCGGCCCGAACGACATCCACCGTCTCATCTTCCCGCCGGTTTAGCAGTTCCAAGGCGCGCGCCCGCGCCCGCTCTGCCCGAGCCACATCGATCTCTTCAGCCTTTTCCGCCACATCCGCCAAAACGGTCACAGTGTCGGGCAGGACCTCGACGTACCCCCAGCTCACCGCGAGATACCGCCACCGCGCATCTTTCCGATAGGCGAGCTCCCCAATCTTGAGAGTGGACATGAAGGGGAGGTGGCCACCCAAGACACCGAAGTATCCTTCGGATCCGGGGGCTACAACCTCGTCGACCTCGTCCCGTACGACGATCCGGGTCGGAGTTACCACCTCCAAGGTTAGTGTCTTCGGAATGCCCTCTGCTTTTGCCATCTCACTTGGTGAGCTGTCACCAGCCAGCAGTCAGCCGACAGCAAGGATTTCGAGGAAAGGTTTGCGGAGAGAGCTGGCAGCAGACTGCTGATTGCTGCCTATTGGCCAGCGAGCTGTTCCGCCTTCTCCTTCGCCTCGTCGAGATTCCCCACCATGTAAAAGGCTTGTTCCGGCCACTCATCACAATTCCCATCCAGGATTTCTTTGAATCCCTTGACGGTCTCTCTCAGGGGTACATACTTTCCAGGCGTCCCAGTGAACTCCTCAGCGACAAAGAAGGGCTGAGAGAAAAACCGCTGGATCTTCCGCGCCCGGGCCACCACCAGCTTGTCTTCCTCGGACAGCTCCTCCATGCCCAGGATGGCGATAATGTCCTGCAGGTCTTTATACCGTTGCAGGACCCCCTGGACCCCTCGGGCCACCTGATAGTGTTCTTCGCCCAAGACCCGCGGGTCGAGGATACGCGAGGTGGATGCGAGTGGGTCGACTGCAGGGTAGATCCCTAGCTCGACGATCTGTCGGGACAGCACGGTGGTCGCATCGAGATGGGCAAAGGTGGTGGCCGGCGCCGGGTCCGTGATATCGTCGGCCGGGACATAGATCGCCTGCACCGACGTAATAGAGCCCCGCTTGGTGGAGGTGATCCTTTCCTGCAGTTCCCCCATCTCGGTCCCCAGGGTCGGCTGGTAGCCGACGGCCGACGGCATTCGACCCAAGAGAGCCGACACCTCAGAGCCGGCCTGCGTGAATCGGAAGATATTATCAATGAACAACAAGACGTCCTGTCCCTCTTCGTCTCGGAAGTATTCGGCCGCCGTGAGACCGGTCAGACCCACCCGAAGCCGGGCGCCGGGCGGCTCCGTCATCTGGCCATAGATCAGCGCGGTCTTGTCGATCACCTTACTCGCCTTCATCTCCAGCCAGAGATCATTCCCTTCCCGGGTCCGCTCCCCCACACCGGCAAAGACAGAGATCCCTCCGTGCTCCATAGCGATGTTGCGGATCAGTTCCATAATGAGAACGGTCTTCCCCACCCCCGCACCGCCAAACAGTCCAGTCTTGCCACCTCGGGTATACGGTTCGAGCAGATCGATCACCTTAATCCCCGTCTCCATCATGGAGGCCTCGGTTGCCTGCTCTTCAAAGGAGGGGGGCTCCCGATGAATCGGATAGAACTTCTCCGCCTGGACGGGGCCGAGCTTATCCACCGGCTCTCCGATCACGTTCAAAAGGCGCCCCAACGTGGGTGGGCCAACGGGAACCTTGATGGGGTCACCGGTATCGACCACTTTCTGTCCTCGGACAAGCCCGTCGGTCCCAGCCAACGAGATACAGCGGACCTTGTTCTCTCCGAGGTGCTGCGCCACTTCCAAGGTCAGCTCCTTTGTGTATGAAAAGATGTCGGTGTACTCCATCTCCGGCACTTTGATGGCATTGTAAATCGCCGGCAGATGCCCAGGGGGAAACTCGCAGTCCACGACCGGCCCAATCACCTGGTTGATCCATCCCTCACTCATCGGCATTCTCCCCCTTCTCAGCGGTCAGCTGTCGGCAGTCCGCTGTCAACATCCTGGCGCACAGTGCTGAGGGCCTCGACGGTGAGCTCGGCCGAACCGCTCGAGTCTCGGTTTCCGTGGCTGCCCTTGTTGGCTCAGTCCTCATCACTCAGTCCTGAGATTGCTGGCAGCTGATAGCTGTTCTTTACGCGGTGCCGGCCTTCCTCAGGGCCTCGGCCCCGCCCACAATATCCATCAGCTCCTTGGTGATGCGTTCCTGCCGCGCCTTATTGAAGACCAATGTCAATCGCTCGATCATGTCGGAAGCGCTCTTCGTCGCGGCCTCCATGGCTGTCATGCGCGCGCCCTGTTCCGCCGCGGCTGACTCGAGCAGCGCCCGATACACCTGCACCTCCACATGACGCGGCAACAACTCGTCCAGAATGGATCCAGGCGACGGCTCGAACGTGAACTCTACCGGCTGCAGGTCTTCTGCCTCCACCGCGCCGGGTGTAATAGGAAGAAGCTGCTCCATCACCGGCCGCTGGACGCCGGCCGCTTTAAACTCGTTATACAGAAGATGCGCTTCATCCAGTTCGTTATTAACATACCCACGTGCCAACTGGCCGCCGATCTCGGCGGCATGCGAATACGCCAGGTGATCAAAGATGTGAACCCATTCTCCCTGCCGCTCCACGTGGCGCCGCCGGAAGAAGTCCCGGGCCTTCCGGCCCACGACCAACAATGTGATGTGGACTTCGGCTTCCCCTACCTGCCGGAGATACTCAAACGCCTTTCGCAGGATGTTGGCATTGAAGGCCCCGCAAAGTCCCTTGTCGGCGGCGACCACCACTAAGGCCTTCCGTCCCGTGTCTCGGTGTGCCAGCAGGGGATGCTCTTCGGGAGGAGTGCGCAGGGCCAGGGAGCCAATGACCTCCTGCAACTTGTAGGCGTACGGTCGGGACTCGACAACCCGCTGCTGGGCGCGGCGCAGTTTCGCCGCGGCCACCATTTTCATCGCCTTTGTGATCTGCTGCGTGCTTTTGACGCTATTTATGCGTCGTCGGATGTCCCGGAGTGTCGCCATCTCTCACGTCCGATGCCCAACGTCCGAGGTCCGATGTTGGGGTATGCAATACGGAGGCTTCGGACCCTGGACTCTCAACTCCTCGACTCTGAGCCAAACTAGGCTGCTGGCTTTTGTGCTTTGAACTCTTCCTTGTGCTCCCGGACGGCCTGCTCTACCTTTTGACGGAGATCATCGCCGATGATCTTCTTTTCGCTCAGCTCTTGATAGATTGCGGGATAGCGCCCCTCAACAAACCGAAAGAGACCTTGTTCGAACGGGCGGATCGCCTCGACCGGCAGGTCGTCGGCATAGCCATTGACACCCGCAAAGATGATCAGAATCTGCCGTTCCACGGCGAGAGGAACAAATTGGTCCTGCTTCAGGATTTCCACCATCCGCTCGCCGCGGTTCAGCTGCGCCTGCGTGGCCTTATCCAGTTCGGACCCGAACTGCGCAAAGGCGGCCAGTTCCCGATACTGGGCCAGATCGAGGCGGAGACGTCCGGCGACTTGCCTCATGGCTCTAATCTGGGCGCTCCCGCCGACCCGCGAGACCGACAGCCCGACGTTTACGGCCGGGCGGACGCCGGCGTAGAAGAGGTCAGTTTCAAGGTAGATCTGCCCGTCAGTGATGGAGATGACGTTAGTCGGAATGTAGGCCGAGACGTCCCCGAGCTGCGTCTCGATGATCGGCAGGGCCGTGAGTGAGCCCCCACCCAGCTCATCGTTGAGCTTGGCGGCCCGCTCTAGCAG
>CAZLDS010000114.1:0-6850 GCA_964558395.1 uncultured bacterium | reverse complement strand
CATATATGCAGGGGGCAAAAAAATCGGCCTCCCATTTCCGGGGAGCCCCATTTCCGATCCGGGGTCAGGCTGCGCGGAACCCTTCCCGAGCGAGTGAGTACAGATTACTGAGAGCTATATCCAGTCAACCCCCGACGTTCCTATGACACCGCTCTTGCTTCCATCGGGACGTAAGGCCTGTTGTGTTTCAACACCGAATAGATCACGTGCACGAGCTTATTCTGAACATGGCTCAGGGCAATGAAATGATGCTTGCCCCGGGCTCGTTGTCGCTTATAGATTTGCCGAAACATGGCGTCGTCACGCATCCCAATAAAGCTGGCCATATGCAGGGCCCGCCGGAGATAGCGCGGGCCCCGCTTCGACATTTTGGCCTTGCCCTTGTGCATCCCTGACTCCTCAAGGCGAGGATCAATCCCGGCAAAAGCGACCAACGCCGTGGCCCCGCCTTTGGGATGCTGAAACCTGTGGATGTCTCCCACCTCCGCCACAATGGTGGCCCCGAGGGTCTCCCCGATACCCGGGATGGTGGTAATGGGACAGTTGAGGGCCTGAAAGAGGTCGTGGATCTTTTCCTCCAGCGTCTGGATCTGCCCTTGCAAGTACTGAAGCTGGTCCACAATCTGTTTGATCTGGAAGCCAAAGGCCTTCGCCGCCATCTTTATGCCGAAGCTACCCTCGGCCTGCTGGTGCAACTCCTTGGCCTTCGCCCGTCCAAACCAGCCCGCGCTGTGGGTGCGTAGCGTCTGTTCCAACGTCTCCAGCTCCAGCGCGGCGAGCTCCTCGGGCGTGGCAGCCTGCGCCAGGATCGCCAACGACGCGGTCCCAAAGGATCGCGAAACACCACCTTGTTCGGGAAACACTTGATCCAACAACGCCGCCACCTGGTTCTTCGTCCGCACGACTTGGTGGGCAAGCTCGGCCCGGTAGCGGGTGAGTTGCTTCAGCGCCAAGAGCGTATCATCCGGCGGGGGACTCTCCAGCTGGAGGCCAAAGCGGAGCACCTGGGCAATGAGGAGGGCATCCGCCCGGCCCGTCTTCGTCCCCCGAATGCCCTGGTTCCGGAAGGCACTCACCTGGAGGGGATTGAGCACCCGCACGGCGTAGCCATGGAAGTGTTCGTACAGGCTGAGCCAGTAATGCCCTGACGCTTCCAGGGCCACGGTCAAGGGCTCCCCCGGCCCTACCGCCTCCGCGAGTATCTCTTGGAGCTTCGCAAAGCCGCTCGCCACCGGGGCGAAGCGGAAGGGTTTCCGAATGAGAGTCCCCCACTCATTGATGAGCGCGGCCGTATGGGAGTGCCGCCCCACGTCAATCCCGAGGTAGTACATCGTCGTCCCCCCTTTCCGGGTTATGCCTGGCTGTTATGCATGGTTGGGGGTGACACCAAACCTCTGCAGGCTCCCGCTCCCACGCAGCTACATCAGTGGCGATTCCTCCCACCTCAAGCTATCAGCGGCCGCTGCCCACACGGGTTGGTGAACGGTCAGTAATCAGTGGGGATCCCCCACAGGTTGTAATCAGTTCCCCCAAACGCCGGACAGCTGGATATTCTATCGATATCCGCCTACAGAAGCTCTCCCATACTTAGCTTGTCCGCCCCGACTTACCCTCCCCTGGAACTCCATATACGTGGTTGTAATCCTTAGGGTTTTGGGGATAGATCGTCTGGGGTCTGCTCAGTTTGGTCCAGGGGATAATTCGTAATCAGCAAGACCAGCGATGCGGACCAGGCCGGGTCGCCGGGTGCCGATGATTAGCTGCGACCCGCATGGAGAGGGGGTGGTGTCCTAATTTCAGTCTCCTACGATTCTGCGTCGCTCGATCCCCCCCGCTCGATCCACACAGTACATCCACAGCCGTACTCTGTCTGAGATCCATACGGCTCCGCTCCGCTTCTTCGCGTTCCGGCGGGCGCACTTGACTGCCTCGTCCCACTTTCTGAACCAGCCGAGGTCCTTCGTCCGTCCTGGATCGAAAAGGCCTCCATCCAATCGAGGCACCACATAAACCAGAAATCGGGGTGGAGCACACCCCCATTGCATGACATCATAGGCATCCCTGATCACCAAGACAGGCCATTTAATGATCATGCCGATGAGGACATCTACGCCCCGTTCGAAACCCCGACGCAGCTGGCGGTGATGGAAATACGCCACAATTCCGCACGCACTATAGACCGCTGCGGCGGCAAGCAGGCCCAGTACTCCAAAGGAAACCAGTATCCCTATCCCCCCAACAAGGCAAACCAGCAGAGCGGCGACTCCCACCAAGTCCAACTGGCGAAAGAACGCCCGGACACTCCATCGCGTTATCACCGGAAACCCCGTGATCATGGTCTCACGCCTCCGAGAGGGAGCAACAAACTTCTCCATCCCGAAAATCGTACACGTCCGATGCCAGCCAAGCCCACAACATCAGCAGCAATCGGGTAACGCCTCTCCCTCCCTCGAAAATTTGTTGGTCGCTGTGGCACTGCAGGTCACCGCCACCTTGAAGCCAGGTCCAAGGTTGTAAAGGAGATCGACATCCCTGGACAGAAAGGTCCCACAAATTGCTGAATTGGAACCCTCTGTGTGTTTTACCGCGCCGTCGGAATCCTTGGCACTTGTGTGGGATCCGAGAGTATCGGCACCAAATTATCGGATACTGCTTTGACGGGACGAGGAGTGTGTATCGGCGAGGGTCCCAGACGTTGCGATGAGGCTCTGATTTGGGCCTGGGGCGGGTTGCCGTCAATTACGGACACAAAGGCCGGTAGCTGATCGGACGGGCCCGGTGCATATATGCAGGGGCAAAAAATCGGCCTTCCCTTCCGGGGGGCCGCATTTCCGATTCGGGGTCAGGCGCGGTGGAACCTTCGCGAGTGGGTACAGATTACTGGTTGTAACCCACACCGCACTATCCGCGGGCAGGGCGCCCAGCGCCTACACTCGATATTTGCGGAATTACGAAACCGTGGGGGTAGTGGGGGGCGACGAGCGACGATCCCGTTTGGCATTCCTCCATCGCTGAAGGGCGGGCACTGTCGCGATTCCGGCCCTGACCCCCTTCCCTCTCCTATCTCCCAGCGCGTGCCAGACTACGGCAAACCGCGGACCGGCGGGATGCGCGCACGAATCCTCGCTACAGTATGTGTCGTCACCTGCGCAGCCCATGGCGCATCTATAGGTGGTGCGATATTAAAGAGCGTCAGGTCGAGTGAGAGGTTCGTCACGTAGATGAAGTTCCCGTGTCGGACGAGACTAGCCGGAAAGAGGAGCCCAACGGGCGCCCCCTGCGGGGTAATGCCGCCGAAATCGCCCAGCTTGGCGATCACGCGTCCGGTCGGATCCAGGACAACAATCTCATCGGCCTGATTGGCGGCGATCCAGAGGTTGTCCTCGTCGTCGATGATCAACCCGTCGGCCCCGTTGACACTGTGGACGAATACCTTTGGCATTTCCGCATTCCCTGATCCATCCTTGGGAATCATTACCACTGTGTCGTCTCCGGTATTAGCTACGAAGAGCACGGTTTCTTCGTTGTTGAAGGCAAGTCCATTCGCCCCGAACGGAGGGACGCCGCCTGTCTTCAGCAACGCGTCGGCCGCCCACGGAATGAGTGCACCTCCCGTCGCATTCGTCCGCCAGATGATTCCCTGGGAGGAATCTGAGATGTAGACATTCCCCTCCCGATCAAAGGTCAGCGCATTGGGTCCGGGTCCCGCTTCCGGGGGCACCGGGTCCGCGACATCCGGGATTGTCGTGAAGCTCGTCGAGGTTCCAGAGACCGGGTCGACCGTGAGCACTTGCTGCCCCCCGAAGTCAACCACGAGAAGGTCTCCGGCCGGCTGAAAGGCCAGGCCAAGGAGCAGGTTACTCGCGTTGGCGACCTGCACCTGGCGCAGGAGCCGTCCATTGCGCCGGAAGACAAAGAGCTGTCCCGGCGGTGTCCCGGTCACGGCAAAGGTGGTGACGTAGATGTTTCCTGCCGCGTCAGCCGTGATCCCTTCAGGATTGGCTTGCCCCGCTGGCAGTGTGGCGAACGTCACGGCGGGGAGCCGGATCCAGGCCTCCGCATGAAGAGGAAGGAGGATGCAAATCAGTAGCGCTAAGCGGGTTGCTCGGAGCATTACTCCCATGGCTAGGCCTCCTGCGTACGTAGGTGGAATAAAAGTGTGTTAACAAAACAAAGGCCTTAAATGCGAAATGCCTTCGCGGGGCATACTTGATCCGAGAAGGCGGCAGAGATTTCTGAACACCAACGATTGCGCCGAAGGTGAGCTTATATCTAGAGTCACCCCGGTTGCATCCTACCCCTCAGAGAGGGTGAAATAGACTTCTCCATCACGACAACCGTGCACATCCGATGCCAGCCAAGCCCGCTACACCGGCAGCACTCGGGTAACACCTCTCCCTCCCTCGAAAATTTGCTGGTCGCTGTGACACTGAACGTGACCACCAACTCGAGGACATGTGTCCAAGACTGTAAACGAAATCGACACCCCCGGGAAGAAAGGTCCCATAACTTGGTGAATTGGAATGCTCTCTCTGTTTTACCGCGTCGTCGGAATACTTGCCACTTGTGCAGGGTCCGAGGGTATCGGCAGCAAATAACCCGGTACGGCTTTGACGGGACGAGGATTGTGTCCCGCCGAGGGCTCCAGACGTTGTGATGAGGCTCTGGTTGGGCCTGGGACGGGTCTACCGGCATGATTCCCACGCGAGCCCATTCTTGGATTACGGGAGCCAACAGGCCCTACGCGGTCACAAAATCGTCGCACGCCGTAGACCGAATAGCCGCACGCGAAAAAAAAGACCCCGGTACATCCTAAGAAGATTACAACTACAAATCTTTGCCAAAGGTTGCTGGTTGTAATCTTCACCGGGGATTGTGGCTGTGGTCCCAAATCTGGGTAGGCGAGGCCCTTCACCTGCGCTCCGGTTTGCAATCAGGATACGCACACATCCAGAGAGTCGCTGTAGCGGATCTGGGCATCGGAATAATCGAGGTGAAATTCTGTGGGTGGCGCATTGGCCCTTGATATTAATGAAATGCATTTAGATTAAAATTTCAAACTAACCTATTAATTTAACTTCACCGGTTTTAAGATCGTAGTTTGCGCCTACAACTTTTACTTTGCCCTTTTTGACCAAATCGGAAATTACAGGGTCCGAGTTATTCAGTTTATCAACTCCCAGCTGTACATTGGAAATAATTGAATTATGCAGCAAATCGCCCTTCTCGCCCTTTGCTTTCTCTACAGCAGGCTTAATAGTCTGTACGATATCATTAATAGAACCCGGAAACTCTGTTCCTTTCTGCAAAGCGGAAATAGCGCCTGCAACAGCTCCGCACCGACTATGACCAAGCACCATCATTAACGGTGCTCCAAGAGCTAAAACTCCGAACTCCAGACTTCCCTGTATACCGTAATTAGTGGGGTTCACGATATTTCCGGCAACCCTGACTACAAACAAATCCCCTATTCCCTGATCAAAAATAATTTCAGGTGCCACCCTGGAATCAGCGCAAGCTAGGATTACAGCGAATGGATTTTGCCCGGCAGCAACAGACCTGCGGCGTTCTGCCGATCTACCGGGTCCTTTCTTCATGGAATTCACAAACCGTTTGTTCCCTTCCATTAAAGTTTTAAGAGCTTCATCAGGGTTTTGCGGTCTTTTAGATTCCTGAGCAGAAGCCTCAGGAACAGAAAGCATACTTCCTACGTTTAAAGAAGCGGCAGCAAATACTCCAATACCGCCTATTTTAAGGAAATTTCTCCTAGAAAATGAACTGTCTGCCATAATAAGCCTCCTGGTTTAAAGTTTTGATGAAGCACGACAACCTGCTTTGATCAAAGCATATTATACTAAAATTTTATAATCAAGCCCCCCCGTTCAGCGCTCACGCGCGCGACAACTCCAAGGGTCGCCCCAAGGTGCCGCACTAATATCCCAGTAGGCATGGCCCCGTCAAGCTCAAACTGCGGGCACCTTAAAGGGCTCTACGGGTTCCCCAGAGCATCGCGGTGCATAGAATGCTCGACCGTCGGTGCTGCATTTACGCCGTGGCCTCGTCAGGCTGGGCGATTGGCTGCGGGGCCGGAGTCACCATTGGACACCCCCTGATGGCTGTGGAGAGGCCGTCAAGCCCCTGTGAAGATTTCAACTACAAATCTTCACCGAAGGTTACTGGTTGTATAATGTTCACCGGCGATCAGGTACCCAGTTATACCGGGCCAATCTTCTCAAACGCCGTGCTCGCGCTCACATCCACCCAAGCTGCTTTAGGCTGAGGCCGTCGTTCCAAATCTTCGTCATGTGACGAATCCGGTCGCCGTCAAACTGAATGACGTAGACGTAGTCTGCCTCGAGTCGCTTTCCCGTCGGCGTCACGGGCCCACCCTCGCCGGTGTGCGTGCCCCGGAACACGGCAAACGCGGCCACATTGTTTCGGCCCTCGTCCACGGCAAACGAACGGAGCTTGTGGCGGCCATCGGGTAGCGGGGTGAGCAGGCCTTTCACCCACTCGGTGTATGCCTCCAGCGTGTCGACGCCCGCCAGAGCCTCCGTCTGGGCAGAGAACGTCGCGTTCGGGTAGCAGTACTGCCTACAGACCTCCCATCCCTTCCCGGTCTCGCAGGCATCGAAGAACCGCTCGGCTGTCTCCCTCATCGCGCTCATGGTTGTGCTCCTTTCCTGAAGGGTTGCAGCGTACAGCCCGTCCGCCCCGGAGGCCGTACCCGAAAGCAGGCGCTCTGCCACGAGGAGGCCGCTCTCCGCGCCGTGGCGACCCGCCCCCGGGCATCCAACTTTCCAAGGGGCACAGGGGGCGTTAACGCCCCCTGTGCTCAGCAAAGGAGCCG
>CAZLDS010000113.1:0-6873 GCA_964558395.1 uncultured bacterium | reverse complement strand
CGGGGATGCTATAAGAGGGATTTCGTCCTGGTCAACTCGTAAAATTACCAGGATTCTGTGATTGGCGGGTCGGTTGGCACGTGTTGCAGATCGGCGGTAGTCCCATCTCAAAGACGGCTATTCCTTGACATCGGGATCAGCAGGTGTTCTCGACCGAGAACGCGGCCGCAGGAGTGGCAGATCCCGCCGCCGGACTCGACGAATTCCCCTCCCCCGCACTCTTTACACTTAATCGAACAACCCTCTGGCTCGCTATCCCTGAATCCAACTATTCAAGCCTAACCCCATGCCCCGCTGCCACGAGCCATGTGCTGTGTCCCCACGTACTTCCTTTATGGCCTCCACTGTCAGGCCCACGGTTACCCGCCCCTTTTCCTCTTCAGTTTCTCCTCAATTCTCTTCTTGAACCATTCGATATCAATGATGTACCGTTCGTGGGTCCCTTCGCAGATCTTTTCGTACTCATCGTAGGCTTCCAATGCAAACCTGAGCCATCGGCCGTCCAGTTGTTGCAGGCGGACCACCGCTCTAATTTCCATGCCGACAGGGGATGAGGCGAGTTGTGTAATTGAGATCCGCGATCCCACGGTAAATTGGCCTGGCTTGAGATGCGGCGCTACGGCTTTGGCCGCGGCAAGCTGGAGGAAGGACACGAGGGACGCGGTGGCTAAGACTTCGGGGAGACCGGGAATGAGGAGCGAAGCAGCCTGGCCCGACCCGACCACCATCCGGTCCTCAAATGTGAGCCCAACCTTGAGTTTCTCCATCATGTCCTCGGTGAAACTTCGACCTGCTGAACTCCTGTCGAGATTCGAGGGCTACGTGCTTTTCCAGAGATCATCCATGCGACAACCGCGAGGATCGTCCGACGCTTATTTCTATCCTGTGAGGCCTACCGCCTGTCAAGCCCGGATCGCGACAATGGCAGACCATGGGACGGGGGCTTGGGCTATTGAATGTCAAGATCCCGACCTGACCCTCCCCGTATGCTAATACCCCAGGTTCTCAATGTCGTCTTCGGCCATCCCGAAAAAGTGAGCGATCTCGTGGAGCACGGTGATTCGAACCTGCTCGCGCAGCTCGGCGCGATTGGGAAAGTCCCACAGAAGGGGCTCGACAAAGATGGTAATCTTATCGGGAAGCGAAGGAAGATCGAAGGTCGAGCGCTCAGAGAGCGGGATACCCTCATGGAGGCCGTAAAGCGTGTCTTTACGAGGATCGAGGCCCATCGCCCGGAGCTGGCTCGGGTTGGACCTCTTTTCGACCGCGACCACGACATTGTGGAGGCGCTGGCGAAATTGCGTTGGGAGGCCGTCGAACACTCAAATAGCCTCTTTCTTCAGCTCGTTGTGGGAGATTGGGGACGTCCAGTTCATGAAGGGTAAGATTTTCTGGGCTCCGACTGTGGGGTGCGTCGGCGCACGGGCCATGAAAAGGTAGCAACGAATAGTTACCGGACACCATTCGCTCTCAGGACTGCCGGGGTTAGCTGTCCGGCACCTCTATGCTTTCATGGATCGGCGCTACTTATTGCCCGTTATCGTTCGCCAAGCTGTGCTTCAATGGAACAAACACCTCCGGGACAACTTTTCTCGACAACTCGTTCCAATGCCGGCGGCGACAGAAAGGTGTGACGAACTAGGTCAGATGTTATCCTCTCGGTGCGATTCCATGGAAGAAGCGAAAGGAATCGGGCCATAAGACAATATCCGCAGATGACAAGCGCAAATGTCCCAACAGTAGGCAGCCAGTAGAGCCACCGCATGCCGGGAACAAAACATACAAGGAGCAGCACAGTATAAGCCGTCCTGGTCTGCACCAGGGATGACGTAATGCTGTGGCCTCGTGCGAGAAAGAAGAGCGTCTGCGCGATCGTCAGACCAATGGCGGCGAGAAACGCTGAAGCATATCCCATTAATCCGATCGCCAGCAGAATCGCCGTGAGGAGCCAAGCCCACCACGTTGGTTCTGCCGGCATCAACATCAGCTTCCAGGATGGCTTTTGTGTACTCATCTTGACTCCGCCCACCTCATTCTCGTTCCAGCGGATCTTGATCTCTCCCCTATCGCTTCTCGTCCCGCTGCAACTGATCCCCTTGGCACGTTCCGCACAAAGGCCCCCGTGCGCCGGGAGGACGTTTGTCCTTGGCTCAATGAAGGACGAGATGGCGACTGCATAGGAGCCGCCCGCAGCCCGCGCACACCCCGCCCCGGTCCTTGGGGAATTCCCCACCACACTCCTCACACTTGAACGTCACCATCCGTGGTTGTGCCATATCCTCAGTGCTCCCCCCTCTCTCAGTGCTCCATGGGGCGGGTTTGGGCGGTGTCCACCTGCGCCAACTCCTCCCAGAGGGCCTTGACGTTCTGGGTCATTATGAGTAGGTCACGGGTCCGCCCCGTCAGGTCCATCACGTGATCCTTCAGGGTCGCCTCGGGCATGAAGCCGAGCCGGCTGAAGGCCTTTCGGGCGGCCGTCTGCTCGGTCATCACGGCGGCGACGAGCTTGTCCAGCCCCGCGGCAAGTGCCTCACCAACGATGACCCGCGCCATGACGCTGCCCAGGCCGCGCCGCTGGAAGCGGCTCGCGACCACGATCCGGATCTCTCCCACGTGGCGCTGCCAGCCGCGGGAGAACCGATGAAGGGTCGCGCAGGCAATAACCTCCGACGCATCTTCGGCCAGGGCGAGGATCGGCAGGACCCGCTCGTAATCGAGCTCTGCGAACCAGCGGTCCACCACATCGTCGCGGGTCACATCATCGCGCAGAAACAGACGGTCCTCTTCGGGAAGCGCCCGGTAGAAGGCTTTCACGCGGGCCTCGTCACCGTGGGCCATGGGGCGCAGGAGCACGATTGCGCCGTCCCGGAGCCTCTCCTTCCTCGGATACTTCTTCATCCCGACATCCTCCTTTGTCGTGGCCGGCTCCCCGCCCACCTCCGCGAGGAACCCTCCGTTGAGGACTCACCCTCGCCTCACCCGGAAGTGGGAGGTCAACCCTCCTGTCGGGGGGTCGCGAGCCGGGCGAACTGCCGCTTCATCGCGTTGACCTTCGCGAGGTAGTTGCTGACTTTGTGGTCGCCGCACCGCTGGCGGGCGGCCACCCGAAACCCGCGCCTGGCATAGGCGTCGCCCGCCCCGGCTCCGCACAGGTGGATCACCGTGGCCAGATTCTGCTTCTGCTGGAGCGTGGCTCTAGTGATCTGCTGGCGTCCCACCGCGCTCGCGACACCGCGATCCAGCAGGGCCGCTGTCAGCTCGATGGCGTGGCTCGGCATGACACGAGTGTAGAGGCTGTTGAACCAGCACGATTTCACATCGTACCAGGGGCCATCCTGAACCACCACATGGTCGTGGATGCAGTAGCGCTTCGCCTCGCGGAACGTCGCGTCGGTGATCTGGAACATGCCGACCGCGCTCGACGCAGGTTGGTAAAGCTGGAAGGGATTCCACGTTAGACGCCACCGCCAGAACGTCCGCGCCACGGGGTTGCCCATGCTTTCGACCTGAGTAAGCGCGGCCAAAAGCTCGGGCGTGATGACGGCGGTCGAATGCTGACGGAAGAGCGGCCCATACTGTTGCCACGTCTCGGGTGGGCTCTTGGCGAGCGCACCGCTCACCGGAAAGAAAAGTTCGGTCGGCTTGCGGATCACCTGGTACACCCAGTTGACCGCAGACCAAGCCACCAGGATGACGACGGCACCCACGAGGACCCGGACCAGCGGGGGCGCGGCCCGCATCCGGCCCCACCGCGCGGGAAGCCGCACAGCCGTGATCTGGACCGGACGCACGCGCCTTCTTGTGGGAGCGGCTCTGCCGGCGCGCGAATGTGACCTGGAGGCCATGGGCTTATTATGCCTCAGCAAACGCCTGCAGTAAAACCGCACACTGTTTGCAATTTGACGCAATTCACGCCCCCCGATTGCCGCAGCTAATAGTAGGGCCAGGTGTAGGGATAGTACCAATCCCAATAGCCCCAATGATAGCGGGGATACACATACGTAATTGTTTCTTTCTTCCACAAGTGCAGTTCTTTGATCAGGAGCACGGGGTAGCGATATTGCATCGCCCCCAATGGCCGCGTTTCCTGGCCGGTTATTTCTCCCGCTACGGTGATCTTCCTGCCGTTTTTGTAAATTTCGGGATCCAGAAACTGGGGACTCTTGACGATGAAGCGTCCGCGCGAGAATTCCGCGTCCTTGGGCTCTCCTCCCGAATCGAGTGGGGTCTGCAGCACTGTAATTTCCGTTTCCTCTGGGCGATTGAGCGTGTTGATGATGACGCCGCCCCAAATGACAACGGCACCGCGATAGGTCGTCGGGCTCTGCGCGACCGTCGCAAAGGTGAGACCCTTTGTCGCCTCTTCCCTGAACTGCTCGGAGATGGGATAGGCGCAGGCGGACATGAGAAGGCACAGTACACCGACAAACCAGCGCCGGACAGATCCCACGCGGAAGATTGCCGATTTCCTGTTCATTTCACGGCCGTTCGCTGTGAATAGGGAATTCGTGCCGAGAAAAGGGGTGTCAGCTCCCTTAGTTTAAGGATACATCAGCCGGGGGGGTATTGGCTAGCGCGCGCTTCGTGGTCGCGATGCCTCCGCCAGAATGTAATCTCACGCGTCGATCGAACCAGGCAATACCGGCTTGATGTCGATTACCGGCGTGCCGTCCACCGCCTCCAGGGATTCGACCCGCAAGTGCACGGACTCGGCGATCTCCAACACCCGGACGCGGTGCAACCCGATGGGATTCGGCCGGTCCGGGGACCGGGTCGCGAAGACCCCCTTCAACGGGTTGTCCGGATCGCCGCGGGGGTGAACCTGCAAGACGTCGCGACGCCCTTGATGGAGCCACGTCACCAGAATCACTTCCTGTCCGGCGGCGATACCATCAAGCGCCTCGGCGAACGCCGGGTCGATCTCTACCCATGCCTCGGGCGCCCCCTCCGAGCCTTGCTTGGGGGCGTCCTTTCTGGCGGTGAGCCGGGAACGGACAAAACCGATTGGGCATAGCGAATAGGCGCCTGTCGAAGTCATGATCTTGCTTGTGGAGGGTGTCGGCCGGTCCCCTCGCCCATTTGGTCCATCTCTGCCTTGCACTTTGCGCAGAGGATCCAATACCTCTCTCCCTTCGTAACCCAGCAAAGTGTCATCGCCGGGATGTGTGCGCAACAGTGGTCCCAGGTCTCGTGGTCCCAGGCTGCCTGCTCGAGCGCGAATTCGGCCGGGTCGTAACGCTGTCCTTCATACGGTACCAGCACCCGGTCGCCGCCGGATACCGGATACCACCGGCTCGCGCCTTTCTCCTCGATCTGCCTCCTGGCGCTATCGCTCAACTCATCACCGTCTCGGACAAAGATACTGAGCCCATCCTGTACAGGAATACGGCTCTGCATGAACCCCAGACCGCGGTACTTGTCAAACGAATCGTCGCTCATATGGTGGGCTTAACTACCCATCAAGCTGAGGGTTGAGTGTTTGTTCCAGGAATGGAAAATCAGATCCAAGAAAATCAGCCAGTTCAATGCCCTTACCGATATTCGATGGTTATTCCTCTGAGTTCCTCGACTTTCTTGGAAACCTCCCCACCGGGGGGGATTTCGATAATGAGCTTCCGATCACTCTCCCAATGAACACGCGCCGGATGTTTGCCAGCGACGACAAAGATGTTACCGGGCTGATCTAAAAGCTTGCCGGGGGCCTCCAGAATCGACACCTGGGTACTGAAGCCAGCTGGTACACCACACTCTCTCAAGAAAGCAATGGCGACGTACTTGCCATCTGGCGACTTTTCGGCATGCAGCGGATCGTTACCGCACGTACTACAGGCACTCGAGAGTACAAGAACCGAGAGTACGAAATACTTCATGACAAGTCATTGAACGGCAGCGTTGACCTGCTGGATGCCCAGGAATTGAACATAAGACGCAAGACAATCAGTTAGTTCCCTCTCTAAAGGTGTCCGCTACCTTTCGCGCATACGTGGTGATAGACCAGACGCGCGACAAACCCGAGCAGAATCCCGGTACCGATCACCACAGAAAGTCCGATCCCCAGGCCAACGACGTAGGGATGGAGCACGTACGTGAGGGCCGGGTAGCGGCTGAGCAGATCCTTCGGGCCGAATAGCAGAAAGGCAACCCCACCCAGTGCGACCGCAAAGGCGCCGAGAGCCAGGCCGACCAGAAGGTTTCGGTGGCGGGCGGCGACGAGACCGGCGGCGACGGCGACCACGAGAGTCACCACCGTCGCCAGGATCTCCATGAGTACCCTCCTCGCACCAATGCCAGCCGGCTACATACAATTAGACGTTTCTAGCTAATATCGCAAACACCACAGGCTCCTGCAGCTTATTTCCCCCGACCTCTAAGCCCATTTCTTTCCCAACGCCCCAAGATTCGCCCGCGCGAGCTCCTCCGGCGTCATGGCAATCCGAAACTGTACTTCGGCATCGAATGTGAGAAACCATGGCTCGGCCAACTTCGGGACGTCGGACGGTTCCTTGACGTTGACGATCAAGGTGCCCCCACGCCGACCGTCCTGCTCGGAAAAATAGACGGCTTCGGGTTTGATGGCCTCGAGAATTTTCTGGATCTTCTTTCCTACGGTGCCATCCCGAACGGCGGTGTTGAACGGTTCGAGCGGGAGATGAACGTGCATGAGCATGCGCATGACTGACCTCCTTGTATTCAGTGGTTTCTGCTCCGGTTATGTGCCAGCTACCTCAATTCGACGCGGTCTTCTGGCTCCTTTCACGCCGCATACCCTAGCCCGCCGAGCTCTTCGCAGGCCTGCCGGCCAGGATTTCTCGGAACGATCCCCGCTGGTGATAGACGGTGGTGTCCCCGACGCTCGTGAAATAAACGCCAACA
>CAZLDS010000112.1:0-6930 GCA_964558395.1 uncultured bacterium | reverse complement strand
AGGGAGGCAAGACGGTCGGGGCCGGCGTGGTAAGTGAGATCGTGGCGTAGCGAGTAGGAGCTTCTGCGAGTCGAGCATGCGAGAGATCATCGCGTTAGCGTGTCCGGATTGTAAACGTCGAAATTATTCGACGATGAAAAACAAGAGGAACACGCCGGACCGGCTGGAACGCAAGAAATACTGTCGGTGGTGTCGGAAGCACACTGCCCACAAAGAAGTGAAATAGGTCGGACGGGGGGTTGCCCCTTCCGGGCGAGAAAGGCCAGTAGCTCAATTGGCAGAGCACCGGTCTCCAAAACCGGCGGTTGGGGGTTCGAGTCCCTCCTGGCCTGCCAGAAGGGTTCAGGGTTGAGTTCAGGGCTGAGGGCTTGAGGTCCGGGTGGTTCTCCTCTGAACCGTGAACTCCGAACCATGAACTGAGGGCTAACATGCGGCAATGGATCGCGAAGGCCACTCGCTTCTTTCGTGAAGTGCGGGCCGAGCTTGCAAAGGTCAGTTGGCCTGGACGGAAGGAGGTCATCGGATCGACTGCGGTAGTGATCGCCTCGGTATTTATTGTGTCCTTCTTTCTCGGACTGGTCGACGTGATTATTCAGAAAATCATGTCGGCGATCCTTCGGTAATCTGCGCATGGTTACGATGGAGCAAAAAGAGCAACGGTGGTACGTGGTGCACACCTACTCGGGGTTCGAGAGCAAGGTCAAGGCAAGCATTGAACAGAGGGCGGTTGCCCTGGGGCTCCGGGAACAGATCTCGGAAATTCTGATCCCTACCGAGGACGTCGTCGAACTCAAAAAGGGGAAGAAGCGCATTGCGTCGCGCAAGTTCTTTCCGGGGTATCTCCTCATCCGGATGGAGATGTCGGATGATTTGTGGTACCTGATCCGCAGCACGCCCAAGGTGACGGGGTTTGTCGGGCCTGGAACACGGCCCACACCTATCCCCGAAGAGGAGGTCGCCCAGATTCGGCAGCAGGTGGAGGAGGGCGCGGAGAAGCCTCGGCATAAAGTCCAATTTGTGCGGGGGGAGGCGGTCCGGGTCGTTGACGGGCCCTTTACCAACTTCACCGGTCTCGTTGAGGAAGTCAAGGCAGAGAAGGGGCGGCTTAAGGTCATGGTGAGTATCTTCGGACGCCCCACGCCGGTAGACCTGGAGTTCTTGCAAGTGGAAAAGGTGTAACGAGTCGCAGTCGACTATCGGCAGTCAGCAGTCGGCAAAAATGGGTTTTCGTGCAGACAGCTGACCGCGGCCGGCGGACAGCGCTCTTGGATTGGAGAAGTAATGGCGAAGAAGGTTGTCGCAATTGTGAAGCTGCACGTCCCGGCGGCCAAGGCGAATCCGTCTCCGCCGGTCGGTCCCGCACTAGGGCAGCACGGTGTGAATATCATGGAGTTCTGCAAGGTGTTTAATGCGAAGACCCAGCAACAGGAGGGATTGGTGATCCCTGTTGTGATTAGCGTTTACGGGGATCGCTCTTTTACATTTATCACAAAGACCCCGCCCGCCTCGATCCTCCTGAAGCAAGCCGCGGGAATCGCCCAGGCGTCAAAGGAGCCGAACCGGATCAAGGTGGGGAAGATCACCAGGGCCCAGTTGGAAGAGATCGCTAAGACCAAGCTCCCAGATCTGACGGCGAATACGTTGGATGCCGCGGTGCGTATCGTCGAGGGGACGGCGCGGAGCATGGGAATCGAGGTGGAATCGTAAAGGCAGCTTTCAGCAATCAGCGGTCCGCTTCGGACGCGGGCTTTGCCCATTGCTGACTGGTGATAGGTTGTCTTCGGAGGAGACGTATGCCGCACACAAAGCGATACGCCAAGGCCGCAGGGGTCGTGGCCGAGCGGGCGCCACAGCCGGTTGACCTCAAGACGGCGGTCTCGATCGTGAGATCGGTCGCAACGGCCAAGTTCAACGAGACCGTGGAGATGGCGGTCCGTCTCGGTGTGGATCCACGTAAGGCGGATCAGATGGTTCGCGGAACGGTGGCCCTGCCCCATGGGACTGGCCAATCCGTCCGCGTCTTGGTGATTGCGAAAGGGGAGAAGGAGAAGGAAGCCCTGGAGGCGGGGGCCGATTACGTGGGCGGCGACGACCTGGTGGAGAAAATCCAACAAGGGTGGCTCGAATTTGACCGGGCCATTGCTACTCCCGATGTGATGGGGCAAGTGGGAAAGTTGGGAAAGATCTTGGGTCCGCGGGGGCTCATGCCGAATCCCAAGACCGGGACGGTCACCTTTGATGTTAGCCGCGCGGTGAAGGAGTTTAAGGCGGGCAAGATTGAGTACCGGGTAGATAAGGCTGGCATTGTCCACGCCCCTTTGGGGAAGACCTCGTTCTCGGAGGATGAACTCACAGAAAACGCGACCATTCTCCTCGAGGCGTTGATGCGGGCGAAACCCCCGACCAGCAAGGGGAGGTATGTGAAGGGGGTCTCCATCTCCTCGACGATGGGTCCGTCGGTCCGGGTCGACGTGGGCGCGATTGCAGGATTGGGGAAGGCCTAGGAGGGGTGGGGAGAGACGTGATGGTCCAAGTATCGGCAAGGCGTCAAGCGCGGGTGGAGGCGGTGGAGCGACTCAAGGACCGGTTTCGCCAGGCCAAGAGTTTGATTCTCACCGACTATCGGGGCTTGACCGTCGCACAGATTACTGAGCTGCGTCGGGCCTTGCGTGAAAGCGCAGCTGAATACCGGGTCATCAAAAACAGTCTGACCCAACGCGCCGTGCATGAGTTGGGCATCCGGGACGTTGATCGGTACCTGGAGGGCCCCACGGCGGTGGCGTTCACCGCTGGAGATCTCGTGGCGGCGGCAAAAACGCTGACTGCTTTTTCCAAGCGGGCCCCGGTGCTTCAGGTGAAGGCGGGGCTGGTGGATGGGCGGGTCCTTCCGCGGGAAGAGGTGCTGGCCATAGCGGAACTGCCCCCGCGTGAGGTGATGCTCGCCCGCCTGATGGGGCTCATGGTGGCCCCTCTTCAGGGCCTCGGCGCTGTCCTCGCGGGATCTCTGCAGGGATTCGTGGTTGGGTTGGGTCAGGTGCGGAAAAAGAAAGAGGAGAGCGGAAGATAAATCGGCTGAGGGGATAACGACCCCATGCCCGTCAACCAGAGGAGGATCCGATGGCAAAGGTTACGGTCCAGGACTTTCTCGAGTCAATCGACGCATGGACAGTACGGGAGCTACATGACGCGGTTAAGGCCCTCGAGGAAAAGTACGGTATCTCCGCCGCCGTTGCCGCTCCGGTGGCGATGGCCCCTGGAGCTGCTGCCCCTGGTGCCGCGGCGCCGGCTGAGGAGCAGACGGAGTTTAGCGTGATCCTCGCCAACGCTGGTGCGAAGAAGATCCAAGTGATCAAGGAGGTGCGAGCCGTCACGAGCCTGGGGCTGAAGGAAGCGAAGGATTTGGTCGATGGCGCCCCCAAGCCGGTGAAAGAGGGTGTCGCCAAGCAGGAGGCCGAAGAGATTAGGGCCAAGTTGGAGGCGGCAGGGGCCACCGTGGAGATCAAGTAGCGACTTCCTATGTCTCACGGGAAACCAATGCCTAACGATGGTGTCTGGAGATCGAAGAGAGAATCGTGAACGTTTTGGAGTGAGGTGGAGGCAGCATGGCGGTTCCAAAGACCAAGGATCTTGAGCGGCGGATGAATTTCGCCAAGTTTCCCGAAATCATTGGGATTCCCAATCTGATCGAGATTCAACGAGGCTCCTTCCAGCAGTTTCTCCAGTCTGATATTTCGGCGGAGCGGCGGGAAGACACGGGGCTTCAAGGGGTCTTCACTAGCATCTTCCCCATCAGCGATTACGAAGACTCGGCCTCCCTCGAATTCGTGCGGTACGATTTCGGTGAACCGAAGTATACGCCGGAAGAGTGTCGCGAAAAAGGGATGACGTTTTCGGTCCCCCTCAAGGTGACACTCCGCCTGGTGGTCTGGGACAAGTCAGGCAATGGGGCCCGCGGTATTCGGGACGTGAAGGAGCAAGAGGTGTACTTAGGAGAGATGCCTGTGATGAGCGAGCATGGCACGTTCATCATCAACGGGACAGAGCGGGTGGTGGTGAGCCAGCTCCACCGATCGCCCGGGGCTTTCTTCGACCACGATAGGGGAAAGACCCATACGGGTGGAAAAGTTTTCTATCACGCGCGGCTGATCCCGAACCGCGGCTCGTGGCTCGAATTCGAGTTTGATGCGAACGACATCCTGCACGTTCGGGTGGACCGCCGCCGGAAGTTTCTGGTTACGATCCTGCTCCGGGCGATCGGCTACGGATCAAACGAGGAGATTCTTTCGCTCTTCTATGAGCGGGATGCGGTTCGGTTCGACCGAAGTCGGGACGTGATCTTGGAGGGGGCAGGCTCTGGATGGCGGGTGGGTAAAGACGTCACCGATCCGAAAGGAAAAGAGGTGATCCTGCAACGCGGGAAGCGGATCACACGCGGGATCGCCAAGAAGCTCCAGTCCGCCCGAGTGAAAGAAGTCCCGATCTACCGCGAGGACCTCATCGATCGAATCTTGGCAGCTGATGTCGTCGATCTCCAGACGGGAGAGGTCCTTGCGGAGTGTGGCCAGCAGGTCACTACAGAGACCCTGAACACATTCCTCGAACGGGGGGTGCGACGGATTGAGCTCCTTCGAGCGACCGACGAGCGCGAGGTGTTCGAGATTCGCGAAACGATTCTTCGGGATTCAACTCGGTCGGAAGAAAACGCGCTGGTGGAAATCTACCGACGGATGCGCCCGGGCGACCCGCCAACGGTGGACAGCGCGCGGACCCTCCTCCACAACATGTTTTTCAACCCGCGCCGGTACGATCTCTCCAAGGTGGGCCGGTTTAAGCTGAACAGTAAGCTGGGTATGCAGGCACCGCTCGAGGTCCGGACCCTCCAGAAGGAGGATATCGCCGCCGTGGTCCGGTACCTCCTCAATCTGAAACACGGCGAGGGACACGCGGATGATATCGATCATCTAGGCAACCGCCGGGTGCGTTCGGCAGGGGAGCTGCTCGAGGAACAGTTCCGGATTGGCCTCGCGCGGATGGAGCGGGCGGTCCGCGAGCGGATGAGTACCCAGGAAGTCGAGACCCTCATGCCCCACGATCTGGTCAATGCTAAGCCGGTTACGGCCGCCCTGAAGGAGTTTTTCGGGTCCTCGCAGCTTTCGCAGTTTATGGATCAGACTAATCCCCTGGCCGAACTGACCCACAAGCGGCGATTGTCCGCCCTGGGTCCTGGTGGGCTCTCGCGGGAACGCGCCGGGTTTGAGGTCCGAGACGTTCATCCCACCCATTGCGGCCGGATGTGTCCGATCGAGACGCCTGAAGGGCCGAACGTCGGCTTGATCTCCTCACTCTCCACCTATGCCCGGGTCAATGAGTTCGGCTTTATTGAAACGCCGTACCGGAAGGTCCGGGACGGGCGGGTCACGGACGAAATCGAGTATCTGACGGCCGACGTCGATGAGCGGTTCATCATCGCCCAGGCTAATGCCCCCATTGATGGCCGCGGGCGATTCGTGAACGAGCGAGTGCAGGCGCGTTTTGGCGGTAACTTCATCATGGCGCCCCGGGAAAACCTGGCCTACATGGACGTTTCCCCCAAGCAGTTAGTCGGGGTGTCGAGCGCGCTGATTCCCTTTCTTGAACACGATGATGCCAACCGGGCCCTCATGGGGGCGAATATGCAGCGGCAGGCCGTCCCCCTCCTCCGGCCCAGGGCCCCCATTGTAGGGACAGGGATGGAGTCGGTGGCGGCACAAGACTCGGGGGCGGTCGTGACGGCCCGGCGGTCCGGGGTGGTGGAGTCGGTCTCGGCGAATCGGGTGATCATCAGGGTGGACGGCGATCGGGAGGAACACCTCAAGGTTCCGAACGTCGATATATACACCTTGCTGAAGTTCGAGCGAAGCAATCAGAATACCTGCATCAATCAAAAGCCCATCGTGGGTGTGGGCCAGCGCGTGAAGAAAGGGCAAGTCATTGCCGATGGATCCGCGACCGATAGGGGAGAGCTGGCGTTAGGACAGAACGTACTGGTCGCCTTTATGCCCTGGGGCGGCTATAACTTCGAAGATGCGGTCCTCATCAGCGAGCGTCTGGTGAAGGACGATCGGTACACGTCCATCCATATCGAAGAGTTTGAGATCGAAGCGAGGGATACGAAGCTAGGGAAAGAGGAGATTACCCGGGACATTCCGAACGTCGGTGAGGAGGCCCTGAAAGATCTCGACGAAAGCGGCATCATACGGATCGGGGCCGAGGTGAAGCCCGGGGATATCCTGGTGGGTAAGGTCACACCCAAGGGAGAGACGGTCCTGACACCCGAGGAACGCCTGCTGCGTGCCATCTTTGGCGAAAAGGCTGAGGATGTCCGGGATGCCTCGCTGTATGTTCCTCCAGGGATTCAGGGCACCGTGGTGGGCGTGAAGGTCTTTTCGCGGAAGGGGGTGGACAAGGACGAACGGGCCAAGTCCATCGAAGAGGAGGAGATTGCGCGACTCCAGAAGGACTTTGACGACGAGATTGCCATTATCGCCAAGGAGCGGGACCGGAAAATCCGGGAACTCCTCAGCGGGCGCGTCGTGGGGAAGGATGTTAAGGCGAAAGGCAGTCGCAAGATCCTGGTCCCAAAGCGGAAGAAGCTAACCGAGGAGCTGCTGGACACGCTTGCGGTCGAAGGACTCCTGGAAATCGCGACGGTCTTAAATCAGGAGATGACGCAAAAAGTGGACCGAGTGGCCACGGCGGCCGATAATCAGATCCACGTGCTGGAGACTCTCTTAGACAATCGGATTGCGCGCCTCCGGAAGGGGGATGAGCTGGCTCCAGGCGTTTTTAAGATGGTCAAGGTGTATGTGGCGATGAGGCGCAAGCTCTCGGTGGGAGACAAGATGGCCGGCCGTCATGGGAATAAGGGGGTCATCTCCAAAATTCTCCCCG
>CAZLDS010000111.1:0-6941 GCA_964558395.1 uncultured bacterium | reverse complement strand
GGAACGATGGGGCCGCGAAGCAGGCGATCATCGCGTTCGTGCAGGCGACCACGACGCAAGGCAGCCCGAAATACGTGCCCCCGGAGGCGCGCATCGCCACCTTTGACCAGGATGGCACGCTGTGGGTGGAGCATCCCATGTATACGCAGGTGATCTACTGCCTGGACCGGGTGCCGGCGGTGGTGAAAGCGAAGCCGGAGCTGGCGAAGGTCGAGCCGTTCAAGACCGTGCTGTCCAGCAATCGCGCGGCGATGGCGAAGCTCTCAATGGACGACCTGTTCAAGATCCTCGCCGCGACGCTTACCGGCATGAGTGTCGACGCGTTTAAGGCCGAGGTGGAGAAGTGGATCGAAACAGCCAAGGACCCGCGCTGGAAGCGGCCTTACACCGAGCTGACCTATCAACCGATGCAGGAGGTGCTCAAGTACCTGCGCGCCAACGGCTACAAGACCTACATCGTGACCGGCGGCGGCCAGGATTTCGTGCGCGTATATTCGGAGCAAACCTACGGCATCCCGCCGGAGCAGGTCGTCGGCACCGCGGGGGGCACGAAGTACGGCTA
The DNA here is from genome assembly GCA_964558395.1 of uncultured bacterium. GTDB lineage: Bacteria > Methylomirabilota > Methylomirabilia > Methylomirabilales > CSP1-5 > CSP1-5. Next base: position 6,379 of record CAZLDS010000111.1, on the reverse strand, counting down.
CGACAAGAGCGGCAAGCCGTTTCTCACCAAGGAACCGAAGCTGCTGCTGAATGACAACAACGCCGGCAAGCCGGAGGGCATCCATCTGATCATCGGCCGCCGGCCCTATGCCGCGTTTGGCAACTCGACCGGCGACAAAGAGATGCTGGAGTACACGCAGGCCGGCGACGGCTCCCGGCTCGCGATGCTCGTCCTGCACGATGACGCAGACCGCGAATATGCCTATGGTCCCGCAAACGGGTTGCCCGACACCAAGGTCGGCACCTTCACTCAGGCGCTGTACGACGAAGCGAAAAAGAAGGGCTGGACGATCATCAGCGTGAAGAACGATTGGAAGAAGATATTCCCGTTCGAGTAAGGAGGCCGAAAACGAAAAATTCGATATCCGAAACTCGAAGCACGAAGCAAATTCGAAGGTTCAAAAGAAACAAAAGTTCGAAGCGGTGTGATCACGATCATGCGCCTCTACAGGCCGCTCGAACCGCTCTTCACCAAACAGTGGCGGCCGAGCGATATCGAGCTGGTGAAATAAACAACGCAACAAAGAAACACTGAAAACCGGGGGTAGTAATCGAGCTCCTCTCCCCCACACCACAAGGAGGACGTGCCATGCGACGTGTACTGGTCAGTGTGCTCATGGGTGCAGTGCTCGTGGGGTTGCCGGCCCTGGGTCGGGTGGGCGAGGCGAAAGAAGGCGTGAAGGTGGGCTATCTCAAGTGCAACGAGGCGAGCGGTTGGGGGCTCGTCTTCGGCTCGTCGCGCGATCTCAAGTGCATCTTCACCCCCACGGGCAAGGGGAAGCCGACGCGCTATACCGGTAAGATCAAGAAGTACGGCGTGGACATCGGCTATCAGCAGCACGCCGTGATCTTGTGGGCCGTGGTGTCGACGGTCCAGGACACCAAGTCGGCGGACCTCGCGGGCACCTACGGGGGGGTGACGGCACAAGCTGCCTGGGCCGGAGGTCTGGGCGCGAACGTACTTGTCGGGGGGTTCAAGAAGGCGTATGCGCTGCAGCCGGTCAGCATCGAGGGGCTCACCGGGGTGAACGTGGCCGCTGGACTGCTCGAGGTCGAGCTCACGCTCGCCAAGTGACCGCGGGCAGATCAATCTGCTCATCGAGAAGCGACCGGTCGCCGCATTCGTCAACTCGAAAGGAGACCGGCAGATGCTTCAGTGGATGCGTGCCGGTGACCGTGCGCGGTTGACGATGCTGGTGTACCGCGGACGAGGTGCTGCCGCTCGAAGGGTAGCTGCGCATCGTGGGCTGTTGACCTTTCCTATTGCTGCTTTCTCCAAAAAGCTATAGCATTATCAGCTACGCACCAGGGCTGTGCATCTCAAGTCGCGGTGGAGAGGAGGAAAATCCCGATGAAGCAGGTACATCTCGTAACCATTATCCTGGCGTGCAGTCTCTTGGCGTTGCCGAGCGCATTCTCGGGACAACACCAAAAGGACGGGAATGCCCCCAGTGACGGTGTGGGCTATACTAGGCAGGATGCGTTTGTCCTGAGCGGGGTCCCGTGTGGCACCCCCCAGTCCACCGCTTACGAACGCCCAACGGGAAAGTGCTCGTGCGAAATTATCACGGGGGCACGGGTCAGGGGTTGTACGGGGACCACTCAACTGGAATGCGAGGCCCAGACGTGCACGTATGAACGCATCAATGTGTTTACGGGAGAAGTCACGGAAACAGGAAACATGGAATGCGCGTGGACCGAAGGCTACCCCAGCTAGAACCGAACATCGTGATCCACCGGCGGGGTTGAAAGAGGAGGAAGAAGATGTGGCGTTCCGTGGTCGTGATGTTGCTCCTGGTCGCGGCAGGGTGCGCCTCCAGCGGCGAGTTCAAGCGGCCAGCGAATCTCTATGATCCAGAGATGGCGCGGTTCCCCTTCCATTATGGTACGCCCTACGTTGATCTCTTCTGGCGCTGCACGACGCCGGCGGATGGGGGGGGCGGTGCCGATGGCTATGCGGTGGCCAGCACGAATGTGAACCTGGCACCCCAGAACTTTGGTGTGACCCTGCAGGGCTTTAACGCCGACGAGCAGAAGGTGATTGAACGTTTTGCCTGGGGCTGGAATCTCATCCCCGGCCAAGTCGATCCAGTCCCCTTTCAGGTTGCCGTTCCGGCGGCGGCCGGAGTTGTCCGGTACGATTTCTATTATTCGTTCTATGTGCAGGAAGGGCGACAGAAACAGCCGCAATTTGGGACCGTGCAAGACGTATGTGGCGAACGGTGGCGGAGGAAACCGGGACAAACCGTTTATTGATCCTGAGGCGCGGGGTCAGTCCGCGGGGTCGGGGCTTGCTTCTTCTTTCGCAGGTTCCTTCCTCCCCCCCGCGAGGGTGTCGGCGGGGAGCTGGAGCGACTTCCCGATAAGTCCCAGGATGCCGACGTCGATCACCTTCGTCGGGACTTTTGTGACCTCCGGGTCAGTGATAGGGCCCTTCACTCGATAAGTCACAATCATTATACTCTTCTTTTCCCCGAAAAGGAGGGTCCCGATCCCGACCTGTTTGATGATCGGCGCATTCCCTATTGCGCTGAGAACCGAATCGGTGAGCTTGAGCGGTTGCACCGCCAGGTTCCCGTCGATGGTTTCCTGAGGCAAGTCAAGTTGGCCCACGGCCGCGACGCGCAGGACCGGACTGTTCAGCTTCCAATCCTTCGTCTTGGCGATGCCGTTCTCCAGATTGAAGGTTCCGCCGATTTCGTCGTAGGGCAGGCCTTTCCCTTGGGGTCCACTGCCGAAGAGAAAGCTGAGGTTGATCAACTTCAGGGCCTTTTCGAGGGCGAAGGATCTGTGAATCACGCCGCTGATCGACTTCATCCGGACGTCTCCTCCGAGGGTGGCAAGCACGTCCTCCCCCCCTTTGGCCGTGAGGTCGGCGCTCACCTGCAGCGGACCTGTTGCGAGCGGTTTCGTCTCGTCTCCCTCGATCACAAAAACGCGCTCGACTCGCGCATCCTCGAGGTTAAATTGGACCTGCCACCCCCACCCCCCCTCCTCCAAGGTACCCTGGATCTTCGCCTCGATCGTCCCGCCGCCCCATCGTGCCTTGAGACCATCGGTCTCGACGGCGGTCTCTTTGAACTGGACCTTCCCCTGCAGATCCTCGATGGGTTCTGGGTGCGCCTTGAGCGTCACGGAATTGTCTTGTGTCCGGACGTGGCCGCGGTATCGCGGGAGCTGTTGAGAACCCCGGATTGTCAGGTCCACGTCGAGCACCCCGCTCGCGTGACGGATCTCCGGAGAGAGAATGGTGGCCAAGGCCGCTGGGGCGGTCCCACGGATCTTCAGATCCATCTCCTTCCCGACGGTCCCCCCCACCGTCATCGCACTCCCCTCGTCACGGAGGGTGACCGGCACGATGGTGAGCTCCCCTTTCTCGAAGGTCACGCGGGTCGGGCCTTCTGTGCGGAAGGACTGCTCGTGAATATCCAATTGCGTCGCTTCGAAATCTACGGCCACCCGCTCTGGTGTCCGGTTTTCCAGGCGGCCCGCGACATCGATCCGCCCTGATGCGACCCCACTCACATGACCGGGACGGTGGCCCCGAACGATGTGCAAAAGGGGCCCTAGGTCCCCCTTGTCGAGCGTGAGGGTCGCCTTGTACGGGTGTGGGGCCTTGGTCGCGATGTCACTTTTGAGCGTGTAGGCCTGCTCGGTGAAAAACAGCAGGACTGTCAATTGCTCTTGAGACTGTTCCCAGGTCAGGGTCCCGTGCCCACGGCCGATGTGCACGCCGCGGTAGGCCAGGTCCTCGAATGTGAGCGTTGACGTGACGCGTTGCTGGCCGAGTGGCCCGTCGCTTTTCGCCGACACGACTTCTGCTGTTCCCGAAATGCCTGTACCCTTGAGCAAGATCACGTTCTCGATCGCGAGCGGATTCGAGCCAAGCTCCCAGTGTACGACACCATCGAAGGTAATCCGAAACTCGCCCTTGACCCTTTGGTCCCCCCGTTGAAGCTCGATCCCCTCAAGAGAAACTCTCTTCTGCTGGACCTGGAGGTCCACGGTGGCGGACATGCGATCCCAGGGTTCCTCTAACATGACGAAATCCGTGACCACAACCGTGCCTTGTCCGGTGAGGGTGGCTGGCGTTCCTCGGACCCGGGTCTTCAGATGCGTCTGGCCGAAAGAAAAAGGGGGCCCCTTGTCGAAAATCGCCACGATTTGCTCCCAGGGGCCATCGATGGTGCCGTCGATGTTGAGCATGAGGTCGTACTTGAGGAGGAGATTGCGGTCGGGCGGCTTGGGCGCGAGGATGAGACGCACCTTGAGATCGGCACGCAGCTCTTGCCGGCGTACGGTCATGGTCGGCGCGTCGAGGGTCTGCCGGGCGAAGGCGATCTCCACCGGGGCGCGCAGACTGTCAAAAGTCACTTCGAGCAGTGTCGCGTTCGTCCACTCGAGGGTGCCGCGCAGGACCGGATCGGCGAGCGATCCGATCAGGCGCCCCTTGATCGTCGCTTGTCCGGCGACATCGCCGGGGTCCGTTCCGAGAAGCTCCCCGAAGTCTTCGACCTTCGAAAAGCGGATGGTCACGCCCAGGTCCAAGTCCCCGCCCAGCCTGACCACGCCCGTGGCCCGTAGGTGCGTGCTGGCAAGTTCGACCTCACCCTGCCGGACGTGGACGACACCATCACGGCCCTCGAGGGCAATCTGGACACGACCCCGGTCCTGTGGGCGGTCCGTGAGGTGAAACCCCTCGACCCGGACGTTGGCCTCGCCTTTCGCCTTCGTGAAGTCCGCTCCGTCGCCGGTCGCCTGGACCTGGACGGTCGCCTCTCCCTCCACCGGGGCGTTCCCCGTGGTGATCCGAAAGACATCCGCCAGATGCACTCGCTCCGCGCGCAGGGCGACGCGGTATCGCAGCTGCTTCCAGGTGAGCTCGACGTCTCCGGCCAGGTCGCCGGCTGCGGTCTGCAGGGTAAGCTGGTCCAGGCGAAGCTCGCGGCGGTTCGCCTGCACCGCGACGGTCATGCCCGACATGGCGACATCCTTCACCTGTCCGCTGCCGACCGTGGCGCGGCCGATGAACGAAGGATCTGCCAGAGGCCCCGCGATCTTGCCCTCGAGCGAGAAGTCCCCCCGCAGGGGGATGGGCACCTTCTCTGGGGAGAGCTTGTCAAGTTCCCCGTTGACCTTCAGCGTGAGGTCGAATGCGGGGTCCGCGAGGACGTGCAACACCCGGCCTTGGGCTTCGGCATCGGCCCCCATCGCGCTGATGTGGAGCTGCCTGACCTGGATGTCGTTGCCGTCGACGCCCGCCTGGAGGACCAGATCCTGAATGTGGAAGGGGGTCGCTCTCGTTTGAATCGTCGCCTGTTCGATGGTGAGCGTCCCTGCGATGGCACCCGCGGGCGCTCGCAGGTCGGCGGTGAGACGGGCCACGGTCACCCGTGTGCCGGACACTCGTACCGTTCCATCCCGGATCTCTACCTCTTGAATGCCGAGGGGAACGGCAACGGGCATCGACAGGGCTCTCGCGGGTGGCTGGGGCTTTGCCTCGTGTGGGGGCACATCCAGCGCGACCGTGGGGCGGCGTACGACGATCCGGTTCAAGCCGATGCGCAACCGGAGGAGGTCCACCAAGGACGGATAGATCTCGACCCCCTCGATCTCGGCAAGGACCCCGTCCTGGAGGCGCTCTCCGCTTGCGATTCGGATATGCCGGACATCGAGAAATCGGAGAAAGAGGCCCAGGTGGACATCGCCGATCTCGACGTCGCGGTCGAGCTGGGTGTGAAGCGCCGACTGGATGCGGGATCGGATCTGCGCCTGGATAGAGGGGATCTGGACGACGAAGGAGAGGCTCGCAAACAGAAGCAGGGCGACCCCCACGATGATGCCGATCGTCAGGAAAATCTTACGTGCGGTGCCGGTTACACGCATGGTCCCCTTCCTGCCGAATAGGGGAGGGAGCTTCTAAAACACATTAATCGCTTGGCAGTCTTCAAGAAGATACAGAATATATACTTACCATGTTTTAGTACCAACGTCCGACATCTAAAAATTGATGGCAATCTCGGCCCCGAGAACGAGCGCGTCGGGGATGGTGCTCGTCCCACTGGGTTTAATGATGTATTGCACGTCGGGTTGCAGAATGAGCCACGGCGTGATCACGAATTCGTGCGTCCACTCCAACGCCATCTCGAAGTTTTGGCCGCTGAGATCGCCGCTGGACTTCCCGTAAGCCAGCCCGAACCCCGTCACGTCGCTGTCGCGTCCCGGAAAAAGCCCCTGATACACCAGACCGCCATAGAAATAGAACGGGAGCGTGTTTCTATCCGATGGGGCGAAGGTGAGTGCTATAAGCGGCGCCAGGCCCTGATGACTCCCCGGCCCCCCCTCGCGGTACACCATCT
>CAZLDS010000110.1:0-7004 GCA_964558395.1 uncultured bacterium | reverse complement strand
CAGCGACCGCGTAGTCGCCAGTCGCCAGCAGGATGTCTCGTACCCGGGCTCCCGAGTCCGGCGCGTGCGGGGCCAGGACGAGAATCTCGGGCGGGAGGGCCCGGACACAAGGCGCGCTGCCGTCAGCCGGACGGGGAACCGGGTCATGGTCCCGCCCTGCTCTACGGGGGCGGCCGCGCGCCTCTCTTTGCTCAGTTGTCGTCCGCTTCAAACTCGATCATCTCCCTCGGATAGATGGCTTGGACACCGAGTGAGGCAGGCTGTGAGAACGTGGCCGACCCGCCTCTCGGGGGCCGGAGGGCACTCCAGATGGTCCTCCGTGCCACTCGTCTGTGGCTTGCTCCCATCTCGAGAGCTAAGGCCTCCCTCTTTTCCCTCCGTCTTCCGTCTCCTTTTCCGGAAGTGCCCATGTCTCGGGCGCCTCCGCAAAAGCCCTCAATCGTGCTCGCCGTCGCCGGACACGACGATCGATGATCACCCGCACAGCCGATAGAACTGTGCATGGTTAGTGCCACAACGAACGAGGGAGCCAGGCCCAATCGAGCAAAGCCTCTGTTTACGGGGAGATATCATAGTTACGATTCGGGCTCAAGAACCCGAATCCCGGTCAGAGCCCTCTCCTTCGGAAGACCTTTCGGGCTTTCGGGGGCCGAAGCCTTTTCCCCGGTGCATCCTCGATCGGGATCCCATTGATGAGCTGTTTTTACCGGCCGCCCGACCTCCGAACCGAATGACAACAGCACGACGCCATATGAGGCCTAAAACGTCTTGATCACCTGGTCAAGCACCTCTGGCTCGGACGGAGGAGATGGAGAGGAGATGGACTAGAGATGACGTTTAAGGACACGCGGCGAGATCTTTGACGTAAGGTTCTTCCTCGCGCATCGCTTCTGGGCCTTCCGTAGGACGGGAAAAGGTGTACCGAAAACTCTTATAAAGCAGCAGATGTTGGCCTGTACATTGCAATGCATCCGGGAATCATGGTCCACACTACAACTCGCAAGTATTCCCGGTTCCCAATGCGGGTGCCGGTCCTTTGCGAAAGCCCGGCAATCCCCGGCTATCGGGCCGCCGGCATAACTCAGAATGTGAGCCAGGGCGGGCTGCTGCTTGAGGTCACAGAGCCACTGGCTCCAAGCACCCCGATGAACCTTTTGTTGTGTACAGGAGGACAGAATGCCCGTGCTGAGGCGATGGTGGTATGGAGGGCAGAGGACCCCCCTGCCCGGATGGGTCTGCGGTTCACCGCATGGGGAGCAGCGGACCGCATCGCCTGGGAACACCTAGTGGCCTTCCAGGCTGGCCCGACTCGGCGGGCATCTGTTCGCATTCCCATGGTCCTAACGGTCACCTGCTTGAGTCCACCCGACACCTACTTGCAGGGAGAGGTCAAGAACCTCAGCGAGAATGGCTTGATGATGGCTCTACCTCAAGGCTTCTCGCCGCCAACGCGCTTGACCGTCGCAGTCGGTCCATGGTCCTCCTTGCCCCCGGTGGAAGCCGAGATGGAAGTGGTGTGGAACCGAGCTGATACCGAGGGGCATGGTTTTCTCCACGGCCTACGCTTCTGTGTGGATGACATCAGTAAGGAGCTCTTCCTCATCGGCACTCTGCTCCGGCAAGTGATCGAGTAGGGCTAGCGGGTGCGGGTGAGAAATGAGGGAAGAACTTACAGGAGCTAGCTTTAGTTCCGTTAGCAGTGAAGGAAAGCAAGGGGGGGCAGCCTCGGGTAGGCTGCGCAGGTCTTATCACATTGAAAAACGTTTGCTGTCACGAGCATGGGAAAAGATCTGAGAACCCTGATTCACGCTTTCCGAATGATGGCAGAGGTCTATCAGACGGTGGCTGTCCAGGTAGATGGAGAATCCGGCGAGTTGGCCATGACCGCCGGAGATTTGAAGAAGTGTACCGACGATCTAGAGAAGTACCTGGCGGAGTCTCATAGTGAGGTTTTACCCGAAAAGAATGAACTCAAGCCCGTTTTTCTGGCCACCCTCGCCCGCGAGGTCCGAAGATCCTTGAGCGGCTTGAGAATCGCTTTGTTCACTCTCCTGCGGGAGCGGCCGGCTAACCTTGAGACGCGTCGGTTCCTCTTAACCCAGAGCCACCAGAATGTGATCCGGCTCCTGGATCTGATGAGCGACAAAGCTTTTCCAACACAGCAGTCTTCAGGCGGCCGAACTCGACGGGTTTGCTGATATATTCGCTTGCTCCTGCCTCCAAGCATCGTTTGGATATGTCTTCACCCCAGACGGCTCGCTATGGCCATCACGGAGTGTCCCGCGGGTGCCCCAGGCCCCGCAGCCAATCGCCCAGCTCCCGGGTCCATTCTCTGACGGCAGGACCGGCGTTCAAGCATCCTATACATCTACATCGCGATGCTCCAAGTGCCCCGGATAGCCCTTCGAGGTAGTCGCAGTTTGAACTCGATAGGGGGAAGCGGAGGAGGAGGTCAGTCCCAACGGGGAGGTTCCCTTGCTGCGTCAGCAGGAGCATGCCGAGAAGCCCGATATTGGCTGAACCTTGTCATAAACAGTCTTCCGGTGAAGTTGGACTATTCATGTTCATGTCCAGGCTCTCGACCTTGGTACCCCGGAAAACCACGTCGGCAAACTCGGCTCCGCGCACAAGGAGGTTGCCCTCCACTTGGAGGCCGTCCAGATCCCAAAGCGCCCGGCCCACACCTACTTCAGAGTGATGCGTGTGATGGCCGCATAGAGGACAACTACGCCAAAAATAAAGAGTAGTAGCTGCTCCATTGGAGCCGTCCTTTGATGTGTGGTTGTTTCGAAGCTGTGCAACCTTGGTGCCACGACGCTGCTGGTGTCTAAAAGACACCGCTTACACGCGTGGCTGGTGGGCGTGTTCCCGAAGTTCCAGCGGGAGGCGAGGGAGGAGGGGACGGGGCCTGTCGAGGTGCGGCAGCGCTACGCAGTACGACCTGCTGCCACCTGAATGAGGTAGCGTCGGTATGCGAGGAAGCTAGCGTTGTTGACGAAGCCGAGGAGCCGGACGCCATGGCGGAACCTCCCCTCTTTGTCCGGCATTGAGTCGCACCAGACCACACTGCTCTTCGCGGAAACCGACTCTTCGGGAAGCGTTAGGTCTAGGGTAACTTCCATGCCCTGGCCTAGTAGTCTCTCGGAGAGGAGAAGCAACAGCCCACCGAGGCTCGCGTTGCCCGTGTAGCCTTCTACCTGCGGCGAGAGCGTGCCCTTCGCATCCGCGCAGCAGCGGACCCGCACCGCTACCGGGAGACGGGAATGCTGGCGCCGGTGAGAGGAGGTGGGTTCGCGTGCTGCCGACGCCAAGGCCAACTCCACCACTTGGACCAGCGCCGCGGTGGGGAAGGGCTTCGGTAGGAAGAAGCGGGCCCCGGCCTGGAAAGCCTTGTGGGCCAAGGTCAAGTCGTTGGAGCTCGTCATGCCGACGACGGGGATGTCCTTGAGGGCCGGTTTCTGTCGTAGCTGCTTGCAGACGCTGATCCCGTCGAGCCCCGGCATCATCATGTCCACGAGGATGAGAGCGGGTTGGACTCTCCGGGCCAGTTCTATCCCTGTGGGGCCGTCAGAGGCCGAGAGGACCTTGAAATCAGTTCCCCCGAGGATGGCGGTCACCAACTCCTGCATTCGGGGATCATCATCGATGACTAGGACCGGTCGATTCCGCATGGCTCCACCCGATGCCGATACAACTGCCCGAGGGGCTTGGGAAGCCTCTCGGGAAGACCTGCCAATGCCAGCCGTGTCGCCCGCCGCTCCAGCTGCCCAGGGTAAGCCTTCACGCTTGGCTCGCTTGGACATCGGTCGGCCGGTAGACCCGGCCAGCCTGCTCTCCTGCCACCTCAATCTGCCTCAGGATCCGGAGGAGTGTGGTTTTGTGGGGATCGTAACCGACGGCGAAGCGCCGGCTCGGTGTATCGTAGGTGACCTTAAGCACACCCTCGAGGGCGTGCAGCAGGGCTGTGAGCGTCCCCGGCAGCGGGTCCGCCTCGGTCTCTCGGGATTCGAGCCCCTTGACTGCTAATGTAATCTCCAGGGCCATAGCTCCTCCCATTCCGCGGTCACACCTAAAGCGGGTGCAGCCGCTCACCTTTCGTTGACGTCAGCGGGCGATGCTCGCCAGTCGGCGCCATAAGATGCTTCGCCAGCCCAGCCATCTCCGCATGCGACGTTCCTCCGACAGGGCTCAAGTGCGAGGCGCGTGCCAGCATGGGAGCGGCACGGATCCGGACCCAATTCTTTGATTCGGCTGCTCATTTCCGCACGGAGTATTTTCGCGGTTCTGTAAATTTCTGCCAACCTGTCACCGAGTGACCGCGGGAGGGACATCTCGTCACGCAGGAAGCGTGCTTTCCTCCGAAGCTTCCAATCGACTAGAGGGATTGACTCACCCGAAAGTTGTCAATCCCGTCGGTGATGGATGACGTGGGTAGCAAGACTAGACAAAAAGGGGCCCTTGAGAAAGGCCGTAAACAACCGGGTGCGGATATAGTACCGGTCCCTTCTTTATGAGATATAAGAAAATATGAAAAAGGAGGTTGCCCCCCGCTGTCCGGATACTACCATGTTCTCTCTAGGTCTTTGAAGAGAAGGAAGCTCCCCGTCCTGAGTAGGCACCAAATTAGGGGCGATTAAGCAGTTCATTTTAGTAAAGCACCTAGGGTGATTTGAACACTCGGCCTACGGATTTGTAGTCCACCTTAGGACCGAACTGAGCAGACTCAAGAGGATCTATCCGCGGAAGAACGCGACGAGTTGGACTCGGTGATGGCCAACTGCCCTGAGAGACTTAAGAGAAAGCAAGGGCGATAGCTCTCACGGGCAAGCTGAATAGCAGACTATTGGTTGTAATCTACACCGCAGTCGTAAGATACCATTGGCGGTCCCCCCTGTCAGAAGTTGGTTCAGACTGTGTATGCCTTTTCCGGCACAGGAAATTGATCTCGGCTTGTTGGCAACAAGATAGGGGCCCTTGGTTTTTTGGGCTGCTGCTGTTTCGAACAACTCCTTGACAGATTTTCGCGAGGGGAGGCTCTTACGCAGAAAAGACCCGCAGGCTTTGTCTATAAATCACGCGGAGAAGGTCGTTGCTCTTTGCCGCACCTCGCTCGAGGCCCCGCGTGAGCGCCACGTTCGGCCCCCGGGTCAGTACTCGCGGAGAGACTGCGGATCGCCGGTCTCATGCAACCCGGTCTTGCCGCTGTAACACACCGACGACGTCGACCTGTCGAACTACCGGGTCGACCGGAAGCAGGATAGAGCGGCTGTAGGTTCCGGCCGCGTGGTTCCATTCCATCAGGTCGACCTCCTTCCCCTCTACGGTGTGCTCCTCCCGGTCCTGCACCAGGCGCACCCGGGGACGAGAGGCGTCCTCAGTCGGGCGAGTCACCACGCCGATTTCTCCCGTGGTGAGCCGGACCACTGTCCCCGGGGGGTAGATGCCGATCATGGCGACGAAGGGCTTGAGTATCGTCGGGTCGAGGTGGCTCCCGGCAGCCGCCTGCATCTCGGCGATTGCATGGCTGGGGAGGAGGTCCTGCCGGTGGGGCCGGATCGTGGTCATGGCGTCGTATACATCCGGTATAGTGACGAGCATGCTATAGGGGTGGACGTCCTCGCCGGGTGTCAGGGTCGGATATCCCGTCCGGTCAAAGCGGACGTGGTGCTCTTTCACGACCCGGAGGGGGATCTCCGATTGGACTCCCATCCGCTCCAACATCCGCATCCCGTCCATCGGATGACGTTTCATGATCTCCCATTCCTCTTCGGTGAGCTTTCTGGGCGCCAGGGTGATGGTTTCGGGGACCATGACCTTCCCCAAATCATGCAACAGCGCGCCCAGGCCCAGTCCCCGGAGGGTTGTGGCATCAAGCCCCAGGCTCTCGCCCAACGTCATGGCGAGGATCCCCACGTTCACCGAGTGGTTAAACAGGTATCCATCGTAGCCCTTGATCATGGTGAGCGCCATGAGCGTGTGTTTGGCCTTCAAGACCCCCGTCAACACCTCCTGGACAGTCCGCTGCACCTCGGTCAGGGAGGGGACCCTCCCCAACCGGGCCTCCTGGAATACCTTTCGGACGGTACGGAGCGCACGACTATAGATGTTCCCGGCCCCGACCCGATCCGCCACCTCTTCGACCGGTCGCTCTTCACTTGACTCCTGCTGCAGGAGGTGGACGAGGAGGATATGTGCGACCTGCCGCTTCTTGAGCTCTTCATAGAACTCTGTGCGCTTAAGGTCGAGGCTTAGGAGTTCCATCAAGTGCCGGAGCTCCGCCCGGGTGTACTCCTTCCGGAACGTGATCCCCTCAATCTCGTGGTTCTGGAGCCAGGTCACGAACTTCCTAGATAGCTCCGGCCTGGCGGTTAGAGGAGCGCCATCGAGAACCAGGGTGCCATGAGCCACGCCTAGGGTGACCCGCTCTTGGCCTCCCAGCAGCTTCTCGAGTGTCACATCGAGGTTCTGGATGGCAGCCGCAACAGCGGGATGCGTGGGGGAGTAGAGACCGATGGTTTTCCAAGCAGCATACACACGCCGCAGGAACGCTTCGGCTTGTCGCCCATCCGGGTTCATCGTGCCCGCTCTCCCCTTACCAGGGACGGCGAGGGAACGTGGTGACTCTCAGCCGCCCCGACAAGATAGGGGGACCCGCCCAGGGGACGATCGCGCACGACTGATTTGGCCCCCCAGTTCCGAGAGTGTCCTCCGATTTGCTCGACTCGTCGATTATCCCCTATCCAGGCGTACCGTTTTGCAATCAAGATGCCAGACGGATCGGCTGACCTCGGTTGCAGGGGTTCCTTCGAGAAGTGCTCTGCGCCAGATGTGGTATGCCTCAGACGCTAGGGGTGGCGTGCTACGCCTGCGCGACTCCGGTGACCGGCCCGCCGCGACACATCCCTGCGGCGCAACCGGTCGGCACGCCGACGACGAAGCGGCGATTCTCGGGGATGCGGAGACGACTCAGGAAGTTGCAGGCCAAGCGGGTAACGTGAGCCTCG
>CAZLDS010000109.1:0-7078 GCA_964558395.1 uncultured bacterium | reverse complement strand
CTCTCGGGTACTTCCAAGCGGAAAGAGCAGCGTCTATCCGGCTCCACTCGCCGACATGGTGGCATGTCTCTTTTCCTCTTTGGTCCACCGTCGGTTATCCCGGCGGTGGGCCGGAGGCTATACTAATCCTGGTTTCATCATACTGCCTTCCGCATCCTTTACCAGGCAAGGGGCGTCAAGGTCCTACCGTTTTCCGGCCCCACAACTCTATCAAGAAAGCTGCCCCTGTCACCTCGTAAAATTACGGGGTTTTGACGAAAAATTTACGGACCTACCGCTAAGAGTCTTACGGGGGCGGATCGCTGGCGTGTCAAGGGAAAAACTGACCCGTATTCTATTCTGATTGGCGTGTCGGACTCTTCTTAGTGAAAAAAATATTTACATGAAACGCCCGCTCAAGGAGGCCATGAATAGCCCACCTACGGCCTGGTCGAGGTAGTGCTTGAGGAAGTCAAGCAGCGGCATGGGGGTGCAGCCGACTTGCTGTTCGCCCCGGCCGTTTCCGCCTTGTCGAGTTCCTTCTTAGGCGCTTCCTTGTATTGCTTCCGAGCAGAGCTCGGGCCCCATCTCCCGTTGCGGTCCTGGAAGCCCACGTAGGACGTCTTGCCGACCTTGTAGAAACTCATCGCTCATCCCCCCCCTTCCCTTTCGCCCTCAACCACAACCACAACCGGGCGGCCTCGATCATGGCCTCCCGTAGCGTGATCCCCTGGGCCGCCGCCTTGCTCCGCATCTGCCGGTGCAGGTCCACCGGCCATTGCCGGATGGTTAGTACTGTCTTAGCCTCCTCCAAATGAACGTCACCCCCTTTCTGCATAGTAAGTATAGTATGACTAGTAAGACTTAGCAAGGGGAAAAAGCATTTTGTTTACCGCCACTTGCTGGGAAATCGCCAAAAGTTGGCTTACTCCGAGTTGCTCCCGTACATTGCGTGAGTTTGAGTGGGGCCGCTTGAGCGCCCCCTCTATGCCTACTCAGGGGTCCTAACGCGGCGGTCGAGCGATCGAAGGGCCAGTTCTCCTGAGAACCTAATTGCTTGAAATTATTGGGGTGGGCATAGGCGATTATAGGGACTTGGTGACCGGATCTAGTTGAAAAAAAAGAAAACGTGACTGTCGGTTCTTTACACTGTGCCCCTTGCTCCACCAGAGAAAACGAAAGGCCCGGAATACCGGGGCCCCTTTACTTTCAGAGCATTGGAGCATTCGAGCAATAGGCCAATGCGACGATGCGGTCTACTGTTCCACTGTTCTATTGCTCTAGTCCTTTTGTTTCTTCGGCGTAAGGCGCTCTAGTTCCTCAGGGGTGAGGTCCTCAATCTTTTTGTAACCGAGGGCCTCATATTGCTGGACACACTCTTGCATCATCGAGCGGGGGTAGAGCGTCTCGCCGCGCGCAACAGATCGTGACTGCCCCGGACGAGTGCTTTTGCAGACCTGCACATCGCCGGTCGCGGGATTGATCATCTTAATCGTCGGAAATGAGCACGACGCCAAAAAGAACGCCATACTAAGAATGAAAACCAGTCCCATCCTCCGACCCCCGTGGGCTCGATCCTCGGTTGGGGCCTGGCAATCTACCAGACGAGGGCCGCCCTTTCAATGGAAGTCTTGCACCGAGGGGCATCCGGTTCCCCGTTGCTCTCTTTATGCTCCATTCCCACATAACCCCCACGTTTTCGCAATTGCGAAAATGTGAAAATATTGGGGGACCATCTGTACTTCCCGAGTCCCGTCGCCGTGGGTTCTATCGCTGAGGATCGAGGATGAAGTCGAAGGTGGCGAGGGTACCCTCGGCGGTCTTCTGAACCCGCATCACCAGCGTGGGATTGAAGAGCGGGTCGGTCGTGTTGTGCGGCTCGCCGGGGAAGTAGAGCTGGGTCGTGAGGGTCGGTCGGTTGAGCGCCTGCACCTTGACGTGGAGGTGCCGCGTGCGCCCGGGGTAGGACGCCGGGACGACGGTTTCGAGACGATAGCGGCCCGCCTCGTCAGTGAACTGGTGGCCACGGAGCCGGTAGCCGGCGCTGTCGTACCGCCCCTCGCCGTCCGTCTGCCAGAAATCGAGCCGCGCACGCGGAATGGGCTTGTGGTCCGTCGTCAGGACGCGCCCCGTGAGGACGAGTCGCGCCCCCTGCACCCCCGGTTCGAGCAGCGACGTGCGCTCCGGGGACCCGGACTTGTAGAACGGGCCCTCGATTGCGGGCGGCGTGACGGCACCTTCTTCAGCACGGGCCGCCCCGAGGGCGACCGTGGCGACGATCGCCAGACAGGCCATCAGGTGGCCGCCGAATCTTCGCCCGGTTTTGCTGTGGTTCACCATGGCCCGGTTCCCACCCCTCGACAATTGTACTGCGGGCGAGGCGCGAGCCACAACATGCCGTAGCGTTGGCGCCAGACTGGTGTCCCTTCACGTTTTCGCAATTGCGGAAATCACTGATGGGAACATTGGCGGCGTTTGTTTCTCATGGTACTAGGCATGAGTGGATCTATTCTATAGCCCTGTGGGCTGAAAGGCAGCAGTAGTTCATGGATAACATAATTTCTAATTATAAACACGAGTTCACTCAGAAGACCGGTACAGAGTCCGTGCGGCCTCCTTCGTTGTTGAAACTGTGGAGTCCATAATGGGACTAACTTCGGAAGGTGGCCAAGGAGCCGACGATGGCAAAGGGCAGGCATTGGGAATGGAGGGGCTTTGGCGCCGTTTCAGAGGGTTTCCGAACCAGATTTAAGTCCTACCCTCTGAAGTACCCTGATTATCCTGAATGGGGGGAAGTCAGGGACGAGTACCTCTGGGTGCCTGCGTGTGCTATCAACGTGAAACTCCGCCGGGGTATTGAGGACGGATTGAAATTCAAGTGTCTCGAAAGGACAGAGGAGGACATGAAATTATGGTTTGAGGACCCCCAAGAACTCTACCCCTATGCCGCGCTGAACGCCACTGTCCTGAACAAACTGGCTGCCGCGCTAGAAATTGCCCTACCAATCATTCCGCAAGGTCCCTTCGATCGTGAGAAAACCCTTAATCTTCTCCAGAAGGCCAATCCAAGGCCCAAAGTCGTTGAAATACACAAACGGCGACAAACGAGAGTGTGGAGAAATTCAGAGTCAAAAGTGGTGGTAGAAATCGCTGAGATCTCCTTCCCGCAGACCATCTTCTCGGTTGGCCTGGAAAATGACACGGACCTGCAGGTTGATGCGAGTCTAGAACAAGTGAGCGCCGCCAAGGATTCTATTGTCGCAGCAAAGAACTTCCTTGAGACAAATCAAGAAGCCTTACAAAGCATGAGCTACTTAAGAGCCCTTGAGATTTGGGCTACCGGGGGTACCTTTTAGCCTGAACATATACGGGCGTCTACGCTTTTCCTCGGCTGGACCGGATAAAGAAAGCTCACCTGGTCTTGAAATTGCACCTCCCGTCCGAACCGAATGGACGCGTCTCGGAGCGGACATGCGTGACGACGGAGGACAAAAATGGATTACGCAGACAGACAGAAAGCCTCGATCAAAACCGAGTTTGCTGAACGGAGGAGAAATCAAATCTTGGTCTCGATTCCCCTCATCGGCGTGGTGATCCTCGTGGCACTTTTCGGAGAGACCCCCGACCAGGTGATTCTCGGCATGCCAGTAACCGTCTGGGGCCCCGCCTTTGTGATCCTGATTCTGGGTGGTATCGGGTTCTCGCTGTACAACTGGCGATGTCCGGCCTGTAATAGATACCTTGGGAAGGCGATCAGCCCAAAGTTCTGTGCCAAGTGCGGCACTGCACTCTCGTAGAACACGCCGATACCAGATCCTGCTGGCGTTGCCGAAAACTCGTACGGATCACTAGGGCAGGCTTTCGCAATTGCGAAAATACGAAACCTTGAGGGTCTTGTTCCCGGAAGGCTCTCAGCACCGGACGGAGGAGGAGTTGGGCCAGAGCGTATCCGACCGGCTGCGTCACGCCCTCCACTTTCGGACCATGTCCTTCAGCCCGCTGGCCAACAGAAGAAGGCCGAGTCCCCCATACACGGTCATAAACAGTAGGATCAATACCCCTTTCCAGAATCCCATGGCCATTTTCTTCCTCGCTTAACAAACCGACACCTGCGATAAAAAGACCTCCGACCCCTTTTTCTCTTTGACGCTGGCGCGCCTGCTCGCTGGGACATCACTTGTTTCCCTTGGGTGTCTTGAACATCAGATACGGAAAGACCAGTGTCTGATGAGACGTTATCGGGGCCAAACCAGGGTCTGGCCCTGTTGCTTCGGTTTGCACAGTCGGCCTGGCCCAATCGGAAATGACGTCATTCGAGCGGGTACGCACGGACCAGAAATACAACTGATCCTCTCGCACGACTGCCTCAACTCTGTGCTCTGTTTCCATGAGCCCCTCGCGGTAATACACTTCCGGACCCGGCATCCGAATCGTTGTTGCAATGTATCTTTCCACCTCCACGGCGGCTTTTCTTTTGTCCCGGAGCTTTTCCGCGACCCGCACACACGCGACGGAAGCTGGCCCGTGGAATGGTCCCTGAAAAGCAACACTGGAGGTCGTGGTGGAAGGAGATAGCCTGGCAGCGTCGTGAGCCGCGGGTCGTCGACCGGACCGCCAACGCTAAGGTGGTACTTAGACAGTGCAAGGCTTGAAGAGGACGCCTGAAAAAAAGGGGTCGGGAGCCCTTAATTAAGGGGTGATCACAGGAGGGGGTGGGGTTACTTTACATTTGACGCCCCTGGTCGCTAGGAGGATACTGAGGGCCTCCTCACGGGAGTCGATGATGGACGCGGGGTGATCGGAGTCCCCCGCCCACCTCGGTTATAAAGTGCACCGCGTGTTGTCGGATTCCGGTCACCACGTTAACCGTTATGGGTAGTTCCCGAGTCCCCCCGCAGACATCCATTCGAGTGGCGACCCGATGGGATATCAGGCACGTCCTGAAGGTTGACCGGCTTGCGTTCGCCCAGCAGTGGAGTTACGAGACATTCGAGCGCTTTTTGAAGGACGTGTTTCTCATCTGTGAAGAAAAGAAGATCTTTCGACAAATACGGGGGTTTGTTGTCGGCCGCCGCTCCGAAGACGCAGAGAATGCCATGATCCTGAAGGTGGCCGTGCATCCTCGTCATCGCAAGAAGGGGATCGGCAGACGGCTTGTCCAGGCCGTCCTTGATGAGTTGGCGAAAATGTATGTGCGCGCAGTTGACCTCCACGTTCATCCGTCAAACACCGGCGCGATCAGACTGTATGAGCGATTGGGATTTACCATTGTGAAGATGGAAAAGCCACCCTACGGGGAGGGTCAAGAGTTTTACTTGATGAGACTGCAACTCGGCGATCGCGAGCCTGCATGAATGCCATGCAGCGCAGGGGAGTCGTGGATCAATGGGCCGACGCAAACCCGGCCCTTTTCATCTAGCCCTGTGGAACCCCATGAAGTAAAATCTGAAGGAGTACCAGCACAATGAAAAACCCAACCACGGCGGAAACTGAAAAAAGCCCGCTGAGCAGATACTTGCTGGCTGTGCTGCGCTCGCTCCGGAATATGCGCGAACTGGCATAGGTTGCTGAAATACCGAAAAGCGCTCCGAGCGCACCGCCGGCAAAGGCCAAGATGATGGGCAGGCCCATCCAGACATACTCATACCAGGCCAACGGAGGGGCTAATTGAAGGACTTGTCCATCGATGTCGATCTTTGGGGTCGGGTCAAGAGGATGCCCTTTAATCTTTATCGTGATCTCTTTGCCCTGGTTATCGCGCACCGTGTATGTGCCGCGATTTCCTTGCATCGGCATCCCCCCGGATAGCAAGCGGGGTCCACGGAAAAAGCTGGCCGTTCGCACGGTGAGGTTCCGTCCGTGAAGCTTTTCATGATTGATCGCGAGTTCCATCTCGTCCGTCCCTCCCAAGACCCTTCCGGCTGCTCGCCTGTCAGCTATGGGTTACTGACACGGGGCGGTCGCCAGAGTGTGGTTGACCGACATGGCCTGCAAGGCGTGTGCCTGAGGACGGGAGGATGGGGCGCAAAAAAAGATGCTAGCGGGATGCGGTCACGGGAAAGACGCGTGAACTACATCGCCTTGAAGATGCTTAAAGCGAAACCCCCGTCTACAGCAGAGGGAGGACATAGGGACGGACGGACGTTAAGCAGCCTCAGAGCAAAGGAGGGAGCACAATGATCGCTTCGCTTGGTTACGCGGCGCAAGGACCCAATACCTCTCTCGCTCCGTTCAGGTTTGAGCGGCGTGAGCCGGGCCCACACGACGTGCAGATCGAGATTCTGTACTGCGGAGTATGCCACTCGGATTTGCATCAGGTCCGAAACGAGTGGCAGAACGTCATGCCCACGGTTTATCCCTGCGTGCCGGGCCACGAGATTGTTGGGCGGGTAGTAAAAACCGGAGGCGCGGTGAAGAAGTTTAGGGAAGGCGATATTGCGGCGGTCGGGTGCATGGTGGATTCGTGCCGCAGGTGCCTAAGCTGCCGGGAAGGCCAAGAGCAATACTGCGAAGGTGGCCTGGTCCTCACTTACAATAGCGAGGATAAACACCTCGGGAGGGTCACCTACGGCGGCTATTCGGAGAACATCGTCGTAGATGAAGCATTTGTGCTGCGCGTGTCGGACAAATTGAACCTAGCCGGGGCCGCGCCGCTGCTGTGCGCTGGCATCACCACGTATTCCCCGCTTCGGCACTGGAAGGTGCGCAAGGGGCAGAAAGTCGGCGTCGTAGGGCTCGGCGGCCTGGGTCACATGGCCGTGAAGTTTGCCCACGCCTTCGGCGCGCACGTGGTGCTGTTTACGACCTCGCCGGGCAAGACGGAAGACGCTAAGCGTCTCGGCACCGACGAAGTCGTCGTCTCACGGACCCTGAACGAGATGCAGAAACACACCGGCAGCTTCGACTTCCTTCTGGACACGGTTTCCGCCGAGCACAACCTGGTTGCATACCTCGACCTGCTGAAGCGAGACGGGACGTTGACGCTGGTTGGCGCGCCGGATAAACCCCTGCCGGTGGCAGTGTTCAGTCTGCTTTTCAAGCGGCGGCGCCTTGCCGGATCTGCCATCGGGGGTATCCGGGAAACGCAAGAGATGCTGGA
>CAZLDS010000108.1:0-7082 GCA_964558395.1 uncultured bacterium | reverse complement strand
CGCTCACAAAGTGTATCCACGGCGGCTCGCATATTCTGGTGATGGGGCGGACAGTAGCCTTCCATCACCCCCTCCAGTCCAGTGGGGTTCGGGTAGGGCCACCGATCATCCTTGTCATACCGGAATCCTAAGCCTGGTACTTCTGGGTCGCCACTAGCACCCAGCATGGCAAACGGGTCGACTCCATTGAACATCCATCCCCCAAGACCCATGGCTTGGAGCATCAAAACACCGGCATAGCAGCTTGTCCCGAGTTCGACGGTCAACTCCGATAGCGACCATTGCTCCACGAAGGTAATGGGCCAGACATTGTCTACGTCCACAATGTCTCCAAACTCTTCGACGCCCGGAACAGAGCATTTATTGATGTCATCGTTAAGGACCAAGCCATTCTGAAGCATATAACAAATAGTGAGCAAGACGTGCTGCGAAAGATCGCCAACAGGGATAACAACCAGTGTAGACGGCTTGTTGAACACCCAGGTGTTATGCGCCTCGGTGTATGGCACCTCGGGAGGGAGTTTCAGGCGTCCATCTTGAATCTTGCGTACATGCTTTCTGACATTGGCCATACATGCTTCCAGGCTCAATGATCCGTCATCTGCCCTGTCATCAAAAGCTCGTGCATCCCGCATCTCCAGCACATAAACACCCTCGTCATCTGTGAAGAAAGTCTGGCTTGTGTGAAATCCAGCTGCCGACGGAAATACCCTCCCCCCTGCAGATCCGGCGTAATTGGAAAGGTGAGGCGCATAGCGAGCTGCACGGTAAATCAAGTGATGCCAAGAGGTATTACCACCGCAGGCTGATACCACCAGCATTTTTTCCAGATCGGTTAGCGGCGATGACTTGTGCCTCGACTTATACGCGAACACTCCATCCGGAAGTTCTGCCCCCATAAAAAACCGCCGAGACCGACGGCCCAAAAGGGCTTTCATGAGGGGAAAGGATAGCATGTCCTGAAAACCTTGAGGAGTTGTCGTATTTTTCATATGTCTCTCCTTTCATTACAATATGAATTGTGGCCCAACTGCTATGTATGTGGACGGCTAGATAGCACGTCCAGGCCGGCTTACGGAAAATCGCCAGAAAGAGCGCAACGCCCGGGAGGAGCAGCATTCTTGCTGACCCCGCATTCTCCTTTCTCAGGGCCCTGACCATCTCGTCTCCTCTCGCCTGCGGTTTCCCACGGAGTCCTGGTGAGTGTTCCAAAGGGTTATGGTACAGGCACGAGGCGCAGGATCCTGTCATCGTCTGGGGCGGGGGCGCCACGGCCATCGCGATTACTGGTAGCAACATACAGGCATCCATTTGGACCTTGGATCACATCCCGGAGTCGCCCGTAGATTGCTTGGAAGAGCCGTTCCTCTGATTGGACCCGGGGAGGGTTGGGGGCGAGGACAAGTCGGTGCAGGTGCGCACCGCGCAGCGTGGCGAAGAGGAGATCGCCGCGATAGAAGACGGCCCCGGCCGGTGCCCACGTTCCATCTTCGGATTCATGAATGGGATCCGCGAACGTGGGGGAGCCTCCCCAGCCGGCGATCGAAGGCCAGCCGTAGTTCTTGCCGGGATGGATGAGGTTGATCTCGTCATGGCCGATGGGACCGTGCTCGGTGATGAAGAGGGCTTTGGTCGTCGGATGCCACGCGATCCCCTGCGGGTTGCGATGGCCGTAGGAATAGATGGGAGATCCGGGAAAGGGATTATCCTGGGGAATCGACCCATCGGGGTTGATCCGCAGAACCTTCCCTGCGAGCGATTTCAGATCCTGCGCGAGCGACCGATTGGCGGCGTCACCCGTGGTGATGTATAGCCGGCCTTCCGGGCCAACCCTGATCCTCCCCCCATTATGGATCGACGCGCCAGGGATTCGATCGAGCAGGGTCTTCTCGCCGACGAGCCGCCCCTCTTTTTCCGTCAGCCCGACCACCCGGTTCCAGAGCCTCTTCCCATCTCGGTAGGTGTAGTACACGAACAGGACACCGCTTTCCGAGAAGTTCCCATCGAGAGCGAGGCCCAAAAGTCCTCCTTCCCCTTCGTGAGCCACCGACATTGTGGCGAGGAGTATGGGTTCGGATCCTCCAGGCGCCAAAACCTTAATTCTTCCGGGCCGCTCGGTGAAGAAGAGGCGGCCATCCGGGGCAATGTCTAATGCCCAGGGGATTTCGAGGTGCCGAGCCACCACGACCACTTTCAGTTCCAGAGGACCAGAGAGAGATCTTCCTGAGAGTAGAGGCAGCAGGAGGATGAGCAGAAATGCCGGTCGCGTTCTTATGCGCATGCGATCACTCCCAGTGACAGTCCTTCTCCGGTTCACATGGGGTATACACCCGCATCAGTCGAGAAGACGGACGACTTGGCGGGGAGAGTTTAGTAGCTGAAAGCATGGTGCCTGGAGCGGGAGTCGAACCCGCACGGTCGCGAAGGCCCAACGGATTTTGAGTGTCCCCTTCGGCACCGCAAAATCAATAACTTTCAACACTTGGGTGTGCAGGACGCGGCAAAATATAGCATTTCGTGACCTGAAAACGCAACCTATCCGCAACCGAGTCTATAGCCGCGCACGGTATGTAGGCACCACCCTGGCGCCTGCCAGAGGAGTGCCGTTTCATCCCACTTGATCGCTTCACTCCCGTGATTGACGTCATACTACTTCATCAGCTGCAAGCCGCAGTGCACGCAATACTTGTTCCTGTTCATCCGTCTCTCCGCATGTTCTTTGCCGCCGCATATCTTGGCGAGAACGTTCGTGTTTACCACTTCGCCACAGCTCGGGCAGTAACGGACTGGGGCGTCGGAGCGCCTGTGATTCATGTTTGGACACCATTCCCGCTGCATGGTGGTTATCTCCTCTGGAATCGACCCATCAGGACGCCGGACTCTCCCTCATCGCTTCGTCCGGCGGATCGATGTACACGCGTTCAAAAATGTCGATCTCGTCTTTCTTTTGCCGCCCGAATGTGAAAAATCGCTCTATCAGGGTCAATTGCGACTCGGCTTCGCGTGGCCACACCTTGTAATCGATCGCAATCCGACCATCGACGTCGTGGATCTTGAAATAGCTCATTTCGAAGGAGGGCACGCAGACGTCGGGCATAAGCCGCACCCGTGCCCGCACGGTGTGCAGTCGCTTGAGCCAGCTTCCGGTAAGGGAAAAGGGGCCGGCCGTGATTTACAGCCGGATGATAATCTGGTACAAATCTCAAAGTTATCGCGAATAGTTCCATTAAGCATAAGAAGAGGTCTCCAATGAGAACAATCAATAGGTAAATAAGGGAACGAACCAACCAAACAGAAAGGAGTGTAGTCAATGAGACGAATGATCCTAGGGAGAACATTTGCTATCGCTGTGGTGGCAATGTTGGGCCTATGCCTGGTAAGCCCCTCACTACACGCAGCGCAGAAGAAACCCAACATTCTGGTCATCTGGGGCGATGACGTTGGTTACTGGAACATCAGCGCTTACAACCAGGGGATGATGGGCTACCAGACGCCCAACATCGACTCCATCGCCAAGGAAGGAGCACTCTTTACGGACTGGTACGCCCAGCAGAGTTGTACCGCAGGGCGAGCGGCCTTCATCCTTGGCCAGCATCCGTTCCGCACCGGTCTGCTCACTATCGGGATGCCTGGCTCGGACCAAGGGATCGGCGACGATATGGTGACGCTTGCCACACTCCTCAAGCCCCACGGCTATACGAGTGGCCAGTTCGGCAAGAACCACCTGGGCGACCAGGACAAACATCTGCCGACTGTCCACGGCTTCGACGAGTTCTTCGGTAATCTCTATCACCTCAACGCCGAAGAGGAGCCCGAAAGCTACTACTACCCGAAGGATCCCGATTTCAGGAAGAAGTTCGGCCCCCGGGGCGTGCTCCACAGCTGGGCAGACGGCAAGGGCGGCCAAAAGATCAAGGACACTGGGCCCATGACGCGTAAGCGTATGGAGACGGCGGACGATGAGTTCGTGGACGCGGCGATCGATTTCATCGAGCGCGCCCACAAGGCTAACAAGCCCTTTTTCGCCTGGGTAACCACGACGCGTATGCACGTCTGGACGCACCTCTCCAAGGAGTGGGAAGGCAAGAGCGGGATCGGCCTTTATCCCGACGGCATGCTCGAACACGATGACGACGTGGGCCGTATCCTCGCTAAGGTGAAGGAGCTCGGCATCGACGATAACACCATCGTCTTCTACTCCACGGACAACGGGGCCGAGACTTTCACCTGGCCCGATGGCGGCACCATCCCGTTCCACGGCGAGAAGGGAACAACGTGGGAGGGGGGCTTCCGCGTGCCATCCTTTATCAAGTGGCCTGGGGTCATCAAGCCGGGAACAAAACTCAATGGCATTGCCTCCCACGAGGACATGATTCCCACCCTGTTGGCAGCTGTTGGGGACCCGAATATCAAGGAAAAGCTCAAGAAAGGGCTCACCATCGGCGGCAAGAAGTACAAGGTCCATCTCGACGGCTACAACCTCCTTCCGTGGCTCAAGGGGGCGGTGAAGGAATCTCCCCGGAAGGAGATCATGTACTTCGATCAGGTGGGAAACCTCAACGCTATCCGCTACAACAACTGGAAGATTCACTTCGCCATTCTCGAGGGGAACATCGCCTCCGCGACCCGTATCCAGACGGCGTGGCCAAAGGTCATCAATCTGCGGGCTGACCCCTTTGAGAGAGGCTGGTACGAGTCGGAGATGTATCTCCGCTGGATGGCCGAGAACATGTGGCTCTTCGTGCCCGCCCAGGTCTTCACCCGGCAGTGGCTGGCATCGTTCAAGGAGTTCCCGCCGCGGGGTGGCACCACGCTGGGCATCGACGGTGTCATCAAGCGGCTTGAGAATCCGGCAACGCGGCAATAACACGCATCCAGGCACAACTTTCAGGCGATCAGCGGAGCAGCGGGGTTGCAGTTCCTTTACCGGCACATCCTTGAAGGCGGCGCAGCCAGATCCGTGGTCTGTCCCCATTTTTCTCAGCCACTCGCTGTTCTTCTCGCCGGTCAAGGTCGAAATAAATGTGGGATCGGCATGAAGCACGAAAACGGACGTAACACAATGAAGAAAGCGCTGAGCAGCCTGGTCTCTGTTGTGTGGGCCGTGGTCCTGCTCGCCGGGTCGCAGGCGCAGGTGGCGGCGTACCTACATCGAACTTCATTTATTCCAACCCAAATGAGGGCTGGCTCGCTTATTTCAGAACCTATGCGCCTAGGGAAGCGTATTTCGACAAGAGTTGGCGGCTGCCGGATATCGAGAGGGTGAAGTGATGACAAACAGACGATCTCAAGATACGGATAGCATGCGTTTCAAGATCCTCTTCGTACCTCTTGCCATTCTGCTGCTGGCCGGCCATGCGTCCGGGCAGGAAGAGCCGAAACAGTCTACCGCACAGGCTCCAGGGGGCGAGGATCTGCGCGCCAAAGTACAGAATCCGGTCGGCAGCCTGATTAGCGTGCCGCTAAAGAACACAGTAGATTTTGGGGCGCCAAACGGCAGTGCCTATTTCTTAAAGATCCAACCCGTGATCCCGGTCACTGTGGGTGATTGGAACCTGATCAATCGTACGATTATGCCCATTATCGATGTCCAAGGCTTTATCGCGGGTACCCCCGACATCCCAGAAGGCGTTGTGGGCGATGGCGCGACCGGGCTCGGAGACATCAACCACTCGATATTTGTTTCTCCGGCCAAGCCAGGAAAATTCATCTGGGGCGTGGGCCCGTCGTTAACTTTTCCCACGGCAACGGATGCCCAGCTCGGCACAGAAAAATGGAGTGCAGGTCCAACGGCTGTTGTGCTCACGCAGCCCAAGCCTTGGACCCTGGGTGTGCTCGGCAGGCAACTCTGGTCCTTTGCGGGGGATTCCGATCGTGCGGATGTCAACCAGTTCCTTCTGGAGCCTTTCGTGAACTACAATCTTGCAAAAGGCTGGTACCTGATCACTGATATGATCATCACCGCGAACTGGAACGCACCATCCAGCCAGCGCTGGACTGTGCCTTTAGGCGGTGGCGTAGGTAAGCTGTTTAAGATAGGTAATCAGGCGATGAATGCGCGCGTCGAGGCCTATTATAACGTCGAGCGGCCGGACTCCGGCCCGGACTGGTCGATGAGCTTCACCATTCAGTTCCTGTTCCCAAAATGAGAGCTTCGGCTTGATGAAGACCCGGCCCTTACTTTAGGGCATAAGAGACGGAAGGGGTCATGGAGATGGCGAAAAACACCGGGGATAGAGCCAAGGCCAAGCGTGAAATTTTGCAGTTGCGACGTCTCGAGACGTTGACCGATGTCGTCTACGGGATCGTCATTCAAAGAACAAAGGCAGAAGACAATCCCGCCGACCACAGGATCTCCTCAATCCCTCCTTACGCCTTCTCGGGCCTAGGACGGCCTGCGAGGGCGTTTACGTTCCAGAGCAAAAAATGACGAATGGTGTTCCCGGCCTAAGTTCTCCTCCCCCAGTCGGAGGAATACCAACTATGAATGAAGCCGACTCCAAGGCTGACCCTCGGACGGATGACCAACAAGTCCGTGATCGAGCAGTCCGGTTATTTACATTCCTACGTGAGATCACTGAACTACGTTCGAAAACTATTCGCACAATTGAACAATACGATAAGGTTCTCTGGTTTAAGGAGATACCACGAGAACCAGGATGCGATTGGATAGCGTGGCGGCCGGTAAAGGATGAGGAGAAGTCCGATGTGTGGGTGGAGATAAAAAAACCCCGCCTAAAGCCCCCACCCAAGGTAGCCGATCCTTTAGGACCCTGGCTGGACGTTCAACCCAAAATTCTGCCCGAAGTGTGGGGCCGCACTCTCGTAGCACAGACTCGTGAAAGGGAGTCACATCCCCATACCCCCGTCCTGCCTCCCTCACCTCCCGTCATCGCTCGGAGCAGTTCCTCGAAGGTGACGACTTGGCGTGGGTGAAGTTTCTCGGCCCGTGTTCGGCTATTTCTTACCCGCTTTTTGATCTCTGTCTCTATAGATGCTTAGCCGCATCATGATTTGTTCTTTTACGGAGGGTTTATGATCAAGACGCTTGAATACTCTTAGGGTGCACGTCGACCAAGTCC
>CAZLDS010000107.1:0-7128 GCA_964558395.1 uncultured bacterium | reverse complement strand
CCTGGTACAACTCCTGCTCCAGCCCCTTGACCTGGCCTTGCAGGGCCTCGACTTCCGCGTCGTGTTTTTCTCTTCCCCTTCCGGCAGAAATATCGTTCTTGGGAGACTGGCCCGAGAAGCGTCTCATGGTCTTTTGGAAGGGATTGAACTTAGACCGCTTATCCGAATCGCTCATGGTTAGTAATCCTACGTGGCACGAGTACCAACCACACAAAACCCACGAAGCCCCGCCAGAAGGAGCTTGACAGGAAGTGCAGTTCTTGTTGCGCGACCAATTGTCAATGAAGTTCCCCCTATATTAATGAAGTCCCAAGGGGTGTCAAGTCTTTTCATGTGAATAGCCATAAATCCGCAACAGAAGCCGCCTGAGAGGTTTTTCGAGTTTCACGACAAGCGACCACTGCGACCTCGATCGATGGACGGCGGACGGAGGAATACAGTGGACGGAAAAAAGGGCTTGCACATCGTGAGGGTCAACTTATACTATTCCCCGTTGAACCCGGATGACCCACATGTGAAGGATGTACGTTATGGCAAGCGTTCTGAGCGTGCGTCGCAACACATGCGGCAGAAAGCAAAGGAACAGATCTAGCTGCTTTTGAGAAGAACGCGATGGAGTTAGGCTTCGAGGATCTGCTGAAGTTCTACTATTATCTCCGACTGACCCGGGGCCTCGAGGATCGGGTCATCAAGTTATATCGCCAGGGAAGAATCGTGGGGGGGTGTTATGTCGGCACCGGGGAAGAGGCAATCTCCGTTGGGAGCGCGTGTGCCCTGGAGCCGGACGACGTCGTTGCCCCATCCCACCGAGACCTTGGCGCCCATCTCGTGAGAGGGATAACCCCGAACGAATACATGGCCCAGTATTTGGGACGGAAAACGGGGATCACGCGCGGGAAGGATGGGAATATCCATATTGGCGATATGCGTCGAGGAATCATCGGCTTTATCAGCCCGATGGCCGATGGAATCCCCGTCGCTACAGGCGTGGCGCTGGCTTTCAAGATTCGACGCGAGCCGCGGATCGCCGTCTCCTACTTTGGTGACGGAGCAACGAGCCGTGGGGATTTTCACGAGGGACTCAATCTCGCCGCCGTGCTCGGATTGCCCATCGTCTATATCTGCCATAATAATCAGTACGCATACTCCGTACCGCTTTCCCGGCAGATGGCGGTCTCGCACGTCGCCGATCGCGCGAAGGCCTACGGCTTGCCCACACAGATCATCGATGGGAACGATGTCCTGGCTGTCGCCCACGCCACCAAAGAAGCTGCGGTACGTGCCCGCAGTGGTGGAGGCCCCTCGTTCATCGAGTGCAAGACCATGCGGATGCGAGGCCATGGCGAACATGATGATGCGTCGTACGTGCCTCAGGAACTTTTGGAAGAGTGGCGTGAGCGAGATCCTATTCAGCGCTTCGAGGGTTATCTCCGCGCGCGAAATATACGAGACGAACAACTCCGCGCCGTCGAGGACCGCGTGGCGAAGGAGGTCGAGAGGGCCGTTGAATTCGCTGAAAAGAGTCCCCCGCCCGACGTCTCCGAGGCTTTTGAAGGGGTCTTTGCCACGTGAGGGACTCTGAGCCAACACCACTCGGCGGCGAGGAATCAGATTGGGGACCGGAGGTCAGATACCAGAGTCTCGGGTCTCCCATCTTCGATTTCCGATCGCAGGATGGCGACAGGGGACGGCTTGACAGCTGACATGCAAAGTGTACCGAAGATGGGGCAGATCACATACCTGGACGCAATTCGCCAGGCCCTTTGGGAGGAGATGGATCAGGATGAGCGGGTCTTCCTGATAGGGGAGGACATCGGCACTTATGGGGGGGCCTTCAAAATTACCCAAGGCTTCCTAGAAAAGTTTGGGCAGGACCGCGTCATTGACACCCCGCTTTCCGAATCAGGCTTCGTAGGCGCGGCGATCGGTGCCGCCCTCATGGGTATGCGCCCGGTCGTGGAGATGCAGTTTGCCGACTTCATCGCCTGCGCGTTTGATCAGATTGTCAACATGGCGGCCAAACACCACTACCGCCTAGGGGAACCAGTCCCGATGGTCATCCGGGCACCTTACGGAGGGCGGCTTCGCGCGGGCCCCTTTCATTCCCAGTGCCCCGAGGCCTGGTTTATCCACTCCCCTGGTCTCAAAGTGGTCGCTCCTGCGACGCCGAACGACGCCAAAGGACTCCTCAAGGCAAGTATCCGAGATCCCAACCCGGTGATCTACTGTGAACACAAGTATCTCTACCGCCACGTCAAAGGTGAAGTACCCCCTGACGATTACGTCCTCCCGTTGGGCCGAGCGGACATCAAACGCGAGGGCACCGAGATTACCCTGATTACCTATGGGGCGATGGTTCAGCAGGGACTCGAGGCGGCCGACCACTTGCTTGAGCAGGGGGTAGACGTCGAGGTAATCGATCTTCGTACGCTCTATCCCTTCGACACAGACTTGATTCTCGCCTCGGTGAGAAAGACGGGAAAGGTGCTTGTTGTCCACGAGGCCCCTCAGGTCTGCGGGATTGGGGCCGAGATCGCGGCCGTGATCGCCCAGGAGGCGTTTCGCGATCTTGATGCCCCCGTGATGCGACTCACTGCTCCACACACTCCTGTCCCGTTCAGTCCCTCCTTGGAGGATCTTTACCTGCCCGACGCAGCGAAGATCGCGGCCAAACTGAATGATCTGGCCTCTTATTAGCCCAGGGTTTATGGTTCATGGTTCAGAGTTAGGGATGCATCGGTCGAAAAATGGAATCGCCCGCCTAACGCTGGTATCTCTGCCCCTGAATCTGACCCATGATCCATGAACGGAGGATGATCGTGGCCATCGAAGTCGTGATGCCCCAGATGGGTCAGAGCGTAGCGGAAGGCACGGTTATTCAATGGCTCAGGCGGGAGGGAGAGTGGGTAGAAAAGGACGAGTCCCTCCTCACGATTAATACCGATAAGATCGATGTCGAGATCCCATCACCCCGAGCAGGTATCCTCTCTCGTATCCTCGTTCACGATGGAGAGACAGTGCCAGTGGGGACACGTCTAGCCACCATTGATACGACAGAAACAGATCAGCTGCCCACCGCGATTCCATCCCGGGCTCAACACGGGGAAACAAAAGGTACCCAGGGGGAGATGGCCCATTGGTATTCACCGGCCATCCTCGAGATGGCAAAACAGCATGGTCTGACGCCCTTGGAACTCCAACAGGTCCACGGGACAGGCCGGGGAGACCGCGTGACCAAGCAGGACGTTCTCGCCTATCTTGAGCAGCGGCATCAGGTCAGAGACTCCGGAGAGGAAGTGATCCGCTTTACGCCGATGCGCCGTGCGATCGCCGAACACATGGTGCGAAGCAAGCACGCCGCCCCGCATGCCACGGCAATCACCGAGGTGGACATGACCGCCATCGTCCAGTTCCGGCAAAGAGAGAAGGTCGCGTTCGCAGACCGCTGGGGCACCCCTTTGACCTTCCTCCCCTTCATCATTCAGGCCGCCGTGCACGCACTGAAGGGCCACCCCTGGCTGAATGCCTGGGTGCAGGGAGATCATATCGTTTTGAAACGAGAGTGCAATATTGGGATTGCCGTCGCGTTGGCGGATGGCCTTATCGTCCCGGTCATCAAAGGGGCGCAGCGCCTCCTTTTCCCCGAGATTGCCCAGCAGAGCGACGATCTCGCCCGCCGGGCCCGGGAGAAGCGGCTCAAGCCGACCGACGTCCAGGAGGGAACCTTTACGATCAATAACCTCGGAGTATCCGGCATCCTCCTCGGCACACCGATCATCGTGCAACCTCAAACCGGTATCCTTGGCGTCGGGGCCATCACCAAACGACCCACCGTCGTCGGAGATGAGATCGCCATCCGTTCAATGGCCTACCTCTGCCTGTCGTTAGACCATCGCGTCATCGACGGCAATGTGGCGGGTCAGTTCCTACAGGATGTCAAGGCAACCCTCGAAGGATTCACCCCCTCCTCCGACATGTGGTGAGCATGTCGAACCAAAAAGCAAAGGGCAGGATAAGCGTCCCGCCCTTCTTACCTGACCCGGGCACGCCGGGTCAATTGCAGGTCCCTCACCCGGTCGGTGCACAGCCGCAGCCCGCGCCCATCGACCCGGAAAAGCCCGCGGCAGTTTGCGTGCTAAAGGCAGAGAATAGCTTCACCACATCCGAGTTATGACACGTGGGGCAGCTGACGACCGCCTCCCGTTTCATCACCAGCTGTTCAAAGCGACCTCCACAACCCTGGCACTCATATTCAAAAATCGGCATGTCCCCCTCGATGATTACCGGCGTAGTTCTCGAATCAGATGTTTGAGCTCAGGCAAGATCAACCGCTCAACGGCCAATCGCACGGCCTTGGCCGATCCTGGGAGACAGAAGATGATCGTTCCCCGGACACTCCCAGCGGTGGCCCGACTCATGAGGGCTGCGGTCCCCACCTCGTGAAAGCTGAGGTAACGAAAGAGCTCACCGAAGCCCCCCATCGTCTTATCGAAGAGGGGGGTGACCGCCTCAACCGTCATATCCCGGGGGCTCAGCCCGGTCCCCCCTGTGGTAACGATACATCCCACTTTTTTTTCTATTAATTCTATCACACTGCGTCGTATAGCCTCGACGTCATTTTTTAAGAGTCGGTAACTGACCAGTTGATGGCCCGCCTCTTCCATACACTTCCGGATACACTTCCCTGATTCATCCTCGGCCTCGGTGCGGCTGTCACTGACGGTGATCACCGCAAAGGAAATCGACCCGACGCCTTCTGCCTCCCGCTTATGTTCATCCACACCCATAAGACGTTTCGTACGCGTACAACGTCAGGCGTCAAAAAGAAGGAGGGATGCTCCACCCCGACCACTCAAGAAAGGATTGGAGACCCGCTCTTCACCGATCGTCGTCGGGGGCCCATGACCTGGATAGACCGCCGTTTCGTCAGGAAGGGAGAGCAGTTTACTTCGGATGGAGGCCAGAAGCACTTCGATGGATCCCCCCCCGAGGTCGGTTCTCCCAATCGAACCGGCGAAGAGCGTATCCCCAACAAAGGCAACCCCCTCCTCATAAAGGCAAATGCCACCCGGTGTATGGCCCGGCGTGTGAAGCACTCGCATGCGGTGCTTTCCGATGACCACGTCATCGCCCTCGGTAAGCAAGCGATCAGGAGTGGGGGGGGTGGGGACTTGAAATCCAAAGGTGACGGCCTGCTGGGCTGCCTGCCGCATCATGGCCACGTCTGCCTGGTGAATCAGGATGGGGGCTCCGGTTTTTGCTTTGAAAAAAGCGTTCCCGCAGACGTGGTCGAAGTGCCCGTGCGTGTTGACGATCGCAGAGAGCTCGAGCCCCTCCCTGTCGATGACATCGTAGATGCCCTCACTCTCGAGCCCTGGATCGATGAGGACCGCCTGTCGGCTCCCATCGTCGACTACCAGATAGGCGTTCGTCTCGAGAGGACCAATCGTGAAGTCTCGAATCTTCACCTCTGCGCACTCCAAAGACGGTTGGCCCCCCAGTATCGAGAGGTCACCACGCATGAAGCGTCGTGGTGTCAAACTATTCGCCCTGCGAACCTGGCCTTTCAGTCCGCGGGAGGAGAATCTCCTCTAAGGTCTTCGAGACGGTAAAGTAGTCCACCCCGGTCAGCGCCGATATCCGCAGGAGTTCCCGCTCGGTCACCCTCCCCTCCCGCAGATAGATATCGAGTAGCCGATGGCGAACGTCGTGCTCTGCTCCGCTATCCATGCTTGATCCCACCTTTGTATTGTATGATTCAGTGGACAAAGAGACCCCCCTACCTCTTCACCGGCGCTGCCTGACGCAATCGCGTCACGATGTGTGGAAGAATTTCCCCCACACGCTCAATGTCTTCCTCACGGGTAAACCGCCCCAGGGAGATGCGAATGCTCCCTTCAGCCTGCTCCGGCGCACGCCCC
Source organism: uncultured bacterium (assembly GCA_964558395.1). GTDB lineage: Bacteria > Methylomirabilota > Methylomirabilia > Methylomirabilales > CSP1-5 > CSP1-5. The sequence continues at coordinate 1,207 of CAZLDS010000107.1, read as the reverse complement.
ATCGCCCGTAACACATGGGAGGGCTTTAGGCTCCCGACGTGACAGGCCGATCCCGCCGAGACCGCAATTCCTTCCAAATCGAGGCCTGCCACAAGAGTCTGGGCTTCTATACCGTCGAGGCTCAGATTGCTCGTATGGGGAACGCGAGGACTGTGCTGACCATTCACCCTCACCCCCCCGACCCGCGCCAATACCCCGGCCTCGAACCGGTCGCGGAGCTGGCCGATCCTTTCCCCTTGACCGGGCATATCCAGAAACATCAGCCGTGCCGCCTCGGCCAGACCGATGATTGCTGGAACATTCTCGGTTCCAGCCCGGCGACCCCGCTCCTGCCCTCCTCCTCGAAGGAGGGGCTGCAGTCGGACGCCCCTTCTCACGTACAGGGCACCAACCCCCTTGGGGCCGTAAATCTTGTGGGCGGAGACGGAAAGGAGGTCGACCATCAGGTGTCGAACGTCGAGTGGAACTTTTCCAAAGGACTGGACCGCATCCGTATGGAAAAGGACGCCGCGCTCTTTCGTGATCGTGCCAACCTCGGCCAAGGGGAAGAGTACGCCGGTCTCGTTGTTGGCGTGCATGAAGGAAACGACGGTGGTATCCGAGCGGATCGCCCCGCGGAGCTCTTCCAGATCGATCATCCCGTGTTCATCTACCGGGAGGTATGTCACCGAGAAGCCGCGCTCTTCAAGCGCCATACATGTTTCCAGGATAGCGGAATGTTCTACCGCCGAGGCGATGATGTGCTTCCCGCGCTCCTGATACGCCAACGCCACCCCGGCAAGGGCCAGATTGTCCGCCTCGGTCCCGGACGAAACAAAGACCACCTCGTCCTTATCCGTTGTTCCCAGCAGTCCGGCCACCGTCTCGCGGGCCCGCTCCAAGCCTGCCTTGGCTTCTCGCCCGAGGGTATGGACGGCACTCGGATTGCCGAAAACCCCCTCAACGTAGGGCCGCATGGCCTCTTGCACCCGTGGATCAACGGGGGTCGTGGCATTATAATCCAGATAAATAGGAGATCCCAACCACGGCCTCAACAGAAAAGGCCGCCCTTGGGCGGCCCTGGAACTTCCTCCTCCTTACATCGCTGCTCATACCCAGCCTACAGGTAGTGGCCTATCCGGACGGTCTCGATCTCCTTCTCTTTGACCGGCGTGCGCGGGAGGAGCCGGACGGCGACGATGCGTTCGGACTTGCGGCCCGCGATCTT
>CAZLDS010000106.1:0-7298 GCA_964558395.1 uncultured bacterium | reverse complement strand
CCCTGTATCGGCGGACCTTGGCCATAGCAAAAAAAGCCCTCGGGCCGGATCATCCCGAGGTGGCGACCGTGGCCGCAAATATCAAAGGATTTTACGAAAAGACGGGAAGGAAAGCCGAAGCAGAAAAATTGATAGAGCGAGCAACGGAACATCAAGCCATTTTAAAACGGGTCGGGGCTGTTCTCATCGGTGTCGGCCTCATGGACGTTGGGTACATGTTCTATTCTATCTATGTCGGGAAAAGTTATGCATCAATTTTCAGTATCATTGCAATAATTACGGGAGCTTTGTTGTTGAACGGCAGCCTTAGGGCAGCAAGGATAGTCGCTACTACCGCTGCGTTCATCGTGGCCGGCTTTTTGGGTGTAATGATTGCCCTTCCCATTCTATTGCCAGTGGACCTGATTCTGGTTTATCTGAAGTGTGCTCCGCGATCTGATGTCCTTTCGGCCGCACCGTTCCTTCTCGCCTGTGGCTTATCCCTGTGGGTTTACCGCAATCTCACAAGTCAACCTGTTAAGGCAGGCATGGATAAAGCCGGTATGAATCATAAATCATTTTGGAATAGTCCTGCGTTGGGCTTGAAAATTGGCACTGTGTTTGTTGTGATACTTGTCCTACCCCTAGCGTTTTTTATCAAAGGGGAAAAGGCCGCCCGCGCGGTCGAAGAGGCACGCAAGAAAATGGGGCCAGAATACAAATATCAAGTAGTGTCCATGCGAACAAGTTCCTCTAGAGACGCTACGATGCTGCAGGCGGGGATTATCGCGTATAGTGCCACATCCATCGAGTACGTTGACGTTGCGTGGAAGCAACCGGCTGCCCTGCAGACAAGAACCAAAGAGAAGGAAAGCGAGAAGAAGTCTAAGCGAAGTAAGTGACCAAGCGAATGCTACCGTTTGAGGATTCAGTCCTTTGCGCTTTAGAAGGGCTTGTTCCCACCTAAGTAAGCGGCAATCGCGGCAAGCGCAATCGTCATCCACCAGAGCCGCTTCGCTAGCGTGGGTTTGCGAAAGATCACGGTGATGAGTCCACCGAGGATGACCCAAATGAAGACCTTTCCAACCACCCATACGGGCCAGGACCAATAGATATCCATTCGAGCTAGCATGCCAAACCCGCTAAGTAGAATGAGAAATATGCCGACTCCATGGGTTATGGCGATCGACTTTCTCCATGCATGGTCTTTGGTGCCTCCGTTGATTACATGAAGCAGGAGGCCCCCCAACGCCATGAGAACCATGAAGATGCCGATGAAGTGGATATTCTTGTAGACGGGAATCGGAATCATCAGAGTACCCCCCTTGGTGTGTTCAGCTGTCTTCCTGCCGCCGTTGAATCTCAGCCAGGATGCGCGCGTTTAATTCGTGTATGTGTCGACCCCCTTCCTCTGCGGAGAACTCGCGCCTGTCCACGCGCTCGGCGATTGCCAAGCGCTCTGCGAGCCACAGATCGATCAAGTCCATGTGGGGATAGTGATCCTTGGCGAGCTTATCTCGGCAGTCTGCAGCCGTGTGCTCCCAATACAAGCCGCCGACCACGCTATAGCGGAGGCTTCGGTCACACGCTTCTTGCCATCGCAAAAACGCCTGGGAAATGTGCTGTGGAGTCCAGGGTTTCAGGGGAGACCTTTCGACCAAATACGTCAGGACGTTCTGGACAAAACGTAGCCCCCCTGCCCAGCCGTTTAGGATTTCCCGGCCAACGTCAAAGGCGATAGCCAGCACCGTCCCATTTCCGACGTGCTGCTCAGCGATCATCGGAGAGGGAAACTTCGCCCCAACTTTCTCGCCGGAAGGTAGGCGACGACGACCTCCCCCGCCGGCGTATCTGGCAATCTCGACCGCACCGGGCTTGGGGTTCAGATCATTAAAAGCCCCGATGGTACGAAATGTTACTCCCTCAAGAACGGGATGTTCCGGCTGGAGAGGGATCACGACTTTGAATGGGGCGGCTATCCAGTCTTGGGCGCCTCGGATCTTCATCGGGAGAAGGGGGGCTATCGGCTGGTATCCCCCGGTTCCATAGGAGTTTGGTCCGCCGGTGATCAAGAGTGACCCTCCCCGGCTGAGGAATTCTAAGAGGCCTTCGTGGGCCTCCCGGGACAGGAGGTCGTAGGGGATGTTGGAGAAGATCACCACGGCGAACTCGATAATATCCCGTTCGCCGAGTTCTCTTGTGATTTGCGCCCCCGTGAGAGTCTGGACCGCCTCGGCCGGGATGTAGGAATCATCCCCCAGGACCAAGATGAGCTTGGAGGGCCCTGCGGCCGCTTCCCCCAGAAGAAACACGAGGCACACGAAGAGGCCTGCGAGGACCCGCCAGGCGATAGCAAGGGGTGGTTTCATGGTCGGCGCTCCCCGTCTAGGCTATCACTAGCTGTCTATGGGGTGTCAAGGCCTCGCGGGGCTGTCAAAGTTTCACTTGGCAGGGCCTGCGCGGCAGTGCTAGAAAGGTCGGCAATGCTCGTCTGAGTCGGTATGGGGCATGTCGTCGGCGGAGACCAGAGGACACATACAAGAATGAAGGAGAATCGTGTGGGAAGAATCACGTGGTTTTGGGGAGTGATCCTGGCCCTCGCAGGCTGCGCCTCACCTCCCGAGGTTGTCATGAGGAGCTTGCCGCTCGCTGCGGATGCTCGGCCGTCGAGCGCATCGATTCAAGAGGTCTCGCTGCAGGAAGCTGGGGTTTTGGACAGGACCGATCGCATTTTCTTCACGCGCGTGTCCCTAAAAAATCGGACGGGGACGACGCTCCAGTTCGGACCTCAGGATGTCTATTTGGCCGGCGCCGGGGCGACACTTCTCTATCGCATTTCTGAGGAATGGCTGCCAAAGTACTACTCGACCAGATTCTGGGGACAGGAGAAAGGCGGGGTGGATCGAAAGGCGATCCCGCCTTTTCCGTCGGTCGAGGTAAAGCTGGGGGACATCGTGTATGCGGCTCCACCCTCGACCGGTGCGCAAAGAGAAGAGGTGGCGGCGGAGATGGCGACGCTCGTATACGAAACCTTTGTCCATCCACTGAAGGATGCCCCGGGCACGTTTATGGACAAGTCGGCTGACGTTGTCCTGGGGACCCTTGTGAGTGAGGTCACGCTCGGGCCGGGCGACGGGATTTCCGGATACGTCTATTTTTACCGGCCGGCAGCCCAGAGGTCCCCCTACCCTCTGCGGGTAGTCATAAAGCTAGAGAGCGGGGTCCATACGTTTCTGTTTCGGGAATAACCTGCTGTTGGTTCCACACGTCTCATCCGAGAACCCGAAGCAACTCCTTTGCAGTGTTTTCCAACGGGTGGTAGAGTTTGCATAGTCGAAGGGACGACAGGAAGAATCCGGAGGAAGGAGGAATCCATGGTCTACACGATAGATGAAATCGCGCGCCAGGTCGAGGGTGACGTCATCGGGGACGGGGCTGTCCGGATCCGGGGGGTCGCCTCGATCGAGGAGGCTCAGGAGGGGAACCTTGTTCTTGCGGAGAATTCGTCCTATTTCAAGCGTGCCGAGGCCTCATCCGCATCTTGCATCCTCGCTCGCAAAGGGGCGGAGCCGTCCCGAAAAGGCCTGATTCTCGTGGAGAACCCGAAAGCGGCCTTCGCCCGCGTCTTATGGATGTATCATCCGCCGAAAAAGGTACCCGCCGGCGTCCATCCGTCTGCAGTCATAGGGGAAGGTGTCGCGATTGGGACGCAGGTGGCGATCGGCCCTTTCGTTGCGATCGGCAACCGCGTGAAGATTGGCGACCGGGTCGTGATCGGTCCTGCCTGTGTGATTGGTGACGAATGCGTGATTGGGGAGGATAGTCTGTTCCATAGCCACGTGACTCTGTACGATGGAACGCGCGTTGGGAAAAGGGTGATCATTCACGCAGGGGTGGTCCTCGGCGCTGATGGGTTCGGCTTTGCGCTCGACGAGGGCGAACAGCTGAAGATCCCGCAGGTCGGAACGGTGGTCGTTGAGGACGATGTCGAGATCGGTGCCAATACCTGTATCGATCGCGCCACCTTGGGCCGCACCCGGATTGGGCGGGGAGTAAAGATCGACAACATGGTTCAGATCGGCCACAATGTCTTGGTCGGGCAAGGTTCCTTGCTCTGCGCGCTGGTTGGCATCGGCGGCAGCTCAACCGTGGGAAAGGGGTGTACCCTCGCGGGCCAGGTGGGAATTTCCGACCACGTGACGGTGGGAGATCGCGTGATCATCGGCGCGCAGGCCGGGGTCCCTCCGGGAAAACAGCTCAGGGAAGGGGAAGTTGTTCTGGGATCACCTGCACGACCCTTCGAAGAGACTAAACAACAGCTTGCGGCGATAGGCAGGTTGCCGGTCCTCTTGAAGGAAGTGGCTACGTTACGGCGGAGAGTGGCTGATCTTGAGGCGGGATGTGCCCGTTGAGTACCTATCTCAACAGCGTGCGGGTTGACAAAACAGACTCCGCTCCTTACACTCATTCGGTGACACCGTGAGTCTGACGATCAGCCTTTCTTTCTTGTGCTTGCCCGGTAAGGGCGGGACCTGCCGTTTTTGACACCATGTTTTCAGCGACCATCCTTTCTGTCTTAGACGCCGTGCGCTGCTCGACGGAGCCTCGCGCCGAGACTAGTTTACTAGCCGCATTAGAGCCTGTCTTGGCCGCCGAAGGGATTCATCTCCAATGATGAGATTTGCCATGCCGCGGGCCGAAGGGGTCGCGGAATTCATCGATGAGCCCGGGATCCCGCTCGACGAGCTGTCGGCCAACCTTCAGGATCTCGCGCGGTTGAACTACCTCTTCGGTGGCACACGCTTGATCTTCCGCTATTTGAGACCGATGCTCCGTCGGACCCACTCCGGTGAGGTCCGCATCCTGGATGTAGCGACCGGGGGGGCGGACATCCCTGCGGCCATTGTGCGGTGGGCTCGCCGGCACGGAAGACGGGTCCGGATCGTTGGGATCGACAAGAATCCGCAGATGCTCCGGGCAAGCGAAGCACGGATTCGGGAATACCCGGAGATCAGTCTCGAGCTGGCCGACGCCCTGGCGCTTCCCTATCCACCCGGCAGCTTTGACGTGGTCCTGTGCTCTCTGGTCCTCCACCATTTAACCTATCCGGAGGGTATCCAGCTCCTCGCCTCGCTGGATAAGATCGGGCAACGGGGATTCGTTGTCGGCGACCTCCTTCGGAGCTGGCATGCGTATGGTCTGACATGGCTCGCCATCCGCGTCTGTTGCCGGGGGCGGCTGGTGCGCCACGACGGCCCGATATCGATTCGCCGGGCCTACACTCGCTCAGAGCTCTGCACGATGGTGAAGCGGGCGGGGGTGGATGGGGTCCAGATCCATTCACATCCTTTCTTCCGGGTTGCCTTGGTCAAGGAGCGCCCCGATGACCGGGCCCCGGATCGCTAGCGTCTGCTGCCTTCTCTTTAGCCTCCTCCTTTCCCTCGGGGTACAGTCCCTCGCTGCGTGCGAGATTCCTGCTGAACTGCTGACCGGCCGCAACTTTTCGGAGACCTGGAGGGTTCTACAGGGGGAGGTGGTTTTTGTGGCCGATGCGCAATTGCATAACTTTGAGGGTCGCACGAGCGCAGTCTCGGGAGTCATCATGGCCAGAGAACTGGCGGATGCGGTCGGTTGCGTGGCGATTGGGGCAAAGGACCTGGATACAGGAATTCGCCGCCGGAATGAGATCATGTGGAAGGATCATCTGGAAGTGGCGCAGTATCCTGAAATCCGTTTCACCCTCACAGGCCTTAGCGATGTGCGGAAAGAGACCGAGAGGGTTCGTCTGATGTTGGACGGTGAACTGATGCTTCACGGCGTGCCCCAACGCCTGCACATTCCTGCTACGGTCTCAACCAAGAACGGGATGTTCGAGGTGGAAGGGAAGACGACACTCAAGATGAGTGACCATACCATTGAGCGCCCGTCATTGCTTTTCTTTACCGTTGAGGACGAGGTCGACGTGCGGTTCAGGGTCCTCGTAGGGAAAGGTACATGAAGCGAACCGCGGATGTCGTGGTGGTCGGGGGAGGTCCAGCCGGCAGTGCAGCCGCCATTCTGTTGGCACGGGCGGGGCTTCAAGTTTCTCTTCTGGAGAAGGGCGCCTTCCCGCGGGAGAAGGCGTGCGGTGAGTATCTCAGCCCCGGATGCGTTCCCCTCTTACACCGCTTGGGAGTGATGAACGCCCTCGAGGCATGCGCCCCTCAGGCAATCCGGGGCATGCGGATCGCGGGACCCCGTGGGACGGTCGTGACCGGGACGTATCCTGGTGACGGCGTGCCATTGCACGGGTATACCATCCCGCGGTATTGCTTGGATGCCCTACTCTTCGAGGCAGCACGGCGGACTGGTGCTACGTGCCTTGAGGGGTGGCGGGTTGTGGATCTGATCCGAGAGGGCCGGCGTGTTGCGGGAGTGGTCGCCGCATCTGAGAACGGGGCGCAGCCCTTCCACGCATCCGTCACCATCGGGGCCGATGGGCGCAACTCGGTCGTGGCCCGCCGCCTTAGGCTGTTCGCCCGGCACCCCTCCCATCGGAAGGTGGCCTTGATCCAGCGATTTCAGACGGTTGAAGCACTCGGCGATTTGGGGGAGGTGTATCTGGGGCGGCGGGGGTATTGCATCCTGAACCCTCAAGGGGCAGGCGTAGTAAACGTTAGCGTCGTGGTGGATCAGCAAGACCTTCCACTTCATCAGCCGTGGGAGGGGGTCTTCCGCAATCTTCTCCATGCGTATCCCCAGGTGCAGACGAAGCTCAATGGAGCCCGCCCCCTGAACCCCCTCTGGGTCCTCGGTCCGTTAGCGAGTCGAGCGAAGCGGGTCGCAGGGAAGGGCTTCCTGCTTGTGGGGGATGCCGCGGGGTATTACGACCCGATGACCGGAGAGGGGATCTATCAAGCACTGCGAGGAGCCGAACTCGCCGCAGGGTTCGTAGCGGAAACGCTTCAGAACCCTCTTCCGAACTTCCGAACGCTCAGGCGTTACGCAGTTGCGTACCGCAAAGAGTTCGGACCGAAGAATCGGGTTTGCCAGATCCTGCAGCAGGTCGTTTCCCATCCCCGTGTCTGCGAGTTCGTGGGGCGGCATCTTCAGGGTCGAAGGGAACACGTCCAAGAACTGATGGGAGTGGTGGGGGATCTTCTACCTCCTCAACGGCTTCTCCATCCTCGTTTTTGGGTCTCGTTGTTTTCAGGGAAGGCCCTTCCTTGACTGCCCCGGGTGCCTATGTTACGTAGGACTCCAGGCCGGCGTAGCTCAGTGGTAGAGCAGCTGATTCGTAATCAGCAGGTCAGGAGTTCAACCCTCCTCGCCGGCTCCAA
>CAZLDS010000105.1:0-7561 GCA_964558395.1 uncultured bacterium | reverse complement strand
CCCATCGTATGGGCGAGGGGGATGTTCATATATGCTCCGGCCAAAGTGGTGGCCATTGTCTCGAAACGATCACCCACAGTGAGCACAATATCAGGGTTAATCTGCTCAAAGATTGTCGGGAGTTCCAATAATCCAAGGCCAGTAGATTTGGCCATTGTTGCGGGCGACTCGCCTTCAATCAGCATGTAGACTTTGGCCACAGGCTTAAAGCCATCCTTCTCTACCAGGTTTATGACTTGGCCATAGCGGTCCAGTAACGCCGAAGCTGCAACAACTACTTGCAGTTGCAGATCGGGATGATTATTGATGGCCCGCATGGCAGACTTGATGCTGCTATAGTTGGCCCGGGAGCCAACAACCACACAGATCTTACGCTTGCCCACGGCCCACCTCTGGAGTCAGAGATATAGTTTTCTCCGCCACGAGCAGAGCCTCCAGTAGGAAATAATCTCCCCAAACCGTTGCTTCGTTCACACCCCAACCGTCGGGATAGTGTGCGCAGCCCCCCGCTAGCACGCCATCGAGGGTATGTGGCACCAGGTATGCCTCGGTCAGCGATCTGAGCGTATTCTGGCACAGACCACTTTGTCCATTGAGCGCCCTGGCCAGCGCTGCACAGACTATAGCTGCTGCTGAGCTATCGCGGACTCGTTTACTTTCGCCCGGGGCACAGAAGTCCCAGGGTGGTACAACATCTTCCAAAGCCTTGTCCGTCCAATAAGCAAGCAGGCGCTGATGTGTCTGACGGTACAGTTCATCGGCGGTGTGTTCCCATGCTAGCCAGAAGCCGTAAATGGCCCAGGCTTGGCCCCGCGACCAGCAGGAGTCAGGTGCATGCCCCTGGTGCGTGTCTCGGCGCAGCAACGTCCCTGTCTTTATGTCGAGATCCACAACTTGAATTGTCGAACCATCGGGACGCACAAACGACTGCATCGCCTGTCGCGCGTGCCCCACGGCAGCAGCGTAGTACAGTGGCGCACCAGTTTGTTCATGGGCCCACCACAGCAGGCTCAGGTTCATCATCACGTCAACGATGGAACTCGCGGTTCCTGATCCGTGAAGAAGAACGCGCTTAGGATAAACATGATAGATAAGACCATTTTTCGGATGCGCAAGCGTCAAGAGCCGATCGGCAGCTGTTAACGCCACATCCCGGTACTCTGGTTTATGGGTCAGCTCGTATCCCAAAGCAAAGCTGTATCGATACAGGAAACCCAGGTCGAAGTCCACCTGGGCTGCGTCCTTGCGCGAGAACAAACGCGTTAGAAGCCGCGCTGCCGACTTCTGCCAGGCCGGATCACCCGTCAATCGCCAGAGCCACCATAGCTGGCCCACCCAAAAGCCTCCCGTCCAGCTTCCGTCGGGCGTAGTCCGCCAGCGGCCATTTTCCGTCACGTGAGGGAAAGAATCTGGCGACCTCCTAACTTGTCGACCAACCTTTGTGACAAAGCGATCCAACAAGTCTGCGTACATGTCAAGCACTGGCAAGGTCCTCCTCGACCACCAGTGTGTCCTGGTGGATGTGACGTGCTGCGCATCGCCCAACTACCTCTCCCAGTCTCCGTGCTGGAATGCCAGTGCCCGGCTTCTTCAAGCCTACCATTTCACGTGAGATAACTGTCCCAGCCGAGATGTCCACCAGCGACACCACGCTCTTTTCAAAAATATTCTTCATCTCTTGCAAGCGAACAGCAGTGGCGTCTTTGTCCACTTTGGCGGCTATCATAGCTTCCATGGCCCGGATGCCGCTGACAAGTTCAGCAAACTCCTCCGGTTCCAATGAATGTCTGGCATCGCTACCGTACATCCGCCGACTGAAGGCAAGGTGCTTCTCTATCACTGCAGCGCCCAAAACCACGGCTGCCAGCGAGGCAAAGGGCGTTAACGTATGATCAGAAAGTCCCACTGGCAGTGCATAGCGGTCCCGCATCTCCAGCATCGCGTTCAGACCTACTTCTTCGTAACGACAGGGATACTCAGATGTACATTGCAAGACGGTCAATTGACTATGGTGCCGCAAGATCGTGTTGACCGCCTCATCCAGTTCCGCCCACGAACTCATGCCTGACGAGAGCAGCACCGGCTTGCCTGTCTGAGCAATCACCATCAATAAGGGGAGATTACTCACCTCGCCCGATGGGACCTTATAGCGAGATACGTCAATAGATTCAAGCAACTCCACCGCCTCGATGGAGAAAGGAGATGAAAGAAACCCAATCTGTTTTTCATGGCAGCAAGACTGTAACGCGTGCCACTGCCCTCGGCGGAACCCCGTACGCTCAAAATACTCATAGCGCGGCTCACCCTTGAAATAAGGCGGCATGGGCGCATCGCGCAGCGTCTCAGCGGCAGCAATGTGCGTTTGAAACTTAACCGCGTCAGCGCGACATTGCGATGCCACTTCAATCAACTTCTGCGCGTTGCCAAAGCTGCCGTCATGAATAGAGCCAACTTCGGCGATAACTAGAACTGGCATGCTATAGACTTGGTAACCGCGCTTGTAGTTCTTTGCAACACCTTACGGGTCCCACTGGGCAATGCCGCGTATTGGGGCCGGAAGTGAGAAGCCAAGAAGCAGAGCAGTCGGTTACTGCAGGATCTTTTCGATGACATCTTGGCTGGTCAATAAAGCTGATGATCCGCATTTTCCCCTGGGACTTCGGCCAGGTTAGGGGGCATGCGCGATTGGTTTGATCTCCACGCAGAAAACGCTGAGAAATTAATTGAGTTTCTCTTCGCATGAAGCTATTCATGCCCTCGAGCTGTCGAGCACACCGTAAACCCTACACGCGTTCGATATCCCACTGCAACCCAGGCCGAAAGAAGCCGCCACGAGTGTCTCCCCACTGGGTGCCCACCGCACCTCTTTCATCTACTGTCAACTGAATCGCCCTTGGATCCCCGAAGAAGCGAATCACATTCGGTATGGTAACACTGATCTCTACCACAAATGAACCAGCGTTCAGGAGATTGCCCGGAATGTGGCAACGACTGATGTAGTGACCTGGTTCTCGAACAGAATACCGCTCGTGGCGTGGAATATCGTCTACATCGGAAGACATAAATAGAAGGTCCCCCTGGATGGTATATAGCTTGATGAGCACTCGAAGATCTCGCACAGTTTCCGTGATCTGATATTCGACTTCGATCAAAAATGGCTGAAAGGACGAAACCACATTAATAGTCTGTCCGCTCCCATTGCACACCCGCGTGGCGATTGGACGAAAAGGGCCACAAGTGCCCGGCACTTTTTCGGCGCGCCAGACCTTCTCTGCCCCCTGTTTACTCTCTGGCTCCATATATCGCTCAATCACCGTTGAGCTCGGCCCACGGAGAACCATTTTTCCCTCGCGGAGTAGTACAGCGTCAGGACAAAGTCTTGAAATCGTGGCCATATTATGGCTGACAAACAGTACTGTCCGCCCTTGTTTCGTAACATCTCCCATTTTCCCGAGGCACTTCTTTTGAAACGCCGCATCCCCCACTGAGAGCACTTCGTCCACCACGAGGATCTCTGGCTCCAAGTGAGCGGCGACGGCAAAGGCTAGGCGGACGTACATACCACTAGAGTAACGTTTGATTGGTGTGTCGATGAACCTTTCGACGCCAGAGAAGTCCACGATCTCATCGAATTTCCGGTCGATTTCCCGTTTCGTCATACCGAGAACTGCACCGCTGAGATAAATATTCTCGCGCCCGGTCAGCTCGCGATCAAATCCCGTCCCCACCTCCAGTAGGCTCCCCACCCTTCCATATATCTGCGCACATCCCGAGGTCGGCTCGGTGATTCGAGAGAGTATCTTCAGCAGCGTACTCTTGCCGGCACCGTTGGCCCCAATGATGCCGAGTACCTCGCCCTGCTTAACGTCGAAGGAGATGTCTTTGAGGGCCCAAACATAGTCAGATTTCGAATTTGGGATTGCGGATTTGGAATTTCTAGAGAGCAGACGGCCTAGACCGTGGGTAAAGAGGTCTTTGAGGCGATCGTGGCGAATCGTCGTACCGATCTTGTACTGTTTCGAGAGGTTTTCGACTCTGATCGCGATGTCGCTCATTCTGCACTCCGACGGCAGACCGGGGACCGGGGACCGGGACGTCGACCCCTAGAACTATCCAGAGTGCGACGAAGCGCCTGGATTTTCACAAACAGTTGATGACCTAATTCCCTTGTGGCTACCAGCTCCTTGTCGGTGGCATAGTCGTGCCTCTCAACCAAATCCAGACATGCGACACACTCCATCAAGGCACGTAACGCCAGCCCCAGAAAACAAGCCTGCTCTGCATCTGACTGGCTCGTTGAGCCTTCGGCGATGTTTAGCACGATTGATGTCACTGCCCGCTGCAGTTGGGATCTGAGATTCAAGTCTTCTGTACGAGGCAATCTTTGTGTCAATGCATACATCGGTTCAACGTAGTCAAGACCGAGCTGATAGATGTTCAGTCGCTGAAACTCGTATCTTGCTGTTTGGTCCGTCACCTGTCGCCAGGCTCCAGACCAACGACTGGTGACCGAGGACCGATGATGGAAAGAGAGCTCCCAGATCAGATCTGGAGACGTCTCTTTTTCTTTTTGTGTCTCCAGCACTTACCCGTCTCCCGTCCCCCGTCTCTGGTCCGCTAAATGATATCGGCGAATGTGCGTTCCATCCGCCGGAAATACGCGATGCCCGCGAAGAGGAGGGCGACCACGACGATGGTGCTGATCGCCATGCCCGCAACGTCAGGAGGCAGCTTGCCGAGCATGGCCCAGCGAAATCCCTCGATTACCCCCACCATGGGGTTGAGGGTGTACAACAGTCGCCATTTTTCCGGCACCAGGCTCACTGGATAAATGACCGGCGAAGCGTACATCCAGAATTGGGTCAGGAAAGGGATCACGTATCCCACATCTCGATACTTGACGTTGAGCGCCGAGAGAAAAAGACTCACCGCCAGAGCCGTCATCAGGGCCAACAGCAGAAAGAGAGGCAGAACCAGCACCCCCCAGGTTGGGACTATGCGATACCACACCATGAGGCCGAGCAGGATCACAAAGGACAACCCAAAGTCCACCAGAGGGGTCACCACTGAAGCGAGAGGGATAATAAACCGAGGAAAGTAGATCTTGCTGATCAACCCTGCGTTTCTCACGAGCCCCCCCCCACCACGGGCAAGGGCCTGTGAAAAATACGTCCATGGTAGGAGAGCCGTATAGGCAAAGATGGGATACGGCAGGCCGTCCGAGGGAATCTTAGCCATATAGTTAAATACCACCGTGAAGATGATCATGGTCAGGAGGGGCTGGATGATGACCCAACCAGCCCCAACAACCGTCTGCTTGTAGCGTACTTTGACGTTCTTCCAGACCAGAAAGTACAGTAGCTCGCGATATTCCCAGACGGACCTGAGCTCTAGGTCAAAGAGACTCCTCCTTGGCTCGATCACTACTGTTGGCGTTCGCGGTTCCGTCAATGTTCGCGTATCAGGCATCGGGTGTTGCTCTCGACTCTAGCCTCTCCACACTCCGTTTCGCTGACCGACGACGGGAAACCGGCGACCGGGGCAATTTCGGATTTGGGATTTCGGATTTCGGAATTTGAATTTACCCACTTTCATCTCTCGACTCGCCCTGAGCCATTGTCGAAGGGCTTTTGACCCCGGCTTTTCTCTGTTGCTGCTTCCGTCGAATCGCCTCTGCGTGCCCTTCCTTGTTGACCTGGGAGGCTCGGCCAAACGCGACTGCATCCGCAGGTACATCGTCGGTAATGGTGGAGCCCGCCGCAATGATCGCCCCCTTTCCCACCGTCACCGGCGCCACGAGATTCGTATTGCTCCCCACAAACACCTCTTTCTCGATCACCGTTTCGTGCTTCGTAAACCCGTCGTAATTACACGTGATCGTCCCGGCCCCGATATTGACCTTGTCCCCCATGATCGTGTCGCCAATATAGGTCAGATGCGGGATCTTCGACCCTTCCCCAATCACCGCCTTCTTTACCTCACAGAAATTACCCACCTTGGCCTTGGCCTTGAGGCGACTGAGCGGCCGGAGATGCGCATATGGCCCGATCACACAACCCTCAGCGATCTCGCTATGGAAGATGACGGAGCCATCGAGAACCGTGACGTGATCATCCAGATGCGCGTCTCGAATGCGACAGTGAGGGTAGATGACGCACCCATCCCCGATCGTGGTCGTCCCCTCCAGCACGACCCCAGGGTAGATCACCGTATCCGCCCCGACCGTCACGGTGTCGTCAATATACGTGGCGGCGGGTTCGAGCAGCGTCACCCCCCCGGCCATCAGCCGCAGGTGGACCCGCTGGCGCAGCACCGCCGTGGCCTGTGCCAACTCCGCCCGGGTGTTGATGCCGAGTACCTCAGTCGCATCAGGAGCCAGCAGGGTGTAGATCATCTGTCCCTGTTCGATAAAGACCTCCATCACCTCTGACAGAAAAAACTCTCCCTTCACCCGCGAGACCTTGACGTACTTCAGCGCTTCGAAGAGCGCCGAGCCAGCGAAGCAATAGACCCCAGCATTGATTTCCTTGATCGCTTTCTCTCTTTCCGTCGCTTCGGCCTCCTCAACAATCCGGCGAAGGCGCCCCTGGGAGTCCCGCACAATACGGCCATAGCCGGTCGGTTTCTCTAGCTCAGCTGTGAGCAATGTCGCTGTCGAGCGGGCCGAGGTTTGCACCTCGAGCAATCGTCGCATGGTTTCTTCCCGCACGAGAGGCATGTTCCCCGGCAGAACCAGCACGGGCCCTTCGACCCCGCTCAGGATAATCTCGGTCTGGAGCATAGCGTGTGTCGTCCCCCCTGACTCACGCTGGTGAACAAACTCGACCGGCCACCCTGCGAGTACCTCCTTTACTTGCTCCGCCTGACTCGCCACCACCGTCACTATCCTTTTCACTCCCAAGCGCAAGCAGAGGTCAACGGGATACTGGACCATTGGGCGGCCGAGCACCGGATGGAGCACCTTCGCCGTCCCCGACCGCATCCGCGTTTCGTCACCAGCGGCCAAGATAATCGCACAGATGTCGTTCATGCGCGGTTCAGGGTTCACGGTTTAAGGTTGATAAATAGCTGAGAGTTGAGGGTCGAGAGAGGGGTAAATTTCGGATTTTGGAATTCGAATTTCTAGTTTTCACTAACTCTCTTTTCTTTTCTCTTAGCTGTGAAAGTGATTTATCCACGTTCAGCCACTCTACCACAGACGAAAGAGGGCTCATCCATCTTGAAAACTCTCCATCTTGCAGTTACGCTTGTCTAAATCCTCCAATAAGAAACCTTTCTCAAACAAATATCTGATGATCTCTCGCGCATTCTCTTCTGGTGGGCAATCTGTCGTTGATAATGTGACTTCCGGAGCAACTGGCTCTTCGTAGGGATCATCGATGCCCGTAAACCCTGTGATTTCACCCCGGCGCGCCTTGGCATACATGCCCTTTGCATCCCGCGCCTCACACACCCCGAGCGGCGTGTCCACAAACACCTCTACGAAATGGTCACCGCCCACCATGGTCCGCACATCATCCCGTGTCGCCCGATACGGGCTCACCGCCGCGCACACCACCAC
>CAZLDS010000104.1:0-7586 GCA_964558395.1 uncultured bacterium | reverse complement strand
ACACCAGGCGAAGGCGCCCTGCGCATCCGCGTAAAGGCCAGCGGCATCAACTTCGCCGACATCCTGGCGCGGCAGGGCCTGTATCCCGACTCGCCGAAGATTCCGTGTGTGGTGGGTTACGAGGTCTCCGGCACGGTGGACGGGGCGGGCAAAGGGGCCGACGAGGCCTGGATCAGCAAGGATGTCATCGCAATGACGCGATTCGGCGGCTATTCAGATGTCGTGGTCGTTCCGACAAACCAGGTGTTCGAGCGGCCGGCCTCACTCACGCACGAACAATGCGCAGCCATTCCGGTGAACTACCTGACGGCCTGGCAACTGCTGGTGGTGATGGGCTCACTCAGCAAGCATGAAACCGTGCTGATCCATAACGCCGGCGGCGGCGTGGGGCTGGCAGCGATCGACATCGCCCGCCACATCGGCGCGCGGATCTTGGGGACCGCGAGCACCGGCAAGCATGCCTTCCTGAAGCAGCGCGGGCTGCACGAGGCGATTGACTACCACACGCAGGACTGGACGGTGGAGCTCAAACGGCTGACCGATGGGCGCGGCGTGGAGCTGATCACCGATCCCATGGGGGGCAGCCATTGGAAGAGAAGCTACACAGCGCTGCGCAGCACCGGGCGGCTGGGCATGTTCGGCATTTCGGCGGCGACTGAGTCAAGCCTGTTCGGGCCGCTGCGGCTGTTGCCGGTTGCGCTCGGCATGCCATTCTTCCATCCTATCCAGCTCATGAACAACAACCGGTCGGTCTTCGGGGTGCACCTGGGCCACATGTGGCACGAGGGACACAAGATCCGCGTATGGATGGAAGCGCTGCTGCGCGGCGTGTCCGAAGGCTGGGTGCGGCCGCACGTGGACAAGGCCTTTGGTTTCGAGCAGGCCGGCGAGGCGCAGGCCTATATGGAAGCGCGGAGGAACATCGGCAAGGTGGTGTTGAGGCCCTAAGGAAGGGCAATGGCCGAAGAAGTCCCAACACAATTTCGGGCACAGTCGAGGAGGGAATCTCGGAATTTGAGCGAGTGGGCTAACGGCGTGAAATCGTGGTGCCGGGAGGGGGAGTGAACCCTCGCCACAGGGGTGACCCCTGCGATGGACACGAAAATCGTCGGAGAGGGCTCCACCTATCCTTGGACAGCGCTGGACTCCAACAATCATCCTCTGGACGGCGGCAAGAACTACAAGCTGCACCTGCCGCCGCACATACCGGTCAAGACGTTCTGGTCAGTGATCGTCTATAGCAACCAGACCCGCTCGATGGTCCAGACGGACAAGCAGTTCCCCAGCGTGAGCAGCCAGAATAAGAATCTGCAGGTGAACGCCGACGGCTCGGTGGACGTGTACTTCGGACCCAAGGCGCCGCCTGGCAAGGAGCCCAACTGGGTGCAAACCATTCCCGGCCAGTCCTGGTTCACCATCCTGCGGCTCTACGGCCCGCTCGAGCCGTGGTTCAACAAGACCTGGCGGCCCGGCGAGATCGAGCCGCAGTCTTAAAGCGCGGATACTGTAGGATAAAAGTGTCGAGTGTCGAGGGACAAGTGGCAAATGGCATTGCTACGCGCGCGCAGGGGGAGGTGTGGTGCATCGCCGGGGGGGAGTGCATCGCATGGCGTCGCTGTGCTCGCGCGCAGCACGGCGTCGCGTGGCCTCGCGGCGTAGCGTCGCGCCGCATACCGAATGCTGCGAGGCGTGTAGACGAGACAGGTGGATTGCCAGGGGGTACAGATGTGTCGATGGTTCGATCTCGAGAAAGGAAAAGGAAAGTGAGAATTACTGGTTGTAATCCGACGGCAGTCGTACGCGGGCGAGGTGGGCGGTACCCCTGGTGAAACGTCTTGAAGGTCCGATCAAGATATTCTAGGGTATGGCCGTCTTGATTCGATGGCGCTTGGATTCCGTGACGGGACCCTCTTGCCCTCCGCGCGCATGAACGCTGACAGACGATTCCGTCGAGTGGTGGCCTGTGTGGTGCTGGCCAGCACCCTGCCGATCGGCGCGGGTGGGCTTCCGGCCAGAGCCTCGGAGAAGGGACCGGGAATCCCCGACTATACGACGTGGCAACTCGAAGAAGAAGCAACGACCTACCGGCCAGGAACTGACCTCGAGTTCTACACGCTGGAACTCAAAAGTTACACGAACCCTCGGCGTCCGACGGAGAAGGTGGTCGAATTACGCCGGCATGACGTCTTGTACATCCTGTACCATTACACCTTCACCCAAGACGGCGCCCATTGGTCCATCTATATGGATGCTGGCTTTGCCGACGCCCCGTGTGGATTTCTCAACCCCAAGGGAAAAGCGACCGGACGCTTTGTCTCGATTGCCCTCGCCTGTCTCCGAGATACGGAACGCGTTGACCTCCGCTCGGGTCCCTGACGCTCTTCCATGTTCTCTGAGAAGGTGGCTCTACGGCTTGACCACCCACCACCGCTTTCCTGCCCCCTGGCCGATGGTGTCACCCGGCTGTTTGTCTTTCTTGAAGTAATACAGCGGCTTGCCCTTGTACGTGTATTGCTTCGAGCCGTCATCACGCGTGATGGTATTGAGGGGTGCGGCAGGCTTGGGATCACCGGCTTTTGGCGCATACGGAGGCCAGGCCCGAGCGCAGCCACCGGCACACGTGCTCTTCCTGGGCTCCTTGTCGTTGTCGAAGAGGTAGAGCGTCATACCATTTGCATCGACGAGAAAGGTGCCCAGCCCTTCCTTCGTGGCGGTCTTGAGGGGGCCGGGGGCCTGCTGGCCGGCGTGGAGGTCACGGCAAGTGCGAGAACGAGCGCCACAAGTGTGATCAGGCCCGAACGCACCTGGCGGAGCGTACCCATTATTCTTGCCTCCTTTCTTGCCATTTCCTGTCCCGGATGTTCACGAACCGCACGCATCGAAGCACGGGTTGTTCTGAGCGTGAGGATGGACCCGTCCTGACTCGGTCGCTGGACCCATCCTGAGCCCGTCGAAGGACTAGTGTGCCACAACAAAGAGGGCAAGCGCAAGAAGCGCGATTCCCCAGCCGGGCAGCAGCACAGCGACGCCGAGGAGCCAGTACGCCATGGGGCGTCGCTCGCGCCCCGACGCGCGCAGGTGCCTGACGATGGTGTCAGTGACGATGAGCTGTGGGTGTGGAACGAGACTCTATGGTGGATAGACGGAGGGTACAAAGGAAAGTGAAGATTACTGGTTGTAATCCACACCTCAGTCGGTACAGGGCGGTCGAAGGAGACCCTTAAACCATCAAGCGTGGGTGGATTGGGTACAGAGAAGGTAAAGCCAGGTGTGGACCCGCGAAGCGATTTCGGCGAATACCGAACGCCGTTGCCGCAGGTGGATTATGCGCCACAACCAGCCATCGAAGGTACTTCTTACCTCTGGACTTCTAACGGATTTGCGATTCTGCTGCGCGAGCAATCTGCCGACCGCGCGCACCGCGCGCGACCCTCCCGGCCTACCGCGTCAGCAGCAATCGCTTGTTAGGTGGCGCCGGACTTGGTCCTAGCAGGCCATGCAGGACACTTTCGGAAATGTGGTAAAGCCGCTTGGTCTTCCACTGCCCGCAAGACCTGATCCCCATCCTACGAGACTTACTCGCCTCACGATGACGCTGGCTCGCGACGCCGCCCGTGGGCCCACGCCGTGATCGCGACCACGAGCACGGCAACGACGGGTGAAATTGTCGCCACCGACGGTGCGCGGGTCTGCGCATAGCCGCTCAACACTGCGGCCAAAACGTACGTCATGAACACCGCAGCCTGAAGTCCGACACGGTGTTCCCAATTCATCTCGGGCGACGACGCCGCGCAGCGTGCGGACGCAGCTCCCGCGTGCCGGGTCCGGCTCGTGACACCGCTCACGAAGCTCGTCAGCGTGCCAGTGATGTACGTGGTTGCGATACCCGGAACCTTGAGACGCCGTACCGCCGCGCTCTGGATCCCCATTGCGACCGCGGACAACGCAATCAGGGCGTACAACCATTGGGAGACGCTGAGGGCATGCCAGGCGACACTGAAGATAGCGAGGACGATTCCTTCCAGGAAGAGAGCCGTGGTCACAGATGGCGGCCAGTCCAGTCGTTCGCCGTCTTTCGACATGATCGTGACTCCCGTGGTCACCCCGAGAGCAAATCCGCCGAGGGCCACGACCGACCGCAGGGCCGCCACGCCTTGTTCCTGTCCTAATGCGAGCCCAAGGAGCACAGTGTTACCCGTCATGTTCGCGGTAAAAACATGTCCCAATCCCAGATACCCGATCGCGTCTAGACTTCCTGCAGCCCAGGCAAGGATAAGAATCATTGTGTGCCGCCATTTGTCGGAAAGAGGCCACATGGTCGATTCCTCCTCCAGCACCTCCTCATTGGACACCACTCCTTTTCGCGCTAACATCTGCTTGCCCGCCGGCATCATACCGCATTTCCCGATCCAGAAAAACGAAGGGCGCCGAGGTTCCCCCCGCTACCCCTGATATGCTTCCGGTGTGATGCCTACTTCTTAAGTCTCTCTCCTCTCGCGCCCGCTGGAATAGCACAATTCAAGACCCAACCTCCATCCCTGTCCGGTCATGCCTAAATGAGCCACTTCTTCCATCGTAACCAACCCCATGAGGCAGTGGCGAGTACGATGAGGGCACCTACGACAATCCAGAAACCCGCGGGGGTATGCGATTCCGGGATCCCCGCTACGTTCATCCCCAGCAGTCCTGTGACAAAGGTCAGCGGCAGAAACACCGTGGCGACAATGGTCAGATTGTAGGTTGCTCGTGCCATGGTTTGTGACGCACGGGCTTCGATGAGGTCGTGTAGCCCATTGATCTTCTATTGATCTAATGGTCCATTGCTCTGAAAACAAAAGGTCGCTTTGTTCGACTCATGTGGACCTCACTTTCTCCATGCATGGCTTTTCTCCCTTCTCGCTGAGCGGTGGCACGAATCATCTTCTCAATTGCAGTCGGGCTCTTTCCGTCGGGGGTAGAGTGTACCGCTTTCTCTCCCCCGGGCCAGCGCGGCCACTACCGCCACGGCCGCGAACACGGCGCACACCACGAAGGCGGCATGCAGACCCTTTTCGAACGTTTGGTGCAGCGCCCCTACCTGCTCGATGCGGAGCGTCTCCACGCCGGCTGCCAGCGCCGCACCGGCTGCCGCGCCGCCGAAGTTAATGAAAACAGCGCCTGCCACCGCGACGCTCAGGCTCTGGCCGATTACGCGAAAGGTAGCCATCATGCCAGTGGAGACCCCCTGCTCCTCCGGCGGCGCGGCTCCCATGAGCGCGCGCGCGTTGGGCGACTGGAAGAGCCCCTGCCCGATCCCAGTCACGATCAGGCACAGAATGAGGTAGGCGATCGAGCTGGCATGTGTCAACCCGCTCAGGAGCAGCAGGCCCGCGCAGGCGATCGCCAGCCCCAGCGGCGCGAGCCAGCGCGATCCCACCCGATCCGCGAGCGCCCCGCTGACGGGCGCCACCATCACCAGCGTCAGCGGGAGCGGCGTGAGCAGCAGCCCCGCCTGGAGGGTATCGTACCTTTGCAGTTCCTCGAGGTAGAATGGCAAGAGAAAGCTGACCGCGAAGAGAGCCAGCATGCAGAGCATCAAACTGACGTTCGCGAACGCGAAGACCCGGTTGCGGAGCAACGCCGGATCCAGAAGTGGAAAGGGCCCCCGACGTTCCACCCAGGCGGCCCCAGCCAGCGCGGCCGTCGCCAGCATCATTGAGAGCATGAACCGGAAAGAGCCCCATCCCCATTCCTGCCCGAAGGAGAGGCCGAGGGTCAACGCGCTAAGCCCGACGGCCAGGAACGCGGCTCCCGGCAAGTCGAAATGTTGCCGCTCCAAACGGGGCCGCTCAGTTAGAAGATAGCAGGCGGCAAGGATTGCCAACGCGCCAATCGGCAGATTGACGTAGAAGATCCAACGCCAGCTCAGCGCATGGGTCAGGATGCCTCCCACGATTGGTCCCACGCTCACGCCCAGCTGCACGAGAATCGTGTTGATCCCGAGCGCTCGACCGCGTTCGGCGGCCGGGAATGAGCGCGTGATCATCGCGACATTGACAGAGAAGATGGCGGCCGCCCCGAGTCCCTGGAAGCAGCGCGCGGCGACGAGCGCGTCAAGCGAAGGCGCAGCCCCGCAGAGCGCCGAGCCGAGAGTGAAGACCGCGAGACCGGCGAGGAAGAGCGGCTTGCGTCCCAGCATGTCGGCCAGACGACCAAAGGTAAGCAAAAGTGCTGCCATGACGACGAGATACCCGATCAGGACCCACCCGATCTTGCCCGTCAGGGGTACGCCGAAGGCATGTGCGATCGAGGGGAGGGCGATAATGACGATGGATGAGTCCAGCGTCGTCATGAAGACCGCCGTCCCCGCAAGGGCCAGAACAACCCACTTGTTGGCGCGCTCCGCATAGTCGACAGGCGATGGCGCAGCGACATCCGCGTGCGCCTGGTGCGAGGCGACCTGGGCGCAGAGCGACGACGAGACGACGAGGCCGATGTGAGCCGAGCGGGGTGGACCTGGCTCCGCGCCACAGATTCCAGCATCCGCTTCCGCGAGCCGGCGGGGCTGCTCCTGGTTCACCAGTCCACCCTCCTTATCTCCTGCGCGAGGGCGCCCCTCCTGTCACTCTGTACGCTCCTCTACCGTTATCGCGGGGGCGATTTCGGTCTGGGCGCTTTCGGGCCGAAGGCCCTTTTTGTGTCCCCCTGGGGCCGACTCGTCCGGGACAGGACGCGCTGTCGCGTGATTCACGCCTAGAATGACCCTTTCCGACAACGCGGATCAGCGTCGCCTGATCGCGCTGGCTCTCACTCGGGCTCTCCCGCGAAGCTTGGTACGATCATTGGTGGGATTCATAGGGTTCTCCTCTAAAAGACCTTAGCTCCGTTCGCGCAAAGTCCCCCCAAAGAAGGCGGTGGCCACGTTATCTTGGGAGCGGCTAGTACCACAGAGGCCATGAAGAGAGGCGCGGAGAGGATTAAGAAACCAACCGCGAGATCCGGGAACCAAGCTGAGAAAGTACGATCCTGGTATGATTGACCAGCGCCCTCGCGGGCCGTGCCCGGCCCGGGAAGGCGTTCAAATGCGTGGTGCGCCGTCGATTGTGCCGCAGGTGGACTAGGAACTATGCATACCCCGGTTCCATGTTTAACTCCCGTGGAGGGCATAAGTATACCCTCGCGCCGAGGGCTGTCAATGAGAATTAGGAGTCCGGAAGGCACAGGGCCACCACCGCGGTCAGTTCTCCCCCTTCCTTTCTCTTCTCTTGGGCCGTCACTCGGCGAATTCGGTCTCGATGCCGCCACCGAGCGCGAGCGTTATCGCGGCTACCGCGAGCGCTTCGCCGTCTGAGCCGGGCTCACGGCGCAGGTTGTTGACCGGATCAGAACGGGCACTGAGCAGTTGGTTAACCGGACTGAATCGAGGGGTGAAGAATGGTCCGATCACGCGTTTCGTCGGGCTATCGTGCTGACCCCATTTTCTTCGTAGCGATGCATGCCTATCGGTTTGCCTCTGAGAGGCTCATGGCGGGCGCGAGGGCCCTCTTAGGGACAGCGCGCCCGCTAGCAACAGGAGGTCACAGGGTATGATAAGGGGGACGACGAAT
>CAZLDS010000103.1:0-7608 GCA_964558395.1 uncultured bacterium | reverse complement strand
ATCGATGACGGGGGCCCTGGTTTCGAGCAGACAGGATTTGCGGCGCGATCTCGGTACAGAGTCCCCCCGCCAGGCCCCGTTACGTAACGGATGGTGGGGATCTGCTCTGCGCCGGTGCCGCCCAGAATGATAGCCCCGGGGATCCGAACGATCCCCTTCACGATCAAAATCTTATTGTTTCCGTCATATTCTATACTGTTCCCGTTCCCGTCGGAGAACTCAGGAAAGGTGGTCGTGCTCTTATAGATCGTCAGTGAGCCCGTTGCCAGGTCCACCGCATTAGGGGACACAAGGCTTATCACCAGAAGATCGGGTTCAAATGTATTGGCATTGTCTTCGAGCCAGGCCTCATAGGTTTGCGGTCCGCCAGGCCGCAGGCTGGTCAGTGATGGGAAGGGAATGTTGTGGTCGGCGGGGAGGTCGTACTTCGCGTAGAGCCCGTTATCCGAGTAGACGTATTGGTCGCCAAAGGAGCCGGCGTAGCCGTTCTCGGTGTAGGATCCATCGATCCGGCGTTTGATCCCCGCCGGGATGGGGTTGAGGTCAACATCGAGATCGGCCGAATCATTCCCCACCCGGGCTTGGCCGCTGTTCATGTAGATCTGTCCCTCTTTGAGTCGCACCTCTGCGTCCAGCGATGGCGGTGACGGAATCATGCCCGGCGGCAGCTTCGCGAAGAAATCAACGTTGAGGGTGGCCACACCGATGCCGTTATACCAGTTGAAGATGCCGCCGCCGCCGCCAAAGTCGGCCGCGATGCCGGTAGACCCCAGGCCCTGCCCCAGAATGTGGACCGAGCCGCCAATCAATGCGTTGCCGTTGATGCGCAGTCCGCTCCCGCCGCCGCCCGCGAAGACGGCGTTATTCCACACCGACAGGGGCCGCACCTCCACCCGAACGTCCACTACCTTCCTGGTTTGCAGCGGGCCGGTCCCCTCGGCCCGGATGGTCATCTTGTTGCTGTTGAGCAGCCCGAGCTTGACGGTATAGGCAGAGCCGTCCCCGTACGTATCGAGATTGGTGTTGGTATAGAGCGTCTGAAAGTAGACGTCGTCGGCCGGGTAGGGGGGGACGACTGCGGGCTCGGCGGGAATGGGGGCGCCCAGGTCGTAACAGCGTTGCTGGGGGGGGACTCCCTGCCATGTTGTGATCGTGGCCGAGCAATCGATGGGCATGCCCCCGGCGACCGGCGTGGGGGAGGCAAAGTACTGGTTGGTGATCCCGTCGCCATCAAAATCGGCGTCGTACTTCACGTCACGACGGGCACGCTCGATTCCCATCTCCGCCACGTAGAGGGCGCGCGTGGCGTACCGGTCGTAGAAGGCGATCTGATCCTCGGTGTGCGAGATAGTCAGGAAGGCCACTCCCAGAATCGACAAGACGGTCATCACGAGAAGCGCCACGATCAGGACAATGCCGTCACTATTCCGCATACATTATTCCCCCTCTCCTCACTGATTCCGCAGCCGGACGTCCGAGACCAGGCGAAAAGCTTGGTTCCCAACGAGAGACGCCATGGCCTGGGTACCCACCTGAAGCGTAATCCGCCCGATCCGCGGCAGGTCCGCCGGCGGGACCGGCGAGGGAAGCTCCTTGAATTTGAGGTTAGGATTCGCCTCGGCCGCGTCGTAATAGAAATAGCGGAACACCGTGGTCATCGCCGGGTCCAGCTGCTCGGCAATTGGCGGTGGTTCCACGCAGCCACTGTCGGGGGGTGGCCCTACAGGGCAGGTGGAGTCCGTACAGAAGTCGGGTGGGCTGGCCGCCGGATTCCAGACCCACAGCTTGCGCCGGAGCTGCTGACAGGTCGCGTCGTAGGTGTACTCGAGCATGTCCCCCCAGCCATCGGGCCCCGTCCCCACCGGACTGTTGACGTCGGCGATGAACCGGATGCTGGTTGCTGTGGCGCTCTGGATCGCCCGCTGCGTGGTGGCGGGCATGGTCAGGGCTCCTAGGCGGGGGATGACATGGTTCGGGTCATAGCCGGTCATCCGGAGTTCCCGCGAAACGAGCTCGAGTGCCACGCGCGCGTTCTGCTGTACGACCGTCTTGGCTTCCCCCTTGTTGTAAAGCCACCGGCCTCCCGTGTACTGCTGGTACATGGCAAGTAGCACGATCGCCGAGATGGCGGTGGCGATCAGGACCTCAAGTAGGGTGAAGCCAGCTGCGCCTTCTCCTCTTTGTTCGTGTCGGTGTTTCTCGTCTGGTCTCATTCGGCCACCCGGGCATCGAGCCGGAGCGTCTTGGTGCCGCCGACCTGTGCCTCGGCCCATTGCAGAATCACGGTGACCTCCGCAAATCGGTAGGGGGCGGTCCCCTGAATTTGCACCCACGTCTGTCGCGCGAAGCTGTACCCCAGGCTCACCGTGGGGTTGGTAATCGTTTCGGTCTCGGATGGCGCACCGCCCGGGGGCACCCCGGCTGTGTGCAGACAAGCCAGGTCGGTGGGTGGTGTTGTGCAGGCCGCCCCGAGGTCGAATGGGAGGTGTCGAAGCGCCTCAATTTTTTGCTGCCCCAGGTCGGTCGCCACGGTCATCCCCCCCCCGTAAGCGATGTTCTGGTAGCCGGTGGCAAACAGGCCGGTGAGAGCGACCAGTACAACGCTCAGGATCGCCGTGGCGACAAGCACCTCAATCAAGCTGAAACCGTCCGCCCTGCTCTTCATGGCTGCTCCTGCCCCTCCATGCCTTACTGGAGGCCCACCTTTCCCGTCGCCGGTGCGATCGAGATCTGCCGCACCTGGCCGGTACTATCCTTGGTCACTTGTAAGGGGGTGACCCCATTAAAGCACTGACTGACGGGGCTACACACCTTCCCAGAGGGGTCAAAGCCCGCGTAGAATGGTGGGTTCGTCCCCGTGGCGCTGTTATCCAGCTGGATGCCGGGATAGTTGGTTGTGATGCTAACCCACGGCCCCACGAACAAATCCGCCGTTTGCTGTGGAAGATCCGCCTCCGCCGGCCAAACGATCGCCGTGCTCCGGCGGCCCTCCAGGCGATACCGGCTGGCACTGGTCCCCACCCCCCGCCGGTCCCGGCCGCGGATCCGGTACTGCCATCCCCTCCCCACCGCCTCGGCACGAGCCAGGCGTACGTCCCCCACTATCTGCCGTACGGCCGCATTGAACCGGGCGTTCTGCACGCTGGTCATGAGGACAGGGAAGGCTCCCCCCGCCAGGATCGCGACAAGGACCACCACCATGGCCAACTCGATGACCGTCACACCCTGGCTTCCCATGTGCCGAATCCCTCGTACCAGTCTCAGCACGCGTAACCCTCTGTGAATCCGTTGTGCGACCGGCGCCACACCGACAGGCCCATGGCGAGGACGCACCTGATCGGGCCTGTTTGGATGCCACCCTGTAGCTCTCTCACCATAGTAGGACCTCCTGGAGTAGGACCTCCCGGCAGCGAGGGTTGTGGAACAGGGATTCAAAGGCCCCGCTACCTCGTTGAGCCCGACTTCTACCGGAGCTAGGACTCCAAGAGTCGTGCCAGAACTCCCGTCGGAGGGAGCAAGAGCTTGAAATCTCAGGCGACTTAGCTGTCATAGAACCCTTGTTCTCAAATAGGACTCCTAGAAGAGGCTGGCCAAGGTGACAGAGAGGGAGGTTTTCGGTTGGACATTTTGTCGTAAACCAAACTTCTCTGACCCCCAATGGCAGATTGGGGAAGCGACCTCCAACAAGAGGATTCGTGTTCCTCCCATCGCCACGTCTTTCGGCGTCAAAAGCCTGCAGGGCGCACATTAACTCTGAGGAGGCCGCTACTCCGAGCCTGGGAATATCCCCGAGAACTCGGTCCCTCTTGGGCTCCTTGCACGTGGCGATACCGGGCTGCGCCGCCTGGGCGAGTTCAATCCTCGACGGCCCCTCAGCCGGGAGCATCCCGAAACCCGTCTTCGTGAGCATAACGGTCACCAATTCGCGGAAATGCGGATCGTCGTCGATGACCGGGCGCTTCTGTTCTGCTGCACCCACCTTCCCGTACCTCCTGAAGCGCATTCGTCCCCCCTCCCCAGACGATGCAGCAAAAGGTGTGCCAGAGAGCCACAACCTTCATTTTCAATGAGTTCAGGATTTCTGATGCAACTTAGTAGCCGATTTGTGGGCAGTGGGAAAGTGATCAGGAATCGTACACTCGGGCCCCGAGAGGCCTATTGAAGCATTCCCTTGAGGAAATTATCCGCGGGGCTTTTCTGATATGATCATCCCTCAATCCGATGAGGAACTACCAGGACTTGTTTCTGCAGCCAGAGGCGAAAGAGACCGGGCGTGGGGGTGGAGGATAAGTGAGGCCGACTTGGAACTTGACCCCTCCTCATCGGGGAGTCAAGGCCGTCAAAGAAGGGGTGTCTTGTTCGTTTGGAGCGCCGACCGGGAGCATGGTGGATTATGAAGGGACCGTTCTTTACTGGAGAACCGCCCGAAGGGGGTGGTATTTTGAACTCGCTATTTTTTCAGCAGAGGGAAGCAGCTATAAAACAGTCCTCGGCAAATGCGAGGCGTCGGGCTGGTGGCGTTGCTGTTAGCCCACAAAGCCGCTTTGGGCTGGCATGACCATCACCACGCCGGGGCCCTTCAAGGGCTATCCTCAAGGGCAAGCTCGCGACCTCAAGGACAGTCTCTGCTTTGATGAGGAACTCGTCATCGAAGGCGACACCATCATGTGTGCTGCTGTCTACTGCGACGCCTCGGGGCCACCACTTGCGGTGTCGCGAACGCATATATATTCTTCCCAGCCTTCATCGAAGCCCGCAACCACATGGCCTACAATGTCCTCCCCAAGTGGGCCCCGACCCCACGGGCCTCCTCTTTAATACCTTTACCACCGTAGGGAGAGATCAAGGTCATGATCAGCTGGTATTCAGCTTGCATGCTCAAGACAAGCCAGGGACAACACATGCGAAACCGCCCAATCTTGGTCATTGACGACGATTCTATGCTCTGCACGCTGATCATCTCAGCGCTCACTGACGCAGGGTTCGAAGTCCTCATAGCCCTCGGTGACCCGAAAGAGATTGATCTGGCCCGAGAGGCGAAGTCTGCCGGCATTCAACTCCTGCACTTCGTGGAAGATTCCCGCTTCCCGCAATATAGAAGCTTCCTGAGTCAGATCGCTGCAGATAGTGCCAGGCCGAAGGCCTTCCCGGCACCAGAACGTCCGCTCGTGGATGGGAACTATGGGGGTCAGGAAACCGGCCGCGGTATCTACTAATTGAAATGACCTACAAGTCTTCTCTTGTCCTTGGACAACCAGAATGCCCAGATCGAAGAGGTGGTGATTGGGATGGTCAAGGGTTCTCCTAGCCGGATGAGCTTCCGCTTCACCGGGTGGCGGGAGGCCGAGCGCCTTGCCTGGAAGCGGCTAATGGTTCTCCAAACCGGGCCCGACCCGCCGGGCGTCCATTCGCATTCCAATCGCCCTGGAGATGCCCTGACGAGTCCTGCCGGAGATCTGCTGGGTCAAGCTGAGAATCTCAGCCAGGGGGGCCTGATGGATTGTTCTGAAGGTAATGCTATCGGAGGAACAATATGGCCAATGACTTAAAAACTATGGCCCAGGCCTTGCGATTGATGGGAGAGACCTTTCAGCTGTTGGGGGCACGTCTGGATAGTGAAGTCAAGGTTCTTCCCAGGATTGCGACCGATTTGAAGGACTACGCTAACCGCCTGCAGGTTCACCAGTGCGAGGCGGAGGGGGAGGCCCGATCGCACCAAGACCATCTCAAGAGCGAGCTTCTACCTGTCGTGGCACAAGAGGTTCGAACATCCTTGATCGCTTTGAAGGGAGCTTTGTACATCATCCTAAATGAGCAGCCGACAGCCGTCGAGAGCCATAGGCTTCTCTTGGCCTGTGCATACCAGAACGTGGAGCGACTCATGGATCTGTTGAAAGGCTGTATTTTTTGAAATGGCAGAGTAAGAAGGCTAGGATCTGCCCACATATCCTTTCTTTTGGCATGCTTCTTCGCAGATCGCCAGCGTCAGCCTAGTAAGACTCGGTTCTCTGGACTTCGGAGGCTTTGACAGTCGCTTGTCCTCGTAGTCGATTACCCTAAAGATCGTCGACGTAATCTTGGATCTCAGGCGTTCGACGAACTTCTTTCACGGCGAACGGGTGGAAACTTTCATCTGGCACACTGACTTGAAATTCCTCAGTTCCTCCCATGAGATGTGTCTCTTGGCACGATGGTTGCTAAAAATCAAGGCTGTGAGACCTGTTTCGCCCATAAGAGTCGGCAATTATTACCCCGCCGGTGGAGAGTTCTTTTCGCGCGAAGACCGTCGCGTACCAAGGAGGAGGCAAAGCCCTTGGCTCTTGTAGGACGGCTAACGCTCACCGTTCCCGACATCTTACAGTTCCTGAGTCAGAGCGAGAACACGGGTAAGCTGACGCTCACCACGCTAGGAGACTCAGGGATGACCTTTTTCAAGAACGGTAAGATTGTTTACGCTGGCGCCCAGGCGGTCAGAAACAACCTGGGCAAGATCCTGGTTTCTCAGAAGCATTTGAGCGATGATGCCCTCATGGTTGCGCTTGATCTCCAGCACTCCTCCCCGCGATGGGAACGACTGGGCGTGATCTTGGTGGAACAGGGATTGATCACCAGAAACGTACTCGAGCGGGCAATCCAGCATCAGATCAAGCAGGTCATACTTGAATTCCTGACCTGGAACATTGGCTTCTTCAGGTTCGATAGGATGGAGATCGATTGCGAAGACGGCATAGTAATTGACGTCAAGGATTTCTTGGTAGAAGCGCAGATGGACGCCAACCATCTCCTCCTTGAAGGACTACACCGGCTCGATGAACAGTCCGCGACCGAGAAGCCCACAGCGGGGGGAGCCGGAGTCACATTTCGTTTCAACTTCCTCCCGCGTTGAACCGGCCTCCTCAGTTGGTCGCAGTGGGCTCCCTTCGCCATCGCGGCCTCAGAGAGCTTCCCTGGGAGGACCGTAAAAGGGGGACCAGCGACGAGGAATATAGAGCCGGTATTCAAGCGCGGGAATATCTGGGAGATTTTCTATTCCTACCAGCGACGGAAGTACAGGGGAGAGGCCGGTCTGCCAAGGAAGCAGATTCTCGCCGATTCTTCAAGTCGTGACTTGGGGAGATCGGCCGTCACACACTGGTAGGCCTGACCCAGCGCCCGCCACATAACCACACTGAGGACAGGTCGACAGGTCCCCTTCCTCGACGAGGTAGGTCCCGCACAACTTCGAAGTGGGTCCCTCCCCCTGTCTTTGGCCAAACAGTCTCCTGATCTTCTCCATGATGTCGCTCCATCGCGGGCCGGCAAGAATCGTGCCCTTTACCCCTCGATGCCCACGCCTGGCACCAGGACCGGAAGCGGAGCGGGGGCAATGTCCCCACGCGATAGTTTCTTAGCCTGTCCACGGGGGGACGTGCGCCCTGAAATGCCTTGGTAGCAGCTGGCGCACTGGGCGCAGCCCATGAATCTGATTGTCGCCTAGGTTCCGACTGGTAATGGCGGGAGCTGTGAGAGAGGTTACATCTTGCGGTCAATCAAGTGAACCTACTCGGTCCCCGCAGGCCTCCGCGTTTCTACTCATTACCCTTGGGGGCCCCGTAGGCGCGGATGAGA
>CAZLDS010000102.1:0-8022 GCA_964558395.1 uncultured bacterium | reverse complement strand
TTGTACTGTACCTCTTCATATCCAAATCGGCTCAGATACTGTCCCGCAAGCCAGTTGAAACGCTCGTGCATTGCACGATTCCAACCGGCCCAACGTACTACAGGATCAAAACCTGATCGTCTCTCAACTGGTTTCCAATGGACCTTCTCCTGCCCGCCCCGGAACACAGAGGATCCTATGATGGGTAAGCGTGCCGCAGCATCAAAGTCATATGTCCCGGCATCTAATTCAAGAAAGGACAACATCCTGCGCATCTCTCCTTCAACATTCTTGAAAAGATCTTCATACCTCATGATGAAATACTTCCGATCGCAAGTCTTGTCAAATTCACAAATGGTGAGAGCTGCGTTAGCCCATTTTTGCATCCAGACTTCATAGTTCCACCCGAAGCTCTTCACACCTGACTCCACAACTGAACGTCCATCGCGGACCAAGATAATCAGCCGAGCCGATGGAAAAAGCTTGAAGAAGGACTGAAGGTTGACGACGCTCGGTGTCTTTGTCAGCAAACGTTTCTTATTGGTCAGCGATGTCAAATATGTAAGTAGGCCTTTTCCCAGAGATTCAGAAAGAGCATTTCCTACACGTTTATCAGTTCCCCAAGCATAATGCCAATGCAAGGAGACTGATTGGGCGTAATTAAGCAGCAAATCAGAGTAACGGAGCAGATGATCCTCCCAAATCGGGTCAGGAGCACCACAATCTGGATGCAAGAGAAGAAGGTTATGGAGATAGTTCGTGCCGCTCCGCGGAAGGATCCCGAAAACGAAAATGGGATCAACACAAGATTCAATATATGATGTAAGAGGTGCTCTACTTTTCATGCTTTTATCATTCGCTATCGGAGTCATTAGTCTGCCGCTTTAACCCTCGTAGACACTCCAATACCCGCTGGCCCAAGTGCTGCTCGAAGCGCGCCCGGTGGAATTCCTTGCTCCGCTCCAAAGCCCTGTGGCTCATCCTAAGGCGCAACTGGTCGTTGTTGGCGAGGCAGACACTGTGTTGGACTAGACCGTTGAGGTCATGGCAGAGAAACCCGCTTACCTGATCCTCCACAATCTCGGGTTGGCCTCCACATCCGGGTACCAACGGGACGCAACCAGCCATCATCGCTTCCACGGTCGCCATTCCGAAGTGCTCCATGCGGGCGGGCTCAGTACTTTCCTCATCACCGAGACCTCTCGTATGCCAAAACAGCTTCGCCTCCGCAAGGTAACTCAAGACCGCCTTTCGCTCCGCATTTACGACGAATGTGACAGGCAGATCCTTGGCGACGTGTTGAAGTTGTTCCACGTAAGCGCGGTCTTTGTCAGCGCAAAGCCCGATCACGCAGAGACTCCAATCCCCGCCGACTCGGGAGAGGAATTCGGAGAACGCCTCCAATTGTTCCGTGTGCTTCTTTGAATCGATATTGGTATTAACGAACCGCCCAACTGAGATGATCCGATTTCCCTTTTCGACAGCAGACACCGTCACAGCTACAGGCGGATAGACTACTTCAGCTGGTCTCCCCCAGAGGCGTTCAATCCATTGGGATGTGAAAGAAGAATTCCCAAGCACGGTCGCATATCCGCGCATTCGGCGGTTCCAAATCCACTCATACAGCCCCAACCGGATCCACCGATCCACAGGATTTCTCCTACACCACCGTTCATTGACCTGCATGCGGACAATGGGGCGGGCTTCAAACGGAAAATGGCAGTAGATCAGTGCCCTGCCAGCATAAGAAAAAGGAGGCGGTCCAAAACCGGAATAGATGAAAAGATCATAGGGCTCTGTTAATGCCCGGTCCCTCTGCAACCCGTACCTCGCATAGTTCCTCATCGATCGAGGACCTGGAATTGAGAAACTTTCCCTCGAGTCTCCAACGATTCGTTCTTTTACCCGGCTCAGATCCACTTCGAATGTGGTGCCTAGGCTCGATAGCGTGTACCCCCTGCCACTGTGGATCACATCGACCTCGTACCTCTCCGACAGCAGTGCCGCCATCCGAGCGACGACTAACTGGGCTCCTCCCAGCCTGCCTGAAAGGTGATCAAAAATACCAATCTTTGCGCGAGCCCGTTGCGCCTCGCCTTCCATCAGCAAGTCCCGCAGCCGGCGTCGTCGCGCGCCGCCTCGGACGGATCTTCTGAAACCAGCGGGGACAACCGCGATCCAGCGGACAAGGGATGGCAGCCCCGTTCGCGGGCCTGGGTGACCACCTCTCGATAGAGCTTCTCAACCCTGTCGGTCACTTTTTCCCAGGTGAACTGCTCCCTCATCTTGCCGTATCCCCGCTCGCCCATGCGCGCAAGTATATCGCGATTCGCCAGCAACCCGATCACTGCTCGAGCGAGATCCTGCGGATCAGCGGGGTCTACGAGGACCCCGTCTCGACCGTCTTCGATGACGCAGGAGATGGCGCCGATCCGAGAACCGACGACGGGTTTGCGACACGCCCACGCCTCGAGGAACGCGATCCCGAAGGAGTCGGCAATCGAAGGAAGCACGAAAACGTCGAACGAATCGTACAAGGCGGCTTTGTCGGCGTCGGCGAAGTTCGGCAACACCAGGACCCGTTGTCGCTCGTCGGACGTGAGGCTCTGAAGAATGCGGTCGAGCCAGGAGGAATGGTCGGGACGCATTCCGGCGAGGACCAGACGCACGTCGGGGTTCCAGCGCCACACCGCCGGCATTGCCTCCAGCACCTTGTTCAGGCCCTTGTCGCGAATCATCCGTCCCACGAAGCCTACGACCGGTTTGTCTCCGAGGCCGTGGCGCGCTCGGAACGCCCGCCCGTCACGCCGGTCGAAGAGATCGGGGTTGATCCCGACGCCCTGAACCGTGAAATGTCCCGCCCCGGGAACACGGTTCCGGATGTAGGATCCTTCATACGCGGTGTTCACCAAGAATGCGTCACACGACGAGAGCATCACGTCGTAGATCGGCCGCTGACTCCACCGCTGCTCGGTGTGGAAGAGCGGAACTCCCACCAGCCGAAAGCGCCTCCACCGTTTCGCCAGATGGACCTGGTACGTTGCAGGCCACGACCAATTCCAGGATGCCACAACGTCGGCCTCCGATCGCAGGACCTTTCGAAAGAAACTCAGATTCCTCGGACTCCCCAGGATCATCTCAAGTCCACTCGGGGTGAAGAGATAGCTGAGCGTTCGATATCCGCCCCGGAGGTGGAGTTGCGCATCGAGGAGCTTTGCCCACAGACTCGGAGTCGCCGGAAGCCGCTTGATCTCGACGCCATTGATTACTTCGAACTTCTCGAGGTAACCGTCGGCACCACGTTCCAGATCCAGCTTGCTTCGCGCATTGGTCGTGAGGACGCTGACGCGATGTCCACGCGAGGCTAGTCGCTCTGAGACTTCTTTGACGTGCCTTTCGGCACCCCCTTCAGCGGGGAAATACAGTGGACTTACGTGGAGAATATTCATGTTCAGCTAAAAGGAAGCTTGTTCCTTTCGTTGTTCCATAGGACGTTCATTACGTACTTACACGTGTCACCCGCAACTGTGAACCCATTCTGTCGATGCACTACACCATCTCCCAGCGTAATATGACTATTCACGTGAGAATCTATACCGGTTCACTCGCTTGTTGCCTTTTCAATGCCGCGCACCTCAAGATCTCGGTGGTTCGCGATACTGCCTTATCCCATGAAAACCACTCCTGTGCTAATTCAAGCGCTCCTATACGAAGCCGCCCCCGTAGCTCGGCGTTACCAATTATCAAGTTAACGGCCTCTGCTAATGTCTCAGGGTCCTTCGGTGGGCAGAGAAAAACGTTTTTTCGGTCTATGAAGGGCGATTCTAGGATCTCACCTTTCGTGCTGATTATTGGTAACCCGTGTGCCGCAGCAGCCGCGAATGAACTCCTGTCTAGCGAAACGCCTTCGTCATACGGCAGCACACAGGCATCACCAGCCCGAAGATAAATAGACGCCTGATTACTATCCGATGGGTATCCTTGCGTCCACGTGACCTTCTCAGCAATGCCCAATTGCTGGAGCAATCCGGCAATCTTCTGATTGTACTTGACTATCGCTTTACCGCGCTCACTTTGGAGAGCATTATTACGCTGATTACCCCCGCCCACGAAGATAAGCCGCACATTCGGCCTTTGCTTGGCAACTATCTGAAACGCCCTTAATAGTGTATCAACTCCCTTGTTTTTCTCCACGTAACCAAAATAGACAATCACGAAGTTATCGGGTTTGAGTTCAAGAGTTTCGCGCCCAAGCTGTCGCGATATCCCGTCGTCATCCGGACAAACAGGTATGAGGGGAGGGGGCGGCACTATTACACTTTTTCCCCACACTCCAGGTAAACGCTCTGAAAGCAGAGCCAGGTGATGTTCACCTAGAACGATGATTCGGTCACTGTCTCGTAACAAAGTTCCAAATGAGAAGTCCACCTGTTCGGGACGAGCCCATTGTTTGATTCCCCTGCGAACTACACGCGTGGACAGAGAGCATCGGGTCGAACCTTGCGCGGTCTCAAATTGTGTCACAAAAGGAACATGAGGGAAAAGGCTCTTGGATATGGTTGGGAAGAAAGTAATCATAGGGTGTCCGTTATAAATCCACCCAGTGTACAACAATATAACGGCATCAGGGGAGCACCTTCGTAGGAACATCGCTAGATACGGCAAGGCTAACCAAGACCAGTTGCGGACATGAGGATACACCTTGAATGGAACGTGGTCTGTTATGATGTCCTGTCTTGTCGTCAGGACATGTACATCGAAGCCATGACCGGCTAAATGACGACAGAGATAGAACGTATGATCAGCCTCGCCGGCATCCATCGGCGGAAATGCAGCGGAGATGATGAGAATCTTCACCTTTTCCGTTCCAGTTTCAAGCGAAAGTGATCTCACGCAGTTCCTGACGATGGTCCATAAACCAGACGACCGTCTTGGGGATGCCCTCGTACAAGCGATTTCTCGCTTGGAAGCCAAAGAGCTCCTTTGCCCTTGTCACGTCCAGGGAGCGCCTCGGTTGACCGTTTGGCTTGCTCGTATCCCATATAAATTCGCCGCTGAAACCAACTTCCCTCGCAATCATCCGTGCGAGGTCTCGAATAGAAATCTCTTCACCTGTGCCGAGATTGACGGGTTCACCGCCATCGTATCGCTCGGTAGCCAACAGAATTCCTTCTGCCGCATCCTCGACATAGAGAAACTCACGCGTGGGCGAGCCGTCTCCCCACAGCATGATTTCCCCGCGGCCTTCCTCTTTCGCCTCCACGCACTTGCGGATCAGGGCCGGTATCACGTGGGACGTTTCGAGGTCGAAATTATCCCTCGGGCCATAGAGATTGACAGGCAGGAGGTAAATGGCATTGAGGCCATACTGCGCCCTATATGCCTGCGCTTGGACGAGGAACATCTTTTTCGCGAGGCCATAGGCCGCGTTGGTCTCTTCAGGGTATCCATTCCACAGATCATCTTCCTTGAATGGGACTCGCGCGAACTTGGGGTACGAGCAGATCGTGCCAATGGCGACGAATTTTTCGACGCCGGACTGCCTGGCATATTCCATAAGCTGAATGCCCATGATGGCGTTGTCGTAAAAGAACCGCCCTGGGTTCTCCCGGTTCGCGCCGATGCCACCAACTACCGCTGCAAGGTGGATAACAATGTGCGGTTTCGCCTCCTTGTAGAGACGGACAATGGCGTCGCGATCCCGTAGGTCGCACTCCTGTGAGCGCGGCACGACTACATCTTTACAACCGCGTTCACATAGCTTTTCTACTACAAAGGAGCCTAGAAATCCGGCCCCACCGGTCACCACCACTCTTTTTTCGGACCATTTCATCATGTTGTATCCCGGAGATGGCTCACCTTCGCCTCACGTTATCGCCAGCTACTCAATTGGTCCGTCCAAGTGTCGAGAGTCGCGTATTGAGCTCTGGAGGGCGGTCACGTCGGCATCAACCATGAGGCGGACGAGTTCCTTGAAAGACGTTTTTGGTTCCCAGCTCATTTTACTCTTCGCCTTGGCAGCGTCTCCCACGAGCAAATCCACCTCAGCAGGACGATAATACTTTGGGTCAATTTCAACGTAGCTTTGCCAGTCGAGACCCGCATAAGAGAACGCCTCTTCACAAAACTCCCGCACGGAATGTGGTTCACCTGTCGCAATCACGTAGTCATCTGGCTCGTCGTGCTGTAACATGAGCCACATGGCCTCCACATACTCCTTCGCGTACCCCCAATCACGCTCGGCATCGAGATTGCCGAGATAAAGCTTCTTTTGTATACCAGCCTTAATGTGTGCCACGGCCCGGGTGATCTTGCGGGTAACGAATGTCTCACCCCGGCGCGGAGACTCATGGTTGAACAGAATGCCATTACACCCAAAAATTCCGTAGGCTTCGCGATAGTTCACTGTCACCCAGTAAGCATAAACCTTGGCTGCCCCATACGGACTGCGCGGATAAAAGGGCGTGGTTTCACGCTGCGGCACCTCCTGGGCCTTGCCAAACATTTCTGAACTGCTCGCCTGGTAGAACTTCGCCTTGAGCCCTGTTTCACGGATGGCCTCGAGAATCCGGATGGTTCCCAGTCCGCTCACGTCCCCGGTGTACTCCGGGATATCGAAACTCACCCGGACGTGACTCTGTGCGGCTAAGTGATAGATCTCTTCCGGCTGGATGCGGTACAGCAGTTTGATAAGATTCGTCGAGTCGGCGATATCGCCGTAGTGGAGAAACAGTTTCACACCGTTGATGTGAGGATCCTGATAGAGATAATCAATACGGCTTGTGTTGAAGGTTGAGGCCCGCCGGATGATCCCGTGCACCTCGTAACCCTTCTCGAGGAGCAGCTCCGCCAGATACGACCCATCTTGCCCTGTGATTCCAGTGACAAGTGCTTTTTTCACTGCCATGACCACTTTCTGAGGGTTGAAGCCTGATCATTCAATATCAGGACCACCAGAGATCATGCGGC
This sequence comes from uncultured bacterium, assembly GCA_964558395.1. GTDB lineage: Bacteria > Methylomirabilota > Methylomirabilia > Methylomirabilales > CSP1-5 > CSP1-5. The sequence goes on along the minus strand of CAZLDS010000102.1, from coordinate 1,074 downwards.
AGCGCGACGCTACAACCGCAGACTGCTCGAGATGAACAAATGAAGTTTCTCATTTCAGAGCCGCTGTTCCTCACATCCATATATCCTAAGCATCACAGCCGGTTACCACGAACAGCTCGATACACTGCTCTTAACTGTGGATAGACCCACTTGGGGACCACAATCTCCGCGGTTAGTCTTGGATCAAATCCTTTAGGATTGTACCACAAGTATTCCATCCAGTATTTGATTGCGAGTCTTCTATTACCCTTTCGAATCTGCTCTTTCGCCGCACGAAGGGCAAATTTCCTACACCACCGTGATATTCCCGTCCTTACAAAGGTCCGGTCCCCTTTCGGTAAATCCTTTAGCAAAAAACGATTTTTCTGATAGACTTGTCTAACCTCTTCTAAATGTCGTGCGGCCTCGGACCACGATATCCCTCCCGAGTGGTGGCGATATTCCGCCAAGGGTTCCGGACAATATGCAACCTTACAATTCTTTGTCAGTCGGACCCTAACATCCCAATCGTGATACATTGCTAAACCAATATCGTTGAACCCGATGTCCCTTAATCTTTCGTAAACGACAAGCTCGTTTCGTAGAGACCAGATAGGAGATTTCATGCCAAACATTTCTCGAAAAATAGATCCACATGGTAGCGAACTATTCTTTCCAACCCAAAGGCCTCTCCTCGCTCCCGCAGCATCGATATGGTAGAAGTTTGAATACGCAACTTGTGCCTCTGGATGATCTGAGAGCGTCTTCATGTCCATTTCAAGTTTCTTTGGAAGAAACCTGTCGTCTCCGTCTAGATACGTGACCAACTCACCTTTTGCGTGCTGCAAAGCATAATTCTTGTTTTTTGGTATGCCGACATTATGATCGTGGTAGAACGGTCTTATCAAACCCGGATACTTATCTGCATATTCCCGCATAAGGTCCTGCGAGCCATCACTTGATGCGTCATCTGAGATGATAATTTCACAAGGCATCACTGTTTGGCTCAGGACACTTTCTATAGCCTCTATTAGATAGTCTCTCTGATTGTAGGAACTGACAATTACACTAATGCGTTTATTCATCTTATTCTAT
>CAZLDS010000101.1:0-8073 GCA_964558395.1 uncultured bacterium | reverse complement strand
TCCCCCGTCGGAAAAAGAATCGGGGGTCACATTGAGGACCCCCATGATCTGTGTCCGAGCAGTCAGGTCGAGGCGAAATCGCCCGCAACGGAGCGGGGGCAGCCAATTGCCGGAAGGACCCGACCCCTTAGGCCAGTGCCCCGGCGACGATGACATCGATTTCCGGTCCCTCCAACACCTCCCGTTCTAAGAGGGCAGCGGCCAAGGCGTGGAGCGCGTCGATCCGCGATTTGACCAGTTCCTTGGCCCGTTCATACGCATCCATGACAAAACGGCGAACTTCCTGATCGATCTCCTGGGCGGTCTGTTCGCTGTAGTCTTGATGTTGGGCAATCTCTCGCCCCAGGAAGACCATCTCTTCCTTCTTCCCAAAGGTGAGGGGACCCATTTTTTCGCTCATCCCCCACTCACACACCATCTTGCGGGACAGTTCGGTGGCGCGCTCCAAGTCGTTCCCCGCCCCGGTGCTTACATGACCCAGAACCAACTCCTCCGCCACCCGACCCCCCATGAGAATAGCGATATTGTTCAACAGATATTCTCGATGGTAGTTGTGCTTCTCATCCATCGGCAGTTGCTGTGTGATCCCTAATGCCCGACCCCGGGGGATAATCGTGACCTTGTGGATGGGATCGGTCCCTGGGATGAGCTTCGCCACCAAGGCATGTCCTGCCTCATGATAGGCAGTGGCGCGCCGCTCTTCCTCACTTAAGATCAGGCTCTTGCGCTCCACCCCCATGAGCACCTTGTCTTTGGCGCTTTCAAAGTCCTTCATCTCGACAAACTTTTTGCTCTCTCGAGCCGCTAAAAGCGCTGCCTCGTTCACCAGGTTGGCGAGGTCGGCGCCTGAGAACCCCGGGGTCCCCCGGGCCAAGACGGCCAGCTCCACATCCGCGCCGACGGGAATCTTCTTAATGTGAACCTTGAGGATCTCTTCTCGGCCACGCACATCAGGCCGCGCCACCACCACCTGGCGGTCGAATCGCCCCGGCCGAAGAAGCGCCGGATCCAACACGTCGGGTCGGTTCGTGGCCGCGATGAGAATGACGCCGTCATTCGACTCAAACCCATCCATCTCGACCAAGAGTTGATTCAGCGTTTGCTCGCGCTCGTCATGGCCACCGCCAAGCCCTGCACCGCGGTGCCGACCCACGGCATCAATCTCATCCATGAAGATGATGCAGGGCGCGTGCTTCTTCCCCTGCTCGAACAGGTCACGGACCCGAGAGGCGCCGACCCCCACGAACATCTCCACAAAGTCAGAGCCGGAGATCGAAAAGAAGGGGACGTTGGCTTCACCAGCAATAGCGCGCGCCAGCAGGGTTTTCCCCGTCCCCGGAGGCCCCATCAGTAGGACTCCTTTCGGGATGCGGCCACCGAGTTTCTGGAACCTCTGAGGATCCTTGAGAAAGTCAATGATTTCTTCCAGCTCTTCCTTCGCCTCCTCCACCCCTGCCACATCAGCAAAAGTGACCCGGTTCTGTTTTTCCGTCAGCAGTCGAGCCCGCGCCTTTCCAAAAGAGAGCGCCTTGGCCCCACCGCCTTGCATCTGCCGCATGAAGAAGATCCAGACTCCGATGAACAAGAGCATCGGCAGCCAGGAGAGGAGTACGTTGTACCACGGATTCTGTTCCACGGGCTGGGCGGCAATCCGTACCCCTTTCTTGCGCAGAGTGGGAACCAGCTCGGGATCGTCAGCGGCGTAGCTCCGAAAATGCGTGCCATCCGTCAGCTGGCCCCGGATGGCGGACCCTTTCAGGGTCACCTCGGCAACCTCGCCTCGATCGACCATGGCAATAAAGTCGCTAAAGATGAGCTCTTTCTCGACTGGTTGGGTTTGGTTGAAGATGTTAAAAAGCAGAATCATGCTTAGCCCGATCACCAGCCAGAGCGCAAGATTCTTCATGAAGGGACTTAATCCCCAAGCCCCCTTTGGATTCATCGTTCTTCACCTCAAAAAAGAGACACTTTCACATTTTAAAAATAGCATATCGCTCTACGGATGCCAATACCCCAATGGAACGGCCTACCCGGACGCGGGGCGTTCCCCCCGGTGGATGGCAAGGAATAATACCTGTTCCGTGCCACGCGCCACCCGTCCCCGTTCATCGATCCGAAATCCTGGAACCCATAGGATCCCTCGCTGATCCGAAACGACGGGGACCTTGCCCCGCGCCTCCCGAGGGACCTTTGCATCGACAAAAAGGTCCTGGAGCTTCTTGTGCCCCTGAAGCCCCAACGGGCGAAAGCGATCACCGGGTCTCCGACTGCGAACCTCAAGCGGGCAAAGGACCTCCTTCCAGTCGATAAGGGCCAGGTCTGGACTGTTTTCCGGGATATTTGCCATCGACCGAGGGAGGATCGCAGCCTCCATCCGCACTCCCCACTCCTGAATGACAACCTCCCCGGGGACCGGTAATTCCTGATGAACCAGAGGAGGCCCTTGTACGCCGCGACGCCCGAGAAAGAGAAAGCCCCCAGACCTCCAAGCCTTGTGACCCCGGGGCAGGCTGACAGTCGACTGGCCCCCCGGCACCGCAAGCCCTTCCACGGCCCGCACGTGGGCAGCGGTGAGGTAGGCCCCAGGGACGAGGCTCCGAATCGCCCGCTCGAGAATCCGGCGACGAATGGGTGGGGCCGCGCCCCGTAGCGAGGCGAGGCTCATGCAAATTCTGGTCCTCTGAAACTCCGCCAGGTCATTAAAGGCCTCGCCAGCACGCGCCTCTAGATAGCCCTCGTCATCCGCGACAAACGCGGCCATCCGCGCCAGCGTCCTCGTCATCGCGGGATTATATTCCCGCTGCAGCAATGGAAGGAGCTTCCAGCGAATCCGGTTTCGCAGATAACGAAGATTCTGGTTCGAAGGATCTTCCACGAAAGAGAGTTGGTGCCTTTTGATATAGGCCTCGATCTCCTCCCGCCCGACTTCCAAAAGTGGCCGGATGAGGTGCCCTTCTCTCACGGCCAACATTCCGCGCAGTCCTCGCAGCCCCGAGCCCCTCAGGAAATGAAGAAGGACCGTCTCTGCTTGATCGTCACGGTGATGTCCCAGGGCAATCTTTGTGGCCCCGACCTGGGACGCCACTTCCCCGAGAAAGCGGTAGCGCGCCCGACGAGTCTCCGCCTGAAGCGACCGGCCTCGACGCGCCTGTCCTCCCCAGCAGCCCATGGTCGCAGAGAGACCCCAGGAAGCTGCCAATTCCTCAACAAAGAGGGCATCCTGTCGAGAACTCTCGCGGAGACCATGGTCAAAATGGGCCACGTGAAGGGTCAGGGACCATTCGGCGCGAAGTCGGAGCAGCGAGTGGAGCAAGACGACGGAGTCTGCCCCTCCTGACACCGCGACGACCATCACGTCTCCTGACCGGACTAGCCGATGGGTTTTGATCGCCCGCCGGACAGCGGCAAAAACCGTGTCTCGCACGCCCTCTCCTCCTCCTGCAGTTCGATCATAGGGGCTACCCAAACCTCTGTCAACTTTCATCCCAGTCGAGGGAAAGGCACATTTCTATTGAAAAATCGCGAGCCCCCTGATAGCGTTAGTATGACAAGCGGGGAGAGGGGGACTATGGCTGCGGCCTCCCCAGAGATACTAAAAACCAAAGTCCTCGTGGTGGATGATGAACGACTCATCCGCGAGCACTGCGCAGATACTCTCGCTCATGCAGGCTTCGACGTCCTGACGGTCGCCGATGTCCCGGCGGCCCTCCAGGTAACTCAAACGGACCCCCCGGCTGTGATCCTGCTCGACGTCGTGCTTCCCGGCATGAGTGGGATTGAGGCCCTGAGCCGCTTTGCCTCCCTTACCCCCCACACGCCGGTGATCATGATCACCGCACATGCGTCTCTGCAGAATGCCATTGCGTCCCTGAAACATGGCGCATATGACTACATCCCAAAACCGCTTCAATCCGAGGCGCTCGTTGCAGCGGTCAAGCGGGGCGAAGAGCGCCATCGCCTCCTGGTTGAGAACAGCCAGCTCGTCCATACGTTGCAGGAAAAAGTCGGTGAACTCAGGCGTCTTCACCAGCTGGCGAGTGAACTGACAAGAGACCTCCGCAAGCGGATGGAGGTACGCACCGCAGAACTCTACCGGAGTGAACGCCTCACGGAAAGCATCATCACTCATCTGGCAAGCGGACTGATGGTTGCCGATCCCGGTGGCGCCATCACACTGATCAATCCCCAGGGAGCCCTCACCCTCCGGTGCGACGCAGCCGAACTCATTGGGCACAAAATGACCGACCTGTTTCCCAACGCGGGCGAGTTGCTGGAGGTCCGCGGCGAGTCGAGCCATCGAGAGCTCGAGCTGACCCTGCGAGATCACAGTCGTATCCCCCTCGGCTTTAGTAATTCCTATCTCACAGATGTCCGAGGTAATCGAGAGGGGGTTATTGTGGTCTTCCGCGATCTGAGTGAGATCAAACAGCTCCAGGCAGAGCTTCACCGCAAAGACCGTCTTGCTGCGATCGGACAGGTTGTGGCGGGCGTGGCCCATGAGGTCCGGAACCCGCTTTTTGGCATCACGTCCGTGGCTCAAATTCTGACGCGGGAGGTGGATCTCACGCCAGCGCATCGAGAGCTCGTCGAGGCGATGCTCGCAGAGACCCAACGCTTGAATGCCCTGATAGGCGACCTCCTCGTCTTTGGGCGACCTGCCGCCCTGGAACGGAGATCGACCGATCTCCACCAGCTCCTCGAGGGATGCTTTCACCTCTATGCGGGAGAAATCCGCGAGCGTTCCATCGAGCTGCGAAAGCTTTACTATTCCCAACTGCCGACTCTCCTTGTGGACCAAGACAAGTTGATACAGGTCTTTTTGAATCTCTTGAAGAACGCCATAGAAGCAATCTCTACCGAAGGCACCGTGACCGTGGAGACCCGACCCCACCGAAGGGGAGAGATTCATGAGGTGGACGACGTAGAGGTGTCCATCACCGACACGGGGTGCGGAATCCTTCCCGAGGACCAGGACCGTATTTTTGATCTCTTCTTTACGACCAAGCCCATGGGGTCAGGCCTTGGTCTTCCCATATGTCGGCGGATTATAGAGGACCATGGAGGGAAAATTGCAGTAGAGAGTCGCCCCCAGCAGGGGACCACCTTTACGATAAGGCTTCCCCTGAAACCTGGGGATGGGTGACCGCAGACACGGAAAAGCGACATATGCAGCATACACTCGTGATTATCGATGATGAACCCCTGATCCAGAAGACGTTGCGGCACCACTTTGAGCGCAAGGGGTACCGGGTCCTGGGGTCCTCCACAGCCTCCGAGGGGATAGGTCTCGTGCGCGACGAGGCCCCGGACGTGACCCTGTTAGACCTCAAGCTTCCAGATCTGGATGGCTTGACCGTCCTCGATCGCATCAAGGGGAGCCACCCTGATGGGGCGGTTATTGTCCTGACCGCTCACGGGACCTACGAAAGTGCGGTGGAGGCGGTGAAGCGTGGGGCGGAAGACTTTTTGATTAAGGAGCCCGCGGAGGGGAACCTGGCTGCCATGGAACTGCGGGTCTCGAAGGCGGTGGAACGGTTGAAGAAAGACCGGATCCGCTCGTATTATAGTCAACATTTTCGGCGACGCGCCACAGACCGGGAACCGGCTATTCCCGGTGAACACGCTTCGATTCGTGCCATCGACGGACTCATCGACCTCATCAGTCAGAATCCGAATACGACGGTCCTCCTCTTAGGAGAAAGTGGGACGGGAAAAGAGCTGATCGCGAAGGCCATCCACCAGAAGTCAAGTCGACGGGACAAGCCCTTTATCGAGATCAACTGTGCGGGCCTTTCCGAGAATCTTTTGGACTCAGAACTCTTCGGCCACGAACGAGGGGCGTTCACCGATGCCAAAGCGATGAAGCGAGGTCTCCTGGAGGTGGCCGACGGCGGAACGGTCCTCCTGGATGAGATCGGTGATATGCCACCAGCAGTTCAGCCAAAGCTCCTCCGGGTCTTGGAAACCCGAACTTTCAGGCGGGTCGGCGGCCTTCGAGATATCTCCGTCGATGTGCGCACGATTACGGCGACCAACAGGGACCTGAAAAAGCTCGTGGAAGCCGGCACCTTCCGAGAAGATCTCTATTATCGGCTCAAAGTAATGCCCATGGAGATTCCGCCCCTAAGAGATCGAGGGCGCGATGTGCTCTACCTGGCGCAACTCTTTGTCCAAGACTTCAATGGGCTTCTGAAGAAGCGCGTTCGGGGGTTCTCCGAGCAGGCACAAGACATCCTGATGGCCTATCCCTGGCCGGGCAATGTCCGCGAACTAAAGAACGTGACAGAGCGGGCGATGATTCTGTGTCGCGGCGACGAGATCCTTCCCGAGCATCTCCCAGCAGATCTTCAAGGACTTGCCGGCACGGCTGTCCGTGTCAGCCCGGGAGAGTCGCTGACGGCGCAACCGCGTCACAGAGGTTCGGACCGGTTTGTCTCCCTCGCCGACCTCGAGAAAAACTACATTCGCGAAGCCCTCGAGGCTACGGAGGGGAATCGAACCCAAACAGCAAAGCTCTTGGGAATCTCTCGCTCAACCCTCCTGGACAAGATCAAGCGGTATCGTCTAACAGGATGAACTGAAGGCCATCCCCCTCCGCGTTGGGCCTGCCTGTTTTTCAGACAGGCCACACAGGTCTCGTCGCATTCACCCGTAAGCCCTCATTAGATAAGCATCGGTACTGGGGAACTCTCGCTTTCGTGGGGCCCCGCGTGAATCACGGGATCGAGGCTGCGGCTGCAACACGGCGATCCCTTCTGCCACCGGAGCGCGGCTCATCGGCAAGCTCGCGGCCCCGGGGAGAGGAACCGCTTGACTAGGTATGCCTAACAGGTGTATAAGGGGGACAACTGACATGGCGATTAAACGGCGACAAGTCCACCTCGACGACGATGATATGGCGGCCCTGGCCCGTCTCGCCAAAAAGCTCTCCAAGGAAACGGGTCTTCGGGTCACGACCTCAGGACTCATCCGCCAGGCGGTTAAAGATTTGCTGCGCACCAAAGGAATACGGAAAACTCAAAAATGAGAAGAGGTTCTTATGAGCTTTGAGGAGCAAGGATTCCTTTCTGAGAATATCGCCGTGGTTCGGAAGGAAATTAGAGAACGATATGCTGCCCACTTTGGCATGGTGGATCGCGTCAATAGCTTCTGCCAAAGAGCAATGGGCCGAGTGTCCGTTCATTCCCGCGACGGCCAGCAGGTTATAGCAGCATGCCTTATGATAAAACTTTTCAACGATGCTGAAGGGGCAATCCTTCTCGTCGAGCGGGGAATGGAGTCTCAAGCCCGTAGCCTGCTTCGCGTTGCTGTCGAAGCACTTTTCATCCTGTGGAACCTCTGTCAGGATGAGCGTTTCTTCAGAGCGTATGTTTATGAGAGTGAACTAGGCCGGCTTACGCTCGTGAGGGCTATCCTGCAGAATCCCGCACCTGTTTTCGACGATATCCGCCCACATCTAACGTCTGACCTCGTGGATAGGCTTGCGAACGAGATCAAAGAAGCGGAGGTCACAAAGGAGGTAGCCAAACAACTAGCAAGAAACGTTGGTCTCGGGCATATGTACGACAGCGCCTATCGTCTCCTCTCTCAAGATGTCCACAGCTCACCACGCACGCTCGAACGGTATGTCATCACAGACGACGAAAAGGAAGTCAAGGGTCTGCGACATGGTTCACAGACGGACGATGTCATTTTGGTCCTCACCACGGCAGCAACTGTCATGCTCATGGCAATCGACGGCATCAGCCGCCTCCTGGGACTCAACCTCGCTGCTGAGATTCGTCAGCTTGATGAGGAGTTGAGGGAATTAAGTTGAGAAGTCTCCCGCGAAGGAGTTAGGGATGACGTAAATCGTGGGGCTGCTCATGGTGACTTCGGGCGGGCTGATCTTTCACGGCATGGGAGCCGAAAATCTCTACGGTGGCGGCCCTGCTGGTGCTTGACACGGAGCCGGACCTGATTCGCCAGCGAGTTGATATGGCATTGTCGCCGAAGGAGGAGGGGTAAGGAATGGCTGAGCCAACGATGGAAACCCTGGCACGACGGCTGGACCGAGTGGACCGGGAGAACCGC
>CAZLDS010000100.1:0-8121 GCA_964558395.1 uncultured bacterium | reverse complement strand
CCAATCGTCCCGATGTTGACGTGTTCTTTCGTCCGTGCAAATTTTTGCTTGGCCATCCCCCAGCCCTCCTCTATCGTGCTCCCTTACGGCTTCACATGCACCGCTACGCGGTCGAGCTTCGACCGACGACCCGCCCAATAATCTCCTCGGCAAGGTTTGCAGGAAGAGGCTCATAGCGCGCAAACTGCATCGTGTATGTCGCCCGGCCCTGCGTGGCCGACCTCAGATCCGTTGCATATCCGAACATCGTCGCCAAGGGAACCTCGGCGCGCACGACCCGAGCCGCGGGCCGTGTATCAATCCCCACGACCCGTCCCCGTCGGGCGTTTAAATCTCCAATCACCTCTCCCAGAAATTCTTCCGGCAAAACGACGTCCACCTGCATGATGGGTTCTAAGAGGATGGGGTGACCCTGTTTCACTGCGTCCTTGAAGGCCATGGAACCGGCAATCTTGAAGGCGAGGTCGGAGGAGTCCACCTCATGGTGGGACCCATCGGTTAGCGTGACCTTCACATCCACGACCGGATATCCCGCCAGCACGCCACTCTCGGCCGCCTCCCGGACCCCCTTCCCCACAGCCGGGATGTACTCGCGAGGAATCACACCGCCCGCGATCTTGCTCTCAAACTGGAAACCACCCCCGGCGTCCACGGGTTCAACCTGCAGGAAGACATGGCCATACTGCCCCCGGCCTCCGGTCTGCCGAACGAACTTCTTTTCCACCCTGACCGGTTGCGTAATCGTTTCCCGGTATGCCACCTGCGGTCGACCTACGTTGGCTTCGACCTTGAATTCCCGGAGCAGCCGATCCACGATGATCTCCAGGTGCAGCTCTCCCATGCCCGAGATGATGGTCTGTCCCGTGTCCTCGTCTACGCGGGTCTGGAAGGTGGGATCTTCGTTGGCCAGGGACTGCAGTGACGTGGAGAGCCTGTCTGCCCCCTCTTTGGTCTTGGGCTCGATGGCCACCGAAAGGACCGGGGTGGGAAAGTCGATGGCCTCAAGCAAGATCGCGTGGGCTTCCGCACAGAGGGTATGACCCGTCTTGGCACTCTTGAGACCCACGGCCGCGGCGATGTTCCCGGCCTGAACGGACGGCACCTCCTCCCGCTTGTTGGCATGCAACCGCAGCAGGCGGCCGATCCGTTCGCGGGTTCCCTTGGTCGGATTAAAGACGGAAGATCCGGACTTGATGATCCCAGAATACACGCGAAAATAACAGAGTTGACCGACATAGGGATCAGCCACCAGCTTGAAGACCAAAGCGGCCAACGGTTCCTTGTCGTCCGGCGATCGCCTCTCCTCCTCCCCCGTTCTGGGATTCACCCCGATGACCGGAGGGAGATCCACGGGCGACGGGAGATAATTCACAATGGCATCGAGTAAGGGCTGGACCCCCTTATTTCGAAAGGAGGCACCGCAAAGGACTGGTATAATCTTCAGGGCCAACGTCGCTTTCCGGATGGCCGTCCGAATCTCCTGTTCTGAGATTTCCTTGCCCTCGACATACTTCGGCAACAGAGACTCGTCTTGTTCCGCGACAGCCTCCAGAAGCCTTTCGCGGTATTGGAGGGCCTGGTCTGCATACGCGGAGGGGACTTCTTGCAAATGAAACTCGGCCCCCAACGTGTCCTCTTCCCAGACAACTGCCTGCATCCGGATCAAATCGATGACGCCGGCAAAGCCACTTTCTTCTCCCAACGGGAGTTGGATCGGCACTGGGTACGACCCGAGGCGCTCGGCAATGGACTTTACTGACATGAAGAAATCCGCGCCGACTCTGTCCATCTTATTGATGAAGGCGACGCGAGGCACATGGTACTTATCAGCCTGTCGCCAGACTGTCTCCGACTGTGGTTCGACACCCGACACTGCATCGAAGACAATCACGGCCCCGTCCAGAACCCTGAGGGATCGTTCGACCTCGACGGTGAAGTCGACATGTCCGGGCGTGTCAATAATATTGACCTGATGGTCGGACCAAAAGCAGGTTGTGGAGGCAGCGGTGATGGTAATCCCCCGTTCCTTCTCTTGTTCCATCCAATCCATCTCGGTGGAACCGGTATCCACCTCACCCATCCGATGGGTCCGTCCGGTGTAGTAAAGGATCCGTTCGGTGGTCGTGGTTTTGCCCGCATCAATGTGGGCCATGATCCCAATATTCCGAATATGATCCTTGGGGACTATGACTGTCACTTTACGCGTCCTTCCTCTCGGAACATTGAAGGCCCCTCTCCCGATGCTACACCCCCCGAAGGGTTAGGATGGGGGCCTTCTTACCAGCGATAGTGTGCAAAGGCCTTGTTGGCCTCTGCCATACGATGTGTGTCTTCCCTCTTCTTAACCGCCCCTCCGCGATTGTTCGCCGCCTCGATGAGCTCAGCCGCTAGGCGCTCTTCCATGCTCTTCTCCGAGCGTTGCCGGGCGTAGGTGAGCAGCCAGCGGAACGCCATAGAGAGCCGACGCTCAGCCCGGACCTCCACCGGGACCTGGTAGGTGGCCCCACCCACCCTGCGCGATTTCACCTGCAGCACGGGCTTCACATTATCCACGGCCTGCTTGAAGACCGCCAAGGGATCCGTTTTCATCCGGTTCTCGATAATCCCCATCGATTGGTAAAAAATCTGCTCTGCGAGCGATTTCTTTCCGGCCCGCATCATGCAGTTTACAAATCTAGCCACCAGCCGGTTATGATAAACCGGATCGGGAAGAATCTCTCGCTTTTCCGCCACTCGTCGCCTTGGCATCCTTACACCTCGCCAAAACGCAAAGCGGCACCGAGGGGCAAGAGGAGAGCACCCTCAGTGCCGTATCCGATCAACTCGACTTGGGTCGCTTTGCCCCGTAAAGGGAACGCCCCTGCCGGCGATCCTGGACCCCGGCCGCGTCCTGAGTTCCCCGGATCACGTGATACCGCACGCCGGGAAGGTCTTTGACCCGTCCTCCGCGGATCAGGACGATGGAATGCTCCTGCAAATTATGTCCGATCCCAGGAATGTACGTGGTGACTTCGATCCCATTAGTCAAACGAACTCGCGTCACCTTTCGCAGGGCCGAGTTGGGTTTCTTGGGGGTAGTGGTATAGACTCGGATGCAGACCCCACGCTTTTGAGGAGAGCCGTGCAACGCAGGCGCTTTCTCCTTCTTCCGGATCTCCTGCCGGCCCTTTCGAACCAACTGGTTAATGGTTGGCATCGACAAACCCCGGATCAATTTTTCCCAAACTTAGTGACGTTAACCTGTAAGTTCCCGACTGTCAAGGAATTTGTGGCCTCACACCCCTAGAGATCGACCTCTATCGGTTCCATCGTTGCACTCGCCTCCTCGGAGGGCCGCTGGCTCTCCTCAGAAGGTTCACGCACCTCCGGAACATCGATTGCTGTTTCGCGATACCACGCCATCCCCGTCCCGGCCGGAATCAGGCGGCCCATGATCACGTTTTCCTTGAGACCCCGGAGCTCGTCCCGCGCCCCATTGATGGCTGCCTCGGTGAGGACCTTGGTTGTCTCCTGAAAAGACGCCGCCGAGACGAAGCTGTCTGTGGACAGGGAGGCCTTCGTGATGCCGAGCAAGAGGGGTCTCGCGGTAGCGGGCGCTCCGCCAGCCGCCAGCACCCTCTGGTTCTCCTCGAGGAACACGTGCTTGTCCACGTGTTCGCCCACGAGGAAGTTCGTGTCTCCGATCGTCTCGACTCGCACCCGCTTGAGCATCTGCCGGACGATCACCTCAATGTGCTTGTCGTTGATGCTCACGCCTTGGAGGCGATAGACCTCTTGGACTTCGTTGACCAGATAGCGTTGCAGCTCCTGATCGCCCAGGACATCCAAGATATCGTGGGGATTGATGGGTCCATCCATGAGGGGCTCCCCAGCCTTGATCTCATCCCCCTCAAGCACATTCAGATGCTTGCCCCGCGGAACCAAGTATTCTCTGGTCTCTCCGTTCTCGGCCAGGATGACGATCTTTCGCATCCCCTTGGCCATGCCTGCAAAACTGACCCGCCCGTCGATCTCGGAGATAATCGCCGCCTCCCGAGGCCGCCTGGCCTCAAAGAGCTCCGCAACCCGTGGAAGACCGCCGGTGATGTCCTTCGTCTTGGTCGTCTCCCGCGGGATCTTGACGATCGTGTCGCCGGCGGAGATCTGTTGGCCATCCTGCACGGTGAGGTGGGCGCCGACTGGGAGGAGCGTCCGGAAGACGGTGACCCCATTCGCTTCCTTCACCGAGACCCGGGGCTGCAGCTCTTCCTTGCCGTGCTCCACAATGACCCGCTGCGCCAGACCGGTAACCTCATCCACTTCCTCCTTCATCGTCACGCCGTCAATGACATCTCTGACCACCACGCGGCCAGGGAACTCAGAGAGAATCACCGAGGTGAACGGATCCCACTCCGCCAGCGTCGTGCCCGACTCCACCTGCTGACCATCGTGCACCTTGAGTCGGGCCCCATACACCACCTGATAGGTCTCTTTCTTCCGCCCTTTTTCGTCCACGACCGAGATGGCGCCGTTCCGGTTCATGACGACCAGGTCTCCGGCCGCATTTCGGACGGTGCGGATGTTGTGGAATTGCATGCTCCCTGGAAACTTATTTTCTAGGGTGGTCTGCTCTGCCAAACGGGTCGCCGTCCCGCCAATATGGAAGGTCCGCATGGTCAATTGCGTCCCCGGCTCGCCGATCGACTGGGCGGCCAAGACCCCGACAGCCTCCCCTAGTTCCACCAAGCGACCGGTCGCCAGATTACGGCCATAGCACTTGATGCAGACCCCGCGCCTGGCCTCACACGTGAGGACCGACCGGATCTTTACCTTGTCGATGCCCGCATCCTCAATCCGAGCCGCCAACGGCTCATTCATCTCCTCATTGGCCTCACCTATGATCTCCCCAGTGAACGGATCGATGACATCATCCAGCGCGACCCGACCGAGGACCCGGTCTCGAAGGGGCTGAATGATTTCACCCGCCTCCACCAGAGTGGTAACCCAGATCCCATTGGGGGTACCACAATCGACCTCGGTGACAAGGACATCCTGGGCCACGTCTACCAGTCGCCGGGTGAGATACCCAGAGTCAGCGGTCTTGAGCGCGGTATCCGCCAGTCCCTTGCGGGCCCCGTGAGTTGAGATGAAGTACTGAAGCACCGTGAGGCCCTCCCGGAAGTTACTGGTGATCGGCGTCTCAATGATCTCCCCCGAAGGCTTGGCCATAAGGCCCCGCATCCCGGCCAGCTGCCGGATCTGCTGCTTGCTCCCCCGTGCACCGGAGTCGGCCATCATGAACACTGGGTTGAATTCTCCATCCTTCGTGGCTTCAATCTCCCGGAAGAGCTCATCAGAGACCTGCTCTGACACCTGCGTCCAGATGTCAATCACCTTGTTGTACCGCTCCCCCTTGGTGATCAGACCATCCAGGTACTCCTGCTCGATTTTGATGACTTCCTTGCGGGCCGCATCGATGATCGACTCTTTCATCGAGGGGATGCGCAAGTCATCGATCCCGATGGAAATGCCAGCTAATGTGGCGTACCGGAATCCGAGATCCTTCAGGTTATCCAAGAGCTTGACGGTCTCGGCATTGCCCAATATGTAAGAACACTGGGAGGCCAGCCGAGTCAACTCCCGCTTGTTCATCTCTTGGTTGATGAAGCGAAGACCGGGCGGGAGGATCTCATTGAAGAGGACACGCCCGACGGTAGTGTCGATCAGCTCGCCATTCCATCGGAGCTTGATCCCAGCGAGGAGTCCCACCTCCTCAGCGTCGTAGGCGGTGCGGACCTCCTCCATCGACCCAAAGATCTTTCCCTCGCCTTTTTCGTCGGCTCGGGCTTTCGTAATGTAATACAAACCAAGCACCACATCCTGGCTGGGCGCGGCTAAGGGCAAGCCGTTCGCCGGCGACAGGATATTGTGGGGCGCCCACATGAGCACCCGAGCCTCCAGCTGCGCCTCGAAAGAGAGGGGCACATGCACGGCCATCTGGTCCCCGTCAAAGTCGGCGTTGAAGGCGGCACAGACGAGGGGATGAATCTTGATAGCCTCTCCCTCCACCAAAATGGGCTCAAAGGCCTGAACACCCAGGCGATGTAGCGTCGGGGCCCGGTTCAGGAGGACGGGATGCTCTCGGATCACCTCCTCGAGGGCGTCCCACACTTCGGGTCGACCTTTTTCGACCAGCTTCTTGACGCTCTTGATCGTCGTCACCTGCTCATGCTGCTGGAGCAGCTTCCGAAAGACAAATGGCTTAAACAACTCCAGGGCCATCTTCTTTGGCAATCCACACTGATGAAGCTTGAGTTCCGGACCCACGACAATCACGGAGCGTCCCGAATAATCCACGCGCTTGCCGAGCAGGTTCTGTCGGAATCGTCCCTGCTTCCCCTTGAGCATATCGGACAGTGACTTGAGTGGGCGGTTATTCTGACCCTTCAAGGCCCGCCCCCGCCTCCCGTTGTCGAAGAGCGCATCCACCGCTTCTTGAAGCATTCGCTTTTCATTGCGGATGATGATATCGGGAGCCCGCAGCTCCATGAGGCGCTTCAAGCGGTTATTCCGGTTGATGACCCTCCGGTAGAGGTCGTTCAGGTCCGAGGTAGCAAAGCGGCCCCCGTCCAAGGGAACCAGCGGTCGCAACTCCGGTGGCAGGACAGGAATCACTTCAAGGATCATCCATTCAGGTTTGTTTCCCGAGGTCAGGAACGCGTCGACAATCCGAAGGCGTTTCACGATCTTCTTTCGGGTTTGCTGGGAGGTCTCCCGCTGCATTTGTTCCCTGAGTTCTTCTGCCAGCTTCCGGATGTCCACCCGCTTCAGGAGGGTGCGAATGGCCTCGGCTCCGATCTCGGCCTTGAAACTATCCCCATATTCCTCTTGGAGCTTCCGATACCGCTCCTCGTTGAGCAATTCCTTAAGCTTGAGGGGAGCATCCCCCGGATCCACCACGACATACTCTTCGAAATACAGGACCTTCTCCAGGTCCCGGAGGGACATGTCAAGGAGATAGCCTATTCGGGACGGAATCGATTTGAAGAACCAGATGTGGACAACACGTGAGGCCAGTTCGATATGCCCCAGGCGCTGGCGCCGCACTTTGGACCGAATCACCTCTACCCCACACTTATCACACACGACGTTCCGATGCTTGATCCCCTTAAATTTGCCGCAATTGCACTCCCAGTCCTTGGTCGGGCCAAAGATCTTGGCACAGAACAGCCCGTCCCGTTCCGGCTTGAAGGTCCGATAGTTGATCGTTTCTGGCTTCTTCACCTCGCCATGGGACCAAGAACGAATCTTCTCGGGCGAGGTCAACGCGATCCGGATGGCCTTGAAGCTCGTCGGGTCGATGGGCTTTTCGTCGAAAAACCCAAAAAACTTATCCACGCGCCTCTCCTTCCTCTTGAAACAGGTCACATCGAGCGGAACCGTTCACGGCCGGCCCACTCACTTTTTGTCCATAACGAGGTCGACATCCAGGGTAAGACTCTGCAGCTCCTTCACCAGGACATTAAAGGACTCCGGCAGTCCCGGCTCGAGCGTGCAATCGCCTTTCACAATCGATTCATACATCTTCGTGCGGCCTACTACGTCGTCCGACTTGACCGTGAGCATCTCTTGGAGGGTATGGGCCGCTCCATATCCCTCCAGCGCCCAGACTTCCATCTCCCCAAACCGCTGGCCGCCGAACTGCGCCTTCCCCCCCAACGGTTGCTGCGTCACGAGAGAATAAGGCCCGATGGAACGGGCATGGATCTTATCCTCTACGAGGTGAGCCAGTTTCATAAGATAGAGGTAACCGGCGGTAACCGGCTGGTGAAACGGCCTCCCCGTCCTCCCATCGTACAGGATGGGTTTCCCGGAGATGGGAAGACCCGCCCGCTTCAGGAGATCTTTGATCTCTCTTTCCGAGGGGCCGTCGAAGACAGGCGAATCTACCTTCAGGCCCAGGGTATGGGCGGCCCAGCCCACGTGCGTCTCCAGGATCTGCCCCACGTTCATACGGGACGGGACGCCTAATGGATTAAGCACGACCTCAACCGGGGTCCCATCGGGGAGATAGGGCATATCCTCCTCGGGGAGAATTTTGGAGATGACCCCCTTATTCCCATGACGGCCGGCCATCTTGTC
>CAZLDS010000099.1:0-8333 GCA_964558395.1 uncultured bacterium | reverse complement strand
CGTTCTCTTTGCGGAACACGTTTGTCGCCCGGATTGAAACCCTCTGGGGCTCGCCTGGTGTCGTACGGGAGCCGTCCCTGGCTGTCGAAGGCGAAGGCCAGGCGGAGGATTGCCCGCTAGTGATCGAGAAGCCGGAAGGGTTGGCCGCGTTCGTTGGTCCTCACCAGGTCGTCGAGGAAGGCGAGCGGGTCGCGCGGGTAGCGCTTGAGGCGATGCATGGCTCATGGCTTCGAGGGGACTCAGATCCCTGACGGAGCGCCCGGGCTAGATCGACGGTTTTACCCTGCCGGTCCATGCCGAGTGCCTGCAGCTGCCGGGAGAGGCTATCGGCGACGCGCATCCGGTCTTGAACCACGGCGAAGGCCTTCCGGTTGCGCCGGTTGACCAAACCTCCGCTCTCAGCCAACTCGAACAGATACCGGTCCAGGGAGTCGAGGATGATCTTGGTCCCAGTCGCCGCGTCTAGGAGTGCTCGCTTGGCTGCCGGGACCGACTCCAGCCCCCCGAGGTCCGCGATCACCTCCTGTCGCCAGGCCCGGGCCGCCAGCTCGACCGGAGATAACGTCTCGTCCGGGACGGAGAGATCGGTTACTCGCTCCAGGAGGTAGGGCACGGCCTTGCTCACGACGTTCAGCTCGCTGGGATACTCATAGGTCGGCCAGGGTTTTGAGACAGCCCCGGAGTTCCTACCAGTAGCACCGTGGTAGCAGGATCGTGGAAGGACTCGATTTGTTTGGGCCGGGCGATGGGAACTAATAGGTAACCAGGTCTTGCCGCTTTTCTCGGTCCAATTGGGGTGGATTCGTTGTACTCCTCGCCAACGTCTGGCCCTAAGGCTGACGAAAGCTATATGAGTCACATGTTAGACTATCCAGAATGAGGTTCGGAGAGTCTTGCCACTCAGAGCCAGGTGCGCTCTCCTAGAGCTTTATTTTTTCCTCAACCCACATCCTGACCAGCTTAATGATAACCCAGCGCATAGCACGGCCTTCTGCCTGAGCCTTCGCTTTGGCTTCTTCCCAATGATGACGGGGTATGTTGCGGAGGATGTACGAACTTTCGGTCTTCCCGGTGTCTCTTTTTCTTCTTCTTGGCCGTATTTTCATCGTCGCCTCCCGGTTCCGCTACCAACTCTTACCTTCTACCGCACACGGTCCTGATGCGGCTTTCAAGGGGTCTCTCTTCGAGTTATCAGGTGATTAGGCCTTAATAATCTGGAGTGCATCTAGCGTGCCAATCGTCCGCCGTCGTTGTTCGGTCTCCGAGATGGGAAGAATACAGGTCAGTTTTTCCCTCGACACGCCAGCGATCCCCCCCCGTAAGATTCTTACCGGTAGCCCAGTAGACTTCTTCTCAAAATCCCGTAATTTTACGAGGTGACAGGCGGCACCTATAGATATATTTTGTATATCAGTTAGTTATCACATTTGAATTTTAACCCCCGCGTAACCCAACTGTCCTTTCCCGGTAATCTCTGGCGTTTATACTATTGCTGCAAACCGAACAACGAGATGGAGGTGGGCTTCATCACATCAAGAACCCGGACGGTCCGAGCGTTGCCCTGATTGCCCACAACAATAAGAAGGTAGATCTCATTGACAATTCGGGGTCACCCCCAGTCGCAGGCCACATGTTAAAGGAAGCGATAGGGGACATCGAAGGGCCTTTGGTGTCCTCATCATCCACAGAAATGACCCACAGCCCCGGGATCCGCGCCAGCGGCGGGTCAGCCGCGCGGCAAAGAAAGAGGAGGAGACCGAGTTATGGCTAAGAAGCTGTGCGACTGGCTCGACACTGAAGTTCGCCCGTTGCAGGACAAATCCGTCAGTTGGATCTCCCAGTATCACTTCTTTCGGGACCCCATCCGCCCGACCTACGTGGACTCGAGCTACTTTTTCGCTCCCGCAGATGGAATCATCCTGTATCAGCACAAGGTGAGCGCGGCTGAACGCATCCTGGAGATCAAGGGCAGGGCCTACTCTCCGCGGGATGCCATGCGAGTCCCGGATTACGACGCGGAGAGCCTCGTCATCGGGATCTTCATGACCTTCTTCGACGTCCACATCAACCGAATCCCTTATCCTGGACGGCTCTCCTACAGGGAGATGGATCCGATCGACACCTACAACCATCCGATGCTCGAGGTGGAAAAAAGCATTCTGCAGGACCTCCGCATTTCGACGGATTCGATGGAGTACCTCCATCACAACCAACGCATGCTCAACCGGATCGACGCTGTGGATCTGGCTCAGCCCTACTACGTGCTCCAGATCGCCGACTATGACGTTGACTGCATTTGCCCTTTCAACCTGAAACAGAATCAACCCGTCGACCAGGGTGAGCGTTTCTCTCAAGTCCGCTATGGTTCCCAGGTCGATTTGATCGTCCCCCTCTCCTCCCGGTTCGACTTCGCCACAGTTCAGAGTACAGGCGACCACGTTGAGGCGGGCATCGATCCCCTCATCAAGGTGACCGAAAAACCGAAAAGATAAGGCCAGAAAGGAGGGACTTCCCATGGAAACCCGCCAGACGCTCCCGAAGAAACGGACGGATCAGAAAATGACCGAATGTCCTCTGCCCCAGCCATCCGCCGTGTGTCCCTGGCTGAATCCCACGCAGCTCGAGCAGCCGTCCTTTCTGCTCAGCTTCCCGTTCTCCTTCTCGACCCAAGTTGCCAACAACGCATGGATGCATGATGTGCCGCCCGACGAGCGCGAGCCGGACCTTAAGCGGAGCGCGCTCCAGTTTCTCGCCCTGTACCGATACCTCTCCGGCGAGGCGCTGGTCTACCTCCTGCCGGTGCCCCGGGGCGCCGATCTCCAGGACCTCGTGTTCACGGCGAATCTGGGGATCGTCCTCGAGCACCTTCCGGCCAAGGACACGGTCGTCATCTCGAATTTTGCGTCGGACCCCCGTCGCGGCGAGACGGCCCTCGGAGTCAAGTTCTTTACCGAGATGGGCTACGACGTTCACGTCCCGCCGACGAAGTTCGAAGGCGAGGCGGAACTGAAACACCTCTACGACAATGTGTACGTCGGAGGGCACGGGATTCGGTCCGAAAGGGAAACCTACGATTGGATGGAACAGAAATTCGATATGCGTATCATCCCGGTTCGGCTGATTGATCCCTACCTCTACCATCTTGATTGCGTGGTTTTCCCGATCACGTCGGAGAACACCGTGGTCTGCACCGAGCTGATCGAGGAGCGGGAAGTCGCAGAGATCGAAAAATTCACGAACATCATCGACGTATCCGCCGACGACGCCTATTCGGGCATCTGCAATTCCGTTCGTCTACCAAAGACGGTTCTGAACGCGTCGCACATCCACGGCCTAAAGGCGGGAACGGAGGACTACAAGTACGAAGTCCAGAAGAACCGAAGGCTGGAGGACATCACCATGAATCTCGCCCTCGAGGTCTGCTATTTCAATCTCAGCGAGTTTCTCAAGGCCGGCGCCCTGTTGTCGTGCCTGGTGATGCACCTCAATCGACACCCCTACAAATTCGCCCTGACCGCCTGAGACGACGGCCCGGCGCTTGCGTCCCTATGAAGAATCACAGTCTTTGGCGCTTGGTCTGGAAGGTCTCTCTCCCAGTAATCTTCGTGCAGGCCACCGAAACCTTCGACCACCTGATCGATACGATCTTCCTGGCTCGCGTCGGTGTGACCGAACTCGGCGCGATCGCGGTCGCGGATTCAGTGCTCTACCTCGTGCTGGTCTTGCCACTCGCGCTAGCGGACGGAATCCAGATACTCACCGCCCGGCGAGCCGGTCAGCGTCGGCCCGACGCGGTGGGAGCGCTCTTCAACCAAGGGTTCGTTCTCGTGCTCCTCGTCTGCTTGGCGGCGGCGGTCGTGCTCAAGCTCCTCGCGCCCGTGGTAGGGCCATGGGTCGTCGAGTCCGGCGATGTGGGCGTCCTCGTGGAGGGCTATCTCCAGATCGAGGCCTACGGCCTCTGTTTCATCGGCGCCACATTTGCCTACAGTGCTCTGTTGGTCAGCCTGGGAAGAACGTGGGCTCTCGTCCCGGCGACCGTCATCTTGATGATTACGGATCTCGTCCTGAACTACCTCTTCATCCTCGGCAAGTTCGGATTTCCCGCGCTTGGCATGCGCGGCGCCGCAGTCGGGTCCGTGGGGGCCGAGTTCGTCACCTTCTTGTTCCTCTCGTGGTACGTGTGGCGGCGACTCGACGCGTCACGATACGGGTTCTTCCGATTCCGTAGGTTCGAGCGCCGGACGACGGACCTCTTGAGCCGCCTCTCCGCGCCCCTCGCTGTCGAGGGCCTCTTGGAGACCGTCAGCTGGTTCCTCTTCTTCTTGATCCTGGAGCGAGTGAGCACCCAGGCGCTCGCGATCTCGAACATCGTTTACACGTGTTTTATCGTGTTCTGGATCCCGACGGAAGCCTTCTCTGAGACCACGTGCTCGATGGTCAGTCGTTTCGTGGGGAGACAGTGGGTCGATCGGATTGGTGAAGTACCTCGCAATGCCATCGGCGGGGCGATTCTCGCCACCATCCCCTTCATCGTCGTCGCACTGGTTGTGCCGGACTGGTTTGTCGCGGTGTTCTCCCCTGGCTCGGACCTTCTCTCGCAGAGCAATGCGAGCCTGCGCGTTGCCGCCCTGGCGATGTTGTTCGCCATCCCCGGAGAGATGTGGTTAGCTGCCGTGTTGGGAACGGGAGACACGACGGCGGCGCTTGGAATCGAGCTCGTGTTCACGCTGACGATGCTCGGCATCACCTACCTCTCGGCCATCCACCTCGCCTGGCCTGTGGAGTTCGTCTGGATGTCGATGCCGATCGCCTGGCTGGTCTGCCTGATCATCTCTTACGCCTGGATGAAGTCCGGGATCTGGAATAGAATTAAGATCTAACGCCCTTGGGTGGCCATAGTCTGGGCGAATGTGTCAGGGTTTCACGCCGCACACGCCCTCCTCGTCGAAGAGACTGTTGATGGCCCCATTCCGCGGCCACGAACGCCGACGCGGCGGTCGCCGTCGCCTCGAGCGACAGCCTGCGAACGGGCGACACCGCACATCCGCTGCAGAACCTTAACCGCATGTCCGGGCTCGACCAGAAGCGCCTTCTGGAGTATGCTCAGGTTGTTCCCGGGGCTGATTCGTAATCAGGAGGTCAGAGGTTCTGAGTCCTTCTTGATGCCTAACTAATTTGTCCGACTGTCCGAATACTGTCCGAAAACTGCAGCCGAAACCCTCCAGTCACGCCAAAAATGAAGATCCTGGTTCGTGGGTTATTATGGAGTTAGTTGGGGTGGGTCGGGGCATCACCGGGACGCCCAATGTGAGCGTCACGAACGCCGTCCAGATTGATGACAGCACGCCCATTATGGTGGACCACGGCGACACCGTGCTGCCGAGCGAGATCGTGTCGCTCAGCTTATCCACGGGGTCGTGTAGTGTGTTTGGCTTGATCCGGCTTCTTTCGACAAACCCGGACGGGAGGCTCGACGCCGATCCGTTTTTGGTGCCCGCCGGACAGGTCCTAGTGCTCACAAGCATGCAATACCTAATAACTGGGGCGAGCGCCGGCAGACAAGTAGAACTGTCTTTGCACTGGTCGGATGGGCTCAACGCAACTAGTATGATGGTCTCTGGCAGCATCGCGAACGGGTCTGGGGAGTCAATCGGCAACGAAACCTTCCCGACCGGCATTGTCTTTGGGCCGGGGATCGAGCCGTGCGTTTTTGTGGCGGGCGTGGGATCACCAGTAATCTCCAAATTGTCGGCCCAAGGCTATTTGGTGCCGAATAACTACACCACACCGGATACTTCCCCACGGGCGTCGGGGCAACCCGGCGCTCGTGGTGTTTTTGGCATTTACTAGCCCTCCCTGTCCCGCCATAGCCTTTGCCGAACCTCCCGCTCCATCCGGTCTAGCCGTCGTGCTAAGGTTTCCATCGTTGGTTCCGTCATCCCTCCTTCATCGCTTGCCACAACGTGCACTGGGGAAGATCAGCAAAATGTAAATCCGATAGAATTTAAAAGGGCAGTCCTTGACAAATTACCGTAAGCGGCAGGATGGCTGCGGGTACAGAAGTAAAATCGTTGCGTCGGCTGGCGAGTTGGTTTTCCAGGAAATGAGCATCCTTCACCTCATTTACGAAAGCGCCGAATCCCCCAGGAAGCTGAAAATCCCCAGGACATCTCCATTCCCGTTCATGTTGCCAGTCGACTCTATAGTTTCCTTCGAATCTCACTATCCTCCATAGTTCCTCGTCGCGGATCGCCAGTCTCTTACGCTCTTTGTCGGACAAGTATAGAACTGGCCGGACACCAAGCTTGTAAGCGGAACTCTTACTGATAACGATGCCATACGGTTCATAACGGCGTCGATTTTCTTGAGTGCAGATGTTCTTGGGGGCGATGAACGGCACATCCATGAAGGACACGGCCCTTCTTGGACCTTAAATGAATGACTGGGTACCTCGGATGCGCCCTTCCTCTAAAATCCTTATGAGGTTGTCACGGGCTGAACGCCCCTCTCTTTCCTTGGTAAGATGAATCAGGAATGGCGTAAGATCTGGTCTTATCCAGTATGGTCTCTGGCTTACTGGAATTTCATCAAATTTCATGGATCAGCTCCTCTACCGCACCCGGCGGGGCCGCTCACTTTCGCTTCGATTTTTTCTCGTTCCGCTCGTAGCGCCGCAACCAATCCACGACGGCCTCCCTGATCAACGCAGAGACCGTCGATCTGGTTTCGAAGGCGACCCGGCGCAGCTTCTCGTGATCGTCAGGGTCAAGGACGATCATGTGGGGTTTGAGGTTTGGCATAAGGAGAGATACGAAAGGAAAAAGGGGAAATTGAGACTCCGTTTTAGACAGACTTCGTCGGTCCGTCAAACGGATAGGGAGACGTCCATACCGTGTGGAGCACGTCTTTGGGGTGCAGGGCCCTGAGACTCGCGGAGCGCTGGCCCGTGATCAGATAGACCCGTCCCGCATAATAGGCCACGAAGGTTGACTTCATCGGATAAGGCAGCCGGCCGGCAATATCCCATTTGTCTAATTTGATGTTGTAGCGCAGGACAACATCACCGCATTTATGCCGCGCCAGGGTCCCTCCAAACATCAAAATCTCATCGCCCACCAGGCCAAGGCCCGTGTCCGAGTGTGCCAGTTTGAGCGGCATATCGGCCAGCCTGGACCAGCTTTTATTCTTAAAATCGTATCTGTACGATTCTCCGTGCATCAATTCGGGGGTGGTATCCCAGTCGCATCTAAATTGCGGATCTCCGGCCACCGCCTTGACATCGCCTTCGCTTCCGCCGATGATATACACAGCACCGTCGTAAATAATATGCCCGCGGTGGATTCCCCCGCGCGAAACGGGCGCTTCTTCCTGCCAACTGTTTTCAACGGCCCGCCCGTCGCGGACACTGATCGTCCAGTGATTGTTGGCGGGGGTATTCCTGTCGGTATCGGAGCCTCCGATGACGTGAATCCGTCCGTCGTAATAAAGGACCACGCCCAAATACCGCGGCGCCGGCAGCCGGGGAAGTTCTCCCCATTCTTCCGTCTTAAGGTCCAGGACATAGCATTTATCCGTACACGGCGAGCAGTGCGGACCGAGTTGGCCGCCGATAAAATAGATAAACCGGTTGTTTTCACTGGTCAAGCCTAGGTGGGTCTGCGGGATATATTCCGGCACATCAAACTGCCGGACCCATTTCTTCTGCCCAAGATCAAAGACATCACACCTGTTATGCACGTGCCCAATCGTCTCATAGCCGTTGAAGAGATACACACGGTCATTGATCACAGTCCCCACGGCCTCCACCCTCTTGCGCGGACATTGAGGCCCCTTGGACCACGTGAAATCCTGCGGGTTCCGGTTGATCTTCTTCAGATACAAACGGTCCTCAACGCCCCTGACCAGCAAGGTCTTAGCGCTTTTAACA
Organism: uncultured bacterium; assembly: GCA_964558395.1. Classification (GTDB taxonomy): domain Bacteria; phylum Methylomirabilota; class Methylomirabilia; order Methylomirabilales; family CSP1-5; genus CSP1-5. The sequence continues at coordinate 406 of CAZLDS010000099.1, read as the reverse complement.
GCCTTTATAGCCTTTTTGATAGATGATTTAATTATAGACGATCCTCCCTATAAGAATATTGTGAAGTATAGCCTATAAAAACGGGGATGACAAGATGGGGTCAAAGACGGGCTCCGTTCTCCTATTTAAATCCTAAGAAGTCCCCAAAGGTCTGTATGGTGATAACGGCTCCGGGCACTGCATCCTCCTCGGGTACAGGCTCTTGAAAAAACACCTTCAACGATTCCCACGCACAGCGACTCAGTTCGGATAGCAGTTTTCGGTCGTATAGGAAATATCGCCGGAGGATTTTGGGTATACTGAAGACAAAATGGCGATGGGGGACGGCCTTGATCACTTCCTGGCAGAGCCTGCAAATAGGCCTTTCCTTCGCGTGTCTTTGTGATGTTCACGTGTAGAAATCCAC
>CAZLDS010000098.1:0-8348 GCA_964558395.1 uncultured bacterium | reverse complement strand
ATCGTCACCGTCTTGACGATGATAGCGCCTAGGGCGTTCAGATCGAAGAAGGGCGCGAACTCGTTCCCATACCCGAAGGTGCCAGAAGCGGTCATCACCGGGTTTTTCAATCGGATTCCGGCGATCGTCACGGACAGGTCCGGCCGCTTCTTCGAGGACTGAGGACCGAGGACTGAGGGCTGAGGACCGACGACCGACGACCGGGGACGACTCTTGCCTTTTCCTGAACCCTGAACCCTGAACCCTGAACGCCTTTTCTTTTTCGGAGTCACCACGCAATCTCCCGAGCGTCGAACGCCGGCCCATCCCTACAACACAACTTATACCTTCGCTCGTCCGCGGACTTCGGCGAGCTCAGTCGAGCCGTTGACGGTTCATAGTCTGTAGGTTGTCCTGAACTCTCAACTCTCAACCCTGGACTCTTGACTGGTATCACGCACCCCATACAGGCTCCGAACCCGCATGCCATCTCGGCCTCCAAGGAGACCTGGCAGGGGATCTGGAATCGCTCGGCGATCCGGGCGACCGCGTGGAGCATCGGATGAGGACCGCAAGCGTAAATCGTTGGCTGCGCCCCGACGGTCCGAGACACGAGATGTGCTTCCAAAAGGTCGGTCACTAGCCCGCGATGACCCAGACTGCCATCTTCTGTGGCGACATGGAGTGTCGCCCCTGCCTTTCGAAGGTCAGTGAGACACAGGGCGTCAACGGAGGTTTTGCCTCCGACAAACGCCACCATCTTTCGAGCGCTGAGGGTTGAGGACTGAGGACTGAGGACTGGGCGCCGCCGCTCGGATCTTTTCCGTGAACCGTGAAGCGTGAACCCTGAACGCCCTAGTCTCTCGGCAAGTGCGACCACGGGGGGAACGCCGATTCCTCCCGCCACGAGGAGGACAGTGGTGACGTCGGGTGGCACGTGGTAACCGTTTCCCAAAGGGCCCAACAGATCCACACGATCTCCCGGATTGAGCTGCGAGAGGGCGGTCGTCCCCTTCCCCAGCACCTTGTACAGGATCTCAACCACATGTGCTGTTTTTACTCCGCGCCCGTTCGAGAGGCGCCGGACTCGGAGAATGCTATACGCCCGTGGCAGGAAGGGGTCGAGCGATCCCGACGGCTTCACCATGACAAACTGTCCTGGCTGAAAGGTCAGGGGGGGTGAGGTAAACCGCTGGAGGAAATAATCTGGTTTGATTTTGATGAGGGAATGGAGTTCTACCTGCACTATCTACCCTCGTCCTCCGCCATTATACTCTTGGAGCGTCTTGACCTGCATGCCTTCCGCCTTCAAAGCTCGAATCCCTTGCACGGCCGCGTGGGCTGCTGCCATGGTGGTAAAGCATGGGATGCCCTGGGTCACTGCGGTCCGTCGGATGGAATAGGAGTCGAGACGCGAAGCTCGTCCCTCCGGAGTGTTGACCACCAAGACGATCTCCCCGCTCTGCATTCGGTCTACGATGTGAGGACGGACCCCCTCGATTACCTTGTAGACCCGCTCTGCGGGGATACCCGCCTCCTGAAGGCAGTGAGCCGTGCCCGCCGTGGCGAGGATGTGGAAGCCGAGTTCGGCAAAGGCCTGCCCAAGCGGGGCGAGGTGAGGTTTGTCCGGATCCCGCACGCTCAGGAAGACCGTCCCATGCAGCGGCAGCGTGCCGTTCGCCGCGATTTGGGACTTGGCGAAGGCGCGACCGAAGTCTCGATCGATGCCCATCACCTCGCCGGTGGATTTCATCTCCGGCCCCAGGACCGAATCGACCCCGGGAAACTTGACAAAGGGCAATACGGCTTCTTTCACGGCTACGTGTTCTAGGCGTGGCTCCTCGATGAATCCCAACTGTTCTAACGTCATGCCGGCCATCACCTTCGTGGCCAGCTTGGCCAAGGGGATTCCCGTTCCCTTGCTGACGAAGGGGATGGTCCGGGAGGCCCGGGGGTTCACCTCGAGAACGTAGACATTCGAATTCTTAATGGCAAACTGGACATTGATGAGTCCTACTACTTGAAGTTCTAGGGCTAATGCCGTCGTCTGCTCTCGGATTTCATCCAGAACCTTGGAGGAGACTGACCGTGGCGGAAGGGAGCAAGCTGAATCTCCGGAATGGATACCCGCTTCTTCGATGTGTTCCATGATGCCGCCGATGACGACCCTGCGCCCATCCGCAATCGCGTCCACGTCCATCTCGATGGCGTCCTCCAGGAACTTGTCAATCAAGACCGGATGTTCGGGGGACGCCTGGACGGCCCGCTCCATGAAGTCGAGGAGGCTCGGATCATCATAGACGATCTCCATGGCGCGCCCACCAAGGACGTAGGAGGGGCGGACGAGGACCGGATAGCCGATCTGTTTCGCAATCCGGGCTGCCTCGCTTACCGAGATGGCCGTCCCGCTGGGGGCCTGATTGAGCCCGAGTCGGGTGAGGAGTTGTCGGAAGCGTTCGCGATCTTCCGCTCGGTCAATGGCCTCCGAAGACGTGCCCCAGATGGGCACGCCGGCTCGCTGGAGGGAGACCGCGAGTTTCAATGGGGTCTGGCCACCGAATTGAACGATGACACCCTCTGGTTGTTCCCGGTCGATGATGTTCAGGACGTCCTCGAGCGTGAGGGGCTCGAAGTAGAGCCGGTCGGAGGTGTCGTAGTCCGTCGAGACCGTCTCGGGGTTACAATTGACCATAATGGCTTCGTAGCCCAGCTCCTTCAAGGCAAAGGCGGCATGGACACAACAGTAGTCAAATTCAATACCTTGGCCGATCCGATTCGGACCCGATCCCAGAATGACCACCTTCTTGCGGCCCGTGGGGTTGGCCTCGCATTCCCGCTCATATGTGGAGTACAGATAGGGCGTGAAGGCTTCGAATTCGGCCGCACAGGTGTCCACCATCTTGAAGGTTGCTTGGATCCCCAGCTTCCGTCGTAGGTCCCGGATGGTGAGTTCGTCGGAGCCGGCGAGCTGCGCCAACCGCCGGTCGGAGAAACCCATCGCCTTAGCCATTCGCAATTTCTGAGGGCTCAGGACGCGGAGGAGGGACTTGGACTTGTCATGTCCTAAGTCCTCTTCGACGTCGATGATCTCCCGAATGTTCTCCAAAAACCAGGGATCGATCTGGGTCAATTCGTGAATCTCACGGACATCCATTTTGAGGCGGAACGCCTCCGCGATGTAAAAGAGTCTTTCCCAGTTGGGGACCCGCAGCCGCTCTTGGACTGCCTCCCGCCAGGCCTCGCTGTTCCGATCGGTGAACCGTGAACCGTGGACCAGAAACCGGCTCTCCAGACCGTGGATGTCGATCTCCAATGAGCGGATCGCCTTCTGGAGCGCCTCCTTGAAGGTGCGGCCGATGGCCATCACCTCGCCCACCGACTTCATTTGCGTCGTGAGGATCTCATTCGCCTCCGGAAATTTCTCGAACGCAAAGCGGGGGACCTTCACAACGCAGTAATCCAGTGTGGGCTCGAACGAGGCGGGCGTGGATCGGGTAATGTCGTTCCTGATCTCGTCCAGCGTATAGCCAACTGAGAGGAGGGCGGCGATCTTGGCGATCGGGAATCCGGTGGCTTTGCTGGCCAGCGCAGAAGAGCGGGAAACGCGAGGGTTCATCTCGATCACGAACAGTTGTCCATCGGCGGGCGCCACGGCGAACTGGATGTTGGAGCCGCCGGTTTCCACGCCGACCTCGCGAATAATCGCGATCGCGGCGTCCCGCATGATCTGGTATTCCTTGTCCGTAAGCGTCTGAGCAGGGGCGACGGTAATGGAATCTCCCGTGTGAATCCCCATCGGGTCGAAGTTCTCGATGGAGCAGACGATCACCACATTGTCTTTCCGGTCCCGCATTACCTCGAGCTCAAACTCTTTCCACCCAATGACCGAGGATTCGATCAAAATCTGCTGGACTGGGCTCGTCTTCAGACCCCACTGTACATGCTCGTGAAATTCCTTGCGGTTGTATGCGATGCTGCCGCCTGTCCCTCCCAAGGTGAACGAGGGGCGGATGATGGCGGGGAACCCCACGCGTTCGATGATGGCGTCGGCCTCCGCGATGGACTTGGCATACCCGCTTTCCGGCACGTCCAGTCCGATCCTGTTCATGGCTTGCCGGAATAAGTCCCGGTCCTCGGCTTTCTTGATGGTTTCCAGCGTGGCTCCGATCAGTTCGACCTGATACTTGTCCAGGATCCCGGTTTCGGCGAGCTCCACGGCCATGTTAAGCCCGGTCTGCCCCCCGAGGGTGGGAAGCAAGGCATCGGGGCGCTCGCGCTCAATGACCCGTTCCAGGATTTCCCGCGTCAAAGGTTCCACATAGGTGCGATCGGCCATCTCGGGGTCGGTCATGATGGTGGCGGGATTCGAGTTGACCAGGACGACCGTAAACCCTTCCTGCCGTAAGACCTTGCACGCCTGTGTCCCGGAGTAGTCGAACTCGCAGGCCTGGCCGATGATTATCGGTCCCGAGCCGATGATGAGTATCTTTTTGATATCCGTCCGCTTCGGCATCCTACTGCTCGGACATCAGTTTGCCGCTTTTGGCCCAGCTGGTCCGCGGATAGTCATCCATGACGATGACGACCGCCTCGGGTGTCGTCTGAGCAATGCTGACCATCGCAGTGGTGATGGCCTCGGCCAACTGTCTTTTCTGTTCGACGCTCCGTCCTTCGAGCATGTGGATGTGCACCACCGGCATAATGCCCTCCTGCGTCCTTACGTCGCGACGTCCTCGCGTTGGCGGACCCGGGATCGTTCAACTCCGGGGAGCTCGAGCGACTCGGGCAAGGCACATTCGCGCTTCATCAAGGCGAGAAAACGATGAAACAGGTACCGCGAATCGTGGGGACCCGGCGAGGCCTCGGGATGATACTGGACGGAGAAGACAGGAAGGCGCGTGTGTCGCATGCCCTCGACGGTCCCATCGTTCAGATTGACGTGGGTGAGCTCTACCTCGCCGCCCGGAATGGAATTGATGTCGACCGCAAAACCATGATTCTGGGTCGTGATCTCGACCTTCCCCGTGTGCAGTTCCTTGACAGGATGGTTCGCCCCATGGTGGCCGAACTTGAGCTTGTACGTCCGCCCCCCAAGGGCCAGCCCCAGAATCTGATGCCCAAGACAGATCCCGAAAATCGGTTTTTTCCCAACCAGCTTTGCGGTCGTCTCGACCAGGTACGGAAGCCCCTCGGGGTCCCCAGGTCCGTTGCTCAGGAAGATGCCATCCGGGTCAAAGGCTAGGATCTCGTCGGCGGCCGTTGTGGCTGGGACCACCACGACGTTACACCCGATGCTCACCAGCCGGCGGAGGATGTTGTATTTGATCCCACAGTCGATCGCTATCACCCTGTAGCGACCGACGACCGCCGACCGCTGACCGAAGAGATCCAGTTGCACCTTCTCCCCTTCCTGACGGTCATCGAGATAGCCGTGGCCTAGCCGCCATTCCCCCTGGTACCACCGGAACGGCTCGGTGCAGGCGACTTCCTTGACCAGATCGCGTCCGATCAGACCGGGAGAGGATCGGGCCTTCTCGATGAGGCTCCTTTGGGAAACGTCACCCGTGGAGATCACGCCTTCCATGGCCCCGTGGTCTCGGATGTGCTTGGTGAGGGCGCGCGTGTCGATCCCCTGAATGCCCACGATCCCCCACTCTTTGAGGTATGCCGCGAGCGTCTGCGCCTTCCGCCAGTTGCTGGGATAGGGGGACCCCTCCTTGACGATGAACCCTTCCACGAAGGGACGTCGCGACTCGATGTCCTCGGGATTGATCCCGTAATTGCCGATGAGGGGATACGTCATACAGACGATTTGGCCTTTGTACGAGGGGTCGGTCAGGACTTCCTGATAGCCGGTCATGCCGGTGTTAAAGACCACCTCACCGACGCACTCTCCGTCCGCGCCAAAGGCGGTGCCTTCGAAGACGGTTCCGTCCGCTAAGGCTAGGATCGCGGGTTTCATAGCGCCTCCCAGACCACCCGGCCGGCCACGATGGTCATGGTCGCTTGTCCCTTGAGCTTCCAACCGATGAAGGGGGAGTTCCTACTCTTGGATTGCACATCCTTTTCCTCGACGATCCATTCCCGACCTGGGTCGAGGATCGTGATATCCGCATCCGCCCCAGGGGCGAGCGTCCCCTTGTGCTTGAGCTTGAGGATCCGGGCCGGGTCCACCGCCATGCGCGCCACGATCATGGGCAGGGTGAGGAGACCGGTATGGTAGAACTCGGTCAGAATGAGGCCGAGGGCCGTCTCGAGTCCGATGATACCGAAAGGGGCATAGTCGAACTCCATCTCCTTCTCGGCGTGGGCATGGGGGGCGTGGTCGGTAGCGATCACCTCGAGGGTTCCATCGATGAGCCCCTCGCGCAGCGCGGTGACATCCTCGGCCGACCGGAGGGGCGGATTCATCTTGGCATTGGTCTCAAAGCCGCGGACTGCCTCATCGGTGAGAATCAGGTGATGGGGTGTTGCCTCGCCGCTCACACGCACGCCTCGGGCCTTGGCCTCGCGGATCAGACGGGTTGACTCCACCGTACTTACGTGACAGATGTGGACGGGGGCCCCCGTGTACTCACTGAGCAAGATGTCTCTTCCCACCATGACCGCCTCGGCCGCAGAAGGAATCCCTTTGAGCCCCAATTCGGTGCTCACGCGCCCCTCGTGCATGACCCCTTCTGTGGAGAGGGTGAGGTCTTCGCAGTGAGGAAGCAGGGGAAGATCGAACATGGTGGCGTACTCCATCGCGCGTCGCATGAGTTCGGCATTCATCACCGGCTTGCCGTCATCAGACAGCCCAATACACCCGGCGGCCACGAGGTCGCCGATCTCCGTCAGGTCTTCGCCTTTCTGCTCCCTCGAGATGCATCCGATGGGGAAGACGTGCACGCGGCCAACCTTCTCGGCCTGCTCCCCGATATATTCGGTGACCGATGCAGTATCGTTGACTGGTTCGGTATTCGGCATGCAGCAGATCGAGGTAAATCCGCCCCGGGCTGCAGCAGCGGTCCCCGAGGCGATGGTCTCTTCATCTTCTCGTCCCGGTTCGCGCAGGTGCACATGCATATCAATGAAACCGGGTGTGACAATCTTGCCGCGCGCATCGATGACTCGAGTCTCCGACTTCTTGTTCTTTCCCGGACCCGCGCTCTGAACGGTCTTGCCGACTTGAAGGATCTGTCCTTCTTCGACAAGGACATCAAGGATATCGTCCAGCCCGCTGGCCGGATCGATGACCCGTCCTCCTCTAATCACCAATCCCATCCTACGCTCCCCGTCGTTCAGGGTTCACGGATCATGGTTCAGGGTTAGACTAAACTGAGTATAGTTGGCCATGAACCATGAACCATCTTTATCGTTCCGCGGGCTGGCCACCGGTGAGGAGATACAGCAGGGCCATGCGAATAGCCAATCCATTGGTCACTTGATCCAGGATGAGGCTGTACGGGCCATCGGCCACATCCGGCGCGATCTCGACACCGCGATTGAGCGGCCCCGGATGCATGATCAAGACCCCATCCTTCGCTTTCTTCAGGCGCTCGACCGTGAGGCCAAAGAAACGGCTGTACTCGCGGAGCGAGGGAAGCAGCGTCGGCCCCTGCCGCTCTCGCTGAATCCGCAGCATCATGATGACGTCGGCATCGGCAATGGCGGCCTCCACATCGGTGCTGACCTGGGCTCCGAGCTGCTCCGGAAATCGTGGCAGCAGGGTGGAAGGTCCCGCCAACCGGACGTCTATCCCGACCTTGCGCATCGCCTGAATGTTTGATCGCGCCACCCGGCTGTGGCTGATGTCTCCGACAATAGCGACTCTCAGCCCCTCCAGCCGCCCGAGCCGCTCCCGAATCGTGAGGAGGTCGAGGAGGGCCTGGGTGGGATGCTCATGGGCTCCGTCGCCTGCGTTAATGATCGCCGCTTGGAGACGATCGGCCAAGAGCTTGGGTGCCCCTGGCACCGGATGCCGGATGATCACGACATCCGGCCGCATGGCCTGCAGGGTCTTGCCGGTGTCAAGCAGCGATTCGCCCTTGGTCACGGAAGAGACGGTCGAGGCAATGTTGATGACGTCGGCACTCAGCCACTTCCCCGCAATCTCGAAAGAGGTCCGCGTCCGCGTACTCGCTTCGTAGAAGAGGTTGATCACGGTCTTCCCACGAAGTGCGGGGACCTTTTTGATCTCCCGGGTGCCGATCTCTTTCATCGAGTCGGCCGTGTCTAGGATCTGATAGATCTCTTCCGGCTCCAGTTCACGGATTGTTAAGAGATCTTTGCGCTTTAGCGTCATTCCTCTCTCCCAACTTGGGCCGCTTTTTAGTCATAGCTGATCGCTGGCGGCTGACAGCTGCTCAATCGTTGTTGTTCAGGATCAC
>CAZLDS010000097.1:0-8354 GCA_964558395.1 uncultured bacterium | reverse complement strand
CACAATGTGGGGTGAACGGAGGGATTCGAACCCTCGACCCCTGGAGCCACAGTCCAGTGCTCTAACCGCTGAGCTACGCTCACCATCGTGCCCGTTCACGGTTCACCGATCACGGTTCACAGCTAAAAATCAGGCCTGGACACCCCTGTGAACTGTAAACTGTGAACTGTGCACGAGCCGCCTCTGGCGGCTTTGGCGCGCCTGAGAGGATTTGAACCTCTGGCACACGGCTCCGGAGGCCGTTGCTCTGTCCGGGCTGAGCTACAGGCGCGCAAACTTCCCTCGGCCGCAATCGCTGGTCAGGGTGATCGTGGAGCACCCTTCTAACAAGTAGAGGGGTGATCCCGCACTATCCTTGGCGAGCGATTGGTCGGAGCGATCCCGCACCATCTTTCCTGATCGATTGGTCGGGGTGAGAGGATTTGAACCTCCGACCCCCTGCGCCCAAGGCAGGTGCGCTACCAGGCTGCGCCACACCCCGATTCCACGCTGACTCCCACCCCGACCAGAGATCAGATCATGGTCGGTACGGAACGACGCCCCGATCCTCAACACGCTCCTCAGGACCGCTCCTTATCCTGAAGCCGCGCCAAGATCTCTCGACACGCTTGCAGGGCTTTGGCGCGGTGACTGATTTGGTCTTTCAGCGTCGGCCCGAGCTCCGCCAAGGTCTTGCGGTATTCGGGGACGAAAAAAATGGGGTCGTAACCGAACCCGGCCGTCCCCTTCGGCTCCCAGGTGATATACCCCTCACAGAGTCCTTCGGCAAAATCGGTCCTGCTCCCGGGACGGGCTACAGCTACAACACAACGAAAACGAGCGGTCCGCCCGTGCCACGGGTAGGTCCGAAGTTGTCTGAGGATCTCCTGGTTTCGATCGTCGTCAGTCGCTCCCTCCCCGAGAAAGCGGGAGGAGCGAACCCCTGGAGCCCCGCCCAGTGCATCCACCTCCAAGGCGGAGTCCTCCGCAAGCGTAATCCGTTCGGTAAATGCCGCACCCGCCTCTGCCTTTGCGGCGGCATTCTCCCGGAGGGTGGACCCCTCTTCCCTCAGCGGAGGTGCATCCGCAAGGCTCGCGTACGGAATCCATTCCACTGTCGGCTCCGAAAGGATCGCAGTGATCTCCTGAACCTTGTGGGGATTCCGCGTCGCCAGGACAATTTTCATCGTAGGACGCGGGGTTAGCCCCTGTCAAGCGGCAATTTGACCGTCTGGAGCCGCTCAACCACCAGTCGCTGCTGCAGGTGGACGAGATCTTGGATCCCCTGGGCCGCTAGGGTCAACATGGCGTCGAGCTGCTCCCTGCTGAAGGGGGACTCCTCCCCGGTCCCTTGGACCTCAACGAATCTCCCTGTCCCGGTCATCACGACGTTCATGTCCACCTCGGCGATGGAGTCCTCGGCATAGGAGAGGTCCAAGAGGATGCGACCCTCCACGGTGCCCACACTGATGGCACCCACATAATCCGATAGAGGATCCTCTTTGATCTTGCCCTGCTCCCTGAGGAGATGCACACTATCCGCCAGCGCCACAAAGCCCCCGGTGACCGCGGCCGCACGCGTCCCCCCATCCGCCTGCATCACATCACAGTCGATGACGATCGTTCGCTCCCCCAGCCGTTTCAGATCCGCAATACCCCGAAGGGATCGGCCCACGAGCCTTTGGATTTCGGCCGTTCGACCGCTCACGCGAGCCGCCACGGCTTCCCTGGGGCTGCGCGTCGTTGTGGAGCGGGGAAGCAATCCGTACTCCGCGGTAATCCACCCCTGGCCCGAGTCCTTGAGAAAATGCGGAACCCGGTCCTCCACCGAGGCAGCGCATAGGACCTTGGTATCCCCAAACTCGATCAAGGCCGACCCTTCGGCATACTTCAGATAACCGCGCGTAATGGTGACCGGACGCATTTCGTCATCTTTGCGGCCACCCTGCCGCATCTATCGCACGCTCTCGAGGGAGAAGCGGGGCCTAAAGGGATGTCGTGTGTCAATGTGGCCAACCAATGTCAGGACTTCGGATCCCTCGACAAGGATCTTGACCCGTTCGATTTCCTCAAAATTGGCCGTGAGCGTGTCCACAATCGAGTAAATGGTCAAGAGCTCTCCCCCGCTTCCGCCGGGGTGCTTCGCTTGGAGATCCCGCGTGAAGTCGACGTATGCGGTCCCTCGACTGTCAATATAGAGCTGCCGAAGCTGTACACCGGGTGGAATGGTTGGGCTGAGTTCGCCCTGTGGCCCTGCGATCAACTCTTCCACGGTCCGCCTCGCCTCCGCCACGAAGGATGCGGCCCGCGGGATCGTCCGCTCTTCTTCCTGAAGCTTGTCCGCATCGGGGACGGCGAAGTAAAGACGGACCATCCGAGTCGCGGTCTCGACCGGGGTTCCGGTTCCGTCTTGGATAGGCGCGGTCTGGGGCACAGGAAGGCTCGGGGACAGGGCGCGACCGAGGAAGAATCCAATCACGCCCACCACCAACACCACGAGGAAGCCGCTCAGGAGAGTCCTGCGATTCTGCTGGAGCATATTCTACCTTTCGGCGGCCTCGGCCGATGGGCTACGGGAGGGACGAGGGATGACGCCCAGACGTCGCTCGTAGCGGGTTTTAAAGCGGGCGACGCCGGCATACAACGCCTCGGCGACACGCTCTTTGTACTGTCCCGCCTGAAGCTTTCTCTCCTCTCTCGGATTCGAGATGAACGCCACCTCCGTGAGTACCGCGGGCATGGCTGCGCCCATCAATACGAAGAACGGAGCCGACTTTACTCCCCGATTGTTCACCCGCAGAGTCTTGTCGATTTCTTCAAGGAGAATCTCCGCGAGCTCGCTGGACTCTTTCAAGTAGAGCGTATTGGCCATGTCCCAAAGGATCGCTCTGAGGGCGTCTTCCTCCCTCGGCTTGAGCCCCCCGAGATTCACTGACAAATTCTCCCGGATGGCAGAAGCCCTGGCCTCGCTATCCGAAGGCTCTCGGCTCAGGAAGTATGTTTCGAATCCAAGAGCCCTGGCGCGTGGGGCGGCGTTCACATGGATACTGATAAAAAAGTCGGCCTTGGCCCGATTGGCAATGGCGGTTCGCTCCTCGAGTGGCACGAAGACATCCTCCGTCCGGGTCATGACGACTCGAATTCCTAAACGCTGTTGAATCAGGCGACGGAGTTTCAACCCAATATCCAGAACCACATCTTTCTCTCGCAACCCGTTGGGGCCCACGGCCCCCGTGTCCCGCCCCCCGTGACCGGGATCGATCGCAATCGTCTGCAGACCGACTGGCGGCGGTGCGGAACCGGTCTCCGCCAGGCTGCTGGCCGGCTGAGTAGCAGCGGGAGGCCGGGTGAACCCAGCCTTGGGGCCGTAAAGGTCTACCACGATCCGATCAGGATTGGTGAGGGCAAATGCCCGGGTGAGACCCCCGAAGACATCCCGGTAAATCCGAAAGATCGCCTCCCCTTGGCCTTGAGTCGGCTCGACCATTTTGACCAATCCATCATCAATCCGGACGGCGTCAGAAAGCATGGGAGAAAGGATGCCACCTTCGATCCGGAGGCTGAGCCACGCTTTATCGTCCTCCTGCAGGAGAAAATTGAGGGGCCTGAGGGCTTCGATCACGATCCGGGTATGATCGGGATAGGCATGGGACCTCATCAGGCGAAGGTTGTACGGATCCTTGCCCAACCAGACCACCTTCGTCCCCCTATTCCAGTAGACCCGCCCTTCGCCATAACGGGCCTCCAGAGCCCGGACGAGGAATTCGATGGGAACCCAAAACGCTCCCCGCTCTTTTACGGGAGGATCGGTGAGGAGAAACGTCGTATCTCCCACGACGACCCCCGCCTCATCCTCCACCAGGTGGAAGGTCACGTCGTTCACTTGAAGCCCATCCCTGAGGACTTTCCCTCTGCTGACCTCTGCCACCTGGGGAAGCGGTACGTAATCCCCGCCGTTGATCGCCTTGGTGGTGAGAATTTTCAAGTGCCCTTCGTAGAGGACCTCGATCTCTCCTGACCACGCGACCTGGGTGACGAAGAGTACCGCAAGAGTTCCGAGAATGACCCCGACCAACTTACGCATCGGTTCTTGTCTCCTCCGCAGGCAAACCTTCATGTCCGATATGAATAACACGCATCTAACGCACTGTCAAGTCAACATAATTTGCCTAGATCTTCATCCTAGGGTATCTTATAAGCGAGCCCAAAGGAGCCCGAAGCCGTGGCAAAGACTAAGACGGGACGAACGGCTAAACTCTTCATTGGCATTCTTGCACCCAAGGGCCTTCTTGAAGAGGCCGAGAAGTTCCTGAGTGCGTTCATGGGCCCCTTCGACCTCAAAAGCCGCGTTTTCCCTTTCTGCTTCACTGACTATTACCAGGAGGAAATGGGGTCGGATCTGTACCGGCGCTTCGTCGGCATTGAGAATCTGATCCCCCAAGATGCCCTGACGGAAATCAAGCATCGAACCAATGAAATCGAGAGGAACCAATTCGCTCTCTCGGGCGAGAAGATCTCGCGGCGACGAGTCAACCTTGACCCGGGGTACCTCACTCCCGCAAAAATCGTCCTGGCCAGCACCAAGGACTATGCTCACAGGATCTATCTGGGCCAAGGGATCTTTGGGGACCTGCAACTCAAGTACGAGCAAGGGGCGTACCAACCCCTCCCGTGGACTTTCCCCGACTATCGTATGCAGGAGTCCCTCACGTTCTTCGTCGAGCTTCGCCGACTGTACCTCCAAAAATAGTAGCCCAACGGATCCTGTCGCCGGGCAGCCCCCCCGGAATCCTGGTTTGCCGGTGGCCAGGGGGAGCCTCCCACCGGAACGCAGTGGAGGTGGGGGATGGCCGTCCTGCTGCAGGGACAAACTGCCCGGCGCGGAAGTACAGCTTTCCGCCACACCAACCCATGAAATTGTTCCGCCGGGGAAGACCCACTCCCCGAGCCCACAAAGTCCGTGCTCTGCGCCCCCCTTAGGCCCCGTGAGAAGGTGATCGGCGTCAATGGAGGTCCTCAACGGACCGCGATCTCCCCTTTAGCCAGGACGATTTGAGCTTCTCTCGGCCATCGCGGCGCACGCCGCGGCGGCCATCGAGAACGTTCGGCTATACACCGAGGTGAAGTCCTATGCCGAGGGCTTAGAGCGCAACGTGGAAGAGCGGACTAGGCAAGTAGAAGCCGCCAATGCCCGGCTCGAAAACGCGCTCGCACAGGCGGAAGAGGCATCGCACGATAAGTCAACTTTCCTGGCAAATATCAGCCATGAACTGCGAACCCCCTTGAACACTATCATCGGTTTTTCAGAGATCCTGCGGGGCCAGCACTTTGGTTCCCTCACGGACAAGCAGGCCCAGCATATGCAGACCATCCACAGGACTGGCCATCAGGTTCTCCAGCCGATCAACGATCTCCTCGATCTCTCCAAGGTGGAGGCGGGCCGAGTTGAGCTTGACCGCCAGACGACACCGATTGACAAGCTGATTGTCGATGCCCTCGCCATGGTCAAGGATCAATCCGACAAGAAAGGTTTCATGGTCACGTTCCTCCCGATGGAAACGCTCCGTCCATTGAATGTGGATCCTTACCACGTCACACAGATCCTGACCAATCTGCTGTCAAACGCTGTGAAGTTCACACCGAGCGGCGGGCGAGTGTGCCCACCCGGCAGGAGAATGGGGGGATGCCGCAAGTCCTTATAATTGTTCGCTTTAACGTCTTGGCACCTCCGCCGTCTCAATTGGATAAACCACCCGGATCATCAACACCCGGGAAGGTGACTGCAGCAGCGAATCCAAGACTCCGGATAAACCCACAAGAATGTCTGGAACACGAAACGACAGGAGGAAGACCGAATGCAAACCGTAGAGTTGTTGATAGCTTTTGCTCTCGTGCTGGGATTTCAGGTTGGCCTCAGCGCACCGGAGAGCCTGGCGCAGGAGGAACCCACGCAGGCCACCAGCCCGTTAACCGAAGCAGACGTCACGGTGGAAAATGCTGCGAACAATCCCAGGATGGCCGAATGGGTGGCGAAACACCCTCGACTGGAACACTATCTAGAAAAACACCCCGCCCTGGCGGAGAAACTGGCGAACCATCCGCGCGCCGCCCACTACCTAATTAGATCATCCTGGTGCCGCTCGTTTCCTGGCAAAGCATCCCGAAGTCCGGCAGCAGGCCAGGGAGATCGCCCAGGACCGGAAAGCAGTCCGCGAGGATCGGCGGGAGGTACGGCAGGACTATCAGGAGCTACACGAAGATCAGCGGGAGCTCCGAGGGGATCGGCGAGAGTTGCGTGGCGGTCGCCGGGAATTTCGTCACGACAGGGGTGAGCTGCGCCGCGACGTCCGCCACCAGCGTGCACACGGCGGACCCTAATGACGGCTTTCATCTGAAGCCTTACAAGAAAGCCCCGGGCAACGACCCGGGGCTTTTTCTCCGCCAACGACTTACTTGTAATAGCCGACCGCGCAGACCTCGTCGCCGATCTTGGTGACGTAGGTCACCTTCTGCACCGGCTTGTCACTGCCGGGCCGCGGCCACATATAGCTGACCTGGCTGATCTTTCCCTCCTGGGCGGTCTCGTAAATCTCCTGGCCGAGCGGCTTGCCGGCCTTGTCCTTCAGGTTCTTGAGGCTCTTGCCAGTGAGCTTCGGATGGGCGGTAAAATTGCCGTCGAGACCGCCGCAGAACACATACAGATCCCGGTCCTTGAACCCCCCCTCACCCTTTTTAAACATTTCCAGGGCCTTCGCCTTGTCCTTCTTCACCGCGGCCACTGCTTTTTCCAGCATAGCCTTGGCCTCGGCCGAGGTGCCATACTCGGCGGCGATCGCCGTCGCGGCACCGACCACAAACATGACAGAGAGAACAGCCGTAAGAACGAAGCCGACCTTCTTGATCATGGTGTACCCCTTTCGTGATTGGTTGCTTTTGGCGGGCTGTGACGAATGCTTCCTACCAAGCCGTGCAGAGGTTGTCAACATGAAAATGTGAAGAACATGTTAAAGACAGTCGGGCCCCAGCGCCAAGAACAGAACCCGCCGACGCTTGACCCAATGGGCAACAACTATGCCAATATGCCAAGGACTCCCCTTGATGAGCACGATACAGCTCCCGGGCCCTGCTGGTAGGTAGGATTTACACAGTGAGATTTCGCACCGACAGAAACTGTTAAGCAGTCTGGACATACAAACGCCCGGGCCTTGCGACCCGGGCGTGTCGTTTTTTTCCCGGCAACGCCCTACTCTCCCACCCCGTCACCAGGGCAGTACCATCGGCGCAGGAGGGCTTAACTTCCGTGTTCGGAATGGGAACGGGTGTGACCCCTCCGCCATGGTCACCGGGAACGGTGAAACCGAATAGAAACGACGGCCCAGAACCGGGAAGAAAAAGGTGGGATATATGGTCAAGCCGCACGGCCGATTAGTACCGGTAAGCTCAACCCATTCCTGGGCTTACACCTCCGGCCTATCAACCTCGTCATCTTCGAGGAGCCTTTAGGTGACTTGCGTCACGGGAGACCTTATCTTGAGGTGGGCTTCCCGCTTAGATGCTTTCAGCGGTTATCCCTTCCGAACATAGCTATCCAGCCATGCCCCTGGCGGAACAACTGGTACACTAGAGGTTCGTCCGTCCCGGTCCTCTCGTACTAGGGACAGATCCTCTCAAGTCTCCTACGCCCACGGCAGATAGGGACCGAACTGTCTCACGACGTTCTAAACCCAGCTCACGTACCGCTTTAATGGGCGAACAGCCCAACCCTTGGGACCTGCTTCAGCCCCAGGATGCGATGAGCCGACATCGAGGTGCCAAACCTCCCCGTCGATGTGGACTCTTGGGGGAGATAAGCCTGTTATCCCCGGGGTACCTTTTATCCGATGAGCGACGGCCCTTCCACACGGAACCGCCGGATCACTAAGCCCTGCTTTCGCACCTGCTTGACTTGTAGGTCTCGCAGTCAGGCCCCCTTGTGCCTTTACACTCGACGCACGATTGCCGACCGTGCTGAGGGGACCTTTGGGCGCCTCCGTTACCTTTTTGGAGGCGACCGCCCCAGTCAAACTGCCCGCCTGACATGGTCCCTGACCCGGATGACGGACCTAGGTTAGAACCTCAGTATCGCAAGGGTGGTATTTCAAGGACGGCTCCACGAGAGCTGGCGCTCCCGCTTCACAGCCTCCCACCTATCCTACACAAACAACACCAAGATTCAATGCCAGGCTACAGTAAAGGTCCACGGGGTCTTTCCGTCTAGCCGCGGGAAACCGGCATCTTCACCGGTACTACTGTTTCACCGAGCCACTCGCCGAGACAGCGGCCAAGTCGTTACGCCATTCGTGCAGGTCGGAACTTACCCGACAAGGAATTTCGCT
>CAZLDS010000096.1:0-8391 GCA_964558395.1 uncultured bacterium | reverse complement strand
CGCTCACAAAGTGTATCCACGGCGGCTCGCATATTCTGGTGATGGGGCGGACAGTCGCCGCTACGTGCGGGTGGACGGGGAACATCTGCGGGCGGCAGTACGGCTACTAGACCAAAGACATGGGGACGATCGAGAAGGCGCGGAGGGGTGTTTGAATTCGGAAGCAATCGTGACCCAAACCGTGACTGGAATTTTGAACCGGCATTAACTGCCTATTTTCATTGAGGGGTGGAATAGATTCCCACACGCCTCCGCCATTGCCCTGCATCTCTTTTATTTCAGCGACTTCGGGAATCTCTGAAATAGTGGTGCTAGTACGGGTGCCAGTTTCCCCGGGAATCAAACGCTCGATAGCCTGCCTCGTATGATCCTCGGAGAGGTGGGCGTAGCGGAGCGTCATTCGGATCTCCTTGTGTCTTGCCAATACCTGGACCGTGCGAATATCTACTCCGGCCATGACCAGCCGGGAGCAGAACGTATGGCGCAGATCGTGAAACCGGAAATCCTTGACGCCTGCCTTCTCCCTCGCCCAAATTGACTACGTGTCCTGTGGTGAAGACGTGAATGGCGAACTCTATGTCGTTTACCAAGGAAGTGGTACTCTTTTCCGTCTTCTCCTGTCAGTGCTCTAGTCCGGTGTCATCCGACCTTTGTCTATTTGTCACACCATTCACAATTTTGTCCGAAGTCCTACCCCCCCGACCCTCCAGCGAGTGTCCATAGTACCGTTCCCGAACCGCACAACGGCGCGGGGTTGCGTGTGTCAGCTGTCCTGAGATTGTCGAAGGATTGCCCCTACCCGTTTTGGCCCCAAACTTGCTACATCATCCCGCTCACGAGACGATGCAGGGACTTCAGGGTTTTGCCCGGCGCCCCGTCTCAAACTCGTAGGAGGGTCGGCCGTCGCCGACCCGCGGAGGATGCTCTAATGACCTTGAATGTTGAATCGGCTCTGCCGCAACTGTTGCAGATCTTCGCCCTACCACTCGCTTGGATCCCGAGCGTCCAGGCGACGATTGTGGGTTTTTTCTGGGATTTTTCCTCGCCCTGGTGGGGAGCCCTGAAACTCGTCTTCTTCCTGCTTCCGGCTCTACAGTTCATCGCCGGGACGTGGTGCACTATGCTTGCCCTCTACACCCTCCCGTTCCGCGGAGGGCGAAAGCAGTTCATCGCGGCCATGCTCACCACCTGGTGGGATAGCGGGCGAGCCGTCGTGATGTTTTGGGCTGGACTCCTCCGCGTTCTGTTCCTTACGGCGGGGTGGATTTGGGGGTTTATCCGCATCCTGTCCGCGGGCCTGTACCTGGCCGTGATGGAACTGGTGACGCTTCCCTTTGCCATGCTTAAGCGGACCATGCAGAGTTACATGCAGCCGGGCATCCCCTGGATCGCTTTCTCGCTGACCCTGTTCTGGTCCTTCTTAGAGGCGGGGATCTTTAGCTACACCCTGTATCCGGTGGTCTCCGAGATCGCGACCGACCTCGTCGGGGGTGGCCCGCACCGATTCCTGCAGCCGGTCCTATTCGTCGTCCTCTTCCTGCTCATTGCCGGAAGCTTCGCCTGTCTGTACGTCATGGTCGAGGCCATCAAGCATCGCAACTGGAAGGAGATCGTCCAGATGGTGCTGGTGGAGTTCTTTGTCATGTTTTTCGAGGTCGTCTTCCTCTACCGCGAGCTGGTCGATGCCATCACGCCCGTCCTGGCCCTACAGAGCGGCGGGAATGTCCGGATCGGTGTGACGGGGGTTCTCCTCATCTCGACACTGGCGTGGATCGGAATCCGCGGGATGACCTGGTTCCTCTTTGCCCGCTACGGGACGCCAACCCTCCTCGCCATGATCTCTGGTCGGGGTATGCCGGAGCCCGAGCAGACTTCGGAGACCCCGGCGGCCGCTTCCCCCCCTTCGAGTGTCGTCTCTTCCTGGATCAAGGAGATGATCGACCAGCTCAAGGCGGACATCGGCTGGTTTCACACCACGGGGATGCAGTTCTTAGAGGCGTACGTCCTGCCGCCGCTGCAGGTCGTCGCCGCGACGATCAATTTCTTCATGCTCCTCTTTGCGAGTCGGCATCTCTTTCAGCTGCCACTAACCACGCTGCACGCCTTCATGGAAACGGGCGAGTTGCTCAAGCTCGCGCGGGCGGAGGGACACGCCTCCGGCAGCGCGAGGGGCCGATAGAGCAGGGGAGGCAGTCATGACGCATCACATGCGAATCCTACTCGTCGCGGCCTTGCTGTCGCTACTGTTGGCACCGGGCTGCACCTCCAGTGAAGCAGGGAAGCCTCGCCTATCTCTCTTCGTGGGGGTCGATGTCAGCGGGTCCTTCGCGAGCACACCGCAGTTTCAGGATGCCCTTCGGTTCCTCTCGTACTACATGTACGGTCACCTACACGGTTTGGCAGACCTCGAAGAGCCGCGGGCCGTGTTCGTGGGCTCCATCGGGGGGGACGTGCCGAACGAACCTAAGGCCTTCTATCCCATCCAGGTCTTCGAGCGCAAGGGTGTGTCCGAGATTGAAGCAAAATTGAAGGAGCTCTTCGACACCAAGGGAAACTATCTGACCGATTTCAACGCCTTCTTCAAGCGGATTTCGGAAACGGTGCAAAAACAGAACCTGCTGCTTGCCCCTGTCGCGATCGTCATTGTCACGGATGGCGTGCCCGAGGTTGCAGCGAAAAAGGGAAAAAAGGCCGTCCAGGCGGCCTATGAGAATATTGACGTGTCGTCCCTCGAGTACCTGGCGCGAAACGTCACGATCCGAGTGTTGTACCCGTCCCCCACGGTTGCTGCGCAATGGGAACGGACCATTCCTCGGCAACGTGTCCGAGTCTGGCCGGTGGAAGCAGAGGTGATGCAGGGCTGGCATGAACAGCTCGAGAACAAGCCCACCGTGAAGCAAGAGACGCGTCTCTGGGAGTGGATCCAGGATATTGTAGATCGCCGGGTGCGCCGCCAGCGGATCATCTAGCGCGTAGTCATCCGTCCGGCGCCAGCCCTCCCCTCAAGCAGGCCCAATCCCACTCGGTCTAATACGGGTCCGTTGGTGAATACCCGCGTGTCGGTGGCGGGTGTTTGGGGGTTTACCCTTCGACTGACTCGGGGTTCACCACTCGGCGAGGAGAAGAAAGGCGAGGAGGCTCGAAATGAGAAAGACGGAAACCCACGAGGTGACCTCTAGACCCTCACCCCATCGGGTAATGATGGCCGACGCGTCTACGACTCCGATCACAAAGGCGAGCAGTTCCCGCCACGACAGCGGGATGATTCCTTCCTTATAGCGCTGCATAAATCGGAGGAAGGGGATCACTCCGGGTACCAGGACCCCTACAACTGCCAGGGTGAGGACCCACCCCCAATTTCCCGCGACGGCCTGGGCCGAGACCAGGACGATGTTGAATCCGGTGACGGCCGTAAGAAAGAGGCGGATCAAAAATTGGGGCCGGTCCTCTTCGAGGCGGACCACACGTTTCGTCTCTTTCTGATCCATGTACTGCTTGTCCCCCAGGGAATCCATGTTACCGCCGAGTGTAGCATGCACCCTTTCGAAAAAGAAGCCTTACTTGAGGATCCCCGACCTGCGGCTGTGGTCGCCCTTGGCGCCGCCCCGGAGGCGCGGGTTGGGAATTCCTGCCGCGGTCGGCTCTGCAGTGGGGCATGGCGGCCGCTGCCCTTGTCCTGATCAGCCTCGTTTCCTTCACGCTCCTGACTCGGGGCCCAGTGGAGCGGATCCCGCTGATCGTGATCGAGGCCGTCGATGACCACCGCAGCTTTGCCATGCGGGTCAATCCCCCGGCACTGCCCACGGCGGACCGTCGACAGGTGAGACAGTTGGTGGAGGCCAAGGTGGGTTTCCAGATCGATCCGCCGATCGGTCAACGGGCGGGGCTCCGCCTGGTCGGCGGGGATGCCACCTACTTCCTGGACCGAAAGGTGGCCTGTATCCTGTACGGGAAGGGCTCGAGGCTGGTCACGTTGTTGGTGTTGCGGGGGGAAGGCATCGACCTTGCGCAGCAAGGCTTCCGTCCGATGGAAGGGCTTTGGCTCTATACGACGGCCTACCAGGGGACGGGTGTGGTCTTGTGGAAGCAGGACGACCTGCTGTACGTTCTGATCTCGCAACTTCCGCAGGAAGAGCTGTTCGGCATGGCGAAAGAGATTGCCAGGATCTGATTCCTCCGTCTCATGATGCGTAAAGAGAAAGGGCCCCGGGAGAACCTCGGGGCCCTTGAGTCTTTGGAGTTGAACCGTCTCGGCTATTCCCCAAACAGAATGGTGTCCACGTACCCGTCAAACGTATCCTCCAGGGCTGGGCCGTTCCACTCTGCCGCTTGTTGCTGACCGCAAGGCGCCTGATGTGCCAGGACCATCGTCGGGGCGGCGAAAAGCACCAGAGCCAGTACCAGAGAAGCAAACCGCTTCATGATTCAGACCTCCTTTCCTTTTGTGGTTCACTGCACGTCATCGGGTGTCCTCTCGTTCATTCGCATAACTGGAATCGAGCCGTGTGGGTTCCCGAAAAAACACTGGTGTTCAGCCGCGAGCACCGTCCTTATCCAGCGCGCAAGCCGGCAGGGACCGTTTCTTGCCTTGACATTTCAATCTCACCAGTGCTAGGTAGAAAGCCTGCCGTCCTATGCCCTTTTTCCGCGCCAGTGAAAAGGAGACCCCTCCATGCCCGTCCTGTCCCACGTGGAGGAGCGGATCCGCCAGACCTGGGAGAACAGCCGTCACCGTCACTCCTCCATTCTGTCTCGGTTTGTGACGCAGGCTCAGGGGGTGGGAGGGGTCGTCCGGGAAGCGTCCGATCCTCAAGCCGTAGGATTTTCTATTGCCACGCTGGCCAGGGCCAAGGGGATCTCCTCGTGTCAGACGGCCGACCCTGACGTTGCCAAAGAACTGGACCTGCAGCGGGCATTCGCCGAAACCAATATCGGCCTCGCGGCTGGCCCGAGTCCCGACACGATGGCTGATGCCGGGATCGGGATCACCCGGGCGACGGCAGGGGTGGCCGAGACGGGCTCGATCCTCGTCCATCTGGATGAGGTGGATGGGCGTCTCCTCAGCATGCTGACAGAGATCCATGTCGCCGTGCTCCATCAGGATGCCTTGGTGGATTCTTTGGAAGAAGGCTTGCTCCTCAGCCGCTACTTTATCCTGAAATCCCACGCCGGTGGTCGGCCCTCCTATCTCTCCTGGGTGACGGGTCCCAGTCGGACGGCGGATATTGAGCGGGTGCTGACGATTGGTGTACATGGACCCCGGGAACTTCACATCTTTCTCCTCCCCCCCGCGGGAAAGGGGTTTTTGCCATGACCCGCCAGGAAGCATTTCGGCGCAGGGCCGCCACGGCCCTACGAAATCCCCGGATCCGGGAGAATCTGGGCCGCTTCGGCGTTGCGTACCGCGCGGCCCGGAAAAACGCACTTGCGGTCCTCGACTACGAAGAACACCGTGCGAACCTTCGGCGAATGAAGGAAGACGCCGTTGAGCGCCTGCCAGAACTCGTTGAACAGTTCGTGAAAGCGGCCCGGTCGGTTGGAGCCGTCGTGTTTGAGGCCAAGACCGCCCAGGATGCCACCCGGTATATTGGCGACCTCGCGAAAGACCGGGGCGTCGAACTGGTCATCAAGTCCAAGTCCATGGTGTCCGAAGAAATCGAGCTGAACCGGCACCTGGAGGAGCTGGGGATCACCCCCCTCGAAGCTGATCTGGGGGAATGGATCATCCAGCAAGCGGGAACCCATCCCTCGCACAGTGTCATGCCCTGCATCCACATGAGCAAAGAGGAGGTGGCTGGCATCTTCTCCAAGGCGTTGAAGCGTGAAGTTCCCGCCGACATTAGCCTCATGGTTCGCCTGGCCCGCGAAGAGCTCCGGGGAAAGTTCCTGAGCGCAGGCATGGGAATCTCCGGAGCGAACATCGCCGCGGCCGAGACCGGGACCGTGATTATCGTCACGAATGAGGGGAATGGGCGCTTGGCCACCAGCCTCCCCCCCATTCATGTGGCCCTGCTGGGCTATGACAAGATCGTGCCGACCATCGAAGACGCCGGATCGCACCTCGAGCTCCTGGCGAAGACGGCCACCGCTCAGCAGTTGACGGTCTATACCACGTTCATTACGGGCAAGACAGCGGCAAGCCGGATCGCCAGGCCTCCGGGGTTCCAGGGCCCCCATGTCGGCGAGATGCATATCGTCCTTTTAGATAATGGCCGGTGGGCGATGAGGGAGGATCCGGAATTCAGGGAAGCCTTGTACTGCGTCCGCTGTGCCTCGTGCGCGAATGTCTGTCCGACCTATCGGGTGGTGGGTGGGCACGCGTTCGGCCACGTCTACACCGCAGTCATTGGGACGGTGATCACCCCATTCCACCATGGTTGGGAAGCGGCGGCCGTCCCCCAGGAGGCCTGCCTGCTCTGCCGGGCCTGTTACGATGCCTGCCCGGTCCAGATTGATCTCCCACGGATGGTCGTGGCGATGCGGGCCCGCATCGTGGAGCAGGAGGAGCGCACAAAGAAGGCGACGGGGATCCGGCGCCTGTTCCTCGACAAGATTCTGCCGAACCCCAGCCTCTTCCATTTGGCCCTCCGCCTGGGGGCGATCGCGCAGCTTCCGCTCACCCGGGGACGGACGGTGCTTCGCGAGATGCCGCGGCCTCTCAGAAATCTCACCAGCATCCGGGCGATACCCGCGGTGGCTACCCGTCCGTTGCGAAACCGGGTCGCAGAGCATCTGCCGGCGCGAGGCGTGTCGAAGCGGGCGGTGACCTTTTTCGGGAGCTGCCTCGTCGATCAGTTTTATCCCGAAATCGGAGAGGCGGTGATCAAGGTCTTGAATCACTTCGGGGTCACGGTGCATTACCCCAAGGCCCAGAGTTGCTGTGGCCTCCCGGCCTATTATGAAGGCCACAAGGAGACGGCGGGCCGGATGGCTAGAGACGTGATCGCCGCTCTGGAGTCGAGCCGAGGTGGGCCGATCGTGACCGCGACGCCTCCCTGCGGGATCACGTTGAAGCAGTACATTCCCAAGCTGGTCAAGGGAGACCCCGCGTGGGAGGAGCGAGGGCGGTTACTCGCGTCACGGACGTATGATTTTTCTCAGTACCTGGTCGAAGTCATGGGGGTTGGGGATGGAAGCCTCGGAACGGCGATTACAGAAAAGGTCCCGCTAACGTACCACGATTCGTGCAGTGCGCTTCGGGGCCTGCGCATTCAGGAGCCACAGCGGCGCCTCCTCCGGATGCTCCCGCGGTACGAGCTGCGGGAGCTCGAGGAAATCGGGGAGTGCTGCGGTTTTGGGGGTCACTTTTCCGCCGACTATCCGGATGTGGCTGGCGAGGTGCTCAAGCGGAAGATCGCGGCGATCGAGCAAACTGGCGCGCGCGTTGTGGCGCTCGACAGTCCTGGCTGTCTGCTCCAGATCCGGGGAGGATTGCTGAAGCAGGGGAGCCCGATCGAGGTCAAGCACATCGCACAACTTCTCGCCGAATCACTGCCCTGAGCCCTGGGCCGAGCCAAGTCGCGGGGCTGCCAAAGTGGCTTTATGGAAGTGCTGAGATCAACTCGAGGGTGTGAGGGATCACGATGGAAGGAGCGGTGTCATCACGAACAATTGTTTGTAAAGGAGTAAAGTGATGAGTGTGGTCAAGGAGGTTCCCAAGCAACTCTTGATTAACGGGCAGTGGGTAGATGCCAAAAGCGGAAAGACGTTTGCAGTCACGAATCCCGCGACAGGCGAGACCGTGGCGACCGTGGCGGACGGCGGGGCAGAGGATGCCCGAGCGGCCATTCGGTCCGCGCATGAGGCTTTCAAGTCTTGGTGCCGCCTTTCGCCGATCGAGCGGTCGCGGTATCTGGAAAAGACCTTCACGCTGATGAACGAGCGGCGAGATGCGCTGGGCAACCTGATTTCCTTGGAAAACGGCAAGCCGGTGGAGGAGGCCAAGAAGGAGGTTGCCTTTGGTGTCGGGTACTTTGACTGGTTTGCCGGCGAAGCGAGACGGGTCTATGGCGAGCTGATTCCCTCCAATGTCGCGACGAGGCGCCTGTGGATGATCCGGCAACCGGTGGGGGTTGTGGCGGCGATTACCCCCTGGAACTTTCCGGCGACGATGATTACCCGCAAGATTGCGCCGGCTTTGGCAGCGGGATGCACCGTGGTGCTCAAGCCGGCCGAGCAAACTCCCTTAACAGCGTTGGCCATCGCGAAGATCTTGCAAGATGCGGGACTGCCTCCTGGAGTCTTGAATGTTGTGACGACGCTGTATCCTGAGGAGATTGGCCAGGAGTTCTTGATGAATCGGCTGGTCCGCAAGGTCGCCTTTACGGGCTCGACCGAGGTGGGAAAGTTCCTCATGCGCGGGGCCGCGGAACAGTTGAAACGGGTCTCCTT
>CAZLDS010000095.1:0-8704 GCA_964558395.1 uncultured bacterium | reverse complement strand
TCGATGTAGACGTTGTGGAACTCGGGAAAGGGCGCGGCAGGAGGATTCAGTTCGTTCGGCGTGAGTGGTGTACCGACGTAGATCCAGTCGCGCCAGCCGTCGGGCCGGAGCAGGTTCCCCTCCTTGTTAAACTTTGCCGAGGATTTCTCTGCCGTACTTGCCTTCGGCAAGGCCAAGAGAACCAGAACAGCCATACCGAGCGTGAGGACAGCGGCCAGAGACAGCGTAAAGCGGTGGACGAGAGACTGTTTGGTCATAGCGCCCCTCCGAAAGTTTAAGGTTTATGGCTTCCTCGAAGGTCAGGATACCCTTGTATATAGACCCAGTCGGTCTGCCTGGCTGGGAGGTGGCACGGGATGCACTCGGTTTTGTAGTTCTGCGTGACCAGTTCTTGCGGGTCGTCCGGCGTGACCTGAAAAAGCGCCCACCCCCACCCGTCCCCCCACAGGTTGTGGCGCTTAAAGCGCCCCTTGGCGTCCTTAATCATGATGAACCACCCGGTGACCTCCGTGCCCCAAGTGGCGTGGCCGTGTTCAACGGGGCAGAAGTGGTCTTGCGGAGCTCCTTGACCAACACCGCTCCGTCGGGGAATGCGCCGGTTTTCTTATAGGCCTGCACCGTACTGGGCTGCGTGTACACCTCGTGGTAACCGAGACCCGCCATTCCCCGCACCGCCCATGTACCGAGGTGGGCCCACTCCGACCTGTAGCCCGTGGGTACGCTTATGTTGCCCTTCTCATCCACATACGGCGAGAACGTGGTGGCTTTGGCGGCGCCGGACGGGACCTGAAGGATCGCGACAGCTGCACCGACAACCAGGGCTGTAGCCAGCAGTGATGCGCCGCGAGGCGTGAGAGACCTTGTGATCATGGGTAACCTCCGTGGGCTCGCGTATCTGCGGCCGAGTGGGTCGTCCTGTGCTGTTTCCTCTTAATCGACGGCGTCCGTTTCTGTAACGGTCTTGTTTACGTCCCCATTGCTTTCTTCTTGGACAAATGCTTATTCCGGTGGTGGCCCGTGCAATTCCAAGCCGAACGTTGCCGGATCAGAGTCGCCCGCCGAATCGGGCACAAAAAATCGTTCCAAGCCAGCTGGGACCAGCGTGAGAAGGAGTGTCGCGGAGTCACCCTTCACACGAATCGTGTGCGGAACGCCGCGTGGGAGCGCCGCAAACGCCCCGGCGCCGACATCCACGCGCGCGTCTCCGACGAACGTGGTGAGCTCGCCCTTCACCACGAACACCATCTCGTCTTCCCTCGAGTGGGTATGAAGCGGGGGCTCGTCACCCGCGACGACGTGGTAGCGCACCACAGCGTACTCCCCACCGCTCTCTGGCCCCGCGACGGCGATCTCGGCACGAGAGCCGTTGCCGAATTCGACGGACTTCCCGGACCCCTGTGTGTTCAGCACCGGTTTTGAAACTGGCATGGCTCATCTCCTTTCGAAAAGTGGTTTGACATATTCGAGCTGGTCGACAACCTGAATGAAACAAGAGGCAATCGGTGTGCCATGGGCGAGCCGCAGTCGTCGAATTGCGATAACTCATTGATTCATGGGAGATGATGAGGTTGCATGCCGAAAGGACGGTGTGCCGAGCAGCTGGGATTTCCGTGATATGTCGTGGGATCCGTGAAATATGGTGGGAAACGGTGGGTCGGGGAGAAAGTAAACGCACAGAGTACGTTGACTTTGGAGCAATGGAGCAGCGGAACAATAGAGTGATTATGGAGGGTAATGCTCCATGTGGTTCGGCAGGGCTTCGACGGTGAGCTCAGCCGAACCGCTCACCACCCGGAAGAACATCGAAGGTCGGTCAAATCTTCTATTGCTTTATTGTCACAAGATCAAATGGGTTTGCATTGGTGGGTCTTCTAGGGTTTTTGGATATTTAGTCTTTCGATGCGAGACCGGAGGGTGCTTGGATTGAGCCCCAGACGTACGGCCGCTCCGTGTTTACCCTCGATTCTCCAGCCGGTCTCCTCGAGGACCTTGAGGATGTGATTCCGTTCGACCTCTTTGAGAGTGAGAGAGGACCTCGGCTGTACATCAGTGGCTTGGACCACGTCCAGCATCTCCTCAAGCTGTAGCGTAGAGCCGTGGGAAAGGATGGCCGCGCGTTCGATGATGTTCTGTAACTCACGGACGTTGCCCGGCCAGGAATACGCTTGCAAGGCGGTGATTACCTTCTGGGGTATCTTGTCAATTACCTTTCCCACCTTCTGACCATATTTCCTGGCAAAATATTTCACCAGCAGCGGGATATCGTCCTTGCGCTCTCGAAGCGGAGGGAGGGCAATAGGAAACACATTGAGCCGGTAAAAAAGGTCTTCCCGGAAATTTCCGGCGGTGATGGCTTTTTTGAGGTCGCGGTTGGTTGCTGCAATCACCCGCACATCCACTGTGATTGGGCGGGGATTACCCAACCGCTCGAACTCCCCTTCCTGCAATACCCGAAGCAGCTTGGTTTGAAGCTCGAGGGGGAGGTCGCCAATCTCGTCGAGGAAGATTGTTCCTCCGTCCGCCACTTCGAATCGGCCGATTTTTCGAGAAAGTGCTCCGGTAAATGCCCCCTTCTCGTGGCCAAAGAGCTCACTTTCAATGAGGTTTGCTGGGAGAGCGGCACAGTTGACCTTAACCAACGGACGGTCGCTACGCGGGCTGATGTGATGAACCGCGCGGGCAATCAATTCCTTCCCGGTACCGGTTTCTCCGAGAATCAATACGGTGGCATCTGTTGAAGCGACCTGTTCGACTCTGGCGAGCACTCTCTTGAACCCGTTGCTGCCGGTGATGATCTCCCCGAAGTTATGATCCAGTTTTATCTCTTCCTGTAAGTAAATGTTCTCCGCCTGAAGGCGGCTCTTCAACTGCTCGACCTCAGTGAGCGCGTTACGGAGGGCTTCGTCCGCCCGCTTCCGCTCGGTGATGTCTTTGAACGTGACGACCGCGCCGACGAGCTTGCCATCTTCATCTCGAGTTGGGGTACTGATGTACTCGACGGGGAAAGAGGCCCCGTCCTTCTGCCAAAAGACTTCGTCTGTCACATGATGGACCGCACCGTCGTGAAAGGCGGCGTAGATGGGACATTCCTCTTTTGCGTAGCGGGTTCCGTCTGGTTTGGAGTGGTGGAGGATGTCATGTTGGGGCTTGCCTATCAGTTCCGCAGGGTCATACCCGATCATGCGGGCCGCGGCTGGATTGACAAAGGTGGTGTTCCCCTCCAAGTCCAGGCCGTAGATCCCTTCGCCGGCCGCGTGCAGAATCAGTTCGTTTTGCCGGCGAAGTTGTTCCAGCGCTTCCTTGGCCCGTTTGTGCTCGGGAGCTTCAGCACTCATTCTTCGAACACTCCGGCTCGCCCTTACATCCTCTTGTCTACAACAAAGCACCTGCATTGCTCACGAAGAGAAGACGCGGCCGCAACGCGGATGGTAGCATGTATAGGCAGTCGCGAACTCCGGATCGGTCCGTATAATGATAAGACACACAACAGGGGAAAAAGGATGCATGGGGGCTGAGGAGCGATGGCCGGAAACACAAAACCTTGGAAAATAATGGGTTACGGGTCCTGGATTCTCCTACAACGGCAGATTGACGGCTTGGCCTGACTGGGCGCTTCTGATCACGCCCTCGGTAAATTCCATGTACTGCACACCGTCCTCGAAGCTGGTCCGCGTGACCTTCTCCTGACCCCGGATCGCGTTGATAAACTCTTCCTCCACCCGCCACCGTCCCAATTCCTCCTGGGGAACAACAATTTTTTGTATTTCGCTGTCCCGCCGGCGTCCGCCGTACAGCTCAAGGGTTGAAGCATCCAGTCTCAACGTCCCCTCGGTGCCAAAGAGCCACACCTCGTTGGCTGGCGCCAGACCCGTGACGGCACTGAAGCGGAGATGGGCAATGGCTCCACATGCAAGATTGGTGAGGATATCAACGTGGTCGGGTACGGTCACCGTCCGCAGCAGCCCGTGTATGTCTTTCCGCTGGGGGACTACAACCTTGGTCATGGCCATGACGCGGGTGGCTGGCCCCACCCAGCGCATCATCGCCTCGTACCAGATACCCATCGTTAGGGTGTTAAAGCCGCTCAGGTCCGCATCGTGTCTCCAGTGCAAAAGACTCTCCCGGTCTATAAACGTCGACTGCACGCCCCGCAGCTCCACAGCGATCACCTCCCCCAAATAGCCATGGGCGATCAGCTTCTGGATGGTGGGGTCCACCGCCAACGTATGGGGTGCGGGGACCACCTGGGCGACCAGGTCGGGGTGCTGCCGGGCCGCTTCCAGCATGGCATGTGCCTCAGCGGCATTCATCGCCATGCGCGCCTCGCACAGCACATGCTTTTCGTTTTCTAAGGCGGCCAGTGTGACGGGACAGTGTAGGTAGGGCCAGGTCCCGATGCAAACGGCGTCGGTGTCGTCAGTCTCAACCAGCTCTAACCAACTGTCGTACACCTTCGGGATACCGAACTGCTTAGCGACGCGCTCACCCGACTCGCGCGTGCGGTTAGCCACACTGACGATCTCCACATCCTCAATGGCCTTCAGCCCTGGGATGTGCCTGAGGCGCGTGTTCGCTCCTGCGCCGACGATGCCGACTCGGACAGTTTCGGTCTGCATGATATCTCCCCTTGGTTATTTCCTCGGTGTCATCGATAGAGCCGTAGCGTGCGCCTCGCTGAGCCGGTAAATTGTCCCGCCATGTCCGTTCACGTGTGGTCACGCATGAAGCAATGTTCGTCAACTGGGGATGGAAGTCCATAGCTAGTGTGGGGCGTGGAACACCATACGAATCCAATCTAATCAGAGGGGAAGATCGAAGTCAAGAAAGGGTGGCGTTATGGCTCAGGGGGAGGTTCAGAGAAGAGCGCTAGGAAAATATGATTTTCGAGCGGCCCGCCGAGGAATTCGATCCCGTGGGGGAAAAGCCCGGGATCATCTGGAGAGTCAGCCACCCATTGCACCCTTGCGGGGAGACGCCACGTTCTCGGGCGTAGAAGCGTGACCTCGACCTCACTGCACAGGGCGAGCTGCTGCGGAAGGGCGATCAGTGCCCCGCTTCGACTGATGTCCCTGATTTGGCCCTCCAGGGAGGGGCTTCGGTGTTTCGGGGCCTTGCAGGAGGCCGGTACGGTCAGGGGGAAGCGCCGGAATACCCGCCGTTCCGCGGACTTGCTTCGGGCTAACGCCTTCAAGAGGGATTGGTAATAGGTGGGTGTCAGCTGAATAAACTCTACGCCGTGATAGTAGAAGGCACGTTGGCCTCCTGCGCGCACCCACACCACGCGCGCCTCAACTTCAACGACCTCTGGCTCTGAGAGAATGACGAGACCCACGTGGGACCCCCGTAGGAGCGCGGTCGGCAGCTTGAGACAGCCCCCCCCTTCCCCCAGGTCCTCGGTCCAGCCGGTCCCCGGCTGTGCAGATCCGCCCTGGTCGAGCCTCTTGAAGACGACTGGGAACTGGATGGGAGTTCTCGAGAGTCGTTTCCCCATACAGACTTGGCATTGCAACATCAATGCCAGCACGGCACTCATCCCTTTATTCATGAGAAGATAGTAGGGAGTCAGGGCTTCCAACAGAAAAAAAGGTTGATTCGTGAGAAGAAAGGGGGTAGTTTCCGCGAAATATCAGGCATGTGGAGTGTCGAAACGAGGGTGCTACACAATAGTTGAATTGACGGGGGGAAAGTATGAGGCGACGGTGGGTGCATTTCAGGACCACGGTCATAGTCGTGTCGGCCTTGCTGATCCTGGTTGGCTGCGCCAAGAAGCGGACGGGCGCAGGTGAGGCGGGGGCGGGCTCGACTGGCAGGGTAGAGGAAGAGAAAATCGCCAAGCGGCCAGACATTCGGGAGGCTCCCGTGACGCCCATGCAGGCGGAAAAGGCTTCCCCATTGAAGGATGTGTACTTTGAATTCGATAAGGCTGTCCTTACCGAGGATGCCATGCAGGCTCTGAGTGCGAACATCCGGTGGCTCAAGGCCAACCCCCGGGCGCGGGTCCAAATCGAAGGACACTGCGATGAGCGGGGGACCAACGAGTACAACCTGGCATTAGGGAACCTCCGGGCCAAGACAATCCGGGACTACCTGGTGGCGGGTGGCATTCCTCCCCAACGGATTACAATCATCAGTTACGGCGAGGAGCGGCCCTTTGTCCTTGGGCACGACGAGGAGGCGTGGAAATATAACCGCCGCGGCCACTTTGTCACGACAGCCGGGTAAGGGCACAACGCGCTGCATCCTTCCCTGCGGGCTCTCGGCGCTGCAGCCGAGACCCCTTCTTGTCTCCGGGTGAAGGGGTCGGTCAAACTTCGGGCTGAGAAGCCGGTAGGCAGTCTGACAAACTGTCAGGGCTGGATCAGCCCGGCGACAGCATAGAGAGATGTTGCCGCCTCCCCGATCGTCGGTCTTCAGGATTCTGGTTAATCCGAGTATTATAAGTCAGATAGTTACGACTTCACGGCTCTCTCCTGAGTTCTGGCACAGTTGTCGCAGTCTAGACCTCCTGCGCACATGAAAGGTTGCTAATGGAGGCAGCAATGAAGAAAGTGATAAAGGTGATCGCGATCGCGTTGGTCGGCTTTGTCATTCCGCTCTTGGCTGTGGCCGGTGAGGGACCACAGCCGAACGGGAATTCGCTGTGGGTGGCCCGGGATATGGTGACAACCCAGATCATCGACCGCGAGCCGATCGAGGATGGCGCCGCTTTTTCTCCTTCGATGGGGCCGGTGTACTATTTCACCGAAGTGAAGGAGCTGACACACCGACCCACATTACCCATATTTGGTACTACGAAGGGCGGGAGATGGCGCAGATCTCCCTCTCTGTCGACGGTTCACGGTGGTGGACGTGGAGTAGCAACCAAATCGTCCGGGAGTGGATCGGATCGTGGCGCGTAGAGGCGGTTGACGCCGACGGCCACATCCTCGCCTCCCAGACCTTCGAAATCAACTAAGAGTAATCAAGATACAAGCACGAAGGCCCCGGCTATCTGGGGCCTTTTCTTTTTGCAATCTGACCGGGGAGAACCTCTTGACACCATCCCGCGGGTGCGGAATGTTATAAGACGTAAAGGAAGCGCAGGGAGAGACCACGGGTGAATGGACCACTAAAATTCAGATGTCCTCTCTGGCACAGTTCGGCCTGCGAAGGGATCCGTTTTTCAGGAGTGACACAAGACTGTCTGGAGCGCACGCGAAAGGAAGGAGGTAGTGGTGAGTGAACCAACCCTCGTAGAGCGGCTTGAGCGTGTCGAGCGAGAGAACCGCCGATGGAAGGTCATCGGAATAGGTGTTGTGATTCTCGTGGGTCTTGCATTGTTCACGGGAGCTGCCAAACCCAGGGTACAAGACGAGGTACGGGCGAGACGATTTACCCTCGTGGACAGCAAAGGGAAGATCCAGGGCTTTTTGGGCTTTTCCGCGATCGGCTCGCCGACCCTGTTCCTTTTCGACAACCCGACCGTAACCCTCTTCGACTCGGAACGGAGGCCCCGCGTGCAGCTAGCCGGAGGCGTGCTTGAATCGGGACTACGCTTATACGCGAAAAGCGGCGATCCCCTAGCGGATCTGTATATTGAAAGCGGCGAGTGGCCCCGCTTGGCTCTCTACGACAAGTCCAAGAGGCGTCGTGTCGCGTTGCAGGTGTTGTTTGATGGGTCGCCGGGATTGACGCTGAAGGAGAGAGGCGGAAAAACCATCTGGAGCGCACCCTAGGGCGGCGTCTTTGACTTAGTGGACGTGGCGGAGCTTCTTGGACATAAAATCCATTTTCGGCTCTTACGCCAAACCCCACTTAGAACGGGCAAATAGCCTGTTCCAGCGGATTTCCCTTCTGGCTCGATCTATGATGTAGAACGACCGAGTATGCCCAAAACTGACACCGAACTAGCACCTGTACTAGCACCGGCAAGGGGGGGTGGGGTTCGGCATACCTTTGGGTGCGCGGACATATCCGCTCTCGCGATTCTGAGGAATACCCCAAGGACTTTGAACAACGTTACAGGCACCCCCAAAAAACCACGAGAGCGCCGAGTTGCCCCGACGCCCGGACATATGCTAGTTCTGAGCTTGCTGCGCTTAGATACTCCGCCCGCAAAGGCGTCTGAGTGGTTGGTGCACCGGATCGTGCTGGAAAAGCTGACCTCCTGTGCTCGTGCAAGTACCCCGTGGCCTTAATGCACCTTCTCTAGGGTGAGCCGGGATAAGCCATGCTCTGTTTGGACGGTCGTTTCAAGAAAAAGATCGTGGTACTTTATCCGGTCAGCGACTCCATGTATTTGTCGAGCAACACTCGGGAGTCCTCAGGAATTCCCAGAAACTCCAGCCCCGTCCGATAGACATGTTCGCGCTCTCCATTGGGCAGGACTTCGTAGCGGTATTCCGCCGACCGGACCACTTGGCATCTGAGGGTTATCTTTTGCTCTGGGACCGAGAGAGTAAGGAGGAAAACGGTGCCAAGCCGGACACGATGCGAGTGTTCGACGAGCGCCCCACCCTCGCTGATGTTGCGGAGAGATGCCTCGTAACGAGGACCAATCACCGCCTCGCTCTCGGGTACTTCCAAGCGGAAAGAGCAGCGTCTATCCGGCTCCACTCGCCGACCTGGTGGCATGTCTCTTTCCCTCTTTGGTGCGCAATCGTGGGGCGCGGTCGAGTTTCCTCAGGAGGGTTATATCGCACCTTGACCATCAGTCAACCTCACG
>CAZLDS010000094.1:6062-8786 GCA_964558395.1 uncultured bacterium | reverse complement strand
CGCTGATCCTTGATGCCCTCCGCCAGACGCGCGGCAACAAGAGGGCGGCGGCGGCGGTGTTGGGGATCAGCCGGCGGGGGCTCCTCTACAAGCTGAAGAGGTTGAATTCAAACGAGATCCAAAATGGGAACCGCGTAACGGACAAGGGGGGGAGTGGGTGATGGGCCTGGTTATTCTCCTGGTCATTGTGACCGCGGGTATCCTTTTGTGTGGTTTTGAATACGCGTATGGTGCATCGCTAAATAAGAGAGACTGGACTATCAAGTTACTCAAGGAGCAGATCAAATTGGCATAGGAGTATGATGAGGCACGCAAGACGGCAGCAACGGTGCGGACTGGCGCGTCGGACCGTGAATTAAATACACATGCTTTGCTCGCTGGCCCCCCTTGGGCTTTTCGAGACTTTTGTCCATCTTACTCAAAAAGTCAGCATAGGGTTTCAATGCGATCCGTTGAAAGAGCGGATTGAATGGAGCCCTCGGGACCCCAAGCGCTGAAGAGATAATGCGGAACGCGGCCCTCCTTGTTCTTTGGCACAAAGGGTACGTGGGTGGCGTACTGCCCGCCGGGTATGGTGGGTACGCGGCTGTTGCCTCAAATGAGGCGATGGCTGCGAAGGCTGTCTTAGACCGCCTTCTGCAGACCGTCAGGACGCAACTTCACGGGGAGCAACAACTGTCCTTCGCTGTTCCCCCCTCTCCTCTCAACTCTCAACCCTCCGCTCTCAACTAGATGAGTCCCCATGGCTTGACAATCCCTCAGCGGTCATGGGATTAATGCTGATGAATTTAGCTCGCCGGGACCGGCAGGCTGCTTGCCGCGTGCATGCCTGGCGTCGGTTGGCCGAGAGCGCGGTTTATATCTGTGACAAGTGCGGATTCGAGGCTGGGTCACCGTGACAGCGTGTCTAATGGTCGTTTGCCCTGCCAAACAATCCCTCGTAGGCGGATCAGGACGATCCAAGGCGCCGACGCTTTCCGTCTGGAGGTTGGAGTCGTTAGCGGGAGGTTGGGACCGTGAACTAGATCAGGCCCCACTGTTTCAAGGTCTGGGTGGGGAGGAGGATGGTCTGGTCCCGCTCAGGACCTGTGGAGACAATGGAGATGTTAATCCCTAGGATGGCCGCGAGGCGATCCAGAAAGGCGCAGCACTTCTTGGGAAGATCCGCAATGGCGTTGCGCCCCATTGTACTTTCCTGCCACCCCTCGATCTCCTCGTAGACAGGCTGGCATTCCGAGAGGATGTCGGTCTCGTTAGGAAATTCCTCCAGGGTTTGACCCCTATAGCGATACGCGCGACAGATCTTCACGACCGGAAAGGTGTCCAGAACGTCCAGCTTTGTCAAGGCCACCGTGCGTAAATCGTTCACCTGGATGGCATACCGGAGGGAGATAGCGTCGAGCCAGCCGCATCGCCTGGGTCTTCCCGTTGTGGCTCCGTATTCTTCTCCGCGATTACGGAGCGCCTCACCCGTACTGTCCTTGAGCTCTGTGGGGAATGGCCCTTCGCCGACCCGGGTGGTGTACGCCTTCATGACACCCAAGATTCCGTCAATCCGGGTCGGCCCGACACCCGTTCCAATGCAAGCGCCTCCGGCTGTCGCACTACTCGAGGTGACATATGGGAACGTCCCCATATCCACATCGAGGAGGGTTCCCTGCGCTCCTTCAAACAGAATCTTTTTCCCCGCGTCGATCATCCGGTTCAGTACCGCCGAGGGATCGACCAAAAAGGTCTGGACCTCGCGGAAGTGGGGCATCTGCTTATGAAAGATGGCCTCGGGATCGAGCGTGTGGAGCGCACTCTGTTTGGGGGCGTGGGCCTGCTTTTCGGCCACATTGATCCGAAGTCGCTCTTGGAAGAGGGTCGGGTCGAAGAGATCGCCGATCCGGATCCCCGTGCGGGCCGCTTTGTCGGCGTACGCGGGTCCAATCCCGCGTCCGGTGGTTCCGAGGCGTCTCGTGCTGTTCTGATCCCGCTCTTGATCCAGGATCTGGTGATAGGGGAGCACCAGATGCGCGTTTTTTCCGATGTACAAATGTCCCTCTGGCTGCACGGCGAGGCGGCGAAGCTGGCTGAGCTCGTGGGTGAGGCCTGGGAGGTCGATGACCACACCGTTTCCCAGAATGCAGGTTTTTCCTTTCCGAAGGATGCCGGAAGGGACGAGGTGGAGGATGACCTTCTCCTTGCCTACCACCACGGTATGTCCGGCGTTGTTCCCTCCCTGAAAGCGGGCGACGGCGTCGAAGGATTCGCTGATGATATCGACGATCTTCCCCTTGCCCTCGTCACCCCATTGGGTGCCCACCACGATCACGTTGGCCATGGCAGCGTCCCATCCTTGATGTGTCGGCAAAACTCGGCAATGGAGAAGGCGGTCTCTGTCCCTGCCGTGAGGTCCCGCAGGCTCAGGGCATCCCCCGGCATGCCCTCGAGGCCCAAAATGATTGCCCGCGGAATCGCACTCACCCGGGCGTAGTCGAGGGACCCCTTGAGATCACGCCGGATGATGTCCCTTGCCACAGCGTAGCCCGCGTTGCGCAAGGTCTGAGCAATGTGAAGGGCCTGCCGCTTGTCTGGATTGAAATCAATAATGAGAAAGTCGGGACCCTCATCCGGTGGAAGGATTCCCTCCGCCTCCAGGGCGGCCAGGGCCATCTCGAGCTCGAAGGCAAAGCCCGTGGCGGGACAGGGGTAGCCGAACTGGCCGATCAGGTTGTCGTA
>CAZLDS010000094.1:0-5962 GCA_964558395.1 uncultured bacterium | reverse complement strand
GATGCCATCTTTTAACTTGGCCTCAACCGGCAGCGGTCTCAGCGTGAGTTCCAATTCGACGGAGTCCTTGCGTCGAAGGGCCGAAAGGATCCTTCGGCGAAGTTCGGGGGACGGGTGGAGCGCGTTCAACATCCCCCGGAGATACTCCACCTGTCCGACGTCGATCTGGAAGTATCGGAGGCCGGCCTCCTGGCATCCCTCGGCGGCCATCGAAATCATTTCGGCATCCGCCTCGGGCCGATCGGAACCGATCAGTTCGACGCCGGCCTGAAAGAACTCTCGCTGCCGTCCGGCCTGGGGCTCCTCGTGACGGAAGACGGAGGCCGAGTAGGCGAGTCGAAGGGGGAGGGGGTGGTCCCGCATGGTGGCGGCCACCATACGCGCCACCTGGGGGGTGAGATCGGGTCGCAGGGCCAGGAGCAGGCCCGTCTGTCGGTCCACGAATTTGAAGGCCTTCCCCTGGACTCCATCCCCCGCCCCTTGGGCAAAGACCTCGAGATATTCGAACGTCGGGGTGAGGACTTCCCGAAACCCCCAACGCTGGAAGACGGAAAGGAGCTTCTTCTCGACCCACCTGAGGCGCGCCGCCTCGGACGGGGGGAGAACGCGAACCCCTTTCGGGATGGCCGTGGGGATCACCTCAAACCTTCACCACCTTGGCATAGACGATGTTGGGCATTCTCCGGATCTCATCGAGGACGGGGGTGGGGATGGCGTCATCGACGTTCACGACGGAGACTGCCCGACCGCCTGGCTTTTCTCGCCCCAGGTTCATGCCGGCGATGTT
Source organism: uncultured bacterium (assembly GCA_964558395.1). Lineage (GTDB taxonomy): Bacteria > Methylomirabilota > Methylomirabilia > Methylomirabilales > CSP1-5 > CSP1-5. The sequence continues at coordinate 5,175 of CAZLDS010000094.1, read as the reverse complement.
GACCTGATTTTGTCCAAGGATCGTGCCGATCTTCCCGATCACTCCTGGGACATCCAAGTTGGAAAAGATCAAGAGATACCCTTCCGGCACGGCTTCGAGGGAGAATTCGTCGATCCAGACCACCCGCGGCTCCCGCCGGCTGAAAAGGGTACCCGCGACGAGGCTCTGGCCTCGATCGGTCTGGATGATGACCGAGATGAGGCTAGCGTAGTCTTCTTCCTGGCTGGTTTTCGACTCCACGACGCGAATGCCGCGCTGCCGGGCGAAGGGCAGGGCATTCACGATATTGGTTGTGCCCGACATAATCGGATCGAGGACCCCCTTTACGACGGCCGCCGTGATAGGCGACGTGTCGTAGCTCGCCACCTCTCCGGTGTATTCGATCCGGATCTCCTGGAAGCGTCCCTCGGCCAGTTGTGAGTCGAGCCGCCCCAGCTTCTCCGCTAACCTGAGATATGGCTGGATCTTGGCCAAAAGTTCTGGCTCGATGGAAGGCGTGTTCACGGAGTTCCGGATCACCCCCGTCGTAAGATAGTCCACCACCTGCTGCGCGATGGCGCGCGACACGTTTTCCTGGGCTTCGGCGGTCGCGGCACCCAGGTGGGGCGTGCCGATGAAGTTGTCCAGGGAGAGTAAGGGACTTGTAGTATTCGGTTCGTTTTCAAAGACGTCGCAGGCAGCCCCTGCCACGTGCCCGCTTACCATCGCCTCGTATAGCGCCTCCTCATCCACCACGCCTCCCCGGGCGCAGTTGACGATTCGGACGCCGCGCTTCATCAGACTAATAGTCTCCCGGTTGATCATGTGGTGGGTGTCAGGGCCGAGCGGCACGTGGATCGTAATGAAGTCTGCCTGCCGGAAGACCTCCTCTGGGTCGGCGAGTTCGACGCCGGCGCGGCCTGCCACCTCGGCTGAGATAAACGGGTCATAGGCGATGACCCGCATCGCAAAGCCCTTGGCTCGTTTGGCGACCTCCGATCCGATCCGGCCCAGGCCGATGATCCCCAAGGTCTTGTTAAAGAGCTCAACGCCCAGGAACTTCCCCTTTTCCCACCGCCCCCCATGCAGGGACGCCATCGCTTGGGGAATGTTCTTCGCCAGGGCGAGGAGGAGGGAGATGGTGTGTTCGGCCGTCGTGATCGTGTTGCCCGTGGGGGTGTTCATGACGACCACCCCTTCGGCGGTGGCCGTGGCGACATCGACATTGTCCACCCCCACGCCGGCCCGACCGATCACCTTGAGCTGCTTCCCCGCTTGAATGACGTCGGCCGTCACCTTCGTGGCGCTTCGAACGATCAGACCCTCGTACTGGTCGATGACCTCCAACAGCTCTTCGGGCGTGATGTGCTGGCGAAAGTCGGCCTCGATGTCTGGATTCTGGCGGAGGAGTTCGAGACCCTGTGCAGATAGGTTATCCGTGACTAAGACTCGCATGGCTTTATGCATCATCCAGCTCCACGTCTCCCGTGTTCCTCAATCATCCGGGTGCCGCTGAAGGACTTCCTGGGCAGCCCGAATTCCCTCGCCTATCTTGGTCGGATACCCCAGCTCTGCGAGAGTCAATTCCAGGGCCGACAGCGCGACGACGACATCCGACGCGTCGGCATATCCCAATGTGGCGAGCCGAAAGATTTTTCCCTTCATCGACCCCTGCCCGCCGGCGATCGTCACCCCGTGCTTCGCCCGAAGTGTCTTCACAATCGCACCGCCATCGATGCCCTGGGGGACCTTGACGGCGGTCACTGCGGGGCTCGGCCGGTCCGCAAAAAGTTCCAATCCGAGGGCAGTGACTCCCGCGCGCATGGCGGCCGCAAGCCGCTCGTGTCGGCGGATCACGTTGCGGAGTCCCTCACTCTGGATCATCCGAAGCGTCTCTCGAAGTCCGACGACTAACGAGATGGCCGGCGTGAAGTGGGACTGGTTTTTGAGGAGGTTCTTCCGCTCCGCCGTAAGGTCGAAGTAGTACTTCGGGAGTCGAGACCGTTCCACTGCCGTCCATGCCTTCTGGCTCACCCCGACCATGGCCAGGCCAGGCGGGAGCATCAGCGCCTTCTGAGAGCCCGCGACAACCACATCCACGCCCCAGGCGTCCATGGGAAGGTCGATCACCCCGAGGCTGGTAATCGCATCCACCACCAAGAGTGTCGGGGTCTTCCGGACGGCCTGCGCGATGGCGTGGATGTCGTGGAGGACGCCCGTTGACGTTTCGCTGTGGGTCGTGAAGACCGCGGCTATCGTGGGATCCTTCTTGAGGGCGGTGGCAACCAGTGTGGGATCGACCGCTTTCCCATACGGAACGTCGATAGGGATGAAATCGATGCGGTAGGCTTGGCAAATCTCGCCCCACCGCTCTCCGAATTTTCCCCCTCGGATCACGAGCACTTTATCACCCGGTGACAGCGTATTGACGACGGCTGCCTCCATCCCTCCGGTGCCCGAAGCGGCAAAGAGCAGGACCTCTTCTGTGGTCTGAAACAGGGCCTTCAGACCATCGCGCACCTCCGCCATGAGGGCCTCAAACTCCGGGGCCCGGTGGTGAGGGATCGGGCGGGCCATTGTGAGTAAGGCCTCCGGGGGGACCGACGTTGGTCCAGGGGCAAAAAGGTGCGGTTTCTTCATGCGGGGCCTCTCCTGTAAAAGGGTGTTGAGGGGAGGGGATGGACGCGTACGAACCGGCAGGAGGGGTACGTCACCCCGATACCGGGCACTGAGGGTGTTTTCGGCTTGGCGACTTCGTAGGCATGGCTACCATGTGCGGGATGGCCCCGCGTACCGATTCGGCGGTCACTATAACGGGAAGGGGTGGGTGTGTCAAGCCGAAACCCGCACTCCAAATTTCGTTGTTGAGCCCAAGGTTCTGTGGTACGCTCCCACACCTGGAATCCTGCCTCTCCGTGGAGAACCGATGAGATACATTACCGTGTTTTTCGTGCTCGCGACAAGCCTTGCGTGCGGAGTTCCGGTTGGTCGGGCCGAGCCTCCTTCCGCTCGGGTGGCCCTGGAGAAACCGGCGCCTGATTTTGCGCTGACCCTCTTTTCGGGAGAGAAAGTCCACCTGACAGACTTTCGTGGTAGGGTAGTGGTGCTGAACTTCTGGCACTCCGGCTGACCCGGATGCCGACGGGAGTTTCCCGTACTGATCAAGGCGTACGAGATGTTCAAGGACCGGGGTGTCAGCTTCCTCGGGGTCAACGTACATTGGGACACCGAAGAGGCGGCGCGCATGTTTGTGGAAGAGCGACGCGTCCCCTATGCTGTGGGACATGATGCAGGAAACCGCATTGGTGCGCTGTACGGAGTGGAGAGGACACCGACGACTTTTCTGGTTGCCCAAGATGGGAACGTGGCGGCCGTCGCGCAGGGGGCCATGAGTCCCGAGAGCCTGACGGCGGCCCTCGAGCAACTCCTCCGCAAAGACCAATGACGATCTGGAAAGGCCGGCTGAGGGGCTCCCTGATGGTCTTGGGGGCAGCGACTGCCTGGGGGCTCATGGGAACGCTGGCTCGGTATCTCTTCACGGCCGGTGATGTCGGTCCCCTCCATCTCACTGCCATTCGCTCCACCCTTGCTGTCCTCTTCTGTCTTGTCGGCCTTCTCGTGTGGGATCAACGGCAACTGCGTCTGCCGTTGAAACAGATAGCTCAAGTCGCCCTTGTGGGAGTGGCTGGGTTAGCCATGGCTAACTTTACGTACTACTACACCATCAACCTCACGAACGTTGCCACCGCCATTCTTTTGCAGTACATGGCTCCGATCCTGGTTGCCATCGCCGCGGTCTTCTTCTTAGGAGAACGGTTGACGTGGATGACACTGGTGGCCTTAACCTTGGCGGTTGGGGGTTGTCTTTTTGTGGCCAAAGCCTATGACCCGGGCCTCCTCCGGTTGAATCTCCCCGGCTTGATCAGCGGGCTCCTTTCGGCTTGTGCCTTTGCCGGGTATACGCTGCTGACCAAACGGGCTGTGGCGCAGATTCCCTCCTGGACCCTCCTCGTGTACGCGTATGCGTTTGCGACCCTCTTCTGGTGGATGGTGACACCCCCCTGGCTTCTCCTGTCGCACGGGTACTCCCTTCGCATGTGGGGGTTCTTTTTCCTCATTGCGTCTGCCGGAACGGTGCTGCCCTTTGCGCTATTTACCTTTGGACTCACGTACCTTCCTGCAACTCAGGTCAGCATTTTAAGCACGATGGAGCCGGTGGTGGCTGCCGGCGCCGGTTTGTTTCTCTTGGGAGAAGTGCTAGATTGGCCACAGCTGTTCGGCGGCGCCTTGGTGGTGGCTGGGGTCGTGCTGGTCCAGCAGCGGTCTGCGATACCGCGCCACGTCCCCGAGGTCATACCGGTGAGGCATTGAAGGTGATTGCTCGATGACCGTTAATCCGATTGCGCTTCTGTACCGGTTCTACGAACGCCGACTCCTCCGCGAAGTGCAGCGAGGGATGTTGCCCCGGCACATTGGCCTCATCCTGGATGGGAACCGCCGCTACGCCGTGGAGCTCGGCTTGACGGATCCGCTGGAGGGGCACCGGTTGGGGGTGGACAAGCTGGAACAAGTGTTGGATTGGCTCGAGCAACTGCAGATCCGGATCATCACCATCTATGTCCTCTCCACCGAGAACCTCGCTCGCCCGCACCATGAGCTCACACGTCTTCTCGATCTCATCGAAGCAAAGATGCGCGCCGTGGCGGTGGACCCCAAGATCCACCAGAAGGGAGTCCGGGTCCGAGCGGTCGGGCAGTTAGAACTGTTGCCCCCGTCCCTCCAGGAGGCCATCGCGCACGCTGAGGAGGCGACCCACGCCTACGACAACTTCTGTTTGAATATCGCAGTGGGGTATGGGGGAAGACAAGAGATCGCCGACGCGGTCAAGCAGCTCCTGAGAGATCGAGCCCGGCATCGGGCCGCCCTCGAACAGATCGCGGACGAGATCACCCCGGAAGAGATCGGCAAATATCTCTATACGTATGATCTCCCCGATCCGGATCTCATCATCCGGACGAGTGGCGAGGTCCGCCTCTCCGGATTCCTTCTCTGGCAGAGTGCGTACAGCGAGTTCTATTTCTGTGACGCCTACTGGCCCGCATTCCGCAGGATCGATCTCCTCCGAGCGATTCGCAACTACCAGCAACGCAAACGGCGCTTCGGCACCTAAAATCTTTGCGTCCAATGTCCAATGTC
>CAZLDS010000093.1:0-8916 GCA_964558395.1 uncultured bacterium | reverse complement strand
GGCGCCTTGCCGGATCTGCCATCGGGGGTATCCGGGAAACGCAAGAGATGCTGGATTTCTGTGCCGAGCACGGCATCACCGCGGATATTGAGTTGATCCGGATTCAGCAGATCAACGAGGCGTATGATCGGCTGCTCAAGAGCGACGTGAAGTACCGCTTTGTGATCGACATGGCCAGCCTAAGGCAGTCTTAGCAATGGCTGTACCCGTGGTCGCTCGAGCATCGAGCGAGGGACGAAATGGGAGTCACTCCATTCAGTGAAGGGAGTCAACCCGTGGAACAGAGAAAGCTCGGAAATCAGGGACTGATGGTTTCGGCGATGGGATTGGGTTGCATGGGAATGTCGGAGTTTTACGGGACGCGCGATGATCGAGAATCCATTACAACCCTCCATCGTGCTCTCGAACTTGGCATCAACTTCCTCGATACCGCCGACATGTACGGCCCGTTCACGAATGAAGAACTCGTTGGACGCGCCATCGAGGGGCGCCGGGACAAGGTGGTACTCGCCACCAAGTTCGGCATCATTCGGACCGATGATCCGCACGCTCGGTCCGTCAGCGGAAGGCCGGAGTACGTCCGGTCCGCCTGTGAGGGGAGCCTCCGGCGTTTGGGTGTAGAGACCATCGACCTCTACTACCAACACCGCGTCGATCCGAACACGGCCATCGAGGAGACCGTCGGGGCGATGGCTGAACTCGTTCGGCAGGGCAAGGTGCGCTACCTGGGTCTGTCGGAGGCGGGTGCACAGACCCTGCGTCGTGCCCACGCCGTGCATCCGATTAGTGCACTGCAGAACGAATACTCCCTCTGGAGTCGTGATCCCGAGGACGAAATCCTCGCCGCCTGTCGAGAACTCGGCATTGGGTTGGTCGCCTATAGCCCACTGGGCCGCGGTTTTCTGACCGGCCAGATAAAAACATTCGAGGACCTGCCCGGGGACGACTACCGGCGGCAATCGCCCCGGTTTCAAGGCGACAACTTTCGGAAGAACCTTGAACTCGTCCGACGCATCGAGGAAATGGCCGCGGCAAAAGGCTGTCGACCCGCACAGCTTGCCCTCGCATGGGTGCTGGCTCAGGGAGAAGATATTGTCCCGATTCCTGGAACCAAGCGACGTACATACTTGGAAGAAAACATTGCCGCACTCGAAGTGAAATTAACGCCGGATGACCTTCGCAGGATCGAAGAGGTGGCCCTGCGAGGCGTCGCTGCAGGTCACAGGTATCCCGCAGAGATGGCGGGACTGTTAAACCGTTGAGCCCACCTAATCCACTTTCATACACCGTGCGGGATCTCGCGTCGCCGCGCAACGAAAAAGCCCGGGTTTTCCGGGCTTTTTTCTTTTCAGGGCCTCGCGGAGGGGGGATCCATCTGTGTGTACATTCTCATTATTTCAACAGGTTACGCGAGGCGAGATTCCTAATTTACACAAAGTTTACTTGCGTGATGCTGCAATGTTCCATATTGTATAACGCGAGAGCTAAAACCGATCAGAGGAGGTCACTATCGATATGGGACAACAAAAGATGGCCATGGGACACCGGAAGAAGATCGCCCTGGTCGCCCACGACAACCAGAAGGATGATCTTCTCGAGTGGGTCCGATTTAATAAGAGTCTCCTGGGTCAACACGAGCTGTATGCGACCGGAACGACCGGCAAATTGCTTCAGCATGAACTCGATGTGGAAGTCGTGACACTGCAAAGTGGACCGTTAGGCGGCGACCAGCAAATCGGGGCGAAGATTGTCGAGGGGGGGATTGATTTCTTGATCTTCTTCTGGGATCCCCTGGAACCGCATCCGCACGATCCCGATGTCAAGGCCCTCTTACGCATCGCCGTGGTCTGGAACATTCCGGTCGCCTGCAATCGCGCATCGGCAGACTTTATGATTTCATCGCTCTTGATGTTGCAGGAGTACGAACGTCTCCTGCCCGATTACGCGCAGTACAGAAATCGGGAACGGCTGAAAACTGCGGCTTTTCCGTTCGATTAATCCTGGCCATGTAAGGCCTGGGGTCCCGCCCGTTGATGGCCGCGCCAGGAGACGAGAAAGCCCGGGAGATCCCCGAGCTTTCTTGTTTTTCAGGGACTTCATCCCAGCCGGATCACGGCTCCGTGGCGGTCTCGGGTGGTTTCGCCCGTGCAAGGACCCCTACCGGGCCCTCCCGGATCAGCATGATGCTCAGGACGGCCGCGCCCATCAGCAGCAGACAGACGCGGAAGGCCCAGGCGAAGGCCATGGGTGGATACAATAGAAATCCAGGACGAACCCCAGCAGGATCTGAAGAACAGCGGCCCCCAGGAATCCTCCGGCATTGACCGCCGCTATGGCGACCCCGACCCGCTCGGGTTGCTGCTCTTTGACGCAGGAAAGGCAGAGAAGGAGGCTGCTGCCGAAGACGCCGAAGGCGAAGGAGTAGAGGCCGAGACGCGACGCCGGCAGGAGGTCCGTAGCGGGACCAATCCAGGTCAGGTCGCGGGCGACCCCAAAGACGAACGAGCCGGCCGCCATGATTACGGCGCTGGCGGTGATCGTCCGGCGCGGTCCCCAGGTGTCCGCCAGGATGCCCGCCGGCACTTGGAGCACGGCGTAGAGATAGAAATAGAGGGAGGAGAGCCCGCCCAGTCCCACCGCTGCGATGGCGAGGGCGGCCATGAGCTGATCTGAGATGACGCCCATGGCGAAGCGATGGAAGTTGACCAGGACGTACAAAGCCGAGGAAGTGCTCCAGATCATCCATTTGCGCATAGGGTGGGGCGGATTATAGCAGGGGCGGGTGGGATTCCGGCACTTGACATTGCACAGGGACGTGCGCTAGTTTAGAGACCTCTAAGTTATTTGTTAGTGGGTATGAACCCCCTATTGAGAAGGGTCTAAATGACTCGACGATCCGACGCAAAGATCGCTCAGTCCCTGATGGCGTTGATCCTGCTGGTGGCACTGCTGCTCCCCCTTTCGGGCAGTGCCCATATCGTCGTCGAGGAGCCGTGGCACCCGGTGCCCGCCGCGTACCTCCGCGGTCTGTTTTACGCCAGCCTGAAACCGATCGACTGGCGCCTCATTGCGGCCGAGTACGAGCGGCCGATCGCCGATCCGGGCTACCACGGCAAGTCGGTATACGACCTGCTCGCCCCCGTGGGGAAGACGACCGGGGTAGATCAGGTGGCGGCGATCAAGGCGGCCGTCGCGCAGCGGGATCCGCAGGCGCTGTATGCGGCCTCGACGCGGGCCGTCTCGGGAATGGCCCGCTACTACGTCGCCGCGGGAGAAGCCAAACTGCGCCAGCCGGGGGCCTCACTCCCCGACGTCCTGGATGCCCAGCGCGTCTACCGCGCGTTCGGGCAGCATTTCATTGCACGGGCCGATCCTGAGGCATCGCGACGGCTGGGTCGCGCCTGGCTGGACATGTCAAGCAGCGTGGGCAGTGCTGGCGTGTTCGGCATCGGCGGCAAGACTCCCGACCCGGAAGTGTTTGCGACGTCCCGAAAGGTAATCGAGAAGTACCTGATGGCGAACTACGAGGCCGTCCGATTCACAGGGCGCGCTCGACTCGAACCGATCCCAGAGACCCTGCTGCTGAATGGCACACCGGCGGGCGTGGATCCCTGGCTCCCACCTGGCACGAACTTGAACGATCCCGATCCTCTGCCGCGACTGGTGTTGAACTTCGAGGCGCGGGGCGTTGATGAGAAGGATCTGTTTCTCGTGGCCTATGGCGACATGTTGTTTGACTCGCCCGCGATTTTCGGCGAGCCGGCCCGCGTCCTCGGCCTCAGCTGCTCGCGGTGTCACCCGCGCAGTGACACCAACCCTGCGTTTGTCATTCCGGGCATCAGCCCGAAACCAGGCGTGGTGGATGTCGATGGACACTTTTTCAATCCGCGCTTCAACGATCACCGCGACGATCCGTTGGACATTCCGAGTCTGCGGGGGATCCGCTTCACGGCACCGTATGGTCGCGATGGGCGCTTCGCCAGCTTGCGGGATTTCGTGCGCAACGTGATCGTCAACGAGTTCAACGGGCCGGAACCCACCCCGCTCATGCTGGACGCGCTGGTCACCTATATGCTGGAGTTTGATTGGCTGCCTTCTCCCTACCTGAATCCGGACGGGACGCTCAACAAGAAGGCCTCGAAGGCGGCCAAACGGGGCCAAGTTTTGTTCAACACTTTCTATAAGGGGATGGGCGGTCGCTCATGCGCGACCTGCCACGTTCCCAGCGCGAACTTCCTTGACGGTCTGAGGCACGACATCGGCTCCGGCGACCCCGCCAGCCCGGACGCACGCGATAGTTTCTTCGACACGCCCACGCTGATCAACGTCAGACATACGGCCCCCTACTTTCACGACGGGTCACTAGAGACGCTGGCCGACGTCGTGGCATGGTTTGACACCCGGTTTAATCTTGGTCTCTCCAAACAACAGGAGGCCGATCTGGCGGCATACTTGGAGGCGATCGGCACCGGTGAGGAACCGTTCGAGGTCTTCACCGAAAAGCATACGCGATTTCGGCTGGCCTGGGAGGAGTTGATGGTCTTTAGCAGCACGCTGGATACCCTGATCCCGGCGCGTGATGCTTTCCATGCGGATCTGCTCATCCGCACCGTGGCGGCAGATCTGCGGCTCGACGCGAGTGGACTTACAGACCGTAGCCAGGCGCCGCTCGTCTATGCGGTGGCCGGTCACCTGGAGAAAGTCCGAGACGCCATTCAGGCGGGTGATTGGCCGCGGGCGCAAAGGTTGTGGGACGAATACAAGCGTCTGGAAGTCAAAACCGATCCACAACTCCGTTAGTGGGGGGACGACCGTTGACACGCGCACAGACACTGCTGATCACCGCGCTGGTGCTGATCGCGGCCGTCGTGCCGGCGGCCTCTGCGCAAACACCGAACACGACGCGAAGCACGAAACCCCTGGTGCTGGCGTTCATTCCGCAGGAGAATCCGGAGAAGCTGATCGGCGACATCACGATCATCACGCGGTATCTAGAACAAGAGCTAGGGGTTCCGGTCAAGGGCTTTGTCACGCACGACCATGCGGCCGCGGTCGAGGCGCTGCGCAGCCGTGAGGCCGACATTTCCTTCATGGGTGCCCTTCCCTACGTGCTGGCTCATGATCAGATCGGCGCGGAGGTGATCCTGGCCGAGGTCTATCGGGGCTATCCCGTGTATCACGGGCGTATCTTTGTGCGCCGGGACAGCGGTATCACCGCCATCGAAGAGTTGCGCGGGAAAAGCATCGCCTTTGCCGACCCGGTTTCCGAGTCAGGCTATCTCTACCCACTGGATATTTTCGTCCGGGCCGGTCTGCTGAAGGCGGGGGAAGATCCCCAGAGATTCTTCCGCACGGTCTACTTCGCCGGCGGCTACCAGCAAGCGGTCCAGGCCGTTGCGAACGGGTACGTGGATGCGGCCGGCGCGAGCCAGTATGCCGATCTCCTCTTGACACCCGACCAACTCGAGCAAGTCACGTGGATCGCCGAATCCGCGCCGATCCCATCGCACGTTGTCGTGGCACGCAAGGGGTTACCCGCGGGGCGACGCGCGGCATTCACGCGAGCCATGCTCAAACTCAATGAACCCGCACACCAGCATCTCCTCAAACACGTGTACAGCCCGGATGGCTACGTCGAAACGTCCCACGCGGCTTACGCGGGGGTCGAACAGATCGCGCGCGTGTATGGTTACCTGAAGTGACAGGAGAGGCGTGAAGAGCGTCCTGACTGAAACGGCACAACACACTGACCGTGAGGAACAGATCCCCGGCCCCGCTGTCAGCCTGCACGGGATCCGGGTTTGCTATAGCCCTGATGACCCGCCCGTCTTGGATATCGACGCGTTGATCATCGCCCGAGGCGAACGCGTCGCCATCATCGGGCCGAGCGGCGTCGGCAAGACCACCCTGCTGCGGGTGATCAACGGGTATGTCCGGCCCGAGGCTGGCCGGGTCACGGTTTTGGGGACCGAGATCACCGGGCAGACCAGCCGCGAGCAGGATGTCCGGCGCCGCGTGGGGTTCGTCTTTCAGGACTTTAACCTCATCGACCGGGCCAGCACCTTTCGGAATGTCCTCTGGGGCCGGCTCGGACGAGTCCACCCGCTGTGGAGCCTTGTTGGTTGGTTTTCAGACGCGGATAAACATGCAGCGATGAAAGCCATTGTCGAGGTGAACCTGGCCGAACAGGTCACCCAGCGGGCGGACACGCTGAGCGGTGGGCAACAGCAGCGCGTCGGCGTGGCACGCGTGTTGGCCCAGGAGGCAGAAATTATCCTCGCTGACGAACCGGTCAGCAACCTCGATCCCGGCTTGGCCGACGATATCCTGGGGTTACTGACCGAGGTGGCTAATCGGCACGAGGCCACGCTGATCATGAGCGTGCACCAGCCAGTCCTGGCCCAACGCTATGCCGAACGGATCGTCGGCTTGCACCAGGGTCGGATTGTGTATGACGGCCAGGCCGGTGCACTCAATGATAAGGCGCTGCGAGCGATCTATGGGCGCACGGTGATCGCCGAGAGACCGCCGTCGGCGACGCGTGTCAGCGACACGGCCGATCGTTCCGAGCGGATGGCCGAGGCCTCGCCCCAACCGTCCGCCCCGCGAGCAGCGCGCGATGCCCGGCGTATTGCTGACTATCCTCACGCCACGCTGCGTGACAGTGTGGTGCGCGCTGGCGGATTGCTGTTGCTGGTTGCGCTGATAGCCTGGGCCTGGGGCGGTGCCGACTTCCAGGTACAAAAGCTCCTTGCCGGCCTGCCGCGCATGGCGGAATTCTTCAGTCGGATGGTTCCGCCGGATACCACCGTGGCCAAGACGGTCATTGTTTCGACTGGCGAGACGGTACAGATGGCCCTGTTCGGGACGGTGCTGAGTGCGGTGGCCTCGTTTCTCTCGGGGCTGCTTGCGGCTGAAAACCTGACCCCCCGCTGGCTGCATCAACCGGTGAAGTGGCTGTTGGGAATCCTTCGCGCCGTGCCGATCATCTTGCTGGCCTTGATGTTCGTGGCCACCGTGGGTCTGGGTCCATTTCCCGGGGTGCTGGCGATCGCGGTGCACTCGACCGGGATGCTCGGGAAGTTCTACGCGGAGGCCTTTGAGAACGCGCGGCGCGGTCCGCTTGAGGCGCTGAGCAGCGCCGGGGCCACCTGGGGGCAGCAGGTGCGATTTGGCGTGCTCACCCAGGTGGGACCCGACGTGGCGCGGGACACCCTGTTTCGCTTCGAGTTGAACTTGCGGGAATCACTCGTGCTGGGACTCGTCGGTGCCGGGGGCATCGGCTTTTATATCCAGCTCTACATTCGCGCCTTCCAGTATGACAAGGTTGCCACGCTCACCCTCGTTGTGCTGCTGATCGTGGTCCTTGTAGAGCAAATCAGCGTCTCCATCCGTCGTCGGCTGCGATAACCAATTATTTCGGATGAAACCACGCTACGCGAGGATCGCCGCAGGACTCTTGCTTCTTGGCATGTCCGGGTGGAGTGCTGTGTGCGGAGCAGGCGCAGAGCCACTCGTGACCGACCGACCTAGAGGACTCATCGCTCGGTGCAAAGATCAAGCTGGTAGAGGGGTCGGCAGACTTCGATCTGGTCCGGCCCCACATTGCGCTGATTGTCCAGACCACGCTGCCCACGGGGAGTGCCGGCTTTGGCGCAGATCACCCCCGACCTCAGGTGATACTTGCATTAGCTTGGGACCTGTCGGAACGGTTCTCGCTCGGGTCGAACCTCGACTACGCCTATCTCAGTGAGGACGGTGAACAGTTCCACCAGTTCTCTGGAAGTCTTGTCTTAGGGTATAAGCTTACGGAAAAGTGGGGCACCTACATCGAGTACTTCGGCTTCGTACCCGCGAGTCAGAACGGTCCGAATGAAAGCTTCTTCGACGGGGGCTCCACCTACCTGGTCGACGACAATCTGCAACTGGACGCGCGCGCAGGGGTGGGCGCGTTCAACGGGAAAAGCCCCGATTACTTTGTCGGCGTCGGCGCGGCGTGGCGATTCCACGCGTGGTGAACGCCAATCCTCTCTCACCGAGGATGCTACGCTGCCTCCGCCTTGACGGCCCCCTTCTGGGCAGGCGCGCCTGCGCCGCACTCGGTGCAGAAATACACCGGGTAGTTCATTTCTCGGTCCCAGTCATAGCCCATCAGGATGGAGCCGCACTTCATACAGGTTGGTGGAAATGCCATGCTTGTCACCTCCTTCCGGCCCGGTCCCGTGCCCTCCGGTGTGATCTTTCATCCGACGGAACGGCTCGGTCATCGGGCATTAAGAGAGTTGCCTTCGACATTGCCAGAATGCTATATATGAAAACGCTCGGCCAACCGACAGGGGCGCATGCCTCCATCTTCGGCCGGGAGCGGGCGGCTTGACCGTCTCTGCCTGCCAGCGGGTGCGGTTAAGCCGCCTTATTTATGCATCGTGCTCCAGGGAGGACTTTGCGTCTCTTCTTCCCTGGTCGCTCTTCTTTTGAATTCTCTCCACGGATTACTTCCGACACGTGCCAGAAAAGCACAACGCCTTCCCGGACCGCGCTCCGCCCGAGAAGGCGTCAAGATTTCAGGTGCACCAACGATTGTGCCAGAGGTGGGCCGGGGTCTATCGTTACCCCGGTTTCATGCCCTACTGCCCGTGGGAGCTTGCCGCTCCCCTCATGGAGTGACGTTCGGCGATCACGTGAGCGATCGCCACCATGTACATCCTATACAATAGGATGCGGGTGCCTCATGTCAAGCACAAACTGGATTTCGCCCGCGAGCGGATGAAGCCCCCTTTCCCGGCTACGCGCCGCTGCGATAGAGTGCCTCCGCGAGGACCGCCTTTCAGCCTAGTGTTCGGGTCGGTGACCGGGAGATTGTGATGATCGAGATCGTCGAAAAATCCATTCCCTTGAGAATTCCCCTGGAAGATA
>CAZLDS010000092.1:0-8968 GCA_964558395.1 uncultured bacterium | reverse complement strand
TCCGCCAGATCGCCCAGACACTCTCCACCACTGCCCCGTCCTAAATGGATTCGGGGACGTAAGAGTGACGGGGTCACCTCGTAAAAAGGCGATCAAGCCCAAAATGATTCCTCTCGAACCGGGTAGAGGGCCTCCTTATAAGCCAGAACCCACAGCCCTTTTCGCGCCGTTTTCCTTTCGCTGGCTAATTCAAGGATGAAACTAAACGCCTGGCCGCTGAGCTCAGGAAAACTTAAGGTGATCACCGTCGGGTGAGCCTTTTAGAAGGGAAGGACAATGTAGCGGAGGAGAAAGAGACCAGCAAAGAGATACAGCGGCCAGGGAATCTGGTGCCACTGCCGGGTTGAAACTTTGAGAAAAACGAAGGAAATAAAGCCAAAACCAATGCCCTCGGTGATGCTGAAGCTGAGCGGCATCATGATCATGGTCAGAAAGGCCGGAATCGCCTCACTGTAATCGTCCCAGGGTATCTCTTTCACGTTTCTCACCATCATGCTACCGACGACGATCAACGCCGGAGCCGTGATGGGATAGAGCACTCCTCCACCCGCCCCCTGATACCCGCCCCCGACCATCCGGACGAGCGGGAAAAAGAAGAGAGAGATCAGGAAGAGACCGGCGGTGACGAGATTGGCCAAACCCGAACGTCCACCCGCGGCCATCCCTGCGGCGCTTTCAATGTAGCTCGTGACCGTTGAGGTTCCGAGAAGCCCTCCGCCCACCGTCCCCAGTGCATCGGCTAACAGTGCCTCTCTTGCCCGGGGCAGCGTTCCGTCCCTGAGAAATCCCGCCTGTTGGCTCACCCCGATCAGGGTCCCCACCGTATCGAACAGGTCCAGCAACAAAAAGACGAAAATGACCGTGACGAGTCCGAGGCTGAGGGCTCCTCCGATATCGAGCTGTAGAAACGTGGGGGCAAGCGAGGGTGGACGGCTCACCATCCCCTGATACCGGACCAACCCCGAGACGACCCCGACCAGCGTCGTTGCCCCCATTCCCCAGAGGATGGCGCCTTTGAATCCCAACACCAAGAGGAGAGAGATCATCCCGACCCCGAACAAGGCCAAGAGAACCGGGGCGCTGCGGAGATCCCCCAGCCCCACGAGGGTCCCGGGGGCTCCCACGACGATGCCAGACCACTGTAACCCGACCATCGCGATCAGCAAACCGATGCCGACAGCAATCGCCTGCTTCAAAGAGTCGGGCACCGCGTGGATAACCGCCTCTCTCAAACCGAACAGGGAGAGAAAGACGAAGATGCTTCCCGAGATGAAGACTGCCCCGAGGCCGACTTGCCAAGGGATCTTCATCCCCAGGACGACGGTATACGCGAAAAAAAAGTTGTGGCCCATGGCGGGAGCCAGGGCAATGGGGTAATTGGCGAGGAATGCCATTAAAATAGTTGCCAGGGCACTGGAGAGGCAGGTCGCGACCAGGACCGCACCGAAATCCATCCCCGCAGCCTGGAGAACGGTCGGCTGGACCACGATAATGTACGCCATGGTCATGAAGGTGGTGACACCTGCCAAGACCTCGGTCCGGATAGTCGTGTCGAACTCGCTCAGCTTGAACCAGCGCTCGACAAGCGCCTTCCCCATCCGCCGACCTCTCAGTCCTCCGGCAGGTGGTGAGACACCTCGGTCAGGTTGCCGTCGGGATCGCGAAATAGACCGATATGATGAGACCGGTCACTCCGAGGTTGAATGGCTCTAGTTCAAGTACCGCCCGGCTCTGGTTCAGAGATGTCATCAATGGGCCTCCACGCGACCTTGCCTACCCCGTTTCCAAGGTGTGAATCTACCACGCCGGGGGCTTACCGCTCAAAACTTTACGGATCAGAAACTCATTTTCACTCCCTCGGGTTCTCAGCGGCGTGAGGAGGCTTAAGCGGTTCTAGCGATACAGCGTGGCAGTAACGCCTTGGAAGACCCCGTTTTATTGGGATCGCTGAGGTGTATGGCGGGGACATGTTCAATACAGTACCCCCAGCAAATGCCTACATGATGAAGATGATCCTTCATGATTGGAATGACGAAGAGTGTGTGCAAATTCTTTCGAACTGTCCGTCCCTTCAGATGGAGGAGTCTTTATCATTGAGCATGTTGTCCCAGCTCCGGACATGCCACATTTTTCAAAGCTGTTTGACATTCATATGATGTGCTGGGGGACTGGGCGAGGAAGAACCGAAGAGGAATATGTGATACTCCTTGAGAAATCGGGTTGGAAGCCTGTTCGAACGTGGTTTCCGCCATCCAGAACAATGGGAGTTGTTGAAGGAGTGAAAGCCTAAAATATCCTTGCATGGCCTATATACAGCCCGCATAACAAAGCGGTTCAAGCTGACCCCGCCCACAGGCGCGCGAATTTCGTTGTAGGATAATTTAAAAGTCTATTTTTAAAAACCCTTTTTAGGGCGGAGCAGCTTAACAGTGCCGTTAGGTGGCCAAACCAATCCGCCCACGCTCGATGGTTTCAGGGTGTCCTCGGGCTGCCCTCTATCGACTACGGTGTGGGTTACAACCAGTAATCTGCACATCTCACTCGCCAGGCAAGAGCTACCACCCTTGTTTCCTTCAGGGGGGTCAGGTCTTGCTACCACGCTGCTACCAGAACACCCCGTACCAGGAGCATCTAGGAGCATCATCGGTCAGTCCAAATCCGCGGGTTTTTCTGGGGATAGGTCCTTTTGGGTTTGCTGTTTGCGCCGACAAGTGCCCCGCGCCGCCGGCGAGCCGTGATGGGGTCTGCTTCGATCCTAACACCAGACCAACGCTTACGGCCTCAAGCCGGATATCTCTTCTAGTGTGTCGCGATAGATTTGCGTGCCCTCCGGGGCGAGCCGGACGGCCTCTTCGGCCGCTCGCTGCGCTTCGTCGTGTCGGCCCTGCGCAGCCAAGGTGTAAGCGAGGTTGTTCCAAGCCGCTGGCGCCTTCGGCCGACGGCTTGTCGCCTCTCGGAAGGCTCGCGCGGCCCCAGAGAAGTCTTTTTGCGTATAGAGAGTGTTCCCCAGGCCCATCCACGCGGGGAAGCTTTCCCGCCAGCGAGAGAGGATCGTTAGGTAGGCGCGGGCGGCCTCTCGGTGGCGTCCGGTACGCTCCAGCCCGGCGGCGGCGTCAAGCACTGACCGTTCGTCCGCCGTTGCCGCGAGACGCTCCGGCGGGAGGACCACGAGGCCCCAATAGTCACCGCGCTTCCAGGTGTGCTCGAATGTGTACAAATCGATGACGCTCCGGGCTTCCGTCCCGGAGTGCAGAACGATTTCCCGCTTCTGAAGGTCGTAGCCGTACGCGACGGCGTAATGCCATTGAGGGATCCAATCCAGGGCCAGATTTTGGAAGACGACGACTGGATTGCCTGCGGCGATCTCTGCTAACAGCGACTCTACGTCCCCTACCTGTACCGCCAGCCGCCCGTGGCGTCGTGCCGCCGCCATCATGTCGTTCCGAAGGGTGCCCTGACGCGACTCGGTATAGACCTCCGGGGCTAACTCATCCGGCGTAACGGGGTCACCTGACCAGGTCATGACCATCGCGAGCGCCGCTGGCCCACAATAGTATTGCTTCTGCGGGTAGAACGGCACATCCGCGACTTCGGCCTGTCGGGGGAGGTGTCCACCCTCCGCCAGGAGCCTCGACGTCTGCGGCGTCGCGCACGCTCCCAACACACTCAGGAGGAGAAGGCCGCACAGTGGACCGAGGAGTCGCATTGTGTGGGCTACTTCTTGTCGACGCAGCGCGTAAAGGGGAACACTTTTGTCCAGCAGAGGAGGTCCGTGATCAGCAGGATCACGAAGACGAGGAGTAGGGCTCCGACGATGATCCCCACGGCGCTTTGCCCGGCGGCCGTTTTGTCCAGCTTGTTGGCGACTTGAGCGATTTCTTCGTCAGACAGTGCCTTCGCACGTGCCGCCGCTTCCTCCGGGTCGATCCCCAATGCCTCTATCTCGCGCCGCACGTCCTCGCGCGCGAGGAAGTTCATGATCCGCTCGCGGTCTGTGGCCGCCTCTTCACCGATCACCTGTTCCGTAGACACCATTGCAGCGTGTGCCAGGGGCAGAGGACCGACTTCAACAAGCAACAGCAGAGCCATTGGCAAGGCAAGCGCCCGACTAATCTTTTGAAAATTCATCATCCTTTCCCCTCACCCGATGTTGACGACCTGGCAACCCACCATGCTCATTCTCGCGCCGCTGAAACGCCCTAGCGGGCCGTAGCGTCTGCGAAGAGGAAAATGCAACGGCCGTGCCAGAGATGGGTTTCTGGCTACGACTCCTGCGTCCAGGAATAGGAGCACACATCCGGTGACACGTAGATCGAGCTTCTCAGGCGACTGTGGGCCAACCACTCGCATGAGGTGGCATTCCCTTTGCATCCTAAGGGGCTGGACAGGCATCACCAGGATTGACGTGATACGTTGGAGGGGTTGGATCAGATGGGGCCCACGGCGCAGACACTCCGCTTCGGCAGGTATGAGGTGTTGGAGGAGATCGGTCGGGGAGCTATGGGGGTGGTCTTTAAGGCGCGGGACCCCAAGATCGGCCGGCTCGTCGCTCTGAAGACGATCCACCTGGCCAGTTCCCTTGATGGCAAATCGAAGGCGCAATATCTGGAACGCTTCTACCGAGAGGCCAGCGCTGCCGGCTGCCTCGCCCACCCGAACATTGTCACTGTCTATGACACGGGCGAGGAGGGAGGGGTCCCCTTTATTGCCTTGGAGCTCGTGCCCGGGCAGAGCTTGGAAGCCTTTCTCGCCGCCCGCAACGCCCTCCCCTGGCAGCAAGCAGTGGGCATCCTCCTGCAGATCGCAGAGGCTCTGGAGTCCGCCCATGAACAGGGAATCGTGCACCGAGACATCAAGCCGGCCAACATCCTCATCACGCCCGACGGCCGGGTCAAGATCACCGACTTTGGCATCGCCAAGATCACGGGCTCGCACCTCACTCAGGAAGCACTAATCCTCGGGACCCCGAGCTACCTCGCCCCCGAAGTGATCTTGGGCCAGCCGGCGGATCGCCGCGTGGACATCTTCTCCGTCGGCTGCGTCGCGTACGAACTCCTAAGCGGGATCCGCCCCTTCGCCGCGGAAGAGTTCACCACGGTCTGCTTTCGAATCGTCCACGAGGAGCCCCGATCGCTCGCGGAGGTCGCGCCCGATACGCCAGCACCCCTCCGGGCGATCATCGCCAAGACCCTAGCGAAGGTCCCGGCGGCCCGATATCCGCGGGCTGGCGACCTCGCGTCGGCCTTTCGGGCTCTCCTCGAGCAGCGAGATCCAGAGACCGAGGATGATCCGTTGGCCCAGACGGTGGTGTCGACAAAACGAGATCTTCTTGATCACTCGATGGCCGCAGACCCTCAGGGCGCAATGTCCTCGGACACACCGGGTGCCATCCTGCCTCAGCTCGGGAGTATCTTGATCGCCCTCGGGAAGCGGCTACGTCACGAGATCCAGAGATGGGGGCGATCCCGGAGGATCCTTCGGACAGCGGCAGTGGTGGGGAGCTTGCTCGTTGTTGGAGGCGTCCTGTGGGCGGTCCGCCAGGCCGACCCAGCGGTGCAGGCACGGAAGTATCTGGAAGCGGGGGAACTCCGGGAGGCCATCTCCGTCCTGGTCGAGGCCAGGGAGAGAACACCGAAGCGGGCCGATCTCGCCCTCCTCCTCGGCGAGGCCTATGCACAGTCGGGGATGCGGCTCCGCGCCTTGAGCGCCTACCGGCAGGCGATGGAGCTCAATGGGGGCTACCGCCGGGATCGAGACCTGGTCCGTCGAATCGTGGCCATGCTGGCACACGGCGAAACGGCGGGCGAGGCGGACGAGCTGCTCGCGCAGATGGGAGAGGTTAGCTTGGGCTCCTTGCAGGAGGCTACCAAAAGCGCCAACTCTACCCTCCGGTGGAACGCCGCCCGGGTCCTCCGCGGGATGGGGCAGGAGCCGGACTACGTTCTCCTCTACATCCTTGACCTGAAGCATGAGGATTGCTTCACCCGCAGAAAGGCCGCCGAGCGGCTCGGCGGGCTCGGGGATAAGCGGGCGATTCCTGCTCTCCAGGAGGCGCGGCAGCGGTCAATCCTAGCCAATTTCTGCATGTTCGGCGCGCTTGACGATGCGCTGAAGCAGTTGGGAAGTCGATAGGAGACGGAAAACATGATGAACATAATCTGCCCTGCATGCAACACGAGGTATACGGTCGCCCGGCCTATCCCGGGGATCACCCGAGTGAAGTGCCCGCGTTGTCAGGGCGCGGTCCCGCTGCAGGCAGAATCAACGTCGCCTGCACAACAGCGGGCGCCGTCTGAACCTCGGCACTCCCGCACGCAGCCTGACGCGAAGCGCGATGAAGGAACCATCGTCTCGGGCAGCGTCCCGTGGCAGGGCCCGGACCTCCCGCCCGGACAGCACATCTCGCTGGTTGTCTTGGAAGGGCCAGATAAGGGGAAGCAGGTCACGCTTAGCAAAGCGTGGACCACCGTGGGGCGGCGCGATGGTGAAATTCTGCTCAAAGACCCTGAGGTCTCCGGTACGCACGCCGTGATCAAGGTTCTCGGGGGCACGTGCCGAGTCCAGGATCTCAACAGCACGAATGGCACCTTCGTCAACGGCCGGCGCGTCGAGGAGGCGCCTCTGACCCATCTCGACGAGCTCCGAGTCGGCCAGACACGTCTCGGCGTGTCTATAGCTCACGAAATCGCCGATCAGGCCGCTCCCGAACCGCCACCGCGTCCGAAGAGGCAACTGTTCCTGGTCAGTCCCCACTCCGCCCTACGGGATCGGCTCCTGCGGGCGCTGAGATCGGGCGACTGGAACGTCGTTGTGGTCGCCTCTCCACACGAGATCCAAGAGGGGCTAAAGCGGGAAGACCTTGCTGTCGTCGCCTGTCTCCTTGATCTCGCGCTGCCCGGTTCGGAGCGGCACGCCTTCGTTGCCGCCCTGCAAGATGCCCCCTCCCCCCCGCCGCTTCTCGGGCTGGCAGGTCCTTGGGGTATGAGGGACCTCCTTGCCAAACTCCAGGGGCTTGAGGTTGTCGGCCTCGTGGACCAGCGCTGGCCCCCAGACAAGATTGTCGGCACGGTCAACCGATCGCTGCGGCCGCCGCGACCCAGGGAGATCACGCGGACGTCTGTCGAGGAGAGCGTCACGTATACCCGGAGCGGCCTGGAGGCTGTGGGAAAGATCGCGGGGATCGCCCCGTGGGGAATGCTCATTGAGACCGAGGAGCCGCTACTACAGCCAGAAACCGAGACCTCTCTCCTCTTCATCCTCCCGGAAATCCCGCGGGGCTTCCGCATCAAGGGCCGGGTGGTGGAGACGGAGTGGGAAGAGGGCAGCGCGACGAAGGGCGAAATGGAGGTCTGGTTCCTGAATCTCGGTCCCCAGGAACGGGCACAGATCTTGGCGTTCCAGCTCATGGCGGAGCGACAGGGGGTTCGTCGCGAGATGAAGATGAAATGATGGTACGGTCGAGCGAAGCAAACGCTGCCCTAGGTATGCGGTGGAGAGATCCGTGGAAATAGGGGACGCCACCAAGGTCAGCACCCAGGACGCGAAAAAGGCTCCCTCCGGCCACCGCTTGGGGAACTACTTTATGCAGGAAGAGTTAGGGGAAGGCGGGATGGCTACCCTCTATAGGGGAAAGCACGCCTTCCTCGACCGGTCCGTGGCGATCAAAGAACTCAAGTCCCGGTTCCGTCGGGACGGCGAGGTGCAGGACCGGTTCCAGCGGGAGGGCAAGGTCGCGGCCTCGTTGCCCCATCGTAACATCGTCCAAGTCTATGATTTCTGGCGAGACCGAGACCACCGCTACCTCGTGATGGAGTTGGTGGATGGCCTTGACTTGGCTGCGCTGCTCCAGCGCACCGGGGCACTTCCCCTGCATGTGGCGTTGGCCGTCGTCGGCCAGGTGTGCGAGGGGGTGGCTTTCGCGCACAGCCGGGGCATCATCCACCGGGACTTGAAGCCCAGCAACCTTTTCATTACGCGAGAGGGCGTCGCAAAGGTCGGGGACTTTGGGGTCGCCCACCTGATGGGCGCCTCGCGGCTCACCCAGCCAGGGCTGGCCCTAGGGACCTTTTCCTACATGTCTCCCGAGCAAATCCGGGGTGAGCACTTGACCCCTGCCTCGGACGTCTTCTCTCTGGGCGTTGTGCTCTACGAGCTTCTGACTGGCCGACGTCCCTTCGTGGACGGTGACACGGATAGCGTGACGGCTAAGATTCTGAGTGAACGCCCTACGCGGCCGCGTCAGATTAATCGAGGGATCTCTCGCCCTGTGCAGCGCATCGTACTCAGGTGTCTACGGAAGCAGCCAAATCGGCGGTTCCGAAGCTGTACGGCCTTGCAGCGCGCCATCGCCCGCATCATCGACGGAAAGCCCGCCAAGTGGGAAGCTCTTATCCATCGCTATGTCCAGCTGCTTCCAGCCGAAGGGAAAGTCCCGCACCACCTAGGTCGCAATCTTCGTGTCTCCGGTCATTTTCACCGGCGCCTTCGCCGCCTCGTGTTGGTGACCGGTCTCATGGTGGCAGCAATATTGGGCGTAAGCTCCCTGGGATCGGTGAACCGAATGGTCAGTTCGACACTCAGTTGGGCCGAAACCTTTTTTCCTCCTCAGCCTGTCTCAAGTAGTTCTGCGCGCACTCGGTAGTCATTGCCAGGGACCTTCGGGGCCACGATTACCCTGCTTTCCGCCAATCCGTCCCCCCATGATCGAGAATTGTCCTCCCAGCGCACTCTCTCAACCGGGGTGCAGACTTCAACGGCCGCAACGTCGGCCTCTTGCCGGAGTAGATTGGGGGGGAAACTTTTGGGGATTTTTTCGAAAGAGGGGCTTCGAGGCCCCGCCTATATCCCGGATCGGATAGCGGTCCTCTACGTTATTGGCGTCGAGGACGCGAAAGTAGCCGAATAGTGGTGTTAATTTAGTGCGCTCCAGATTACAACCAGTAACCCTTTGCTGAAGATTTGTAGTTGA
>CAZLDS010000091.1:0-9227 GCA_964558395.1 uncultured bacterium | reverse complement strand
CGTGTCGGGCCCAAGCTGTTGAACTTTCCGAGCTTCTGCAGCTGCACCTCTCTGATTGGATTTTTTGTTTTTAGGTCAGCGACGGTATGCTTGGTGAAATCCAAGGCCCGTTGCTCGCACGACATGCTAGGAAAGGCGGCCCCTACTGTCTACTCGTAAAATTACCAGGTTTCACGGCAATTATTACGGGGGAGCGGTTCTGGCGATTATCAGGGGGACAAGAATCCGATTCTAGTGGTACACCCAAGACGATTCGCACCTCTGACCTACGGATTCGTAGACCAAGGCACGATACAATAGATTCAATAAGTTCAAAGAGTTGGGTGTGCAGGACGCGGCGAAATATAGCATTTCGTGACCGAAAAACGCAACCTATACCCAACCGACCCTAGACCGCACGACGTGTGGCTACCCCCCGGTCACCCGCCACGGGCGTCACGTTCCACCCCTGAGGCTTACCCATGACGCGGTTTTCTCCGTTTGTCTACATCTCAGCATGTGGCTTTTTGTCTGAGAAGGCGGGCTTCTTTGGAATAGAACGGAGACCTTAGCTGTTACCACGCTAGTAAGAATACGAGGGACCCTGTTCTGGAGACGTGCCGGTAGGTGCATCGGAATCAGAGGACGGGGAATACTAGGCTTCCCTGTAGGCAGGGGAAACATGAAGCCGGGATAACCATAAGCCTCGGCCTACCTCAGGCACCGTCGAAGACGCACCACGCACTCAGACGCCTTCGCGGGCGGAGTACGGTCCGGGGAGGCGTTTTTGTTTTTTCGGTATTAAGTAGTTCTGTCTAATTCTTACTTAGCTCGATCTATGTCGGGGGACCATCCACTGGGTGTACTAGCCGAACGAGGCCGAACATGACCGATGAGAATCAAAGCCCCAGGACCAGCTTTAGATGGCTAGTGGCGACAGTAATATCGCTTCTTGCAGCAGGTGGTGGAATTGTCGCCCTATTGCAGGACTCCCAACCGAGTGAGCTGGAAAACCGACTTAACGGATCCTCCCGCCGGGCAATCCACCACAGAGTCCCGTTCGTTCCCCACAGCTAGGCATCAGGCGACTTTCCTTTCATGCCTTGAGGCACACGTATAGCTCGCTGTTGATCCAGAGCGGTGAATCGCTCGCCTTCATCAAGCAGCAGCTTGGCCACGCCAGCATTCAGACCTCGGTCGATGTCTATGGGCACCTGGTTCCGGGAGACAATCGCGAGGGCGTGGACCGATTGGCGAATGCAACCGGGCGCAACCTATCCGCAACCGGCGGGGAAGTCAGTTTGGTGGTGGAACTCCAAGCTCGTGATTTGATTGGAGCCGGCGAGGAGGGTTGAACTCCTGACCTGCTGATTACGAATTATCCCGAGGCCCAACCTGAGCAGACCCCAGAAGACGTATCCGCACAAGAATCCGAGAATTTCCAGTGACCGATAGTGCTCCTGGTACGGGGTGTTCTGGTAGCAGCGTGGTAGCAAGAGCTGACGCCCGGTAACCGGTAAAGGGATTCGGCAGCGGGCGGGATCTGGACACATGAGCAGGTGGCTTGGACGGGATGGGCTTAGTGATCGAAATGAAACAGCACGGTTGATCGACCGGCCTTGTGCGTTGCCGCCACGCGGTCGGCGAAGCGCCGCAGCATGAAGCCGGCGAGTCGCCGCTCGCCTTCTTCCGAGGCCGTGATCTCCTCGCTGGTGGGGCGCTTATCAGGCAGCTCGAGCGGCGGGCCGTCGTACGATACGCGCACGTCCAGGTTGAACTCGTCGAAGGATACTTCGACCTCGAGCGGACTGCTCGCTACGCCGCTCGACCCAATCGTTTCGATCGACTGCTCGAGGTTGAACTTCGCCCGCTCGATCACGTCGCGCCGGGCACCCCAGGCCGCGCCGCGCCCATCCATGAACTGCTCGAGGGCATCGGGATTCACCGGACCCGCCGACACCGTCATCGAGCCGGTCCGGCGCAGCCCGATCCGGAACAGCACGTTCAGCCCCAGCCCGACGAGGGTACCCAGAACAAGCGAGGTGCCGAGCGCAGTGCGGGCCGCCGGTGGAAGGACTTGCAGTAAACCCGGGTACACCTCCACCGCGATGCCGAACACCAGGGCGAGCCCGATGACCAGCGTCTTGCGCGCATCGAGCAGGCGCGAGGTCATGATTTCCACCCCGTTGATCACGATGAAGGTGGACGAGAACACGAGCGCCGCCCCCGCCACCGGTCGGGGCATGAGATAGAACAGGAGCCCGAGCTTGGGCACGAACGCAAGGGCAAGCAGGGTACCAGCCACCGAGTACGCTACCCGCCGGCTCGTGACACCCGTTGCGCTCGCCAGACCGACAGCACCGGTTGAGGAGTTGAGCCCGTGAGCGCCGATCGCGCCCGCCAACACCGAACCGAGCCCGTCAGCCACCACGCCATGGCTGATGGAGGACATGTCTGCACGGACCCAATCGGCGTCGTTTGCCTTCTGGCACGTGGTAACATTGCCGATGACCTTCAGCGATGCCGCCACCGCCGTCACCGCGAAAGGCAACGCCAGGGACGCATCGAACGCCAAGCCGAGATGCCCCAGCCCGGGCATCGCGAGCAGGGGGCTTGCAGAGAGGCTCGCGATGTCGGCTGCCCCGAGGATTCCAAGCGTCCACGCCGCAACGTAGCCGGCGGCCATCCCGATCAGTACGCAAAACAGGCGAAGCGCGCCCCTCCCCCAGACGTTGAGCGCCACCATGACGGTGAGGGTAGCGAACGCAAGCGCAACGGCGATCAAGGACGGAGCGTTCGCGTGGTTGGATGCACCGAGCGCAGTGCGCAGCCCAACCACTCCGGTCGCGATTCCCACCAGCAGGACGACCAACCCTGCAACCTCGGGTGGGAACAGCGGGCGTAGGCGGCGCAGGACCGGCGCGAGACTAACCTCGAGCAGACCGGCAGCAACGGTCATTCCGAAGACCACCGCCAGCCCGCCGTGTTTGGCCGCCATGAGCGACGGGAGCAGGTACACGATGCTGGGGATCGGCTGGCAGAGGAAACCTGAGCCGACCGGGCCCAGCGGGATGACTTGCAGCAAGGCCCCGACAGCAAGTGCGATCAGGGTCATGCTTACCAGGGCGGCGGCCACCTCCGGCGAGCTCCCGGCCGCCTGGGCGACCAGAGCCGGGTAAACGAGGTAGATCGACATCAGTCCGACGTGCTGGAGCCCGCTCAGCACGTTGACGCTGAGCGGCGGCGTGTCGTCGACCCCGTACATGATATCTGCCGGTTTTCGCATTAGACCAGGCGCTTCCTGTCGAGAGGAAGGTTTCCTTGAATTCGGCATCTGTGGTCGTAAAACAAAAACGCCCCCCAGGCCATGCTCCGCCTGAGAGGGCGTCTGAATGTGTTGTGCGCCTTCGATTGTGCCTTGCAGTGGGCCGGGGAGACTATCGTTACCCCCGTTTCAACTTACTATTTCCTCGGGGGGCCATTCGGTCCCCCCGTTCAGCCTTCACCCACGCGACAACTCCAAGGGTCGCCCCGAGGTGCCTCTTTCTTATCAAGGGGAAACTGTTTTGAATCAGTAGCCTAGCTGTGTTAGCCAAACGGCAGCGCCTAGTTCTTAAATATCCAGCCAGTCATTCCGGTGACCGTCGGGGATTGGAACCTGGTCAATCGTGTGATCGCACCCGTTATCAGCGTTCCCGGCTTTATCGCGGGCACGCCCGACATCCCCGCGGGTGCGCCGGGCGATGGCGCGACCGGGCTCGGTGACATCAACTACTCGGTATTCGTTTCGCCGGCCGAGCCCGGCAAGGTCATCTGGGCCATCGGCGGGTCGATCACCTTCCCTACCGCCACGAATGACCAACTCGGGAGCGGCAAGGTAATGGCGGAGGCGTGTGGGAATCGAACCCACCGACCTCATGAGAGTACCCGATAGAACGGGTAAATAGCGTCTTGGCGCGGACTTTTGAATTTCGTGGTAGTGCGATCTAGAACGACTGAGTATGCCCAAAACTGACACCGAACTAGCACCGCTACTAGCACCAGATTCTCCCCCCCGGCATTCTACCACAGAGTCCCGTTCCTCCACGGGGTACAAGGGTGTAGCGGACGTGGAGGACTACCTCGACGACACGCCCGGTCGGGTCGAGACAGCGCTCCGCGAAGCGCATCGCCGACTCACTTTTGTCATCACTGCCACATGCGAACCTCCGGCAGCATAGGCAATTTCCCTAACCCTTACCCTGAAATCCTGCGCTGATTCCCTTCTCACCGTAACTCGCGGTCGTCGTCGAATCCCTCGGACCGGGGGCGCCGGCGTGGGCCGACGCGGCGGACCGTAGCCGGAGTCAGCACGTCGTCGCCGTCGTAGTCGCGATCGTCCAGGAGGCCTTGGGCTATTGCAGGAAACCGGCGACGCCGTTTTCTAGGGTTGTCCTTCTCCTTCCACGTGTCACGGCCCTTGAGCGAACCGGCCGCTTGATGGCCCTTGGATCTAAACTGACCGTTGAAGATGAAGATATTGTGAATGTTGATCTCGATCTGGTCGCCCGTAATTCGCCCAAAACCTGACTCGCGCGAATTTTCCCCCCACAAATCCAGTTCGACAATGCCGCCCTGGGCATCAAAGGATACGTTGAAATCCGGGCAATCGTCACTGGGGGGGTGACAACGCACCTCCCACTCTCCTTCGATCGGTGGAGCAACCGGTGATCGCGCGTTGCCCTGCAGCAACAGTAGGAGAGCGCCCAGCACCAAAACCATCAATTTCCTGCTGACCAACTGGCTTCGATTCGTTTGAATCATCGCGTCCTCCTTCCGGATTTTCCATCGCAAGTAGACCATTGACAGGGTGCTCGGCTACGGGCATGTCGCCGTGTCGTTCGCATACCCGGTTTGAACGCTGCTCCAGACTGGGAGCGGATCGAGATCATCTACTCGATACGACTGGCCCGCGAAGTTCCCCTGTGTCGTGTGGGTCGTGAATGTTCCGGTGAATGCTAGGCCTTCAAAATGGGACGCATCGACAAAGGTGTGTTGAAAAAAGATGCTGCCGAGAAAATAGCCCCCCGGGGTGCCCGCGCTGACCGCGAGGGGGTGCGTGCAGTTGATTTGCGTCAAGACATCGCGGGCCTGCCTTTGAAGATCGCGCCCCGAGTCAACTTGAGATCGTCCCATTTCGGCGAAGAACAGCGGGGGCAAGGTGTTGAAGTCCGTGGTTCCTGGGAATGCGGCCTGGAACCGAGCCGGATTCGTCAGGTAGTCATGCAGGTCCGGCCCGAGGTTGAACGGGTTCGCGGACGCGATGAAGCGGTTTCTCCAAAAGTCCGCGGGAATTGCGTCGACGGTCACTGGCGTTGAATCGAATGGCGACTGGTAGCTCGTTTTCGCCTGCGCGTTCTGGAGCGCATTCGCGATGGCAAGAATCGCCAGCACGGATGATGGAATTGTGGCGTCGCCCTGGCCCGGATTCGCATTGAGGTACTGCACTTCTGCTCGCTCGAAGGCGGCAGCCTGCTCGGGGCTGAGGGCACCGCGGTTTGGTCGGTTGAAGACCGCAAACGACACTGGGGCCGTGATGGGGAGCCGGTTGGCGGCCGGGATATTTCTCTGGTTCTCCAGTGTCAGGATCGCTTGCATGACGAAGACCACGTTGACCGGGTCAATCTTGTTGAGATCATATTCGTTGAAAACCCCCCACATGGCCGCAGCCGGGCGTGGGATGGTGCTCCCGTTGAGATAAACCTGATTGAAAATCCCCTGGACCAGGTTGAACGCAGCCTGGTAGCCACTCGGGCAGCAGCCGGTGGTTCCGACGATCGTACTCGCCGTGAAGTTCGAAATCGGCACCATGACTTTCATGCCCTTCATATTCACGGCATCGAGGAACGGGGTGTGATTCCGCTGCGCGTTCCAGTCGTAGAGGTGCAGGAGCGTGAGTCCGGCGCTGTTGATGCCATCAAGGTCCTCCCGGCTTCCTGGCAGCCCGTCGGTTCCCCACAGCGCGGGAAAGTCGGTGTTCCAATAATCCTGATCGAAGGTCACGCCCGATCCGTCCCTCGGATCGTTGGACGCAGACGGCTGGTATGAGATTCCTTTAATCGGACGCAACGATGTGAGATGCGGCGGAATGGTTTGGGCTGACGCCGCAGGCGGTTGGACGCAGGCAATCCAGGATAGATTGGCCAGCAGCGCGATGCAGGCCGCAGGATGAAGCCATGGCAACAGCGAGGGTCTGCGAAAGCGCATAAGGCACCTCCTTACAAAGTTGTTGTTGTTCTTCGGCGTGCCGAGGAAGCTTTCGGGGATGTTTGCCGCATCGGTAATCGAAGGCCATCGGTGTCATCCGGGCCTTGGCCAGGCGCTCGTACTCGAACAAGTTAACAATGGGTTGCATTGCAGTCTCCCTCCGGTCCACGCCGAACCAGCGAGTATACTGGTCTCTGTATGACGGTGACTGAATGTGAGGCCGGAGCTGGAATTCTCCCGCGATTCCAAAGACGTGTCAACATTTCCCGGAAGCCTTCCAGACGGAAAACACTGACCGAGATAATCCCAATATACCTGCCATGGAATTCAGCATCCAGGCTGCGGGCCCCCTATAAAATGGCATCCCGATGTCCGGCAGACCAATACTCTCCGTCCCCTTCAGACTTGCCGCCTGAATCCCGTTAGGCGACCCTTGACACCACTTGCCCGGTGAAGGATACTTAAACCCCCCTACGTCTCTAGCTGCCATTGAATGTATGAAACCGGGACGATCAAAGCCCTACAGCCCACCACTGACGCGACTGATGGCACACCAAAAGATTCTGACGCCTTCTCGGGCGGAGCGCGGCCCGGGAGGGCTCGATCGCCGCTTGACCGGCACCACCACACTCGACATACTCGGTCGGGGGGCTTGGATTTCCTGGCCAGATGAGGCGCCGACCCAGGCGAGGCCAAGGCGCTCGGGCATGAACGATCAAGGGGGAGTCATGATGGATTCCGACAACAGTCCAGACGCGGTGCCCGAGGACGGCAACGGCGACCGGGTACGCCGGCGTCCGGCCGTGCTCGTGGTCGGTGCCGGGCCGACGGGGCTGCTCCTCGCTGGGGAGCTTCAGCGGCGCGGTGTGCCATGTCATCTGATCGATGCCCGACCCGCGCCGCTCCACTGGGATCGCGCGACGGTAGTGCATCCCCGCTCGCTCGAGGTCTTCGAGTCGCTGGGACTCGTCGATAGGTTCCTCGACGCCGGGTGCAGACAGCGAACGATCAAGATCCACTCCGGAGGCAAGGTGCTCGGGACCATGGATCTGTCGACCTGCGGAAGCATCTACGGGTTCAATCTCGGCCTGTCCGAGGAGGTCACCGAGTCCATTCTCACCGACTATCTCCACCAACAGGACGGCAAGGTGAACCGATCGTCTCGGCTGGTCGAGCTGACACCCCATCCCGATGGGGTGCTGGCCGACATCGAGCGCGACGGCGAGCGCTACCAAGTGGATGCCCGGTGGGTGGTGGGGTGCGACGGCCTCCACAGCCCGACGCGCGAATTGAGCGGGATCGGTTTCGAGGGCCCCGACATCGCCAAACCGTGGGCCGTCTTCGACGCCACGCTGCAAGGCTGGGCCGAGACGTTCGAGGCCATCTTCGTCTACCTTGAGACGCTCCCGGTCATCCTGACGGCGCTTCCCGGTCGACGCTGGCGTGTCTATATGAGGCCGAGCTCGCCGGAGTCGGATCTCGTCGCAGAGGCCACCTCGATCATTCGCCTCTACGCACCCGCCGTGTCTTGCGTCGACGTGGAGAACCCGACACGATTCCACTGCCACACCAAGGTGGCCACGACGTTCCGATCGGGAGCGGTCTTTCTGGCCGGCGACGCGGCACACGTCTGCTCGCCCGCCCAAGGACACGGGATGAACTGCGGCCTGCAGGACGCCTTCAACCTGGCCTGGAAACTGGCTCTGGTTCAGCATGGCGCCGCCGACCCAACCCTGCTCGACAGCTACGAGGCCGAGCGGCGCCCCGTCGCCGAGATGGTCACCCGATCCGGCGATGTCACCGAACACGCCCAAACGATGACCGACCCAACCGAACGCGACCGCCGCGACCGGGCCATCAAAGCCATGCTCGCCGATCCGAAGGCCCGACACCACGAAGTCGTGGCCGAGACCGAGCTGAACGTCGACTATGCTCGATCGCCCATCGTCTCCGGTGACGCCAACCGCTCTCTCGCTCCCGGAAAGCGCTTACCCAACACGATCCAAGTCCAACGGTCGGACGGGCAGCCCTGTCGCCTTCACGAGCTTGCGCACCGCGCCGGCCACACCCTCATGCTCCTGGGCGGCCCAACCGCCCACGGTTCGGCGTTCGTGGAGCTTCACGCCGCTTTGCAGGAGCTCACCACCGACTCGCCTCTGTTCGAAGCGGCCATCGCCCTCAGCACCCAGCCCGAGCCGCCCGCCCAGATCGGACGGCTCGAACCCGTCGGAGCCGATCTCCTCGGCGTCCGCGGCACCACACTGCTGGTGGTGCGCCCCGACGGCTACATCGGCCTGCGCTCCGATGGGGACCACGTGAGCGCGCTCGAACGCTACCGCAAACTCGTCCAGGCTGGGCATCCTTGAGGGCGTTCAGTGGCTGCTTGAGCGAGACCAAGGCGTCGGCAATGGGTCGAAAGCGGACAATGAGAGGCGAATGCAAGCACATGCCGGATAACAGAGCGCTGCAGCTGACTGCCTCCAGCGTCTGCTCGTGCCTCGCTTCCGCTTCCGGCAGCAGCTGAGCGCCGCGTTAGGTAACACTGACAGTGAGGTAAGTCGAATCGAATGGCCCGCGTTATCTTTCTTGGTAGCGTGGTCCTATGGATGATTTTTCTCGGGCTGTCACAAGTGTCCGATCCGGGAGTGTTCGGGATTCATGAGGAGCCGGAGCGAATTATGTTCTATGGTGGTTCTGGCTTGCTAGCAGGTTTGTCCGGATTAGTGGCGTTCGGTAGCGGTATCTACTGGGGAGCAACTCGTTTTGAAGGCCTAGCTGCCGGCGCGAGGCGCTACTTGTTGATCGCAATGTTGATCATCTTGACTGTGGTCTTAGCCGCATTTGGGATTCGATTCTTTCCACGCTAAGGAAAGCTTTACTCCAGTGTGCCACCTAACAACTCGTTCGACCAGCGTGATGTATAGTGGTGTTTATTTAGGGCACTCCAGATTACAACCAGTAATCTTCACTTTCCTTTGGAAGTCCTAAGACATCAACGGGAT
>CAZLDS010000090.1:0-9290 GCA_964558395.1 uncultured bacterium | reverse complement strand
CCGTTAAAGCCGGAGCGGACACTTATGGGTCCTCCGGCATCAGCGGGAGATGCAACGAAGAGAGCGATCAGGGAGAAGGCCAAACTCGCAATTGTCTTTTTCTTCAGAACCATTCTTTCTCTTCCCACCAGGCTCTGTAGCAACCCTTATGGTTGAAGAAGTTTTATCACCATGCCACGGAACCAGCCGTAGGGTAGCCCTCGCCTAGAACTCTTGAGGCGTTGGGCCGCTTCGGGGGATTCGGCTTCAAGCATGGCGTCAATCCGGGGTCCTTGGAGCAGTCCCTGGTTTCCTCGACTATTGCTCACGGATACTTTTCTCGCTCCGTCCATCTTCACGAGAAAGTCCCCTTGGCCGAGACCGACGGGTGAAGTCAGGCCGTATTGGCTGTCCGCGTGGAGAAAAAGCACTACCGTACTTCCCACTTTGTAGTGGGGCATGCCCCGGCCAAAAACATCCGAACGATGCCCGAACTGCTGGATGGTCAGTGTGTTTCCGATGTCACCCCTCAATACCTCGTCAACCTCGAAGGTATAGACGGTGACCGGAAGTTCACCCCCCGCAGCCTGGATATAGTCCTCCATCGTGTCGATCACCTTACCGACGAATATTCGATCAGCTGCGTCAACCATTTGTTCGAGATTGTAGGTCAGGGTGACAAAGGGTTGACCCGCAACTGCGGGTAGCGTTTGGTAACTGAGCAATGAGGAAAGGCTTACGAGCCCTAGCAGTAGTTTCATTGCTCTTTTCATTTTCATTAATCCCTCCGATTGTGCCGGTCCTTCCTGCAGGGATTTCTTGTCATATCGGATCCGGGGCCGGGGGCTATGTTCACCCGGCTCTACAAAACTTTTGCATGCCAAATGCCACCCCTGGGCGCATCGCCAGACCCAACCACATTTTGCTTAATGCTTGTGAGGAGTTGTCGTGATTCGATCCCATGGCGATTGACCTTGACCGGGCGCCGCGCGGTCCGTTAACTCGATGCAAGACTTGCATCCCACTATGCAAAGATTTTGGCTCACCGGGGCAGGGCCTCTCACGTAGTCTTGCTACCGGCCGTCTCATCCAGGTTTCCCTCCATGCCAATCTCCGGTCGGCTTTTTCGGTGTGCAGGGTTTTCCTCACTCACCACTTCCGGGACTTACTGTGCGAACCCTGTGCCAATGACTCAGGCCTAACGAGCAAGGCGGGCGCAACCCTTCGAATTGTGTTGCGTCCTTACTTCAGGAGCGTTTTTCGAAAAGGAAATCTGGCCAGGGGAGGGAGAAAAACGCTGCCATCCTGTCGCGGTGTCATTCCGGGTTGGACAGTTTGGCAGGGAAGAGTTTTTGACTCAATTTCAAGAATTTTCTGGACGACTCATAGGCTTCGGCATACCAAGCGATTCCTTGAACGAATATGGCCGGTATAGAGGAGATTATTTTCGTAAGCTACCGGGGTGGAAAGGGCCTCCCGTGGTGGATGAGGAGGGAGACCGTAGAAGTCGGTTGCGGATAGGTTGCGTTTTTCGGTCACGGAATGTCATATTTTACCACGTCCTGCACACCCAAGTCTTGGAACCTATTGTACTTGCCTTGCGCAGGATTCGTAATCAGCGGGTCAGGAGTTCAACCCTCCTCGCCGGCGCGAGGAATCTTCGAGACAATTCTTCGATTGAAGCACCCGGTTGCCGAGGCGGTCTCTTGCAATTGGGCCTGGGGAATGGCATCATAATCTCTCCTCCGTTCGAGCCAGTCGGCGTGGGGGTGAGCACACGGCCCTTCCTCCGGTGAGGAGGCATTGTCGTCCTGCCGGTACCATGATAGCCGCAACGGAACCACGAGAAGTTTCAGGAGACGTGAGCAATGCGATTCCGACCTTCCCGCCGGGTTCTCATTGTAACGGGCCTCGCGCTCGTCACGATCGTCCTACTCCTCCTGTTCTTGCCGGAGCTGGCGCGTCGCGCGGCTGTGGTCGAGTTACGCGGCCGTATCGCGGCCTTAGTGCATATCGAGGATGTCGACCTTAATCTCTTTACGGGCCGCGGGAAAGTTTCGAATCTAGTCATCAGTAGCGGGGACGACGGCCACCCCATCCTGCAACTGCCAACACTCGATTTCCGGATTTCTCGTCTGGCAGCACTGCGTGGCGAACTCGTGCTCAACTCTCTTAGATTTAGACGACCACGTCTCTTTATCGAACGGACCAAGTCAGGACGCTTGAACATCCGCGAGATGGCGCAAACCCAAAAAGATGCTAAAGCGGACGTCGCAGGGTTGACAATCAAGCGCCTTAATATCGAGGATGGCGAAATCACGTTCGTGGATCAGACCACAGCCAGCCCGACTCAGCTCATCTTGAATGCCATCCACCTCACCACCGGAACCCTCTCCACCCTTCCACCAATCAACGTGACTCCAACCTCGTTCGACTTGCGATTACGGATCGGCCAAGGCTCGGTCGTAATGACCGGCTTGGCAGCACCATTCGCCCGTCCAGCCAGCATAGAGCTTAGCACTCAATGGAAGGATCTGGATCCAACAGCCTTTGCAGCTTATCTGCCGACCGGCCCACGGATCGACCTCTCAACAAGTTGGTTTACCGGCCAGGCACGGTATGCGCTGACGTACCAGGACGGGCGGATAACCACGCACACGCTGACCACTAGTGTCGACATCGGCCCGGCCCGCGTGGGGGCGATCGACAGCCAGGCGCCGGTGCTGACCGTCGAGGAGGTTGGTGCTCGGGACATTAATCTGGACTTTCTCGCAAACCGCGGTCGTGTCGGGGAGCTACTCCTCCGACAGCCGCACCTCCGACTTCACCGCGATGAGCAAGGCATTTTCAACGTGGCACAGCTCTTCCCAACGGACGGCGCGCCCCAGGCAACAGGCATCGGCACTGACTTCTCGATTGATGTCGCGCGCGCTCGATTCGAGGCGGGTACACTCGAGTTCGCGGACCGCACAACAACCCCAGCCGTAATGAACGTGTTCCGCGATGTTCAGCTGACGCTGCAAGACTTACATTTCGCACCGAACGCAGAACCCGCACGGTTGGATGGTGAAGCTCGCCTGGAGGGTGCTCCCGTGCGCGTCACTGGCACGCTGCGGGCGCGCCCGTTCGCCACTCGGTACAAGCTCACGGCAAGAAACGTCCCGCTCGAGACCTTCCAAGGCTACTTAGCCATCATGTTTGGGACTGCGCAATACAGTCGTGAGGGTTTCCTGGGGGGGGAGCTCGAAATTGTCCTCGCGACTCAGAAGGACGGCGGTCTCAAGTATGAGCTTGCTGGCGTTGTCGAAGGGCGCGATGTTGGCCTGCGGTTGCTTGATAGGCAAGATCCGTTCCTGACCGCTCAGCGGTTCACCATCGACATTGCTCGAATGGACATCCTTCCAGTCCTTCAGGGCGAAATCGCCAGGATCCACATCGTCAGGCCTAAGGTCCGGATTGAACGGGACCGTGAAAGGAACCTCAACCTTCGACGCCTGTGGACACCTTCCAAGGAACAAGTGACCACAAAGCCACCTGAGGCATCGCCCGGAACCCCGCAGGGAAAGCCATCGCGAATCGCGATCCGGCGCCTCGATGTAGCCCAGGGCTGCATCGAGTTCGCGGATGCAACCGTGACTCCTGAGTTCGCCGCCGCCATATGCGACCTCACGGCCGAGGTACGCCATCCGACGGACACAGCGGACCGGGCGAGTCTGAAGCTCAACGGCACCTTGGGCGATGGGGTGCCACTTGAACTCAGCGGGTGGTTCACGCCGTTTAAGCGTCCGTTGCAGTTCGAGCTTCAAGGGAAGCTCCGTGACTATGACGTCTCGCGCCTTAATCCGTACGCAGAGAAGTACATCAGATACCGGATCCGGCGCGGCCGGGTGACCACAGAGGGCAGCTACAACTACGACGCTGGCAATCTTGCGACGGAGACTGAAATCACCTTCCAGCACATGGAGCTGGGTGAACAACTCGGCGATGAGTTCGAAAAGCGCGTCGGTATGCCGCTTAAACAGGCTCTCGCTCTCCTGGAGAATGCAGAGGGCGAGGTCCGTCTCAGCCTCCCAGTAAGCGGGAACGTAAACAATCCGGAGTTCCGCGTCGGATCAGTTGTCTGGACGGCCGTCACCAATGCCATGCTTAAGGTCCTCACTGTGCCCTTCCAGTTGATCGGAACGATCGTGACGCTCGGGGGGAAGATTGGCGAGGTACGGATTGACCCCATCGCATTCCTCCCAGGCACGCTCGACCCCAATCCTGAGGCGCAGGATCGGCTTGCCAAGCTCGCCGACTTTCTGAGAAACAAGCCAAAAGTGGAGCTTGAATTGCGCGGACGCGCAACCCCCTTAGAGACAGAGACACTAAAAGCGCAACGCTTGCGCGAGCAAATCGAGGCGGTGAAGGCTAGGACGGACGAACAGGCTCTCACACAACTATTCCTTGCGGCGGGCGGACAGGAAAGCCTCGCGGTTCCGGTCCCGGCCAAAGCGAAGGAACAGTACCTCCTGGAACGCATGGAGGTCACCACCCAGGACTTACGCAAGCTCGCGGAAGACCGAGCCCGGGTCATCGAACAACTCCTCATTCGTGAAGGGATCAAAGAGAAACGGCTGTTTGTCATCACCAAGGGAGAGCAAGCCGTGACAGACTCGCCACCCGGCCGCGTCGAATTCAAACTTCTGGACTGAGTGCAACCGCCACGCACAATTTTCAACGGATCGGGCAATAGAAGAGTTAGCATATAAAGGAAAATGAAATCGCGATGCTGAAAGCAGGGTGATGGAAGAGTTTGCATTTCTAAGAGATCTGGTGCTGGTCTTCGGGGTTTCTACGCTGGTGGTGTACCTCTTTCACCGGCTGCGGCAACCGCCCATCGTAGGGGTCCTGGCCACGGGGACCCTACGGGTTGAGTCTCATCGCCGACAAGCACCAGGTGGAGTTGCTGGCGGAGATCGGTGTCGTCCGTCTCAGCCTTTTCCGATCGCCCACCTAATTCCCCGAATTTTCAAGCGCACGCAAGGGAGTGCGAATCTTCTGCAACATATTAACTTCTCGAAAACACAAACGTATTTTGCTGACCTTGCCACGACTTGCTCACACCGGGGAAGATGCTGATATCCACCAAAGGACCGCAGAACCGTGGCAAGCGTCCGTCCCAGCGCTCCGGGCTGCACGTGGTGGGAAAAGCCCTGGCAGTCCACCTTCCCGGTCACCATACAAAGGGCCTCCATAAATGAGGTATACTCGCCTGATTATTAAGAATAGACGACATCCAACTGAGCGCATTTGTCTAACGACCAAGCTCAGCCGCATCGGACCGCGTAGCAGGTATCACCGTGACGGGCCTCGGAGTTTATACGTTTTCATCCTTTTCTGGAGAGTGACGCGGCTGATGCCGAGTGACCGGGCGGCTTGAGTGATATTGCCTCGGGTTTTAGTCAGCCCATCGAGAATGGCCCGTTTTTCCGCAGCCTCGGTTGGCCCACGAGCGATCCCCTTTAAATCGTCGGCCCTTTTCGGCAGGCCTTCGTCTTTGCCCCGAATCTCGGGAGGAAGATCTCGAATATCTAGGGTGTCGCCTTTGGTAACTACCATCATCCGCTGAATGACATTTTCCATCTCCCGGACGTTGCCGGGCCAGTGATACGCAATCAGCAGGTCCATGGCTTGGGGGTTGAGCCCGCGTACGCGTTTGGTCAGCTTGCGGTTACTTTTCTCAATAAAGTGCGAAACGAGCAGTGGAATGTCATCGAGGCGCTCTCGCAACGGAGGAACGAAGATAGGGACCACGTTCAGGCGGTAGTATAGGTCTTGCCGAAAGCGCCCCGCCTTGATGAGTTCCTCCAAATTTTGATTGGTGGCCGCCAAAATCCGGAGGTCAACCCTCATAGGGTTCGTGTCGCCGACACGCACGAATTCGCCTTCCTGAAGGACCCGCAGCAGTTTCACCTGGGTGCTTGGTGGAATCTCCCCGATTTCGTCCAGGAACAGCGTTCCACCATCGGCTACCTCGAAGATGCCTTTTCGCTGAGTGGTTGCCCCGGTAAAGGCCCCCTTTTCGTGGCCGAAGAGTTCGCTTTCGAGGAGGGTCTCTGTCAGCGACCCACAATTGATGGCAACAAATCGCTTGGAACTCCTGGGACTGTTATAGTGGATGGCGCGGGCGATCAGCTCTTTCCCGGTCCCCGTTTCACCCTGGATAAGCGCGGTGACGTCTGTCTCAGCGATAGATCGCACCAAGTCGAGGAGGTCCTGCATTTTCTCGCTTTGCCCAAGCATACCCCCAAAGCTATATTCTCGCTCTATTTCACGGCGGAGACGGATATTCTCCAAGGTCAGTTGTCCCTTCTCGATGTTATCTTGCATTATATGCATGCTTGTTTGTTTGATCTGCTTTAAGTGGTCAAAGAGGAGTCGGGAAACGTCCCTTCTACTTACATACTCACTGGACACCGTTTTGGACTGAATGCTCCGTTCGGTCCAGCCGAACCGAAGGCGCGAATATGGAGTATTGAAGATTTGACCTTCTGTAAACGCGTAAAGCAATGTACCGTGAGAAAGTACCCCACCCTTCGCGATTTTATATCCCGACGGAGCCTCTCTTCTTTTCATCGGGTTCGTCTCTTCCGCGCTGACTAGCACATGAATCCGCCCCCCCTTGGGATGCACCACAACTGCCTCTGATGGCGTGGCCATGAATTCCGAGGATGGACTCACGATTTCGGTTTTCAGGGGGATCTTGATCGCTTCAACGAGTGATTGTGGTGATCCGCGGCGATATATAGACAATCGGTCGCCTTCGCAAACTGTCTCGAAGCCAGGAAATTCCCGAACAACCTCGCCTATTTCAAGTTGTGAGAGTTCTTCCGTGCATTGCACATCGTCGATGAAGGAACATAGACCAACAAATCCCTCAGAGGTCCCACGTAAGAAATGCATACTGGCCACGTTAGGCCTTGCTCTTCCCACAAACTGCGCGAGCATATACAGAGTCCGCTTCGGTCCCTCAAAGGATTGAAATTTCAAGTAATTGCTTTGCACGGAGGCCCAAAGGTCTGCACAAATGAGTAGGGAGCGCACATCGTTTAATACATGAGCGATAATCTCAAACAAAGACGGTAATTGCTTTTTCGAGGGGTCAAAGTATGCCCTCGCAGCGTGGTAGGCGAAATCTTTTCTTCCCGAAATCGTCTCACATTGCCAGAGGAGCTCCCTGTGAACCGACAGGGGTACCCAGTTGTTGACATCTTTCAGATAGGATTCGGGATCAACTGGCGTGCGAAATCCTTCCGTGCTCTTGAAGAGAGCAGGGTAGTCGATACCTTTATCGCCCTTGGTTACCTCTTCAAGGTGGGTAACAAGAATATTGCTAAGGAAGCATGTGACCCAGGGTTGTGTTTCCTTCGTGTGCTGTTTCATTTCGACCTTGTTATAAAGCGGTCGTTATTTGTCACGGAAAAATATCCCTACCCCGGCACAAGCAACTGACAGCACAAGGAAATTGTGCAAAACTCGGGCCATCTTCCGCCAACCTCCGAGGCTTCCCTGACGACCTGCATCGGAGTCTGAAGGTGGAAGCAGCCAAGCGCGGAACGTCGATCAAGGGCCTGCTCATTCAGGCTGCACGAGAGATGTTGAAACGGGAGAAACGGCAGAGAAGATGACATGATAGGTTCGACGTAATAAAGGCCCAACTCGACACTAGTTAGATATATGTACAATGGAATGATTCAAACAAAGAAATAATCAGGATTGTCGCTTTAAAGCGCTTTTTGTGAGTTATTTATCAATCTCTTTGGCTAACAACGCCTTGCATGGGACGCCGGCGCGAGTGCGCCGCCGCCCCTGACCGCAGGATAGGGAAGGGCTCCTATCGGCGCATAAGGTCAGCCCGCTTTGCGGATCGTCCATCTCGATCACTGCAAAACTCGAAGCAGCAAGTGCCTGGTGACTAACTCGGCCCCCTTCATGGACATTCCAGCCTCGGCTAAGCACTGCCGCATCTTGTTGTGCAGGACTGCCTTGACCTCCTCCTTTTGACTTAGCTCCTTTATGATACGCTGTTGTTCTGCGTTCGCCTCCGAGAGCGTTCGTGACTCCCCGGTTTCCTTCAGTTCCT
Source organism: uncultured bacterium (assembly GCA_964558395.1). GTDB lineage: Bacteria > Methylomirabilota > Methylomirabilia > Methylomirabilales > CSP1-5 > CSP1-5. Next base: position 1,186 of record CAZLDS010000090.1, on the reverse strand, counting down.
TCACCCCCTTAAGCTTCTGTCTTTCCACTTCTTTAAGCTTCTCATCATAGGGCGCAAGCAATGTTTTGAGGGGTTCCTGTTCGAACCAAGCCTCAAGGTCAAAACACTTATCATCCCCAGCACTGCGCATTCGCTCGAATGTCTGCCGGTCCGTCGGGCTGAGTTTCTTCCTTATATCGTCAAGTGCTTTCGCGTCGGCAGACTTCCGGCCCTGGATAACGAAGGGAACATTCATCGTGTAGGAATATTCGGGGAGACGCCATTCCCCTGAAGCCGAGTACGCCGCATGGAGATACTCAATCTCCAGGTACGATGGCACTTTCGGGGATATCGGCTTTAACCGTATTACTACCGACATCCGATCACCGCTCGGGTCGGTCACATCGAATGACAATCTCCAATTGATCCAATCGAATTGCCGGATTCTGAGATTCCCATCCGCGGTCGAGTGATTATATATTTTGACGTTAGTTAGAAACGGATCTGGGTCCCAAAGAATCAATGTTCGCTCCAACGAGCACCGGGATTGACGACCAAAGTTGTCATCACAGCTCAGGTGCCAGGCCTGCCGGAAGCGTGGGGATTTCTTGCCATGCTCCCACCATTCAACTCCCAACCTGCAGGTCAGGGATCGGGGTTCCTTGTTGGAGGCGAAGCAGGAAGCTGCGGGGACCGCCTCAGCCGTCGCACGCCCCGCTGTGACTCCCGGGAGCAACACTGCACTCAAGCCAGCCGTGGCAACGCACCCCAGGACTTTCCACCACCGCCCCGGCTGCTCCAATCGGTTCGGGTGCTGGATTATAGCTCGGTCCATCGCTTACTCCTTTTCGCCTACGGGGCGCTCCAGATGACCTTTTTGTCATCGTTGAAGAATTTCACCTCCGGAGTGCCGTCGGACATTAACCTGAACTGGGCGCGTACTGTTGCAAAATATTCTAAAGACGGACCGGAAGATGTCGCGGACAGAGCGAGGCCGCTTGGCAGCGGCTCACTGAGAGTCTCCCTCATGCGCCATCGGGAGCGGCAAGACTGTACGCTCGGTCGGGAGTTGCCAAAAAGTTTTCGGACAGTTTTCGCACATTTTAATGAAAAAAGGGTGTGATCTCAGTCACACCCTGACGACAATCTCTCGTTTTCATTGGTTGCGGGGGCAGGATTTGAACCTGCGACCTTTGGGTTATGAGCC
>CAZLDS010000089.1:3315-9420 GCA_964558395.1 uncultured bacterium | reverse complement strand
GAGCAGCGCTCCAGACAAGAAGAGGACCGACCCCCACAGGGGTCCTCGCAAGCCGGCCATGGAGAAACTCATCCCGTTCCGCTTCAGTCCTCGCACCTTCCTTGTCATCCTCGCCTCCTTTCCGTCCAGAGAGTCTGTTGATCATCAAGGCGACCAATCCGGACCGAAGTTGTTTTCGGCATTCCGGGTCAGTCGCTTCTGCCCCGATCCATCCGCGTGCATCACATAGACATCTTTCGTCCCAGTCCGATTCGAGGTAAAGACCAAATGCCGTCCGTCAGGCGACCAGGAAGGATCCTCATTGGAGCCCAGAGTGGTCAACTGTTGAATCCCCGACCCATCCGGGTTCATTAGGTAGATCTGGAAAGACCCACCGTCACTGTCGGAAGCAAAAGCGATCTTATCACCTCGCGGTGACCACCGAGGGGATGCGTTATAAGTCCCCTTGAAAGTCAGCCGCCGGAGATTGGTCCCCTCAATATCCATGACATAAATCTGTGGAGAGCCCCCGCGATCTGAGGTGAAGGCGATCTGCCGTCCGTTGGGAGAAAAGGTGGGAGAGACCGAAATCCCAAGCCCTTTCGTGAGGCGCCGGAGGTCCCCTCCATTCGGTCGCATCAAGTACACGTTTGTTCCCCCGTCCTTGCTGAGAGACAACGCCAACCATCGACCACCCGGACCCCACGCGGGGGAGATGTTCAGTCCGGGCAAGGCCGACACCTTCTTTCGCCCTCCCGTCTCGAGATTCAGGACATACAGATCGGGATTACCATCCCGATAGGACGTATAGGCCAGCATTTTCCCGTCAGGGGAGAAACGAGGCGACAGGTTGATCGATCGGTTCCCCGTGGCCAGAATCGAGTTGTGACCATCATAGTCCATCAAGTAGAGCTCGGTGGACCCCTTCTGGTTGGTCGCATAGGCGATCCGCGTCGACGCAACGCCCCGCTCACCGGTAAGCCAGAAGACCACCTCATCAGCCAGTCGGTGCACCATCGACCTGAGCGCTTTGGCATCGCCAAAATAGCGCTTGCCACCTAGAAAGGCTCCACGGGTTACATTATAGGCACGTCCCTCGAGGACAAGTTCCTTGCCCCGTGTTGTGAGGTCTGCTACCAGCAGGGCTTGTACTTGCAATTGCTTCAGGGATGGCAGAACCTTCTGCTCGTCCCCTAGACGGATGTCCCGCGGCTCAAAAGGGAGGAAGGAGGGCGGCATCACCTCGAAGATCGTCGAAAACTCCAGGTCATTGACCAGGATCGACTGTGCCTCCGCCCCAAGATCCGGTCCACCCGATCCGATCGGGCGCAGCCCAACCACGGCGATAGGAATCTTTTGGATCACGGTCCGGGTCACCGTGATATCCACCTGCGCCCAAGCACTGAAAGAGAAAAACACTCCCGACAGGACCAGCAGAAGGGAGAAGGTCTGCCGAACACTATTCACGCCGTTATTGCCCCCGCATCTCAAAATGGAACCGCACCAGAAGTGTCTCCTCAGCAAAGAGCGGAGGGAAAGGGGGAAGCGGAACCGCCTCCTGAACCGCCCGCAGGGCAGACTGATCGAGGAAGACATTTCCTGAAGGTGTCAAGACCTGGATATCGCGAACTAAACCCGAGCGCAACACCGTGAAGCCCAGGGTTACCCGCTCCGCCTGACCCAGCTTGAGCCCCAAAGAGGGTTCAACCCACCGGCCGCTGACCTTCGCCTGGATCGCGGCGAGGTAGTAGCTCAAAGAAGGATCAGCGTTCTCGGTAGAAACGGCACTCTCTGAGACGACCCCTGGGAGCCCTCCATTGCCAGGGCCAGCCGACACAGCAGACGCAGCCGGCGCCTTGGCAACCGCCTGTGGTGTGGACGAAGATTTCGTCGCCGCAGGTGTTGAAGCCTTCGGCCGCTTCGGCGCCGCCTTCCCCTTTTTGGGTAGGGCCAATTTCTCCGGGGAAGACGGCTTGGCGCTAGATGTCTTCGTCTTCGCCTTCGCCTCTTCCTTCGGGGCGACCTGGACCGGCGCCTTGGGGGGCTCCGGCTTCACAGCCGACGCCTGTGTCCGAGACGGCGTCGCCCTTCGAGTCCCCGGAAGCTCTACTAACGTCACCTTGTATGCCACCGGCACCTGAAACTGGTGAGTGTAAAGGGACGGAGTCAGAAAGACCCCGGCGAAAACCAAGAAGTGCAGCACCAGGGAAAGGGCCAGATTAATCGCAAAATCTCTTCCCTCCCCGCTCATCTCCGAGGGGTACCGTGCCCCCTCTTACCGCCTCCTCTGCCGAGGATCCAGGGGCTCGGTCACCATTCCCAACTGGTCGATGCCTGCCTGCTTTACCACATCCATCACCTGAACGACCACCCCATAGGGAACCTTCTCGTCTGCCCTCAGGAAGACCGCCGCCTCGGGATTCCGCTTCTGGAGGCCGGTCAGGACCTTCTGCAGCCGGCCTAGGGTGATCTGTTGATCACCTAGATAAATCGTCTTATCCTTCGTGACGGTCAGGACTAGCCGTTCTTCGGGACGGACGTTTCTGGTCTCCGTCCGTGGGACCTGAACATCGATCCCCCGAATCATCATGGGGGCGGTAATCATGAAGATGATCAAGAGCACCAACACCACATCTACAAACGGCGTGACGTTGATCTCTGACATGGCGCCGCCCAGTCGCTGTCCTGATCCGGGAAGGTGCGCGCTCATCTTCCCTCCACAAGCCGCCCCGCCAACCCCATAAACTCAAGACTGAAAAGATCCAACCGGGTCCCAACGCCTCGGATCCGGTTCACAAAATAGTTATAGCCGATGACCGCCGGAATTGCCGCAGCCAGGCCTGCAGCGGTAGCAATCAAGGCCTCGGCGATCCCAGGGGCCACGGCCCCGAGGTTGGCAGAGCCCGCCGCCCCGATCCCAACAAAGGCATCGATAATGCCCCACACCGTTCCGAAGAGGCCGATAAATGGCGTCACGCTTCCCGTTGTGGCGAGGAAGATGAGGTAGCGCTCCAACTGGGACAGCTCCTTCAGGCTTGAATGCCTGAGGGTCCGGCCAATCCCCTCGAGGATCTCCCCACTGCGTTCCGGCGGCACCATCGGGGAGGTCCGGGCGGGATTGCCGCCGGGCTGCGCACTTCCCTTGATATGATAATTGAATTCCCGGAACCCGTCGAGAAAGAGGGCCGCCACCGGCGACCCCGGATACCGCCTGGCCTCCTCGTACATTGTATTTAGGTTCTTGGAGGCGTGAAATGCGTGCAGAAATTTGTCCGATTGGCGCTCAGCCTTCCGAAGCGTGCGCAGCTTTATGAAAATGACGGCCCAGGAGGCAATGGAAAAAAAAAGGAGAACAAGGAGAACCCCCTTGGCCACCGCCCCGGCCTGCAGAACAAGATGCAACACACTGATGCCACTCATACCGTGTCATCTATAGCACGGTCCCCTAGGGCCGTCAAGCGATAGTCCCCGCACCCCGCCGCTACGCCGGGACCTGACGAGCGTTCGGGAGTTTCGCTGGGAGAGGCTAGGCCCGTCCTGTAGACGGCATCTGATCGCGTCCCGTCGGACAGGGCTAGAGGTGGGGAAAGGGGACCGGGCTTAGCCCCGTCGGTGCGGATTAAGCCGCTTTTTCTCGGTTTGAGTCGACTGAAGGGCTCCCTTCGGTGGATAATTCTCGCGGCTCGGGAAGAGAAGCCTCCCCGTCCGGCCCTCGCTTACTGGTCAACTGAATCGTTCGAAGCTCCTTGTCCTGGAAGCCCGCTTCGCTTCCGAAAACCCTCTGCATTTGTCCTCCCTTCACCCATGTTACTTATCAAACATATCCTGCCAGGGGGCAGGAAAAGCAACATTCGTGCCAGAGATGGGCGTTTCTGTACCTGTGCAATCCTCCTATTCTAGCTCATCAATGTTGTACTGGATCGGGGTCCCCCACCAGCCTTCCGCCTTGGCCTGCTTTTCCTCGGCCCTGGTCAACCGGGGCTTCTCGCCCCCGCGGGTGGAATACTTCAAATGGCCCCACGAGGCAAAGTGGGGGCCCCCTTGGGGAATGTCGTACTTGCTCGCACAGGCGCTGAGGCCCCCGGCCACGGCCAGTGCCACGATCACCACTCTAATCGTCTTCCGCATGATTCCCCCCCCTGTGGATACTCCATTACACGGATTCGCGCCTCCCATCGACAATCTATCGGAGCCTTACAGTCGCTGACAACTCGTAAATCTACTAGTTTTTACGCAATGACTTACGAGGTCCAAATAGGGTCCCCGTTCGTTGACAAGCCCCCAGTCCTCTGTTACGGTGATAACTTATCAGATTGTCTGAAGAAAGAGTAGGAGAGCGAAACCACCCGAGCTCGCCGTGATGCCGTCGCTGCGCGCCACCGATGTCGCCTCCCTCCCACGGGTCAATCCCATTTTTCGGGATTATCTGAAGGGGACTCCTGTCATCCGCGATTTCTACCGATGGGACCCTCGTGAGCCGCAAGAGCGACTTCTCACGGTCCTTACCCGACGGACCTATCCCCGCGACAAGCTCGTCATCATCCTCACCGACCAAAACCGGGCCTGGGGGGCAAATGAGGCACTTCTCGAAAGCATCACACGCCTGCGCCAGTCCCAGGCGGTCACCGTGGTCACCGGACAGCAGGTAGGACTCTTCGGTGGCCCTCTCTATACGTTGTACAAGGCGCTGACGGCGCTGGAGCTCGCCCGCCAGGTGGAATCCCAGTGGCACGTCCCCTGCCTTCCTCTCTTCTGGATGGCCTCGGAGGATACTGATTTCGCCGAGATCGACCACGTGTTCATGCCGGACCACCACGATCATGTTGCCGTTGTCCGTTATACCCCGGGCGACGGTTTTGGGGCCGACCTTCCAGCGACGCACGCACTGAGCCCAAGCATCGGAGAAGCCTTCACCACTTTTGAGCAGGCGGCTGGCCCGGGCTATCTTCCAGACCCGGTCCTCACGCTCCTCAAGGACTGTTATCGCCCTGGGGTAGATCTGGTCTCGGCCTTTGGCCGACTGGTGAGTTCGCTCCTCGGAAAGAGGGGTCTCATCCTTGTAGACCCTTCTGACCCCCGCCTCAAGGCCCTCTCCCGCCCCCTCTTTCTCCAAGAGATCCGCACCGCGCCCGCCTCGGCGCGCCTCGTCCAGACCGCTTGGGAAAAGTTGCGAGGGCTGGGATACCCTCCTCAGATCCGACTCCGGGGGGAAGGCCCGAACCTTTTTTATCTGCATGAAGAGGGGCGGCGGCCCCTCAAGAGAGGAGATGCAGAAGAGCTTCGGCATCTCGTGCAGGAGACACCGGAACGCTTCAGCCCCAACGTTGTCCTCCGTCCCCTGATGGAGAGTTTTCTCTTCCCCGCGCTCGTCCACGTCGGTGGACCCCACGAGACCGCGTACTATGCGCAACTGCGGGAGGTCTTCGACCATTTCGAAGTCCCGATGCCCTTTCTGCTCCCGCGAGCGACACTCACGCTTGTCGAGGGACGGATCGAGCGGCTCCTCAAGAAACACGACCTCGCCCTTCCGGTCCTCTTCCAAGATCCCGAGAGGGTGGTGCGCGAGGTCCTGCGTCGCGCTCTTCCCAAGACCTTTATCGCCAAGCAACGGAGGGTCCTTCACACCATCGAGAAAAATTTCACGGAGCTCAAGGGATTGGTGTCGACACTCGATCCCACGTTGACTGCCCGCGTGGGTGGGACCGAGGGGTTAGTGAAAAAGCAGATAGAAGAGGTGGAGCGACTCCTCCTCCGCTCCTTCAAGAGGCGCAACCGGGAGATACAGACACAGGTGCTCCGGGTCCTGGCTCACGTGATGCCCAAAGGAGAACTCCAGGAACGGGTCTACGGCTTTGTTCCATATCTCTGCCGTCACGATCTTACCCTGATCGACCTGATCGCCGCCGCAATTGACGGGCCGGGATGGGAGCATCGGCTCCTCTATCTAGGCGCCTCCCGGGCGGATCGATGACCGGGGACCGGAGACGGGAGACAGGAGACAAGCGATTTGCGACTCCAGTCTCATCGCCCCAGTCTCGAGTCTCGGCAGTGAACTGTGAACCGTGAACACTCGATGAAGATCGGCATCACCTGCTATCCTACCTATGGTGGAAGTGGCGCGGTCGC
>CAZLDS010000089.1:0-3215 GCA_964558395.1 uncultured bacterium | reverse complement strand
CGATGAAGATCGGCATCACCTGCTATCCTACCTATGGTGGAAGTGGCGCGGTCGCCGCGGAACTGGGAATCCAGCTTAGCCAACGCGGGCACCAGGTCCACTTTGTCAGTTACGCCCCCCCCTTCCGCCTCCCCAGCTTCCAACAAAACCTCTTCTTTCACCAGGTCGGGACCATGTCCTATCCCATTTTCGAGCACACGCCGTACACCATTACCCTGGCCGCTAAGATGGTGGATGTGGCGGTGGCAGAAGGGATAGATCTCCTCCACGTCCACTATGCCATTCCGCACGCCGTCTCAGCCTTCTTGGCCCGTCAAGCAGTGGGCGGCCGACTCAAGGTCGTGACCACGCTTCATGGGACCGACATCACGTTAGTGGGAACTGATCCTTCCCTCCGCTCGATCACGCGGCTCGCCATCGACATGAGCGATCGGGTCACTGCCGTGTCATCCTACCTGGAGCAGCGAACCCGCGAGACCTTCCAGCCCAATCGCCCCATCCGAGTCATTCCGAACTTTGTGGATACCGCCAGGTTCCGTCCGGGGGAGGATGAGGCTCGTCGCCGTTTTGCCGGGCCGGGTGAGCGGCTCCTCCTGCACCTCAGCAATTTCCGTCCCGTCAAGCGGGTCACCGACGTCATCCGAACCTTCGCCAGAGTGCGGCGAGAGATTTCGGGGAAGCTCCTCATGGTGGGTGACGGGGTCGAACGTCCCACGGCGCAGCGCCTGGCCGAAGAGCTGGGTATCGGGAAAGACGTCTGTTTCCTCAGCCGTCAGGACGACATCCCCGGTCTGATGAAGGTTGCCGATCTATTTTTGCTCCCGAGTGAACAGGAGTCGTTCGGATTGGCCGCTCTTGAGGCGATGAGCTGCGGGGTCCCGGTGATCGCAAGCCGCGTTGGTGGCCTTCCCGAAGTGATCGAGGATGGAGTCAGCGGGATCCTGTATCCCGTCGGGGATGTGATGGGAATGGGCCAGGGGGCGCTGCGGATTCTCACGGACGACGCGTGCCACCGCCGGGTGTCGCAGGCGGCTCGCCAGCGGGTCCTCGACCACTTCGATGCGTCTCGCATCGTTCCTCAGTACGAGGTCCTCTACCAGGAGCTTCTCGAGGAATAAACAGAAGCACGTCCCCGCTTACGACGTCCGGAGGCCTCAGACGCTCACGGGGTGCATCGATTCGCGGGAAAATTGGTGGACGCAACAGGGCGGGCGGCTGCGGATTAGAAAGGAGCAACCTGCTCCTCGGTGGGCTCCGCTCAGCAATACCACGGTTCGGTCAGATACGGGATCATGACACGCGGCCGCGGCTGAGCTGCGGCCGGCAACGGGCGAACTGAACCATTCGACGCCCGCTCGGCCAGCAACCAGACGCGCGAAAAGATCTCGCGCCGACTCTCGCCGTTGGACGTGGACGCCTCGACAAGCGCGTGGATGTCCGTCTGCAGCTGATCGACCCGAGTGTCGGGATGGCGCCAGGGAAAGACCAGGGCGGTTTCGTCAAATGGCCCGACCATCTGTCGAACTTCGGGCAGCTCGAGCAACTTCGAACCTGCCGGAATGAGCAGCCGAATCGCAAGCTGAATGGAGGCCACGTGATCAATCAGATTCAGCTCTGCCAGAACTGACAACAAGTCTTGATAGTCTTCGACCGAGATCCACGGGGAAAAGGCCACGAAAGTCGGGGTCAGCATCAGCCCGGCTTTGCGGCAGAGGCGGACAGCCTGAATAAAATCGTCCCGGGTATGGCCCTTGTCAAGGAGGGCGAGTACACGATTATCAATCGACTCCACCGCACTTGTCACAAACAGACACCCGGTCTCTCTTAGAGTTTTCAGGTGCGCCGCGTGCTTCACGAGGTGCTCGATCTTCATGGTCACGTCATACGTGAGTCGGGGAAATTCCTCGTGGAGAGTCTGAACGATCGCCAGGGAATGACCAACCCCATTAAAAAAGTCGGGATCCCCAAAGGTGATGTGCTCTGCACCCGCTGCCACCTGGCGCCGAATATCTTCCATGACCACATCCCGTTGCACGATCCGGAATTGCCCTTGGTAGACCGGGACCACCGGGCAGTGGCGACACAGATGTTTGCAGCCGCGACTGGCTTCCGTATACCCTACCATCCGACTCTGTCCATTCCCGAGTTCGAGCCGCGCGTACTTCGATAGGTCAGCGAGGCCACTACGGTCCGGAACCAGAAACTGTTGCCTGGCCAAGGAGACCAAGGGCTCAGCCTGCGGAAATCCCTTTCTTGCCGCCGCTGCAGACCTAAGTCTCTCAACGACACTCACGAGGCCCGCTTCGAACTCCCCGCCGAGGACCGTTTCCGCGCCGAGCTTTCGGAGGAAGTGTTCGTTCATGGAAGCATACAGACCGTAGAAGCAGAGGTGGGCACGGGGATTGAGCGATTTAACCCGCTCGACGACGCGCGCGGCGATGCGCGTCGCCGTGTGCATCGGAAGATAGAAGGCGACAAGATCGGCGGCGCAAACCGCGTCCGGATCCAAGGGCTCTACGGCGAGGTCGAGGCAGGTGACCGTGGCCCCGGCCTGGCGGAGCCACGCAGCAGGAGAGGCCAATCCAAAGGGCTGTCGCCCCAATTCATACGTCGAGATCAGTACGACACGCATCGCAGACAGAATCCCCTCTCACATTCTTGAGGAATGGGGATTACTCTGGGGAACTGTGCGGGGCGTTACGCGAAGGGAGACTGTCCACCCTTGGCCGGCTGGTAGTAGGGGTTCTTGCCCGCGGCGTGGTCCGTCGTGTCGACGACCTGGCTGATCTCGGGGACCGCCTCCTTGATCGCGACTTCGATCCCATGTTTGAGGGTCACGTCCACCATCCCGCAACCCTGGCAACCTCCACCGAGGGCAATATAGGCGATGTCATCCTTTACGTCGAGGAGGGAGACATGTCCCCCGTGCGACCCCACGCCAGGGTTGATCTGGCTATCGATGACCTCTTGAACCGCCTGCGCCTTCGGATCGTCCCAGAGAGGATTCGGGTTGTCGATCTTGAAGCCGCTCTCGTACATGCCATCGATGAAGTCGATCGTCGAGCCCTTAAGATTCCCTTCGCTCTCGCGATCCACGACCACCTGCACACCGCCTGATTCAAACACCGTATCCTCTGGCGCCTTCTCCTCTGCGCCCACAAACTTGAGCTCGTACCGGAACCCGCCCGACCCGCGCCCTCTCACCGCAACCCGCA
>CAZLDS010000088.1:0-9633 GCA_964558395.1 uncultured bacterium | reverse complement strand
TCGCCGAAAAGGAGAAGTCGACGGATGCCGGGGTCGGATCGTTCGACTCGGTTCGTGCCACACCCACGCCGCCGATGACGTAGGGACTCAGTTTGCCGTCCAACAGGGGGTAGCGCACGCGGAGTTGGGGAATGAAAGTCCAGATACTGTATTCTCCTATTTTTCCGACACCGTCGACGGACACATTTGTCTCGAGATAATCAACGGCAAGTTCCGCGCCGAAATGCTTCCCGAAATTCACCCCCGCCACCACATCAAATACTTCCCCTCCCTCGATGAAGCGTTTAACTTCAACACCATCGGCGAGGGTGTCGCTCAAAAAGATCGCGCCACCGGTCTTTCCCCCGACGTAAAAACGGGTCTGATCGGTATCTTCCGCCGAGGACAGGGTGGGGACGACGAGGGTTGCGATACACGCGGCAACAACACACGTCTGTTTTTTCACACCGTTCCCTCCCCGAAGAGCTGCGCGTGAGAGTGTCGACAGCGTGTCCGGGACTTCACGATTTGGGGGCGTTGTTGATCGTGTGGGGAAGCGGCTTGCGAAGCAAAATTCTTTTACCTACCTTCCACATTGAATATAGTGGTCCTCTTCTTTACCGTTCGCAAAGCGACCCAAACCACAAAGGCAAAGGCCAGAATACACGCCCACATCAAGTCAAGTTCGAATTTACCTTCTGCAAGCATATTGCCGACCACTTCAACGGCAAAAAAAGCAACGATAACGGCAAAGAAGGCGTTGTATTCCCTTCGGAGGACATTTCTCAAGGAAAAAGACAGGCTTGGCTGCTTCCACGTTTTAAAGTTGGGAATGAACGCTGGTGTCCTGGTCGCCCAATCCACGAATTGACTCCCGAAATTCTTCCTCAAATACTCTTCTTCAGCGTACATGATTCTTTCGTAATAGATGCAAAAGGCTAAAACATAGATCAACGTCACCGACCATGAATGGGTAAGCAGCGCGACACCGAGTCCCGCAAAAAAATTCCCGAGGTACAGCGGATGCCGAACGACTGAGTACATTCCGGTCGTATTTAAACTGTCGGCGTGTTGCTCTTTTGTGTTCCTTCCAGATGTTCCCTTCGGGGTATGCCCGAGGGTGAATGCGCGGATCCCCAACCCGACGAAGCTGATCAGAAGACATGCGACTTCCCATAACTGGTCCGATCGGTGACTGTGCGCTGGACGCTCGAAGTCACGCAGTGCCAAAATGAAAATGCCGATCATTATTAATGGAAGATAACTCCTCCATCGAAACAACCAATTTCCCGCGGTCTCAAATTCCTCCCTCAGAGCCATTTGTTTCCCCTATCTTGCCTCACGTCGGCAAACTCCGGCCCAATATCCGTACTTAACCAACACTTTGTCAAGCTTTTTTCTCCGTCTAGGACTACGAATCCTGTAGTATATCCAGATCACAGTCCGCTGTGGATCACGGCTATTAAATCACTTCCAAAAGTCAGAGGTGAAGGCGGAAAAGTTTTAGAAATAATTTGCAGATGCGCGCCGTTTCCAAATCGTCGCTCAATCTGGTAGACTGGGGGCGGAATGGACCGAGCTTTACAATCGCTCGAGGCGAGGGTCATGAAGAAGGGCATTATCCGGAGGCGAGGGAGTCCCGACAAAATCGGGCGGTGGCGGGCGGATCTACATTCCCTCGTCGTCGAGACTGAAGATGCCGAACTTCGGCGAGCGGCGGATGAAGTTCTGAGGACTCCCCAATCTATCCCCGTGCACGCGCCTGAGAGACACGCCGGTCTCAGCTATTCCGAAGATGTCGTCGAGGCCCCGGCGAAGCTGAAGTATCTCGCCCTCTTTGCCATAGAGATGGAGGAGCGGGGGTTCGAAGTCGAACCGGAGGAGGAAGACGAAGAATAAAAGATGAGTAGCAAGAGGAACATATGAATGACGGCAACGGCGATCATGATGCGAACAGCGACGGGAACGGGAATGATGGTGACTAGGCTGGGTCCGGGACCTCTGCGTAGCGAACCCGCAAACAGATTGCGATGGAGGATCATTCGAAGAGCGAGGCCTGGGCAGGCACTGGTCGCCGAAACGCCGCCGTCGAAAGATGTAACCCGCGCTCGACAATCCCCGCCCTCCGGCAGGCGAGTGAGAAGAGGGTAGCGATCTGCTCGGCAAAGATCCCTTCCCCTTTCATGCGAGAGCCAAAGCGCGGGTCATTGAGCTTCCCCCCACGTATCGCGCGAATCCGATTCAGGACCTTGTTTTTCCGCCTGGGCAGGTGCCGCGTGAGCCACGCTTCGAAGAGGGGAGCGACGGGGTGGGGGAGTCGGAGCGGAATGTACCCGGCAAGACGGGCCCCCGCCTTGGCGGCCGCGGTGATGATGGCGGGAAGCTCATGATCCGTCAGTCCGGGGACCACCGGCGCAACCAGGACGCCGGTGGGGACGCCGGCCTGGGCCAGTGCGTGGATGGCGGCGAGGCGACGCGTTGGGCTGGAGGTTCGCGGCTCCATACTCCGCGCCAGTCGGGTATCGAGGGTCGTCACGGAGAGATACACGGCGGCTGCCTCGTAGCGCGAAAGCTCGGCCAAAAGATCGATATCCCGGGTGACCAGATGATTTTTCGTGATGACCACCGCGGGATTGCGCAACTCGGCGAGCACCTGGAGGCACTGGCGCGTGAGCTTCAGGCGTCGCTCGACAGGCTGATAGGGGTCGGTCACGCCACTGACCGCGACGACCTGCGGTTTCCATCGGGAAGAAGAGAGTTCGTGTCGCAGGATCGCCGGCGCATCTTCCTTCACCAGGATCTTCGTCTCGAAATCGAGACCGGCTGAAAAACCGAGGAACTCATGGGTAGGGCGGGCGAAGCAGTAGATGCAGCCGTGCTCGCATCCCCGGTATGGGTTGATGCCGGCCTCAAATCCCACGTCGGGGCTGTCGTTATACGTAATGAGCGAGCGGGACGGGTCTTTCATGAATCGAGTCTGGGGGGCGGGATCCTCCGGATCGTTCCAATCCTCATCACGACCATAGGACAGGGTCTCGAACCGGTTGGCGGGATTCTCGGCAGCGCCGCGACCGCGCATTGGACGTTCATCCTTATCCATGGATCCATCCATTTCGTGGTGTGGTGTTAGCGGCCAAAGATCCGTTCCAGTGATTTGCGGAGCTGTTCCTCCGGACTCGTTTTTTTCGGTTCCGTAGGCTGCGCGGGCGGCGGAGAGGTAGGCGATTTTTGCTCCGTCTGAGGGGTTTCCCGTGGGGGAGGTGCAGGTTGTTTGAATAGCGTCCCTGAGACCAGGCGACCTGCGACATAGGCCAGGTCGGGAATGGCCTTCACGCTCGGAAGGGTTCCGGTCAGGGCAAAGGGGAACAGTACGCGCCCTTGACGGTCGGTCAGGAATCTGAGTTCCTTGACACTTCTGATCAGATCCGTCGAGAGCTGTTCCGAAAGAGCGAGATCTGCCCGCATGTCGACCGCCTGGTCAAGCGTCACCCAACCTTTTCCACGGGCCGTCCAATCGGCAGCGGTGATGAGCAGGTCGTCGAGGTGCACCTTCCCATTCTTAATGTTGAGAGACCCTTTCAGCTCTGAAAATTGGGTGTTCTGGCTTGCAAAGATGGTCGGATATTTACGCCGGACGTTCGGAGAGATGAACAGTGACAGTCCAGGCACCCCCGTCAGGCCGGTCAGTGCGCCCTCGGCGATATTGACATCGAGCAGGGCGCCCTCCTTTACCTCCGCGCGTCCCTGTCCCGACAACGCGCGCTTGATGTCCTCCCACCGGTTCCCGCTGCCGGACAGGCGTAGGTCAAGGTCGGCCTTGCCGCGGATGTGTTTGGCGGCGGACGCGGAGCGGAAAAACGCACTGACGTCCATACCTCGGGACTCCGCAGTGAGTGTAAACACAGGAGGGGTCGTCCGCATGTCGTATCGTCCCCGTCCCTGTAACGAACCGTTATAGGCTTGCAGACGTAAGTCTTCGATCGTGGCCACCCGCTCAGCCAGGGCAATATTCGCCTGGAGGTTGGTGTAATCAATATCTGCGAGCGTCCCCCCGGCAGACGACAGCTTTCCCCGGTAGCCAAGGGTTCCATTCTTGATCCAGAGGCGGCCGTCGCTCTTCGCCTCGCGCAGGACCTCCTGTTTCGTGCTGCCGCTTGCGTGCTTCCGCAGATCAGCCATCCAGAGTTCAGGCGCAGACAGGCGATACGTCAGGACAAGCGGGCTGAAACTCTCTACGTTGGCGGCGAGCTGCATCGTAGATTTCCCCAGCCCCACCGAGGTTTCTTCAAGGGCGGCCTGTTGGCCGGTGAAGGTGACGGTGGCGCGCTGGGCGGTCACGGGTTGAGGGAGTTGCGGAAGCGTGGCCCGGAGCGCTGTGAGTGAAACCGAGCCGTTGATATTCGGCGTCCGGCCACGGGTCATCTTGCCCTCGATGCGGGCCTGTCCCTCCAAGGCCCCGGACAGATTATACCCCTGAAGGAATGGGACCATTTCTTCCCAGCCGGCCAGGTTTCCGCGGATCGAGTCCACCACAAGACGCAAGCCAGGCGTCGCTTCGCGGGTAATCGTTCCCGTGCCGTTGAGTTCCAGTGTATGTAGCGTGATGTTCGCTTTTTTCAGGGAAATTTTGCTCTCGGTGATTTGGGCGTCGGTGGAAAGGAGCAGGGGAATCCCTTTCGGCTTCTGGAAGCGGTCTTTGAGCCTGACGGCGGTGTCTGTGGCTGTGAGTTTCCCTTGGAGGGCCAAGTCTGCCAGGGTTCCGTCCATGTCCGCGCTCAGAGAGAAGGGCCCGTCCACGCTGAGGTCTTTCGGAAGAGCGTCGGCAAGAAGGCCGAGGCGCTTCAGATCCCCCAACGCCACTGGTCCGAGGGTGATAGCGCCGCGAATAGGGAGGTTCTTGACGTCGGTGAAAGCCCGGGTCGGGGGAGGACCGAGTGTGCCTTGGATCTTGACATTTTGACGCTCAGCGTTGATGGCTCCGGCCAGCTGCACAGAGATCGGCCCGTCAAGACTAGGATCTTCCACAGTCAGGTCGAGCTGACTCATACGAAACTGGACCCCGTCCTTGCGGTCCAGATAGTGCACCTGACCATCTGCCACATCCACCAGGGAGACCAAAAGGGGGAGGGTTGCGGGTCCTTCCGGGGAGGTGGAGGGCTTAGGTTTGACTGGTCCTTCCGGTCGAGGCGGACGCCCAAGACTGGCAAAGTTGAATTTCCCGTTCCTATCTCGGATGACGTTGATCACCGGTTCATGCAGGACCAGCCGCTTGACCTGTACCTCTTTCCAAAGAAGGGGAAGCAACGCCACGTTTACCTGAAGATCCGCCGCGCGGAGAAAGTCCTGTGAGGAAAACGTCCGATCATCGGCCAGGGCAAAGTTTTTCAGGCGTACGCCAATGCCTCCCCAGACCGTAACACCAATGTCTTCCACCGCGACCTTGCGACCTATCGCCTGCTCGGCCTGCGCGACGATGTAGTCTTTATTGCGGTTGACGAGGCGCCCGAGGTTCAGCAGGGCAAAGGCCACAAGCGCACCGAGGACGAGGAGAATTACGGCCGCGATCGCAACTTTGCGCATAGTGGGGTGTCCTGACATTGGTCACAATTCGGTACCCAAGATAGCTCTCTACTTAGGAGACCGGAATCTGCGGTGAATGTCAACCACGATATATACTGGCATGAAGGGCAAAGCGATCCCCCCTTCCCTGGAAGACCTGGGCTTTACGCAGGGCGGCCATCGCGCCCGCGGCGATCGGCGGGTCGAAGACACGCCCGAATCCGCGTCTGCATCACCCCCGCTTGGCGGTAGCTTTTCCGTCAGGGATAGCATAGGGTGACTCTCCCCGCGCGCGTTGTGGGCGAGCCCGCGTAGGGGGCAGCAAGATCAGTGCCAGATGGCATCTCTGGGAATGCCACCTAATGCGTGATGTATTTTCTTATCATCATTTACTTATTCTATTGATGCTAAATGGAATGCTGTCCTCAAGATGCCTTTCTTTCGGAGCGGTGCAGGCGAGGAGAGTAGGGATCCATGACCTCCCTTGATGGGGCTGTCCTCCTTGTATACGCAGTGGGGATCACCGGTGTAGGTCTCGTGTTCTATCGTCGGGCGGCCAGCGTGGAAGGGTTTACGCTGGCCGGCAGACGTCTGTCCGGCTGGGTCGTCGGGTTATCCATCTTCGGCACGTACCTCTCGTCGATCTCGTTTCTGGCGTTGCCGGGGAAGGCCTATGGCAGTGACTGGACGGTCCTCGCGTTTGCGCTGTCGCTGCCGCTGGCGGCGTGGGCGGCAGCGCGCTGGTTTATTCCCCTGTACCGTAGCACACGCGATGCGTCCGCGTACGCCTACCTTGAGCGACGGTTCGGTCTCTGGGCCCGGCTGTATGCGGCATCGTTTTATCTGCTGACCCAGCTTGCTCGCACGGGCACGATTCTGTTTCTTGTTGCACTGGCGTTGGAACGGCTGACCGGATGGGACATCGTGACCCTCATTGTGGTGACCGGGCTCCTGGTGACACTCTACACGGTCGTCGGGGGAATCGAGGCAGTCATCTGGACCGATGCCGTGCAGAGTATCGTGTTGACGGGTGGGGCGCTCGTATGTGCCCTCATGCTGCCGTTCGGGATGCCCAAAGGGCCGTCTCAGCTCTTTGCCATCGCCGCCGAGCACCACAAGTTCTCCTTCGACTCGTTCGATCTTGCCTTGAATGCACCAACCTTTTGGGTGGTGTTGATCTACGGAATGGTGATCAACCTGCAGAACTTCGGCATCGACCAGTCCTATGTGCAGCGGTATCAAACCGCTGATTCACTCCAGGCGGCACGCCGGTCCATCTGGATCGGGAGCCTGATCTATGTGCCGGTGGGCGCCGTGTTCTTGTTCATCGGCACCGCCCTCTTTGCTTACTACAGGGCCCAGCCGGAACTGTTGCCGGCGGTCCTCCAGGGTGCTGGGATGGCTGATCGCGTCTTCCCCCATTTTATCGTGACCCAATTGCCGCCCGGCGTGACGGGATTGCTGATTGCAGCCTTGTTCGCCGCTGCCATGAGTTCGGTCGATACTTCACTCAATTCGTCAGCCACGATCCTGATGACGGACGTCTATCGTCGGCTGCTCCGGCCGCAGGCGAGCGAGGCGCAGCAGCTCCGCTTTCTGCGCACGGTGACGGTTGTGCTGGGCGTGCTGGGGACGAGTACAGCGTTGCTCATGATCTCGATTAAAAGCACGCTGGATGTCTGGTGGACTCTGGCCGGGGTTTTTTCGGGCGGGATGCTTGGCCTGTTCTTGTTAGGGGCGCTCTCCCGCCGGGTGGGCTCGGTTCAAGCGGCGATCGGCATGGTGCTTGGCATCCTCGTGATCGCATGGGCTGCCCTTTCCACGCAACTGGGCCTGCCACTGGCGAATCCGTTTCATGCCTTCATGACAACGGTGTGGGGAACGCTGACGATCTTCCTCGTGGGTATCCTTTTGTCTCGCGGTCGACCCCGACGCGAGAGTAAGGTGACGCCGGCAGAAACAATCTATGATCTCTGACGTTTCCTTGCTTGCCCTCTCCTGGCTGTCTGATGCTCCATGATCCTTTCGATGGCTTCCACTCATTGCATGGCTAAAATTTCAGCGAGAGTCCCAGTGTCGTCGTCGCCTTATTATTGCCGACATCCGGTGTGGGATTGTTGTCGTTCACATTGGTGAACCGAAGCTTCAGTGCGATTGGATCAAACAGGGGTATGGTGAAATATAATTCCGTCCGATACAACCAGTCTTCGCGGGGTTCCGGAATTCCAGGATAATAGAACATCCGGCCACCCACCTCGATTCCGCTCTCGAACTCGTATCGGCCTTCGAGACCGAGCAGCCCGCTGGGAAAGGTATTGGTAGGGAAGTCCGTGAAGTTCTGGGTGACGTACGCGCCGCCAGCCTGAACCTGCAGTAGCGCTCTGTCCGTTTCGACAAACCGATACCCAACACCGCCGCCCGGATACGAGAGCAGGTCGATGCCGCGAGGAATATCGCGTGAAAGGGCAGGCAGGGCAAAGAGGAACCAGTGTTTCGACAAATCGTACTCGCCCAACAGGAACCCGCTGAATTCGTTCTTGGTAACGGTGGTAGGGGCAGTGGGACTTGTCTGTTCGGTTTCATACGCCGAGAACCAGTTCGCCACGAGTCGGGTCGGCCTTTTGCGTCGTTGAATGTCGAATCCCACCTCGATTTTGCGCTTGACCACGGCCCCCTCTTCGATATTGAGGCCCAGATCCAGGTTGGCTTTCCAGTACGGATATTTGTTGCGCAGCTTTTCAATCCATGATTGCTCCTCATATTCGGATGTGGATACGCCTCTCTGGATGGTCGCGGAGGCCACCTGCTCGGCGGTCGCAGGATTATCACCGACGAGGAGTTGACCATCTTCTATACCAAAGATGCGGCCCTCGAGTTCCTGTGCCTCACCGTGAATGATATGGTATTCGCCGTGGGCCTCAATTTTTTGCACATCTTTGTAGAGGATGACAATGGTTCCCTCCCCATAAATCGTCTTAAACCGAATACCTTTCTTTTCCAATCCGAGGATGCGGCCTTTCAGTGGCGTGTCTTTGACGGTGATTTCATCGTCAGGCTGTGCCACCGCAGCAGCAGGGGGGGTAGTCGCCAGGAGCATGCCGATCAGCACTATTAAACTGACGACGTAACGGAAGACGACCACCTTGCGTATCATTGTATTCATGCTGACCCCCCCCTCCAACCCATTTATTCATTCCGCTCGTTTTCTGCTCTTGAATTCCCACGGACGCCACCTCTTGGTCAACGCCCCAGTGCATGATCCCGGATGTGGGATCAGTCGCAGGAAGAATCGCCTTTCTCATTTCACGGGATTCCTGGGTTGTCGTCGGCGGCGAAGGAAACGAATGACGAGCAGGTATGACAGCCAAGCGATTTCCCAAAGGATAGGCCCAGCAAAGGCAAACGGGATCGTAATAATTGCGGTTATCGGCTCTGCGAGGATGCGGTCCGCCAGGTCACGTGCCTCCTGATCGGTAACCTCGGGCATAAGGAGGCGGCGGTTTTTTATGGCATAGGACCACGCTGATGCCGATGCGACACCCATCAAAACCACCGCACAACTTTCAAAAAGTCGTGTAGCAAGGGATGCTCCCAAGGCAACACCAAGATGGATGGAGTAAAGAAAGATTAACAGAAAGAAGAGCTGAAAGATCGAGAGGGCCGTGTGACGGGCATCAGTTCGTTCCAGACTGCCGAATAAGGCGTTGTTCTGAAGCCAATATATGATCGATATCACAATGCCAACGATGACCAGAACGAATGTCAACAGGTTGGACGTGAGAAAGGCACCGATAGAATCCCAGGGCCATTTCCCATCGGGACCGGGAATTAGCGTAAAAAAGTTCCATATCACGATCCCGTAGACCACATCGGTCAAGGTCCCGAGACGTCGCAGCTGCAAAACTTCACGCTTGGCCTTGGCTTTATCTTCTGTGTTTTTCCCCATGTTCATGACCTCTTCCGTTTGTTAAACTCCTGAAGTAAGTCCGGATGGGGACGTCAAAAAACAAAGGCACCCAAACTGACGGCAACGAAGAGCGCTGGAAAGAGGATCCGGCACGAGAGATCGATTCGGCGGGCGGTATGGATTCTTCC
>CAZLDS010000087.1:3271-9742 GCA_964558395.1 uncultured bacterium | reverse complement strand
CTCAAGGCGATGATGGCCGGGGCGCGGGTCGCGATGACGACGTCCGCCCTTCTCAAACACGGCATCGAGCACTTGAGGATCGTCCAACGGGATCTCGTCGCCTGGATGGAGGAGCACGAGTATACGTCGATCCGCCAGATGCAGGGCAGCATGAGCTACCGGTCGGTCGCCGAGCCGGCCGCCTTCGAGCGCGCCAACTACATGAAGGTGCTCCGCTCCTACGCCCTCCGGGCGGCGGGGTAACGCAAGGGGCCCACGGGCAGAGGGGATGGTACCCTTTGCAAGGGTATCCCATCGCTCGAGAGATGAAGCTCGCCTTCCACGCCCGACCCACACTTCACGATCACGTCCTTCGCGACCTTCTCGGTCTTGGGCGAGACTCCACACTTGGGCAAGGAGGTGTGGAGATCGGAGTCCTTTGGACCGAGATTATTAATGGAGCGGCGTCAGGAGGGGGGCTGTGATGTTTCTGGACCGTACGGAAGCAGGACGTGCGCTGGCGGGGGCCCTGGTTTCTCTGATCTCCCCGCCAGCTGTGGTGGCAGCTATCCCGCGGGGCGGCGTTGCTGTGGCGCTGCCGATTGTCGAGCGGTTGTGTGTACCGCTCACCGTCGTGTACGCCAGGAAGCTCACCGCTCCAGTGGCCCCGGAGCTTGCGTTTGGCGCCCTCGACGAGGATGGCGAGATGCTGATTGAGGATACCATAGCCCACCAACTCCAGTTGGGTTCGAGGGACATCGAGCAGGCGAAGGCGAAGACATGGGCTGAGATCGAGCGCCGAATGACACTATACGGCGTGCCCGCGCTGGCCACGTACCTGCCCGACTCTACCGTTGTGCTCGTCGATGACGGCCTGGCCACGGGTCTGACGATGCGCGCAGCGGTCGGCTACGCACGCCGGCATGGCACAAGGGCGATCACTGTGGCGACGCCGTGCGCCTCCGCGAAGGCCGCCGAACGCTTCCGACAAGAAGCTGACCGATTCGTTGGGCTGGTGGTGGACAGGGCCTTTTTTGCCGTTGGCGACTACTACCTCGATTTCTCCCAGGTATCGGATGAAGAGGTCGTCGCAATCCTCGTGAAGGCTCAGGAACGCATTGCCTCGACCCGTCCCGGCTGAACAGCCGTGACGTCGATTGGCCTCCCGAGCGTCGCCTGACCTCGGGCTATACCCATCTCCTTCAACGGCATCCCATCCCTCCGTGGACGATCCTTTGGCCATTCATAGCTGACCCCATGACTGCAGAATCAAGCAGTTAGCGATTTCCATTCGTGGGCTATCCGCTTCTTCGGACCAGGGACCGGTGGAGACCGAAGTCGCCTGGACCGATATTACTAATGGAGGATAGTCATGAGGGCAAAGCGATCAACGATTGTTCGCTACAGTGCCGACGTACCGCCGGAGGACGCCTATCCGAGAAAGATTGTATCCCCTCCTACGGCAGGGCCCTGCTGCCTGCAGCATAGGAGGCAAGTTGGCAAAGAACGGAAAGATGCAGGATGGCGCTACATTTACGTCCGCTGCCAGGTGTGCGGGTATACTGTGCGGCGAATCTTAGGGAGAGCACGCCGCCGGTCGCGGCGACCTACCCCAACGCCAGCACAGAGATGGTGGAAGCTCTCCTCCAAGAGGTCTCGGCGGTCCCATCTGGTTCGTCGGCGGGCGGCCTAGGTGCCGATGGGCGCGTTAAAGGAAGCACTTTTTTACGAGAAAATGCCCGATGGCCGGGTGCATTGCACTCTCTGTCCTCACGAGTGCAAGATTGGAGCGAGCAAGCGCGGTGTGTGCGGCGTTCGCTTCAACCACCACGGTGTTCTCTACACGCTAGCCTATGACAAGGTCGTTGCCCGTCACCTGGATCCCATCGAAAAGAAACCGCTCTTTCACTTCCAGCCCGGCTCGACCAGCTATTCCATCGCCACGGTGGGCTGCAATATGCGATGCACATTCTGCCAGAACTGGGAGATCTCGCAGGGGCCCAAAGGGAACATCGCGGCGGAGGAAACGGGAAACCCCGAAACACCCGAGCCGATCTGCCTCCAACTCGAGACCATTGCGCACCGAATCATCGGCGAACACGTGACACCGCACCAGGTTGTAAGCGCGGCTGTCCGGACGGGAGCCAAATCGATCGCCTATACGTACACCGAGCCTACCATCTTCTACGAGCTCGCCTATGACACGGCACGGCTCGCGAAGGAAAAGGGATTGAAAAACATCTTTGTGACCAACGGCTTCATTAGCGAGGCAGCGCTCCGGCAGATGGCGACCGTGCTGGATGCCGCCAATGTCGATCTCAAGTTCTTCAATGATCGAAATTATAGACGCATTACCGGCGCCGGACTGCAACCCATGTTGGAGGCGATCCGGTTGTATCGGGCATTGGGCGTGTGGGTGGAGGTCACGACGCTCGTCATCCCCGGCTTGAACGATTCGGATGACGAACTCCGTCAGATCGCCACCTTCGTGCATTCCGTCGGACCGGAGGTCCCCTGGCACCTGAGTCAGTTCTACCCGGCATACAAGATGACGGATCGAGGGCCGACACCGGTGTCGACACTGCGTCATGCCCGTGATATCGGCTTCGACGTGGGGCTGCGGTACGTCTACGAGGGAAATGTCCCCGGTGAAGGGGGCGAGAATACCTACTGCTACATGTGTAAGTCCCTCCTCATTCAGCGGTACGGATTCTTGGTCCTTTCCAACCGCATCCATGAGGGGAAGTGCCCCGATTGCAGGGCTCGGATCGACGGAGTCGAGATGGACGGGCCCAGGGAGGATTGCCATGCAGCTCCCATTACAAGTCACACTCCGTGACATCTCTCCATCCGAAGCAGTGGAAGCCTATATTCGCGAGAGGGCCTCGAAGCTGGACCTTTATTGCGACGGGATCATCAGCTGCCGAGTCGCCGTGGAAGCGCCGCCCCGGCACCACCGCAAAGGGAGGCGGTACTCGGTGAGCATCCACCTGGCAGTGCCGGGTGGCGAGGTGGTCGCGAATCGTCAAGCAGCCGAGGATCTCTATGTGGCAATCCGGGAGGCATTCGAAACCGTCCGGCGTAAGCTCAAGAACCACGCGCAGCGTCAGCGCGGCGCCGTGAAGAAGCACGAGGGTCAACCGCACGGCCGCGTGAGCAAGTTAGTTCCCGATGAGGGGTATGGCTTCCTGGAAACGCCCGACGGCCGCGAAATTTATTTTCACGGCAACAGTGTATTGAATGGGAGCTTTGCCCGCCTGACGATTGGGCAGGAGGTGCGGTTCGTTGAAGAGCAGGGCGAGCAGGGTCCTCAGGCGAGCACGGTGACGATTGTCGGCAAGCACCATCGATGAAGTTTTCGGGGGAGGAGTATACGGATGTCCGTGAAGTGTGAAATCATCAAGAATGTTCGTGCAGCCCTGCGGAAGAACAGCTTCAGGCGCTCTCTGTTGAACTTCCCGCCGCAGTGCGTTCCGTTCTCCTGATGGGGAGACGGTGAAAACCTGGACCAGGATAATTCTTCTGAGATTGCACTTCTTAAGCGAGGCTTGCCGGTTCCGCGAGCCGACGCGTGAGCGCCTCCTGTGACCGGTTACGCTCCGTGATGTCGACGATGAAGTTCTTCACGAGGATCCCCTGCTGCGTCCTAATATAACTGAGACCCACCTCAAGAGGGAACTCACTTCCGTCCTTGCGTCGGCCGACGGGATCGAGGCCAAGATCCATTGGTTTGGCGCGGGGATTCGAAAGGAACTCTGCGAGGTGTCCCACGTAGGCGTTCCAAAAGCGCTCCGGCACCAACATCTCAAACGGTTGCTCGAGCATCTCATCCCGTTGATAGCCGAACACCTGTTCGGTCTTGGTGTTGACATGCACGATGCGGCGGTTCCCGTCGACAATCACGACGGCCACCGGTGCCGACTCTAAGAGTGCTGGAAATCTCATGTCGGTCTCCGGTATTCCCTGTTCGGTCCGTGTGTACCGGGCTTCTAACGCTCCCATTCGCGTACCCATCTGACACCTCCGTCTCTCCGCCGAAGCGGCTGCCCCCTCTGTGCTGCTGAGGTGGGACTCTCCCAAATGAAAACGCCTCACTGCGGACTCTTGTCCTCCGTGAGGCGTCATGGCCTGTGTTGGGTGGCTCGTCCGTGGAGCCGTTTGGTCTCGCTGGAGTGTTACGTGGCGAGAGGAGTTATGTTTATATCAAAGAGGGCTATCTTTGTCAAGGTGTTTCGAACGGACTCTCGTCACCAAACCGGGTAGCGCCCCTGGGCCAGCTCGTCGCAGAAAACCGGCATGCGCTCCAGCTCCTCTTGTACCATCTCTCGAATGGGTTTTGCCACATCGGGAAGGGTGACACGTGGTTCCAGGTGGACCTGTACCGACGCGGTCTGTGGCCGATCGACGGGCTCGCCGATCCGGCTGCAGAGCCACACCACCACCTCGTGCACCCCGGTAATTTTGCCATGGATCCGGCTCGCCAGTAGGTGGGTCAGGATACTATAGATCTTCCCCACGTGGCTCACCGGGTTCTTTCCGGCTGCTGCCTCCGACCCCCGGGGACGGTTCAGTGCGATCAGGCCGTTGACCTGATTGCCACGACCCACCTCCCCCGAGTCCGCATCCTCCGCAGAGGTTCCGAGGACCGAGAGGTACATGCCTGCCATTCCCACCCCTCGGCGATCGAGCGCGTTGATGCTGACCGTGACCTCCTGCAGATCCTGCACTAGATCCCGGAGATGGACCACAACCGCCTCGTGCACTTCCTTCTTTCGGTGGAAGTATTGTGCTTCGCTCTCCACGTACGCATCCAGGATTGGCATGGCGACAGTGACAGCTACCCGCCTACCCGTGCGAACCGCCATGACCTTCACATCCTCCCCGGTTTCCGGAAAGCGCGCCTTGAGCGGAGCCGAGTTGAGATGGCGCTCGACCTCAAGGACCAGTTGTTCGGTGTCAGTCAGCGGGGCATAGCCGACAGCCGCGGAGGTGTCATTGGCACCAAGCACACCTTTTCTTTCCAAGAACAAACTCACGAGTTCTTCGGAACCCGGTTTCAGTTCCACTTGGTACCTGAGATGTCGGTCCGGGTCCACCCGGCGCAGGTTCTCCCGGAACCACGCCTTCGCCGCCTCGACCCCGACCGCGGCCACGTCGATCTCTTCCTTGCCCACCCTCCGCGTCGCGCGGTCACCGATGACGAGACGCATCGGTTCCAACACCCGTCCCCCTCCGAATCGACGCTGCACCTGGCCGGCCATCAGGAGTCCCTTATCACAGTTGTGATGAAGGATGGCGCCAAACCGTTCGATATACTCACGGCACAAGGCCAGGGACACTCGTTCCATCACTGCATCGCAGATCGTGTCGGGATGCCCGAGCCCTTTGCGCTCTACGATCTCGACGTCGAGCTCCGCTGCGGTCGGGCCGCTCATGGTTTGGATATGAATCTCGTCCACGACTCTCAGCTCGCCAGGTATCCTTTCTTTACCAGCGTATCCACCACCCGTCGCGCGGCCTCCGCGCCGTCCCGATGCCCCCGTACGACCACCTCCGGGTTCTCCGGGGCCTCGTAGGGCGCTTGCACACCTGGGACACTCGTCACTGTTCCCTCATGTGCCCTGCGATAAATCCCCTTCGGGTCCCGGGCCTGGCAAACGTCCAGGGGACAATCGACATATACCTCGACAAAACGAGCAATCTGCTGCCGGGCACGGTCTCGGTACGCTCGGCGATGCGCCGTTGCGTCGAAGATCACGGCGACCCCATGCCCGGCGAGTAGTCCACCGATATAGGCCATGGCCCCGTAAAAGACATCCCGCTCTTCCTCAGTGTACGTGGGTCGGGGCGTCAAGACGCGACGGAGGGCATCAGACTCCAACACTGCCGCGGTGACCCCCCGGGATGACAGCTCCCGGACGAGCGCCCCGGCTATGGTGGACTTTCCCGAGGCCGGCAGGCCCGTGATCCACACCGCAAAACCCGCTTGCACTTCATGTCCCGCAATAGGCATTCACCCGATACGGATCGAAGACCTCGGTGTCCAGGACCGCCCGCATGAACGCAAAGAGCTTTCGGCGGACCTCTTCGGGTAACTTGGGGTACCAGAGGGGGCTGGCCATGACGAGACCCCGGAAGGCGAAAAAGGGGGCAGCCACCTCGAGCATCTCTCGGTCGCCGCTCTTCGCCAGGTACCGCTCCCAGAATCGGCGGAACAAGACCTCGAAGGGTCCTTCGAGCCGCCCGCTCCGCTGCAGAGAAAAGAAAAGGTAGTTCATGGTGAGGCAGGTCACGTCGTCCGCCGGATCTCCCCATTCCCCCCGGGCGCGATCCAGCACCCGGAAATGGGTGCCCTCCTGAAAGAGGATATTCCACGGGTGAAAGTCGCCGTGGACCTGTCGCAGCCGGTAGGTCCGTCCTTTGAGCCGCCATCGCCAGGCAACGACCCGGTGTTCAATAGCTTCCAACAACGCCGATGTGATGAATCCGAAC
>CAZLDS010000087.1:0-3171 GCA_964558395.1 uncultured bacterium | reverse complement strand
TTCCGCCACCAGCCGGCCCGTGAGCGGACCGAGGAGAATGCCGTTACGGAAGTGACCAGTGGCGATGTAGAGGCCGTCGAGTCCCGCGAGGGGACCAATGATGGGCAGTCCATCTTTGGCGTGCGGCCGAAAACCGGCCCACAACCTCGTGAGGGGCTGCTGTGCCAGCCCGGGGAGGAGCGCCACGGTCAGCTCGCTCAAGTGACGGATCCCATCGAGGGTAACGGTCTTTTCAAATCCGACGTACTCGACGGTGCTTCCCACGATGAGCTCGCCATTCAGTCGTGGGACCAAGTAGCCCCCCTTGCCCCATACAGCATGTCGTAGGGGCGGCTCTGGTAGCGTGGCGCAAAGCATCTGCCCACGTGCGGGCTCGACAGGGATCCGCCGTGCTAGGGGAGCCCCAAGTTGTCCTGACCAGGCACCGGTGCACAGGACAACGTGGGCCGCAGTATAGATCTCTTGATGAGTCCGGACACCGGCGACGCGATCTCCCTCATACACGAACCCCGTCACGGGACTCCCTTCAACAATCAGGACACCCAGGGCCCGGGCCGCCTCGGCCATCGCCCGCGTCAGTTCGGAATTGTTCACATGATGATCACCGGGAAAGAACAGGGCGCCCCCAATCTCTTTGGTAAGCCCCGGCTCAAGTTTGCCGACCTCGTCCGGTGTCAACCGCTCCACATCCAGCCCCAGCTCTGTTTGCCAGCGGAATCGCCCCTCTGCCGCCTCATCCCCCTCCTCATCGAGGAGATACAGAATGCCCCACTGCAGATACTCGATATCGATCCGGGTGAGGTCCCTTAGGTCCGGCGCGACTTGTTCGTAGTACCGGCGTGCCGCGAGGCAAAAGTCAAGGAAGGGGCCTGGGCCGGCCGCCTCACACTGCGGGGCAAGCATCCCCGCGGCCGCCCCCGAGGCTTCGCCGCCGATCCCGCCTCGATCGAGTACGACAACTCTCTTCACCCCCTTCTGGGCCAAATGGTACGCCACCGAAGAGCCCACGATGCCTGCGCCGACGACGATGACTTCTGCATTCCTGGCCATTTCACCATCCACCGCAAGAACGCAAAAAGACCTGTACCCTCGGAGGCTGGAAGACTTTCTCGCTTCATTCCCGTGTCGCCGAGAAGCCTGTTCGCGTCAATCGTCTTTCTCAGCTCCCCGGATGGTCGACGAGAATTTTCTGGATCATATCTAAGAGGACGTCAGCCCGGAAGGGCTTCATGAGAAAATCAACAGCCCCCATCTCCGTGGCCTTCACATACGTGGCCCGGTCACCGAAGGCGGTCAGAAAGACGACCGGCAGGGCTCGCTCTCGCCGCCGGATCTCGGTCAAGAGCTGGAGTCCTCCCATCCCCGGCATCATCAGGTCGGTCAGGACCAGATGGCACGGCTGCGATTCCAGGAGGGTCATGGCCTCGGCACCGTCTCGGGCGAGACGGACCTCATATCGAGCACCCACGAGGATCCGCCGAAGGTTCTCGCGCATATCCTCGTCGTCCTCGACCACCAGGATCCGATACAGCAGACTGCCCGGGGTCTTGATCGCGTCGCCCCTGGTCCTCCTCTTTGCTTTCATCTTCTTGCCCATATCGTGTGGCCGCCCGAGACGAGACACATTGCGAATGTTCGGAGTGGAAGGGCTCGGATAACATGAAGGCCAGGCTCTCTGGCGTGCGCCTGGCCCCTCCGTGAGTGTCCTATCTTCTCCATGGGATCCCCGCAGAAAATGAAAACTCGGAGATCACCCGTGCGCACTTGGAATCGGCGGCACATATTCAGCATCGTGCGCCGCGTCAATTGCACGGGCAGACCGACGCGGAACCGCGCGCTCTACCACCCCAACGTATAGCCACGGCACGTGCACCTCGAACATATTCTCAGCGCACCGGAAACACACCGCGAGCCCCTCCGGGGCATAGGTGCAGTGCGGACAGCAGCGCCCTGCACAGAAGCGGCACCCCCACAAGGGCCCCGCGGCACAAGTCGCCCCACACGTACAGACCTCGACAGGGACCTTGTACGCGATGGAGCGCCATTGCCTCTCGCGCATTTTCCTCCTCCTCACACTGTCTCGCCGATCGGATAGGGCCTGTTGATCCGGCCGGGAAACGTCCTCATGCACAGCAACCATAGTGCCACGAGGGGCAGGATCCCAAAATGACCCCTAACCTATTGTATTTAAAGAGGTCAGCTCAGTTCCAAGGCCCCAAGAGCACTGGCACTTGGGACCCCACCGCCCCACGTGGCCGATGCGTTGGGCCTAACTATCCATCTTTTAAGCCAATTATCGTGGGACGCCAATGTCCCAATTGGATGGGGCTGCCCCGCGGATTCTCTCCTTCATCCCGTCCAACCCACCAGAAGACATGCCTTCAAGACGGGTGGAGACCTCGGTGAAGCTTCACGGACGGAGGACCCTGACTCTGTTGTGTCAAGAGGGGCCTACTCGTACGTGAACTCTATCTCGCTCACCTCTTCAAGCGCCGAAAACGCTTCTTGCAGTTCATCCACGATCTTCTTCTGGATGAACCATGCCAAGGGCTGGCAGCACACCCCTGAAGGCATCCTGGGGCCGAAGTTCAGGGCAACAACAAGCTTCCGACGTCCCACATCGTAGTCGACGTGCTTCACCAAGCCCAGGTCATGTACGGAGAGCTCCGACTCGGGATCCTTGATCTTTTTAAGACTTCGACGATCTGATCTGTGGCCAACATTTTTCATCCCCGGTTCCTGAACCAGGCCAGGATGCTGTCGAGGATCGGTCGGATCTCACCCGGGGTCGGGACGAGGTACAGGTAGAGCGTCCCCATCTTGGGGGTCAGCGCAATGTGCTTGACCCTCCGGGGCTGGGTCAGCGACTGTAACCACTCGCGGAGCCCTGCCGCAGTCTCTCGATTCTCGGCCAGAACCTCAAATCGCTCCCCACGCGCCTCCACCGCCTCCCGGTGCCATCCTTGCTCACCGGGCAACCGTCCCAGGCGACGGCGATACGAAGTCGCAATCACGTGCGCTTCCCCACTGATGGCTTTCGTGGGGTGCGCAACAACAAATAGCCTGTCACCTCCCGTGACGAGGAGTGCCACGGGTAGGTAGACCAGGCTGTGGCGGGGCAGCAGGGTCAACGTCGCCTCCACTCGAGGTGCCCACTCGATCCCGCGGTAC
>CAZLDS010000086.1:0-9800 GCA_964558395.1 uncultured bacterium | reverse complement strand
GGGATTGCTTACCACTTCTAGGCGTCCCCCGCTTCTCCCCGAAAAGGCCACCGTGGCAGCCTTCGCCCGGTGGCCTTTCCCTTTTGTGACATTGGTCACGCCTCCTTTGCACGCAGTTATTGACCTTGCAATACCGTTTCCACGCCCCTGGGGGCAAAGAGCTCCTCGAGAACGCGCGCATCGAAGCGAAAGGATTGACCCCGCCAGGCGTCCTTGGGCTTGTACAGCTGAAAACTCAACCGGATCGGTTGTCGCCCATACAACCCAAGATACGTTGCTTGGGCGATGTGTCCGGCGACGATTTTCTCCGCGAGGAGCTCGTAGCCGTGATACGTTCCCAGGGTCTTGACCACATCGGCGAACTGCGTTGCGAGGGTCTCCCCTTTATCATCCTTATCCTTATCTGTCGACCCACGATTCTGCCGGAGAAAGTGTGTCACTGCCTCGTCGGGTTTTCCCTCGTGCAGCTTTTTAAAGAAAGCGTCCATGATCGGCTCGTATCCCGTCTTGGTATCCGCAGCCTGGCTGCTTAGGGAAGTCAATAGCGCGACGCAAGCAACTCCAATGAGCACGATCAGCGCGAGAAGCTTTTTCATGTTGTCCTCCTCGACCCATACTGGACATCTCCCACCCGCTTTAGCCACCGATTCTCTCGCTCGAGACGGTTCAGACGCTCCCCCATCGCTGCCTCCTTTCTGCTCCCGATGCTGAGAGAAATAAAAACGCCCTCGCGGGCCGTGCCTCACCTGCGAGGGCGGGTGCTTTTCTTCGGGTCAGAAACAATGCCTACCCTGTATCCACCACTGCGTGCCCTCGAAGGGATTCACTATCCCCCACGGGGTCAGGGGGTGTCAAGGGGGGGCTGGGGGTCAGGCGCGTCTCTGTCGTTTGGAAGACTGTTGGGTTGAGCGCTCGGACCGTCTGACGCCCGGGCGCTTCTGGCTGTGGACGACCCGAAGTGTCTGTTGCGGTCCAGAGCGACGCTCGGACCGTTCCTGTGCATTGGCCAGGTTCCGCACGTAGTCTGGACGCACGTCGATGAGGCGGCACCAATGCTGAAACAGTGGGCTATTCCCTGCAAGAAACCGCTGCGCGTCGATTGTCTGCAGGGAGTTTGGCGTCCCCTTGGCATCTTGGATCGCCGCCTCGAGCACTGCCACGGCCAAGCGCTTGTACGGCCGCAAGTCTGTCCCGTCCGCCAGCACGTCCGGCACGTGGACCCGTTCTCCTAGGACCTTCATCTGCCGCACCTCGGGGCGTCTCGGGTTCTCGAGGTTCTATGAAGGGCAGGCAAGGGGTGTGCCAGGTAGAAATCTCTCCCACTTTCGGGAACTTAGAGGTTTTCCGGGCTTCACGTGATCGATTTTCGGTAGGGAGGGGTTGGCTTTCGATGGGGAGCGAGACGGATAGGAAGGCGGCGGCGGGCTACTTTAGATTGACCGTGATTTTGGCCTTCTTGCGCAATTGGGTGACATATTCCTGAAACTGCGCATTCGCTTTGTCGGTCATCAGATCCTCTTTGACTTGATCTTGCGCCTCCTTGTAGGTGAGCTGTTTGGCTTCCTTTCTGTCTTCCACCTTAACGATGTGGTAGCCAAACTTGGTCCGCACCGGACCCTGGATTTCGCCCGCCTTCAGCGAGAAGGCTGCGTCCTCGAAAGGCTTCACCATTTGTCCGCGACCGAAATAGCCGAGGTCGCCGCCCCGATCCTTCGTTGGGCCCTCAGAGTTTTCTTTGGCCAGCTGGGCGAAATCTTCTCCCTTTTTTGCCTTGGCCAACACCGCGCGCGCCTTCTCTTTTGCTTTTCGGTCATCTTCCGGGGACGCGTCAGGCGCTACTTTGATCAAAATATGCCTCGCGTGGACCGCTTCCTCTTGGGTGTATTTGTCTTTGTGCGCTTCATAGAAAGCCTCGAGTTCCTCGGGAGACGCAGCGATTTTGTCCAGAACCTCCTTCTTGAGGAGCTGGTGGCGCATCAATCCCTCGCGAATATTCGTCTTCAGTTGTGCTGCCGTTATTCCTCTGCGAGTCAGCTCCTCATTGAAGGCCTCTGGAGAAGGGAAACGCGCCTCGAGCGTCTTGAGACGTTGATCAACTTCTTCAGGGGATACTGAGATTTTTTGTCGCGCGGCTTCCTCGTCGAGCAGTTGCTCGTCGATCATCCGTTCCAATATCTGTTTCCGGATGCGCTCCCATTGGGGATTGGTCTCGACGGTCTCGAATGAGCGGCGCGTGCGTGCGCGAAATTCGGTGTTCAGTTCCTGATAGGTAATCGTGCGTCCGTTCACCTGCGCGGCAACGTCCTTGGCTGAGGCGGGAGGCGGCGCTGCCGATGCCAACCCCGCGAGCGTGCCCATCACTCCAAATGTCAGCGCCAGAGATCGCACGAGCAGGCAACTCCTCATTACATTCTCCTTCTCGGTCGTCCAGTCATAACCACCCCTGATGTCCGGACGCGCGTCGCAACACACGTGCTGGGGTATCGCAGGGATGTGTCGTGGGTTTGCAGTCAGGGCAGTACACGGCTGGTCAGGCGGGCGGGTCTTTCCGTGGCTGGTGGGTTCCGTTTCCCGGCCTGGACGAGCCTCGTGTCATGTACAAGCAATCCATGTGCCAGCATTCGGGAGAATTTTTCTCGCTGTGTGCGCGATGACAACTCAAACACGTGGCGTGGAACTCGGAGGATACACTCAAGTCTCTGGAGATTCGTGCGGCGATTCGGGATGGATGTCCGTGCCTCCAGGCTCTGGGTCTTCCAAGAGCTCGGGCCTCCGCCTCTTCTCCAATCTCCGCCGCCGTTTCTCATCCTGGCGTGCCTGGCGGACTCTTTCCTTCTGGCGCTTGGCCCCTCGGTACGCCCGGGCTCGCCTGCCCATCAGTACGGATCCCGGCGGCCACCGCCTCGGCCGAAGCCACCCCGGCCAGCGCCGCCGCGTCGAGGTTCTCGTTCCCGGGCCATGCTGACCGTGAGGGCACGCCCGCCCACTTCACGCCCGTTGAGGGCTGTGATAACCGCCTGCGCCTCTTCGGAACTGGCCATGTCCACAAAAGCAAAGCCACGCGGCCGTCCGGTCAGGCGATCCGTGACGATCTTGACCTCCAACACCTGGTGGCCGCCTTCCTCAAAGAGGGCGCGGAGTTGTTCCTGATCCACATTGAAGGGGAGATTCCCGACGTACACTCTCGATCCCACGGCTCTGTCTCCTTTTCCTATGCCAATGCCCTTGCGTGTGCGGCCCTGGCCCCGTTCACGGGCGCTCTGTCTTCCGCCGGAGGGCGCGGGACTGTTGCCGGCGGCGCCTACGGGCTGCCTCACGGACCTTCCGCCGCTTGCGCTCGCCAGGCTTCTCATAGCTCTGCTTCCGCTTCAACTCCTGGAGGAGGCCTTCCCGCAATATGAGGCGTTTAAAGGTGCGTAGTGCCGATTCGACGCCTCGGTCATCCACGATGACTTCGAGCGGTCGGCGGGGCCCGATTCTCTCCCCAGTCTCTCGCCCACCATCATAGCGCCGCCGATAATCTGCCATCGTTCCTCCGGGGCCCGCAGCTGATCCGGGAGCGCGACGCCCCTACCCCAACAAAATAAAGCCGCGGGACATCAGTCCTCGCGGCCTCATCACGCTCGTCACATCGCAGTACCGTGAGAATCTAGAGTCACACGTACTATATGTCTTTCTTCGACCCCCTGTCAATAACTTCTTTTTTCGTCCGAGCTTGACGACCGTTTTTATCTGGCCCGGCGAGGACTCGCAAAATGGGGGTGGCAGCACTTCGGTCCCTCCCTCCGGGGCCTCTCCGCAAGAGCTCGGAACCCTTCGGGCCCGCGGCGACCCAGTGCGGTCCGAAAGATTTCGGACTCCCGGCATCTCTCTCGAGACCTTCACGTGCTGCCTGCGGTTGGGCAAGGCAGGAATAGCGATAACCAGCTGACATGCAAGGCGTGCGGCCAACGGGTGGCGCCAGGCGGGACGCCCACCGCCGGAGCGGAAGGGCTCAGACCACGCCTTACAGGCGCGGTGCCCGGGATGGGTGACGCGAGGACGGTGGGGCTGCCAGGCGACAGGACCCGTTGGCCACGAGGCGCGGACCAAGAGGCAAGCATGCACCGCTCTTTTCAGGACCCTCGGTCGTCAAACAGCGGTCGTCGGTTATCGATCAGTAGCTGGGGCGGGCGGGTTGTGAGGACTGAGGCGGGCTACCGCTCGGCAACTCGGCACTCCCGATCCGCAGCTCGAGGCGCGAGGAGGAATCACTGCCAGAGACGCGAATAACGCACGCCTGATGCTCCTTGGTAAAGACCAGGATGGAATCATTGCTGATAAAACTGGCGACGAGCGTCCACCCATCTTGGGGAAGGGTCTCGCGGTAGAAATCCACGACCCAGGCCGGCTCGCGCTCGCCCTGGTACACCACAAGGCCTGCCTCAAACCCGCCGATAGTGATGAGCACCGCATTCTTTTCGACCTTCTGAAAGTCAGCAGGGATGGGGATATCGCCGGGGCCTCTCACGGGTGTCGCAGGCTGTGTCTCGGGCGGGGAAGAGGGCGCGCAGCCGGAAAGGAAGAGGAGAACGGCACTAAGCGCTGCCGCGAGAATCGGATAGCGGCGACCCATGCTCATGCAGGGTGCTTTCCCCGTACCGGGGCTCCATGGGCGAGAGAAGATAAGGTCCCACCGCCCGGGGTCACCGGACATCTTGGGCACAATTATGGTTGTGGCTGGAGCTCGACGGGACCTAAGAGTTCAGGAAACGGCCCGCGCCGAAAGCGGGCTGTCAGCCGCCCCGGATCTTGGGGACGACGAGAACCATATCCCCGGATCTCAGCCGGTGGCTCTTGTCGACAGTGACGCCGTTGACCCGCACCTCTGTATTCCCGTTGGTTCCCATCTCTGTCAACAGGTCGCTGAGGGAAAGCGGGTCCTTCCCGTGGTAGGTAGTGACATTCTTCCCCATCATCACCACCTTGACTGCGACCGTTTGGACCTTCTCTAGAAGTTCCGTTGTCATGGTCTTCCTCCTTTCCTCAGTATCGCTGGCCCGAGTTGGTGAGCAGTGTCAGGGTCTTGAGATCGAGGAGGATCTCGCGGGGGAGATCCTCACCGGTTGCCAGACGCTTCACGAGATTGCCGATGAGACTGGCAATGGCAAATCCACTGTAACTGATGGCCGCCGCCGTGCACGGGGCGCTTTCAGCCTCCTCGTCATTATACAGGCTCTTTTCGTAAAAGCGAATATCGTCAGGATCGGTGGGGTTCACGGCGTAGATCCGGGCCACCTCGGCCCCCATGCGGGCATCGAGGTATCTCAGCACGGTGGCACGGTACCGGATGGAGCGCAGCCAGATCGTCTTTCGCGCCTGCATGGTGTCAACTCCGGAGATCACGACTCCCGTCATGCGTCGTCCCTCCACCTCGACGGGCAGTCCTTGCACCGGAACGCCGGTGAATTCCTCCAGGATCTCTCGAAGGGCTTCCACTTTCGGTCGTCCCACATCGCTCAGCCGAAAGAGTTGATTCGGCAGGTTGTGCTCCTCGATCCCATCGGGGTCATACAGATGCAACTGCTGGACCCCCATCTTCGAGAGCACGAGGGCCGCGAAGGAGCCGATCCCGCCACAGCCGATGAGGTGAACCGGGAGATCGAGCGTCTCGGGGTTTACCAAATCGAGTTGTCGGAGGAACTCCATGGGGGGGCCGGGTCTCATGATCCCACCTCGGGCCAGTATGCGATTGGAATCCGCCAATCCTTGGGGTTTACCGTCTTCAAAAAGTCGAGAAGGATATAAATGACGGCCACAAACTGGTACTCGCCGATCATTTTGGCAACGCCTTCCCGGATATTCCCGAGACAGGGCCGCCCCTGATAGACATGCGGGTGGTCGTAGGCCCCGAGCGCGTCGGTCATATTTCGGATCCGAATGTCTCCCCCGAAGGAAATCTCCATTCGATAGCTCCCCAGGTGAAATTCACGTCCGCCGAATTCCGTGGTGAGGGGGGTGGTAAAGACCATAATCCAGCCATCCTGGACCTGCACCTCCCGAACCTCGGGAAGCTCTTTGAGATGGTCCAGGTCTTTCAGGTGTTGCTCATGCTGAGCCGGGGCGCCTCGAAGTGCGTTCAAACGTTGCTGGAATGCGAAGAGCCGCCGGGTCTCAGCCGTGATCCGCCGGGCATACTCCTCGAGGTTCTCCTCGGTAAAGCGCATCTCTTGTTCCAGGAAGGCCGTCTCTTCTTGGAGGCGACTTCGACACTCGCGGAGATAGGCCTGCCGGACTCTGGTCTGCCGTTGTCGGCTCCACGCGGTTTCAGCCTCTTCTGTCTCGTGCCGCAGAGACTCCAGGGTGTCCTGGAACGGTTCCAAACCGAGTGGCGAGAGAGGTCTGAGTTCTTTGAGGACCCGAGGGAGGCTCAAGTCGAGGAGGCGCCGGAGGAGGAAAAACCGGAGCTCTTCCTCCTGCTCGAGGAGGTTAAAGAGGCAATAGATGTTTGTGTGGACAATTTCACCGACGGCTCGCCCTTCGTGGTCTGTGAGCACCTGTCCTCGGCCGATCTGGAAGCCGGCGGGGAAGGCCTGCTGGGCGGCCGGCGCGATGGGATACCCGAACGCGAAGGGGAGTCGGGTTTGTGGAATGCGAGGCCAGATCCCGAACAGGACGGGCGGGGTCGGAAGGGCGAAGTGATGAAGGATGATGCCTACTCCGCGAAGAGGCCGTGAGTACTGGTCTTTCCGCAGCAGAAACCGGATGGGGACCCGGAGTGTTTCGGCATAGTGTGTCAACACATCCGGGATTGGTGTCAGGGCGGGTGAATACCCAGACGGAGGATTCTCTCCCTTTCCGCATTCGAAGACCAGCGAGAATTCCGACGGAATGCACGGCCCCCCATCAGGGTTATTGCCTTGGGGTGAGGCCTGGGAAAGGGAAGGGACATCCGTTCCCTCGGCTGAAACCCATCGCCTGTACAAGGACCTTGCCCCTACCCACGAACCACTTGAATGCCTGGTGGTAATGGAAGGTATTCTCTAGTTAGCACCGCCGCCCCTGCGTTGTCAAGGGAGAATCCGGATCTGGAAGTAGAATGAGGTCAGGCAGAAGGCTGGGGACTAATCGGCTTTCGACCTGCGAAGCCTTCAGTGAGGCCGTGCCAATGTGTGACCTCTACCTCATCCGGCTTCCAACAGAGCAAAATCTCCTGGCCATCCCGGAAGGACGGAAAATCGATAAGACCTACCTGAAGGTCCTTGAGAAGGCATCCCAAGGCTTCGATCTTTTTGATGGCATCGTTACATTCTTCCAGAATGAATTCAGCCTCTCGTTTAAGGCGAAGGAATTCCTCCCCGCCGAGTCGGTAGCCGTTTTCGCCCGCTTGTTGCCGAATCGCCTCCAAGTTCTGCTGTCGTTCCTCCAGGTCCTGTCGCTGCGCTAGGAGATCCTTCAGGATCACTCGGAGCTCTGGAAGGAGCGCATTGGCCTCCTCGACCGTGAAGTATCGTTTCGCCATCGATGCCCCCCAACGTCGTCTATTCTTACGCTACCTAAGCAACCCAGGTGGCGTCAACAGGAAACCGCCGCTGCCACGGCCGTGCTAACCTGCGAGCCAGCGGGCGAGATCTGTCGTGATGATCTGGGCGACCTCCTGTCGGTTCGTCGGCGTGAGCCGGTGTATCCGGACTCCGGGGTGAGCCTTGATTGAGTCTGCCACCGGATGAGTCTTCGCCACGATGGTGCCCAGCAGTGGTCGCGGGCCATTCAGGACCTCGAACAGCACTGTCTGGAAGCGACGAGAGAAAAGCTCCATCTTGCCGATCTCATCGATCACGATGAGGTCCGCCTCTTCTATCGCGCGGCTGACCGCGTGGACGCCGATCTCTTCAAAGGTTTTGAGATCGACGCCATAGCGTCCGACCCGCGGTGGGCCCGGGCGTCTGACATGGGCCAGGACCCCTTCCCGCCCCCTGAGATCGGCGACCTGAAACCCGACCCGCTGACTCCCTTCACGAATCTCCCGAGTATAGAATCCCCCCTTGGTCCCTGGAAGGGCTTCCAGAAGAGAAAGAATGAGGGACGTTTTCCCGATCCCCGGCATGCCCGTGATGAGGTAGGCGCTAGCCATCGACGCCTCCGATCGGCTGCTCCCATGTGTGGAGGACCATCGAGCTCCCTACGCTGTTGCCAACCACGAGAGAGATGGGGGAGGTCGTGATTTCGGTGAGGCATTTCGGGGGATCATGGCTGCGGAGCGCGGGGTTTCGCCTCGAGTAATTCTTCTGTCGCCAGAATAGGCGCGCCGGCCCGGAGCGCCAAGGCGACCGCATCGCTCGGTCGGGAGTCGAACACCACCTCTCGCCCGTTTATCACGACGACGAGGTCCGCGTAATATGTATTCTCCCTGAGTTCGGTGATCACCACTCTGGCCATGGTGGCGTCGACGCCCCGAAGGAGGTTTAGGATCAGATCGTGGGTGTACGGCCGTGGCGGCGTCAGGCCCTCGAGGGGGAGCGCGACCCCCACCGCCTCAAACTGCCCGATCACCATGGAAAGCCCTCGCTTATCATTCTTGCTGCGGAGGATGATGCGCGCCTGTCCGCCTGGATCGGCCATCACGCCCAACACCTCCATCTCCTGAAGCTTTTTGGCCTCTTGGGCATAGCCGAGGTTGGGAGTTGAGCTGAAGAGGAAAACAAGGAGCAGCAGGGCCCATCGCATCCGCGAGAGGCTACCAAACATTTTTCCCTCCTTCGAGCGGCGCACCATCTGGGTGGGTGTCCTTGGTATTGCTGCACTGGATCAGGCGCCAGCCGCTGAACAGGTTGACACGGTGGATATGGTCAGGAACCAGGCCCACCCGCTCCAGAAGCGGGGTGAGTTGGAGGTCCGGCTTGAACAGGCCCGTCCGCGTGATGAAGGGAGCCACCCATCCCTCGATCCGTCCCATAATGGGATGTTCACTCTTGAAGTGATTGAGGATGATGATAAGGCCTTTTGGCCGACACACGCGTTTGATCTCTTGGAGGACCTGGATCGGGTCCGGAACGACGCTAATGACATACGTGGCGAGGACATGGTCAAAGGAGTTATCCTGGAAGCCCATCTGCATGGCGTCCATCACCGCCAGACGCACGAAGCTGGCGTTGAGTTTACGCACCCGGTCGCAAGCCTTACGGAGCATCCGGCGCGAAATATCGATCCCTATGAGTTGGCGGTGGCGGGGGTACAGCGGCAGGTTCAAACCGGTACCGATACCGACCTCGAGGATCCGGTCCTCAGGGCCGATGCCCAAGAGCTTCAAGGCCTGGATCCGGCCGGGAAAGAAGATCCGATCGAAGATGAGATCGTAAACCGGAGAGACCGCGGCGTAGGCTCGCTTGATCGCCTTCTGAGAGAGCTGCCATCGCGAATGCATGAGACTCCGCTTCCCCTCGGGATCGAGCGGATCGCATTGTAGCCGATTCGGCGCGAAATGGAAACATTTTTTCTCCATTGGCAGGCAAGATCCAGCTGCTCATTTTCACCCTTCCTCTTCCGCGCGCGTGCCGTATCAGCGCCCGTTCCATTGTGCGGAGGGTGGCCCAAACTTTCTCATATCTTCATTCAGACTGACTGATATGTTGCGAAAAATTGGCGGGCGATGTGGTCTTTGCCCTACAGGCGGCCCTCCCGTCCGATCAAGACGGCGCCTTCCTCGACAGGAGCGCAACGGGTTTTTCGCCATCGTCCGGATTACCGTACCTTCTTCTAGTCCTGGGCACAGTAGTACGCGGTACGGCCCGAGACCATTATTTGCCTTAGCCGCTGGCCGC
>CAZLDS010000085.1:0-9866 GCA_964558395.1 uncultured bacterium | reverse complement strand
TACTCACGATTGTTGTGACACAGTGACCCTTGTGCGTAGGCCAACCGGGGTCACGAAGCGGATGTCCTGCGGCGTCCGGGCCCAAGAATTGATAACGGATTGGAGGAGGAGATAACGGAAATGCCGGGGCGGAGAGAAGGGCCAAAGGCACGGGCGAAGCGACAGGTAAGACGAGGCCGGCGGCACGGGCGGTCAGGACCCCGGAAACGGGTCACTGTCTTTCTCAGTGCTCCCTTGCTCAAGAAAGTGGGCTGGGTTCTCACCGCGGATGGGCGGACCCTTGAATCGTGTCTTGAAGAGGCCTTAGCTAATTGGCTCAGGCAGCGTCACCCGGAGGACTCCACCACCAGGACCCCGCGTTGACGCGGTGGGGGCCCGTCTGTATACTTTTGAGTCGGCCTGTCGGTGCTCAGTAAACACTCACCCTCAGTCTGCCTTGCCATGGATGCACCTTTTCGAAAGCGAGGACCGCAGTTTTGGGGCTTCTGCCTCGGGACGAGCTGGGTGATCCTCTTGACGCTCGTGTTCGGGTTCATGGTCGCGGGATATTTGGAGATATTCGGGATCATGGGAGTCCTCTTTGCTGTGGCCCTGGTCCCCATTTCGGCTCCAGCGTATCCCTTTGTTTCCTGGTACTACATTGGAACTTTTCCCTGGCTCTGGCTCCTCGGCCTGCTGATCGCGGTCTTCTTGAGCCGACTTATCTTGGCCGAGTAGTGTCCAAACGGATCCCACACCAGAACAAGTCCTTGACACACCGGGACTTGACGCTTATAGTGTAACTAACGAAAATTGTGGACTTTCCTTCCTGTAAGGCGAATCCATGTGTTAGATGACGGAGGGGATATGCGTACCACTGCGGTTGAGCGCCAGCAGCGAAACTACATCGGTGGGCAATGGGTCGCCGCCGCCTCCGGCCGGACCTTTTCGGTGCACAACCCCGCGACGGGGGAGGAGCTGGCTGTGGTCCCCGATGGGGGACGCGAGGACGCTGGCCGAGCCGTTGAGGCGGCCCACCGCGCGTTTCGGGACTGGTCGGGGAAACCCGCTCCCGAGCGGGCTAAACTTCTCCTCAAGGCCAGGGACCTTATGCTTGAGCGAAAGGAGGATCTGGCGCACATCCTCACCTCCGAGCAGGGGAAACCACTGAGTGAGGCACGGGCGGAGATCGAGTATGCCGCTGGGTTTGTCACGTGGTTCGCGGAGGAAGGGAAGCGCGTGTATGGCGAAACGATCCCGGCGTCGGCGGCCCACAAGCGCATTCTGGTCATCAAACAGCCGGTGGGTGTGGTGGCGGCCATTACGCCTTGGAATTTTCCCGCCGCCATGGTGACGCGGAAGATCGCGCCAGCGCTTGCGGCAGGATGTACCGTGGTTCTCAAATCAGCCGAGCAGACCCCCCTGACAGCGATTGCTCTGTTAAAAATTTTCGAGGACGCGGGTTTCCCCGCAGGTGTCGTCAATCTCATCACCACGCTCGACCCGAGCGAGGTCGGACGAGCACTACTGGAAAACCCTCTCGTCTCCATGATTGCGTTTACCGGGTCGACCGAGGTCGGGAAGCTCCTGATGCGGGGCGCGGCGGATCAGGTGAAGCGCATCTCGTTGGAGTTGGGAGGGCATGCCCCCTTTATCGTCTTCGAGGATGCTGACCTCGACAAGGCTGCGAGAGGGGCGGTGTCCTCCAAATTCCGGAACATGGGGCAGACCTGTATCTGTGCAAACCGCATCTACGTTCATGAATCTGTCCTTGATGCTTTCGCGAAAAAATTCGTAGAGCGTGTGCAGCAGTTGAGGATGGGAAATGGTCTGGAGGACGGGGTGCACGTCGGTCCCTTGATCGATGAGCAGGGGTTCAAGAAGGTCTGCGCCCAGGTCGAAAATGCCATCGCTGGGGGAGCCAAGATCCTCACCGGCGGCAAGGCGCGAACGGATGGCGTCTTCGGCGGGGGTCACTTCTTCGAGCCGACGGTTCTGGCTGATGTCCACAAAGGGATGCAGATTCTGGACGAGGAAACGTTCGGCCCCGTGGCTCCATTGATCTCTTTTCGAGATGAAGCAGGGGTAATTCAGGCCGCCAACGACACTCGTTCCGGGCTAGCCGCCTACTTTTACAGCCAGAACATGAGCCGCTGCCTCCGGGTGGCGGAGCAGCTGGAGTACGGAATCATTGGCGTGAATGATGCTATGCCTGCCGTCCCGCAGGCGCCTTTCGGTGGGGTGAAAGAGAGCGGCATCGGCCGGGAGGGAGGCAGG
Organism: uncultured bacterium; assembly: GCA_964558395.1. Lineage (GTDB taxonomy): Bacteria > Methylomirabilota > Methylomirabilia > Methylomirabilales > CSP1-5 > CSP1-5. The sequence goes on along the minus strand of CAZLDS010000085.1, from coordinate 7,610 downwards.
CATGGGATTGAGGAGTTCCTGGAAGTCAAGGCGATCTCCCTGGGCCTTTGAGGGTGTGCCGTCACGGAGGGACGCATGAGTATGATAGAAGGCAAGATGGAGCCAGGTGTCGTCACCACGACGTTGGACTGGCTCTTTAATTGGGCCCGGAAGTCGTCACCCTGGCCCCTGACCTTCGGATTAGCGTGTTGCGCCATCGAGATGATGGCTACGGGGGCGTCCCGGTTTGACCTCGATCGGCTCGGCGCCGGCGTCTTTCGCCCATCACCAAGGCAGTCGGACGTGATGATCGTGGCAGGGACAGTGACCGAGAAGATGGCGCCCAGAATCAAGACCCTCTACGAGCAAATGCCCGAGCCCAAGTGGGTCATTGCCATGGGAGCCTGTGCGATCTCCGGCGGGCCCTTCTACTACGATGCCTACCACGTGGTGAAGGGGGTGGACCTGGTCGTGCCGGTGGACGTCTACGTCCCCGGGTGTCCTCCTCGGCCGGAGGCGCTGATCTACGGGGTGCTGAAGCTCCAGGAAAAGATCGAGCGGCTAACCATCGCCAAGAAGAAGACGCGACCCACAGAGCAGGCGACTTCGGTCCGATAACCGATGACCGTCCGGGGAGTCTGATGTGAAAGTTTGGACTCCGGTCATCGGTCGTCGATATGAACCGTGAACGCCCAGAGGTACGGTAGTGTTTTTCCGGGCGCATAGGAATATGGTTCACGGAACGACCGGGGGTCTAACCGATACCCTGAGCCGCCCCCTGTGTGATCTCCGCGTGTCAGTCACGGATCGGTGCAACTTCCGGTGCGTCTACTGTATGCCGAAGGAGGTCTTTGGCCGTGATTACCCGTTCCTTGAGCGCGCGGAGATCCTGACCTTCGAGGAGATCGCCCGCCTCGCCGGACTGTTCCGCTCCCTCGGAGTGCAGAAGGTCCGCCTGACCGGAGGAGAGCCGCTGTTGCGCCGCAACCTGGACGGCCTGATTGCAATGCTGGCTCGTATCCCAGGGCTCGACCTCACGCTCACAACGAACGGCTCGTTGCTTGCCCAGCAAGCCCAAGCGCTCAAGGCGGCGGGGCTCCATCGGGTCACGGTCAGCCTTGATTCTCTGGATAACGCGATCTTTCAGGCCATGAACGATGTGGGTTTCTCCGTGGAAAGCGTTCTAAAGGGGATCGCGGCGGCGGGAGCGGCGGGGCTCACGCCGGTCAAGATCAACATGGTGGTCAAGCGCGGCCTCAATGAGGGGGAGATCCTTTCCATGGCCCGTTTTTTTCACGGAAGTGGACATATCCTCCGCTTTATTGAGTACATGGATGTTGGCGCGACGAATGGCTGGAGATTGGACGATGTCGTGCCGGCGGCCGAGATCGTTCGACGAGTCCAGGCTGAGCTGCCGCTTGAGCCGGTCGACCCGCACTATCGGGGCGAGGTCGCACAGCGGTGGCGATATCGGGATGGCGGGGGCGAGATCGGCGTGATAGCCTCGGTGACGCAGCCATTTTGTGGGGATTGCACGCGAGCGCGCCTTTCCGCCGATGGGAAACTTTTCACCTGCCTCTTCGCCACCAACGGCCACGATCTGCGCGCGCTCTTGCGCGGGGGCACCTCGGATACCGAGATCTTGAGCGCCATCACTGAAATCTGGCGGACGCGCACCGACCGCTACTCGGAGATCCGTTCGGCCGAGACGGTGGGGCTCTACAAGGTCGAGATGTCCTACATTGGGGGGTGACGGACCGACCGTGCGAGAGCGGGCAGACGTCTGCGTCATCGGTGGGGGCGTCATCGGTTGTAGTATTGCCTACCATCTGGCGCGGACTTCCCCTCTCAAGATCGTTCTCCTCGAACGAGGACACCTCGGGGGCGGATCCACCGGCCGATCGGCGGGCGGTGTCCGACGCCAGTTCCTCACCGAGATCCATATCCAACTCTCCATCAAAAGCCTGAAGATGTTTCAGGCCTTCCGCGAAGAAACGGGATGGGATCCCGACTTCCGGAAAATCGGGTATCTCTTCCTGCTGACCACGGAGGAGGAGCGGACACGATTTCGGAAAGCGGTGGAGCTGCAGCGACACCTCGGCGTTCACGTGGAAGTCCTCTCTCCTTCCGAGATTCAATCTCTCGCGCCATGCCTCCGGGTTGATGATCTCATAGAGGGGACCTTCACCACCGACGATGGGTACGCCTCCCCCTACCAGGTTGTCTGGGGCTATGCCGAGCGGGCGGCCGACCTCGGTGTCGACATTCGGGAGCACCGTGAGGTCTCTGGAGTGATTGTTCATCGAGGGCGGGTCCAGGGGGTCGAAAGCCAGGGCGGCGAGATCGCGACGCCGGTGGTGATCAATGCCGCTGGACCCTATGCCGGCCCCGTGGGGGAGATGGCGGAGGTCGAGGTCCCTGTTACGCCGTGGCGGAGGCAGCTTTTTGTAACTGCTCCTCTCTCCGAACTGGGCCGGGAAGTCCCGGTGACGATCGATGTCCATCGGAACTGGTACTTCAGGTGCGAGGAGGGGGGTGCCCTCATCCCCGCACCGACTGATGGGCAATCGAGCTTCAACACTACCGTCGATTGGGATGTTGTCGCGGAGGTTCGTGCTGCGGGTGTCCATAGGCTCCCGGCCCTGGCCCAGGCAGAGATCGTCCGGGGCTGGGCCGGTCTGTATGACATCTCTCCGGACAACCACCCCATCATGGGCGAGAGTGAGGTTTCGGGATTCTATCTGGCGTGCGGCTTCAGTGGCCATGGCTTTATGCATGGGCCTGTGGCCGGAAAGCTGATGGCGGAATTGATTCTGGACGGCCGAACCACTGGAATCGACATTACTCCCCTCTCGCCCCAGAGATTCCGAGAGGGAAAGTTAATTCAAGATCCGATAACCATGCACGGCGTTGCTCAGACGACTAATTGATGGGTCATAGTTCGTGGTTTATGGTTCATGGTAGAGCGAGGACTGCCGGACTTTTAAGTTCTGAACCCTGAACTATTAGCTCTGGACCGTTATGAAAGAGGCATTGCTGATTATCGCCGCGAGTGAGCGGGATGCCGACCTCTACTATGCCACCCGCTTTCTCGCCCCCGATCCATTTCCCTTTTTTCAGGTGGGGGGGGAAGCGGTCATCATGGTTAGTGACCTGGAAGTGGGTCGGGCCAGGGTTCAGGCCGCGGTAGAGACGATCCTCGCACTCCAAAAGTATGAGGATCGAGTTAGAGGTTGCGTTGCGCAACCGACGCTGCTCGATGCCGTCGATGAGGCATTGAGAGAACGTGGGGTCCAACACCTCGTCGTCCCGGGAACCTTCCCTGCCGAGTACGCGGACAAGCTACGTGCCAAAGGATATGAGGTCCGGGTGAAGGAGGGGACGTTTTTTGAAGAACGGCTCGTCAAGTCCGAAACTGAGGTCGGGTGGATTGCCGAGACGCTGCGTCTGACCGAAGAGGCGATGACGATAGCCACTGACGTTCTCCGCGGGGCTGAGATTCGGGGACACGAGCTTTACCGAGAGGGTGAACGCTTGACCTCGGAAGGCCTGAGACGGGTCATCCATCATGCCCTGCTTGATCGAGACTGTATCACTGAACACACCATTGTGGCGGGCGGCGACCAAGGGAGTGACCCTCATCAGGAAGGGACCGGACCGCTGATGGCCCACCAGCCCATCGTTATTGATATCTTTCCTCGCTCGAGCCGGACGCGCTATTTTGCGGACATCACCCGGACCGTAGTTAGAGGTCGGGCGTCCGCGCGCGTAAAGCAGATGCATGCGGCGGTGCTTCAAGGCCAAGAGCACGCGATCGCCTTGATCCGGGATGGGGCAGACGGAGCCGCGATCCACCACGAGGTGAATATGATCTTCGAACGCTTAGGCTTCTCCAGCGGTGAGGTGAATGGACGGATGCAGGGGTTCTTTCACGGAACGGGTCATGGCTTAGGTCTGGAGATCCATGAACCACCGCGGATAGGTAAACGGGGAGCCGTCCTACGGAGCGGCAATGTCGTAACCGTCGAGCCAGGGCTGTATTATCCGGGGGAGGGAGGGGTGCGGGTCGAGGATCTCGTGGTGGTGACGGAAACAGGATGCCGGATCCTGACCAACTTCCCGAAACTGCTGGAATTATAGGGAAAAAGGTGACCTAAGAGCCTTGACAAGGCCCGCTTCTTTGTTTTAAAATGAAAGTGAGCCTGTCGGAAGACCTGGAAGACAATATCCATGAGGCAGTGATGGGTGTAAGGCTCCCAATCTACATGGATTACCACGCCACGACCCCGGTGGATCCCGAGGTCCTTGAGGCGATGCTCCCTTATTTGCGGGAACATTTTGGGAACCCCTCCTCGCGCGTCCACGTGTTTGGCTGGACAGCCGAGGCGGCTGTCGAACAGGGACGGGAACAGCTCAGCCAGCTTATCGGTTGTAAGCCGATAGAGATTATATTCACTTCGGGGGCCGGTGAATCCGACAACCTGGCGGTCAAGGGAGTGGCTTGGGCCTCCCGAGATCGAGGAAACCACATTATCACGACAGTCGTTGAGCACCGAGCCGTCCTTGATGCCTGTGGCCGCCTCGAGAAAGAAGGGTTCGACGTGACGTATCTCCCTGTGGATCGGACCGGAATGGTGGATCCGTGCCAAGTAGAAGAGGCGATCACCGACCGGACCATCTTGGTCAGCGTGATTGCGGCGCATAACGAGATCGGGACTATTCAGCAGCTCGCTGAGATTGGGCGGATCTGCCGGGACCGCGGGGTCCTGTTCCACTCCGATGCGGCGCAGGCGCTGGGAAAAGTCCGGCTCAGGGTGGATGAAGTTTATGCCGATCTTCTTTCCTTCTCTGCGCATAAGCTTTATGGGCCCAAGGGAATCGGGGCTCTGTTCGTTCGAAAGACCAAGTCCGCAGTTAAGCTGACACCGCTCCTGGACGGAGGTGGTCAGGAGCGAGGACTCCGCTCGGGAACGCACAATGTTCCGGGAGTTGTGGGCTTCGGGAAGGCGTGTGAGGTAGCATCCCGGCTCATGGCGGAGGAGGGGGAGCGACTGACAGGGCTCCGGGAACGTTTGAAGGCCGGAATTGTGGAGCGCATCGAGGGGGTGTATTTGAATGGACATCCGGAGCGGCGCCTTCCCGGAAATCTGAACCTGAGTTTTGCGCAGGTCGAAGGGGAAGCGTTGCTCCTCAGCATGAAGGACGTGGCTGTTTCTTCTGGCTCTGCGTGCTCTTCAGCCAGTATGAAGCCTTCGTATGTGCTCGTCGCCCTGGGGGTGAGCGAAGAGCTAGCCAAGGCCAGCATCCGTTTTGGCCTGGGGCGGTGGAGCACTGAAGCTGAGGTCGATTACACGGTAGACAAGTTGGCAGAGCGCGTGGAGCGGCTTCGTGCCATGTCCCGTGGCCTGCCGCGGGCGGAGTCGAGGGGCGTCCAGGGTGCGCCGAAGTAGCTGAAGTACTATTATATTGATTGTACGTAATCAACCAAGGAGGTTAAGCAAGCATGGTTACTGTCACAGCGGCCGCCGCCGCAAAACTAAAGGATCTGATGGCCAAAGAGGGGACTGCAGACCAGGGGCTCCGCATCCGGGTCCGAGGGGGCGGATGTTCCGGGTATGAGTACCAGCTGGCCTTCGATACCCCCCGCGAGGGGGACCAGGTCATCGAGCAAGGGGGGGTCAAGGTGGTGATCGACCCCAAGAGCCTGCTCTTCCTCACCGGCTCCGAGATCGACTTTCAAGACGGGTTGACCGGGGCGGGCTTCGCGATCAAGAACCCGAATGCGAAAGGCTCCTGCGGCTGCGGGCAGTCGTTCCAGGCGTAGGACCCCCCCGACGACGATTCGGAAACCGGGAAAACGCCAGTGAAGGTTGAGCTGCGTGATGGGGACCAGCGGCACCAATCTGTAGAGGAGGAGGTCGAGCGCGGGCTTCTCCTCACCACGCTTGAGAAGATGCGGAACTGGACCGCAGTTCTTCCCTGTGGCCAGCCACCTTTGGGCTCGCCTGCTGTGCCATCGAGATGATGGTTACCGCCACCTCCCGACTTGATTTGACACGATTCGGCGCGGAGGTCGTCGCCAGAGGGACTGATCCGGTTAGTGATGGAAGGAAGAAGTACGACGCGACACGCGAGAAAGGAATAACGGAATATGACTGAGGAAAAAGGCGCGATAACACATACCGAGGCCCCATCCGGTCCACACGTGCCGAAGCGCCATGAGGAACGGGACGAGGTGGTGATCCGCTTCGCGGGGGATTCGGGCGATGGTATGCAGCTCGCCGGCATGCAGTTCACCAACGAGACCGCCGTGGCGGGCACTGATATCGCAACGCTCCCAGATTTCCCCGCGGAAATCCGGGCACCAGCCGGGACCCTGTTTGGCGTGAGCGGCTTTCAAATCAATTTCAGCAGCCACGATATTTTTACGCCAGGGGATAACCCCGATGTCCTGGTGATGATGAATCCCGCGGCCCTGAAAGTGAGTCTCAAAGACTTGAAACCGGGAGGAATCATCATCCTGGACACGACAGAATTTAACGAAGCGAACTTACGGAAGGCCGGCTACGAAACCGATCCCCGTGAGGATGGCTCGCTCGACAAATACCAGGTGTTTCCGGTTGATATCACCAGTATGACCCTGCGGTCGGTCGAGGAGCTGAACCTCAACGCCAAAGTGGCCTCTCGATGCAAGAACTTCTTTGCCCTCGGATTAACCTCGTGGCTCTTTACACGGCCTATCGATCCGACGGTCCGCTGGATCCAGAGCCGCTTCAAGAGAAACCCGGAGCTGGTGGAGGCAAATATCCGGGCGCTGAAGGCCGGATACCACATCGGCGAGACTGCAGAGATGTTCGCGGTTCAGTATGAAGTGAAACCCGCGCGATTGGCACCCGGGAAATACCGGAACCTTACCGGAAACACAGCCACCGCCCTGGGGTTCCTCGCGGCAGCGGAAAGGGCGGGGGTACCCCTCTTTCTGGGGAGTTACCCGATCACTCCGGCGAGTGACATCCTTCACGAGATGTCAAACTACAAGAATTTCAATGTGTTGACCTTTCAGGCCGAGGATGAGATCGCAGCGGTAGGAGCGGCTCTCGGTGCAGCGTATGGGGGGGCCATTGCGATCACGACCACGAGCGGCCCGGGGATGCTGCTTAAGCAGGAAACGATCAACCTCGCAGTGATGACAGAACTTCCCCTGATTATCGCCGACATCCAGCGGGCAGGGCCCTCGACCGGCATGCCGACCAAGACCGAGCAAGCGGATCTCCTTATGGCGATTTACGGCCGGGCCGGCGAGTCTCCTGTCGTAGTGATGGCGCCCGCGACTCCCGCAGAGTGCTTCTCCATGGCCTTCGAGGCGGTGCGGCTCGCCGTCAAGTATATGGTCCCGGTGATTTACATGTCCGACGGCTATCTGGGGAACGGGGCCGAGCCCTGGAAGATTCCTCAGGTGAGTGAGCTGCCGAAGATTGAAGTCCACTTTCGGACGGACCCCGAGGGATTCCAGCCCTATTCGCGGGACCCGGAGACATTGTCCCGGCCCTGGGTGCGGCCGGGAACGCCGGGACTCGAGCACAGGATCGGTGGACTGGCAAAGGAGGATGGCAGCGGCAATGTGAGCTACG
>CAZLDS010000084.1:0-9996 GCA_964558395.1 uncultured bacterium | reverse complement strand
TTGGTTGCGGGGGCAGGATTTGAACCTGCGACCTTTGGGTTATGAGCCCAACGAGCTACCGAACTGCTCCACCCCGCATGAACATTCTACGGGATGGTGTGGGCAGTGTCAAGTGGACTCCCGGCCGTTGCCAGCATGCCGCATGCCGCCGAGATATCCTGTCCTCGACTCTCCCGAATCGTGGCGATGTAACCAGCCCGCTCTAGGGTCTTTTGAAAGGCCTCAATCCGAGCCCGCTCGGGACGGCGAAACGGGATCTCCGGCGCTTCATTCAGGGGAATGAGATTGACCTTGCACCGGATCCCTTTCAGGAGCTGGACGAGGCGTCGAGCATCCTCGACCTGATCGTTCACATCTGCCATGAGCACGTATTCAAAGGTCATGCGACGCCGGGGAGGCACGGGAAAGTCCCGGCATGCCTGGAGGAGGGCCCGCAGGGGATAGTGGCGATTGACCGGCACGAGGCGATCGCGCGCCTCATCGGTGGTCGCCGAGAGAGAGACCGCCAAGTTGACTCCGAGCCCGGATTCGGCCAAGCGGCGAATCCCAGGAACTAAACCAACGGTGGACAGGGTAATCCGCCGGGGAGCAAAAGCGAGCCCATCCTTGGCGACGAGAATCCGGAGGGCCTTTTCGGTGGCGGTATAGTTCGCCAAGGGCTCTCCCATGCCCATAAGGACGATATGGGTAATACGCTCTCGGCGCCCGAGGATACTTCCCAAGGCCACGAGCTGGCCTGCAATCTCGGCGGGCCGCAAGTTCCGGTGAAGCCCCATCGTGGCCGTGAGACAGAAGCTGCATTCAATGGCGCATCCCACTTGCGCGGAGATGCAGGCGGTCAACCGACGCGCCTCCGGAATCAGCACCGCCTCAATCTGGTCGCCATCCGAGAGCCGAAGCAAAAGCTTGCGGGTTCCATCCCGGGAGGACTGGACCGCTACGACCGCGACCGAGCCAATACGAGCTTGTCCTTCCAAGACCTCGCGGCAGGCCATGGGCAGGTCTGTCATCTGTTGAAAGTCCTCGACCCGCCGCTTCCACAGCCAGCGAAATACCTGTCTTGCCCGATAGGCCGGCTCGCCCAGACTGCTCATCCACCCTGTGAGCTCGGGGAGCGTGAAGTCGCGAAGATCGGGGACCTGGACCTTTGGGGTCCCGGTCCCCAAGGCGGCCACGGTCATTGCGGGAGCTCCTGGAGCATCTTCCGGGCATACTCCGCCGACTCGCCTTTCTTTTCCACCTCGAGCACCTTCTCAAAGGCTCTGCGAGCCGCCTGGTACCTGCCCGCCCGGACATACGCGACGCCGAGGCTTTGCTGATATACGGCTATCTTGGGGGCCAGGTCAGTCGCCGCCGTGAACTCCTCAATGGCCAGATCCGTCCTTCCCTGCTGGAGATACAACAACCCCAGATTATAGTGCGCATCCACATAACCGGATCGGATGTCCAAGGCCAGCTTGTATTGCTCAATTGCCTCATCAATCTTCCCCTGTCGCTCGTAGATTCTGGCCAGGTTGAAGTAGGCAAACTGCGGGGTAGCATACAGGGGATCCTCTAACACCTGCGTGAGCAGAGGCTTTGCCTTTTCGAGCTCGCCCTTCATGATATAGGCGCTGGCCAGGTTGTTTTTTGCCTCCGAAAATTTTGGTTCGATCGCAATCGCCTCCTCGAACGCCTTGATGGCCGGGGCGAACTTTCGGTTAAACAGCAGCGCCATGCCCAGGGCATTCCGATATTCTGCGTTGGACGGATCGAGGTCAGCGGCCTTGGAAAGTTCAGGGAGGGCGGCCCGATAATTCCCGGCGTCGAAATATGCCACTCCCAACTGGTACCGGGCTGCCGCCAGTTCAGCCGAACCCTCTTTCTCCTTCGGGGCACATCCGACCAGAAGCACCAGTATGAGAATTGTCTGGAAGAATGTCCGAACGTTCTTCATCCGTTCCTCCCCCTCAGATGCTCCGACTCTTCGGATTCGCGAGCTGTGGCCGAATCTGGTACTTCCGAACCGCCTGTTGGTGTTCTCTCAAGGTGCGAGAGAAGTGGTGCGTTCCGTCATTCTTAGACACAAAGTAGAGATAGCTGACCCGAGCGGGGTACAATGCGGCCTTCAACGCGGCCGCGCCCGGATTAGCGATCGGTCCCGGCGGGAGACCGTTCTGGACGTAGGTGTTATACGGATGGTCTGTCCGCAGGTCTCGTCGCCTAATCCGACCCCGCCGACGCCTGCCATAGAGGACGGTCGGGTCAGCCTGTAAACGCATACCTCGCCGCAGGCGATTATAGAAGACCCCCGCGATGATCGGCTTCTCTCGATCCATGATCGCCTCCTTCTCAATAATGGAGGCGAGAGTTACGATCTCGTACAAACTCATGCCGAGTGCATGGGCTCGCCGCTCATCCTCGCGGGTCATCTCGCGAAAGAAGCGCTGGACGATCGTCTCGATGATCCCTTCTCCATCGATGCCCTTGATGAAGTGGTACGTGTCGGGGAAGAGGAATCCCTCGAGCGTGTTCGCCCCAGGGACATAAAAGCTGGCGATCGAAGGGTCCCTGGCCAGCTCCAGGAATTGCTCTTTCTCGACAAGCCCCTCCGCATCCAGCAGCGTCGCAATTTGCCAGACGCTGCTTCCCTCGGCAATCGTCACCTTGTGGACCAGCACCTTCCCCTGTTCGAGGATCCGGATAACATCCAAGAGCCCCATAGAGGAGCTGAACTCATACTCCCCCGCCTTCAACCCATCAGAGGAACCACGGACTGTGGTCAAGAGGATGAAGAGGAAGCGGTCCTGGATAATCCCGCGCTCCCCGAGCAGGTCGGCGATCGCGGCAGACCCGGTGTTCGGCTTGATATCGACAACCCACGGCCCCGTGTCCCGAAAGCGGGGCCGCATGGTTGGATACAGAGCCAGGTATGTCCGGACACCAAAGGCGGTGATCAAGGCCAAGCACAGTCCCGCGACCCACGGAGCGAATCGAAAACCTCGGATGCGCACGCTACCTCCCCCTCCTCCGCCGGTCCAGATACCCTTGCAGGATCAACAAGGCTGCCACACTGTCCCTCACCTGCTGGCGCCGCCTTCGGCGTACGCCCGCCTCAATCAGCGTTCGGTCAGCCGCGACGGTACTATACCGCTCATCCCAGAGAATCACCGGAACAGCTAGCGTACTCTCTAGCTCTTCGGCGAACTTCTGAGCCCTCGAGGCGCTCTCGCCTACGCCACCCTTGAGGTGCTTGGGATACCCGACGACCACCTGGTGGACGTTCCAGCTCTCTACCAGGTCTTGGAGATGGGCCAAGTCTGCCCGGCGGTCCTTTCGACGCCAAGTCGGCAGGGGTTGGGCGGTGATCATGAGCTCATCACTAATCGCTAGGCCCATGCGAACCTCGCCGAGATCAACAGCCAGAATCCTTGCCACGCACACGCCCCTGGAGAGGGGTTCTCCTTGCGAGCACAATCACTCCGTCGGGGTTATTCTTGGTTCAACAGTCGGCATATGATACTACAAAACTGACCGAGACACCACCTCCCCTGCCGGAGGGAAAGCGGAAAGCCGAGAGGCGCCGATGCGGCGGCGACTGCGCACCATCTATCAGCGGCTCCATGCACACTTCGGTCCACAGGGGTGGTGGCCCGGGCACAGTCGCTATGAAGTCATCGTCGGCGCGATCCTGGCCCAGAACACCAACTGGGGTAACGTCCAAAAGGCGATTCGACGGCTCCGCCGGGCGCAGGCACTCACCCCCGCCACAATGTCAGCCCTGTCTCTTCGTCGCCTCGAGCAGCTGATTCGACCCGCAGGCTTCTTTGTCGTCAAGGCCCGGCGCCTCCACAACTTTCTTGCCTTCCTCCGCACAAGATACCAAGGGAGCCTCCGTCGGATGTTCCGGCAGGAACCCGGCGGGCTTCGGCAGGCCCTTCTCGGCGTCTCGGGAATCGGCCCGGAAACGGCAGACTCTATTCTCCTCTATGCAGGCCACATGCCGATCTTTGTTATTGATGCGTATACCAAGCGAATCTTTTCCCGTCACCGTCTGATCTCTCATGCAGCCTCGTACGACGAAGTTCAGGCCTTTCTCATGAATCACCTCCCACGTAATGCAGATCTGTACAATGAATACCATGCGCTGCTCGTCGCGGTCGGCAAAACGTACTGCCGGTCCATCCCGCGCTGCGATGCCTGCCCTCTGCGGTGGGACCTGGAGCGACACCACATTCCGTTACCCATCAAAACCAATTGAGGGTGGAGAGGTGAGAGCGCTTCGACTCAAAGCGCTACGTGACTCTCGCTCAGGGGAAGCCGAGGGGAGAGGGGGGCACATTTCGGATTCCGAATTGCGATTTCGAATTTTTTAGACCTCGGACTTCGAACATCGGACCCTGGACGTCACGTCGGGTGTCCTTGACTCGCGATCTGAGGTGTGATATCGCTCGGCCGTCGAGGACGTCATGCACATTGGACTGATGGCAGACTCCCACGATCACTTGCCCCGGATCGAGCATGCCGTCGATCTCTTCAACCGTCACCAGGTTCAGTTGGTTATTCACGCAGGGGACTTTGTGGCCCCCTTTGCGCTGGCCCCCCTCGAGCGTCTCCAGTGCGAGTGGGTGGGCGTCTTTGGCAACAACGATGGGGAGCGTGTGGGCCTCGAACGGAGGTCACAGGGCCGGATCAGGGTGGGACCTCACCGGATGGAACTCAAGAACAGACGTCTCACCGTAATCCACATCCTCGACGAGCTTGGACGGAATGAGGAACAGGCGGACGTCATTATCTTCGGCCACACGCATCAGGCAGAGATTCGACACGAGGGAAATATTCTACTGATCAACCCGGGAGAGACCTATGGGTGGTTATGCGGCCGGGCCACGGTAGCGATGCTCGAGCTTCCAACCCTCACGGTGGAGCTGATGGACCTATGACGAAGCTCAAGGTAAAAACCGAAAAGCGAGAGGATTTTTACGAGATCACGTCGGCAATTCAGTCCGCAGTGGACAGTGCTCGGGTGAGCGAAGGCATCTGTTATATCTATGTCCCTCACACGACCGCCGCCATCCTCATTCAGGAAGCACACGACCCGGCGGTCGGCGGGGACATCCTGACGCATCTCCGCCGCCTTTTTCCTTACAAAGACCGATACGAGCATCAGGAAGACAACGCCGACGCTCACCTCAAGGCTACGGTGGTCGGCAATACGGCTGCTGTCTTCGTCGAAAGGGGAAAACTGTGCCTCGGAACCTGGCAGGGAATCTTTTTCTGCGAGTTCGACGGACCTCGGAGCCGGGAGGTCTGGGTGAGGGTCCAGAGCTGAGAGCGTGATGAACGGATGAATGGCAACGCCCGGCGGATTTCCGCCGGGCGTTGCCATCTTCGAGTAATGCGGGGATTTCAGATTGAGCACTCAGCAAACGTTCCCGGGGGGATGAAGGGCAAATCGGCTGTGGCGAGGGCGTGGCACGAATGGATCGGCTGGCTCCTCCTTGGTGTCTCGTGGCCTCTTAACTGGCTGCTGCCCGGGCTGAGGACCCACGTACTCTTTTTTCCCTTGTGGTTGGGATACACCCTGATCGTTGATGGGTTAGTGCTCCGTCGCACCGGCAGTTCCCTGCTTACCCGATCACCGCGCGACTTCGTCATGTTCTTCCTCATCTCGGCACCAGCCTGGTGGCTCTTCGAGATCATCAACTGGCGAACCGCAAATTGGCAGTATCTCGGCGGCGAATTATTCGGCCAAGTGGAGTACTTCATTCTCGCGTCGGTCAGCTTTTCGACCGTCATCCCGGCGGTCTTTAGCACGGCCGAACTGGTGGGCACGTTTGGCTGGATCGAGCGTTTCGCTCACGGCCGGCAGATATCACCCACCCCTCGCACTTGCTGGAGCCTGTTTCTCACAGGCTGCATCATGTTCGGCCTGGTTGTGGCTTTTCCCCGCTACTTTTACCCCCTCGTGTGGATTTCTCTCTTCTGCATCCTGGAACCGATCAACGTGTGGGTCGGCAGGCGGTCGATCCTGAGCCATCTGCAGCAGGGCGACTGGCGCACGATCGTCGCGCTGTGCACCGGTGCGCTGACTTGCGGGTTCTTTTGGGAGATGTGGAATTATCTCTCGTATCCGAAATGGGTCTACCACATCCCCTCCGCGAATTTCTGGCACCTCTTCGAGATGCCGCTCCTCGGATATCTAGGCTACCTGCCCTTTGGACTGGAACTCTACGTCTTGACCCACCTCGTCGGGCGGCGCACGTTTGAACTGCGGATCGGGAATGACCCTAGGACGAATCCGGCACGGGAAGGGCGAGATCAGGACCCCGGGTCGATGGCCTTCAGCAAGAGAAGGGGCGGTCCAACAGGGGCGGGCGGTTAGCGTTTTCCGCTAGTTAGGTTGCACGGTATAGACACATTGGACACAGTAGATGTCCGAGTCGTGTCATAGTTGAGCCGATTGATGGCCTCGCGCATGTGCTCATCGCTAACCAGGGCATACACGCGGAGCGTCATCTGCGGGTCGGCGTGCCCGAGGATCTGCATCATTTACCGTCGGTCGCCTTCTTTTCCTTTTCTATTTCGGCCAGCTTCCTTTTGACTTGCTCGTTGTGGTCGGGTGGGAGGCCGAGCTTCTCCAGAAAGTCACGGTCATAGAGGGCCAGCGCCCAATTATAGGTGACGGCGCCTACTTGAAATGCGGTGAGGCCCTCGGCCCCGATCAAGTCGGCCTCTTGGAGGTTGGCCCCGCCCAGGGTGGCCTCGAACAGAATGGCGTTCTGGAGGTTGGCCCGGAACAGGTCGGCCCTTTCCCCCTCCTTCCCCTCTGACTCCACCCATTTCCGATGCGCCTCAAGAATCTTTTTCAATTGCTCTGGTGGAATCGGAGTGCCGTCGGCTGCCTGCTCTTGCGGCTCCTCCACTTTTTCGTCCATCTCACTCATCGTCCCCGCTTCCCCTCCACCTCCCGCCGCACCGCCTTGACCTTCGCGTAGTCTTGCGGCCGCTTTACGATAGACGCATCCGAACCGCCTCTCTTAAGGTACCGGCCCTTAAGGGATCACGCACAGCGGCTAAAGTAGACCAATACCCCCCCAAGTATCTCCGCATCTCAGCCCCAGCGTCCTGTATAGCCGACTCCTCTTCGGTGCTGTAGTCCCCATCTGCCTTGTAGCCGACATCTGCATAGGTGCTGTGCACCGGGAAAAATTCTCCCGTGTCAACATCTTCAAGAATGCCAAGACAAACGATGGAATTGTCCGCCGTAACCGCCCAAACCAGGTGTTCCTTCATATTTCTCATCGCGTATCCTCCACCCACCTCATCAGTTCCCCACCGTTACCTAGAGCGCCTTGACGGTTTGGTCACCCTCTTCAAGCGCCGGTCCCCCTGCTCCACCCGGTCCAGCCTTCGTGCCAGGGTTTCCATTGTTGGTTCCGTCATGCCTCACCCCTCCCTCCTCGGCGGCAGCGCGTCCTCGACTCGGCGAAGGATCGTGTCATTTTGGACGCCGATAAGCGATAGCGCGATGGCGGCGCGGGCCAAGATCCAGTTTAACGCCGGTTCGTCCTTCTTTGTCGTGCATGCGTCGAGATACTCCAGAACCATCTCCCGGAGGTGGTCATTCTGCCATCCTTCTTTGCCTTGCACCTTGCATGTCGCTTTCCCGAGGGCTAAACTCACGGCAACCTTCGCCGTCGCCTCGATCGACGGCGGGGGGCCAGGCCTCGTCGGGTGCGCCAACACCCGGCGGGGCCGCTCAGTTACATCTTCTTTGTGGGGCTCGTTAACATGGATCCGGTGTCCATAGCTATTTAAATCAAGTATCTGGAGCCACCACGGTGAACTCCAGGAATCAAGGCACGGTCGAAGACTTTCTGGAAGCTTTTTCCCCGCATGGATGACTTTAGGCGATTTATTTTCACTTCCTCTTCGGGCGGGACCATCTCGCGGTGATATACGATGGAGAGGGTTTGTCCATTAGGTAGCAACTGCTGGCCCAAACGCTCAGTTTGTATTGCACGCCGACCGGGCCAACGCGGAAATTCTTTTCCTGGAGCGATAAAGAAAATGGCAATCTCTATCCAATGCCCGATAGGTGGAGGGTTGATCCAGATTATGGGTTTCGACGGCGGCCTTGGTTTCATTAGCCTCAGTTCAGAGGTCGGAATGAGTATTCGAAACGCAAGCGTAATTCTCCGACCTATTTCGACCGGTCGTAGCCAGCGCATCATATGACGTGTATCGAGAGACCACTGCCCTTTAGCCCGCATTTTTTTCATATTCAGAAGTAAATGATATCTGCCATTGGCCTGTTTCGTGAAGACTGACTTTCAGCACTCCACCCAAAGGAACCAGGTGAAAATACACTTCACTCTTACGAACGATGACCTGCCATACAGAGGATCTCAGTCCTTTTCCTGAACCCACAGCGAAACAAATGTATTTTCTCTTGGGCATACCTGGTATCCGTGTCTTTACTCTAATAGGTCCCCCACTTTCACCCTGAGCGCCTTGGCGAGCCTGGTCAGCGTGCTCAGCGGCGGGTCATGCTGGCCCGCCTCCAACCGGGCAAGGTACTCGCGTGAAATGCCCGCCTTCTTTGCAAGGGCTTCCTGACTGAGCCCCCACTTGGCCCGCAATGCCTTCAGTCTCATCGTCAGCCTCTTCCGGTCTGTAGGCAATGTAACTCCTCAGGTTACAATCTGTCAAGCGGAGTCTTCGGCCTCGCCCGAGACCGCCCGTCGCACCTTCCGCAACGCCCGCTCCGCCTCGTCGAGGGCGGCGCCCAGCTCCCGCTCCTTCTGCTTCCGCCACGCCTTCGCCCGACACCGATTCGAGCAGAAACGGCCCCTGGTGTGCCTTGCCTCAAACGGGGTCCCGCAAGTCTTTGCAGAGCATGTTCAAACGCAAAATAGAGCAAAAAAAGGTTACGTCCATTCTTTCAATTCACACCGTGGGCACCTCACGCCTGCCTCCACTTTGACCCCGAAGTACCAGGTTTCTCCGACCTCGTAGATCATGCCCATTCCTCACCCCTCCTTCGAACAGCCTTCTACCTTCTTCCCTAACTCTCCTTCGTGCAGCCCTTTCACAAGAATAGGGAGGAAATTTGCTTTCACCTTCTCGAGCGCGACGAACAACCACACGCAACCTGTTTGCCGGTCAACCAACCACGCTGAGCTTTGGTCCTGTCGGACAATCTGATACCGCCCCTCAGTCTGTGTGCAACTGACCAGGAGAAAAGCACGTCATTTTTGCACAACGTTACACGACACATGTCACAATGACATACATGCGAGGCTGTTCCAAAAAATAAGATTTCTTGTGTTTTGGTTGGATAGTGCCGATAAGCCGATAACTTATCGACGTGGAGACTTGTCTTGGCATGAAAGACGCATTTGGTCAAGCGACACGCGCGCGTCGGGTTTTGTTTGCGGCAATATCCACAACGCAAAGGAGGGCTCCTATGAAGCGAAGCGTCATCTGTATTGTGGTTGCTGGGTCTATCTTCGTCGCTAACAGCATGGCGCTTGCTCAAGCCACTCCAGCTACGCCAGCCACGCCGGCTACCCCAGCGAGGCCGGCCACACCGGCGACTCCTGGTGGACCCGGCGGTCCAGCTACCCCAGCGACCGTAGGCCCCCTTCCTCCTACCCCAGCGACGCCGGCCACACCGGCGACCCCCGCTACCCCAGCCTCGCAGTAGGGGCCTCCCTCGCCTCCTGCTGGACAGGGCCAGGCCTCGTCGGGTGTTCGCGCACCCGGCGGGGCCGCTTATTTCTTCGCCCGTCTTGCCTAAGCAATTCCCCCGATGCAAGCCATACTAGTTTCGCCGATAAGAAAAAAAGGGGCTGTCCCGATTGACGGGCGCACGATAATCCACCGATTATAGTAGATGGAGGACTCGCGATGACGGGCGCGGAGGTGACACTGGCTGGGGTCACGATAATCATACTGAGCTTCTTTGTTGGCCTGATCGCCAAATCGTTGCCACCGAGATAGTGAGAAGAC
>CAZLDS010000083.1:0-10008 GCA_964558395.1 uncultured bacterium | reverse complement strand
CGTCAGGTTGGCGTCGACCGCGTCATGGCCGAGGTCCTGCCCGAAGATAAGGCCCGCAACGTGCGGATGCTGCAGCAGGAGGGCAAGACCGTCGCGATGGTGGGTGACGGCATCAACGATGCCCCGGCTCTCGCCCAAGCCGATGTGGGATTGGCCATTGGCACCGGCACCGATGTCGCTATCGAGGCATCGGACATCACGTTGATCAAGGGCAGCCTCACGGGCGTGGCCGTCGCCATCGAGCTGAGCAAAGCGACGATGCGTAACATCAAGCAGAACCTTTTCGGCAGTTTTATCTACAACACGCTGGGCGTCCCGATTGCCGCGGGCGTCCTCTACCCGTTTTTCGGTATTCTCCTCAGTCCGATCATCGCCAGTGCGGCCATGGCACTGAGCAGCGTAACGGTGGTGGGCAATGCCCTGCGCCTGCGGGGTTTTAGGCCATCAACCGCGCGAAATAAGAGGGAGGAAAAGCCATGACAGTGGCGCAAATCGCCGTACTGCTCGGCGCGGTCGTCCTGTCCGTCCTCGTAATCTGGTTTTTCTTTTTTTCGAAGAAGAAAGGAACCCGTCTGGCACCTAGCAACGGCGTGCAGGAAGCCGACATTGTGGTAAAGGGCGGCTACACTCCTGACGTGCTGGTGGTGAAAGCCGGGCAGCTGGTTCGTCTGAACTTCACCCGACAAGAAACCGCCTCGTGCTCCGAGATGGTACTCTTCCCGGACTTCAACAAGAGTGCCAAGCTGCCTCCTGGCGAACGGGTCTCCATCGAGTTCACCCCGCAACAGCCGGGTGAGTACGACTTTCAATGCCAGATGGGTATGCTTCATGGCAAGCTCATCGTTGAGTAACGGCGCGGGCACCTTTGAGTATCTAAGGAGGGCACAGACGATGGCCCTTGATAAGCCGACAATCGCGCGCCTCTATCGAAAGCGCGCAACGTGGTACGACTTCACCGCTAACCTGTACTACGTTATTGGCATTCGTGAATTCGCCTACCGGAAGATGGCTGTGCGGTCCCTTGCCCTAAAGCGGGGCGACACTGTCGTAGAAATAGGTTGCGGCACTGGCTTAAACTTTCGATTCTTGCGAGCGGCTGTCGGCCCGGAAGGCAAGATAGTAGGTGTTGATTTATCGGCGGATATGCTCACGGCGGCATGCGAACGTATACAACGCAACAACTGGTCAAATATCGAGCTGGTGCAAGGCGATGCGGCGACATACCAGTTTCCTGAGCGCGTCGACGCCATCCTATCCACGTTTGCGATTACCCTCATCCCAGAGTTCGACCAAGTAATACAGAGTGGAGCGAAAGCCATGGCCTCAGGAAAACGTTTTGTGATTTTGGATTTTAAAAAACCGGATAACTGGCCGATGTGGTTGATAAGATTTTTCGTGTTTCTCGCCCGACCTTTTGGTGTATCGCTAGACCTCACCCACCGACACCCGTGGGAGTCCGTAGACCGGCACCTGACAACCGTCCAGTTCAAGGAAGTATATTTCGGCCTCCTGTACACTTGCGTTGGCGAAGCTCTTTATGGTTAACGGGAGTGCACGACTTGCTGAAACGTCTTATGCAATGGGCATTGGTTGGCACTGTCATTCTCTTTGTTGTCATTCAGGCGATCCCCTACGGGCGCAATCACACGAATCCGCCTACACGCGTTGAGCCACCTTGGGATAGTCCGGAGACGCGCGAGCTGGCGGTCCGGGCCTGTTTTGATTGCCACAGCAACCAGACCGACTGGCCGTGGTACGCTCACGTTGCGCCGTTTTCATGGCTCGTCCAGGACGATGTGGACGAAGGGCGGAAGAAGCTGAATTTCTCGGAGTGGAACCGGCTGCAGGAGCACGCAGGGCAATCGGCGAAAATGGTGCGCGAGGGGACGATGCCACTGTGGCGCTACGTCGCGTTCAATCCACAAGCAAACCTGTCTTCCGATGAACGTCAGGCGCTCATTCGGGGACTGATCGCCACAATCGGAGAGGAAAAAGTAGAGGATCACGACCACAACGGCGAGCACGAGAAGGCGCACAAGCATGATTAGGCATTTACAAGGAAAGAACTGATCAGCCGGAGAGTCCGTACTTCTTGAGCTTATAGCGAAGGACCCGTTCACTGACACCGAGGATTTCGGCGGCGCGCGTTTGCACGCCCCCGGCCTCGGCCAACGCCTCATGGATCATCCGCCGTTCGAGGCCCTCAACCGCCGTAGTCAGCTTTCCCTCCTCCATATTTCCCTCAAGCTCCGCGAGACTCAGAGGAAGGTCGCGGAGATCGATCACATCATCCCGGGTTAACACGACGGCCCGCTCGATCACATTTTCGAGTTCTCGCACGTTGCCGGGATAGTCGTACCGGAGGAGGACCTCGCGTGCGTCACGGCTCAGACCGCGGATCGTTTTGTCGTTTTTCTCCCCAAAGGTCCGGAGAAAGTGGTCAACGAGGAGAGGGATGTCCTCCCGGCGCTCTCGGAGCGGCGGCAAGGCGATCGTAACGACGTTGATGCGATAGTAGAGATCATCGCGGAAGCGACTCGCCCGCATCAGTGCCTCCAAATCTCGGTGGGTCGCAGCCAGCACCCGGACGTCAACGCCAATAGGCCTGCTGGATCCCACCCGCTCGAATTCCCGCTCCTGCAGCACGCGGAGGAGCTTGACCTGCAGGTGGGCCGGAAGGTCGCCGATTTCATCCAGGAACAGGCTGCCGCCATCGGCCAACTCGAACCGCCCCTTACGGGCTATTGCCGCACCGGTAAAGGCCCCCTTTTCGTGGCCGAACAGTTCTGACTCGAGTAGATTTTCGGGGAGTGCCGCACAGTTGACCCGGATCAGGGGACCGGCTGCCCGAGGACTTGCGTAATGGATAGCCTTCGCAATCAGCTCTTTGCCGGTGCCGCTTTCTCCCCGGATCAGGACCGTGGCGTCGCTCGGCGCCACGCGTTGCACCAGCGAGAGAACCTCTTGCATTCCGCCGCTCTCGCCGATGATTCCCTCCACCCGGTGCCGTTCCTGCAGGGCTTCTCGGAGCTCGCGGTTCTCGGCAAGCAAACGCTGGCGATCCTGAACCCGCTGGACTCGGTGGAGCAACTCGTCTAGGTTCAAAGGCTTTGTCAGGTAGTCGACGGCTCCAGCCTGAATCGCAGCGACGGCCGTTTCGATCGTCCCGTAAGCAGTCATGACGATCACGGGGATCTCGGGATCCTGACCCCGCAGTGCTTGGATCAGTTCGAGTCCCGAGAGACCGGGCATCTTCTGGTCGGTCAGGACGAGATCAAAAGACCCCCTCCTGAACTGCGCTAACGCCTCGTGACCGTCTGCAGCCAGCGAGACATCAAAGCCGCGTTTCGTGAGGAAGCCACCGACCAATTCACGCTGAGTCGGCTCGTCGTCCACCACCAGGATGCGGAAAGATTCAGGCATCTTGTGAAGACTTCGACGTGAGCGGTTGAGGATTCAGGGGAACGCTGACCGTGAATCGGGTACCGTGGCCCGGCTGGCTCCCGACACCGATTCGACCCCCGTGGGCCTCCACGATCCGCCGGGCGATGGTGAGCCCAAGCCCCATTCCCTTGGCTTTGGTGCTGACGTAGGGGTCGAAGACCTTCGGGAGAAGCTCGGCAGGCACCCCGTCTCCGGTGTCCTCGACAGTGAGGAAAAGGCATTGCTCCGGCGCCGAGGCAGCGATCGTCAACGTCCCACCGTGGGGCATCGCCTCAAGGCCGTTCAACACGAGGTTCAGCAGCACCTGCTTCATGTGGTCCGTGTCTAACTGGACCGCGGGAAGGTGCGAAGACGCGTCGAACAGCACCTTGATCCCGCGCGCATCGGCATCGGCTTCGACGAGGGCCGTCACTTCCTGGAGCAGATCGGGGATCCGGACCGTGTCGAGCTTCAGTGAGAGGGGACGGGCGAGCGAGAGGAATTCCTCCACAATGGCGTTCAGCCGTTTGACCTCTCCCTGCATCAGATCCACAAATCGCGCGTACTCCGACTCATTTTCAGCAGGGTGGAACTCGCCTCGAAGGCGCTGAAGCCCCATGGCAATAGCATTCAGAGGGTTCCGCACCTCATGTGCGACCCCCGCTGCCAGGTTACCTAAGGCCGAGAGGCGGTCCCGCCGTTCGACTTCGGCCTCGAGAGTTCTCACCTCGCCCAGATGCCGGTATTGCATGTAGAAAATGACGGCCATCCCGAGCGCTCCCGCCAGGAGGACGGCCAATCCGAAGACGACAGCGGACCGCAGGTCCCGGGCCCACTCCTGCTCAACGGGCGCTGCCGACAGGGCGACCTTGAGAAGACCCAATCGTGAACCGTCCAGGCGGAGCGGCCTGACCACTTCAAAGACCCCCCTCCCTCCTTCGCGATCGGTCAGCCGGCTGACCGCCGTGTGCTCATTCAACGCCTGCTTGATGACGGCATCATCCTCCCGTTCGCCGACGCGTTGGGGATCGGAATGCGCCAGGACGATAAAATCAGGCCCCACGAGGGCGACCTCTTCCACCCCGGGCTGCCGGGCCAGCTCTTGGATCTGCCGCTCGACTCCGATCTCTTCCCGAAAGTTCAGGACGTAATCGGCATCGGCGTGGACCGCGATGATCCCAGGAAAGCTCCGCGCCTCGATGACTACGCCGAAAAGGCTCCCCTCCCAGAACTTCCGGTCCTTCACCGCGGGCGGCGTCGGGACCGTCTCTTCGGGCGGAGGGCCCCATTGACGGCCCCACATGTACATCATCATTTGTCGGTGGGTTTCGCGCACCTCCTCCGACCCTGGACCCTGCTTCATCATTTCCATCATCCCGGGTCCCATCATTCCTCGAGAAGGAGGGGATGGCACGTATGGTCGTCCCTCGCGGTCGAGTAGATCCACGCGCTGGAGCCGGTTCATGACACTGATGCGTTTGAGCAGAGCTGAGTCAAATGGGCGAGAGAAGAGGAGCTGGTCAATGAGCCGCGCGTTGTCGAGAAGACGCTGGGCAATCATCTCTTCCATGAGCGCATTGCCCTGTATGGCATTTTGGCTGCTCGACTCGAACACCTCGGCGAGCGCGAGCCCTTTTTCTTCCAGCTGACGGGTCAGCTCGTGCTGGGTTCGCTGGATCGCTGACGCGGCATACAGCATCACCACAACCAAGAGAAGAGCGATCGAAGCGAGAAAGTAGCGGGGCTGAAACGGATTCCTCATCGAAACCTCCGAGTTCGCATTCTATCACCCGTCATTCTCATACTGCAATCGCCCCGCAAAAAAGAGGATCGGCCCCCGGGACTGGACGTCCGCGGGGGCCGTGTGGTCATGGGGAGCCTTACCGGGTTTGGGCCACTGGACCACCGAACGGGATCACGTTCCCCCACGGGTTGATGTGGAAGGTCCGGATCTCATCGTTAGGGCCCTTGAGCTCCACGGAGTACATGGTGTGATGCATCCCCGTGAACGGAAACACCTTTTCCACGGTGAAGCCTTTGAGGTACTGGTCGGCATACTGCTGAGCGAGGTCCTTGGCCTGGTCAGCGGTGATCGCTTGCGTCTGCGTCTGCCCCCAGCCACCGAAGCCAGGACACCCGTAGGCACCGGGGCCGTACTGCCCGCCCATCATCCCCGGGCCCGTTCCCCAGCCTCGACCGTAGCCGCCCGGTCCGTGTGCGTAAGCCGCCGTGATCAGCCCCAAACCTCCAACAACCGCCACAACACTCAGTAGCTTTTTCATGTCGCCCTCCCTCCTCTTCTTTTGTTGTTGTCGTACCACTCGCGAGAGAGAGAAAGCATACGGTGTGCCATGCTTGACCCAAGATATTTCAGTACGTTACAACGGACGACGCCGATTTTTTCGACGAAATGGTCGCCAGCCTCGACGAATTTGTCGCTATCACGCATATGGCCCTTGGGAGGTCCCGATTTTTTCCTTGCGCCTTTGATGAGAGACCAGCTAACCTGAAAAAGGCACGTGTGATGGGGAGCGCGGCATGCGGAGGATTTCAGATCTCTCGTCTAGGTATGGCAACGCATGAATCGCCTTTTTCTCTTTTTCTTGCTGAGCTGGTTGCTCCACAACCCCATCTTGGCCCTCCTGATCGTCGTCGCCCTCTCCCTGCCGGGCTACCTGTACGCCAGTGGCTGGATGTTCCGACTGCTCCGTCACGTCCGAAAACGGCAGGAGATCCAGCAACTCCGCCAGCTCGTGGAGGTCAATCCCCATAACGTCGTAGCGCAGACTGACCTCGGTCGGGAACTGGCCCTGGCGGGAAAACCTAAGGAGGCTCTTGAACACCTGAGGGCAGCAGAGCCTCGCAACCTCGACTCGGCTGAGACCCTCTACTTCCTCGGCTACAGTCTGCTCCAGCTTGAAGATTGGAAAGCGGGAAGCAGCTACATCCAGCATGCCCTCGAGATTGATCCGAAATTCCGTTACGGGGAACCCTACCTGCGGCTCGGGGACTACCATCTGCAACGGAAACAATATGCCGAAGCGCTTCCCTACTACGAGACGTTCCAGTCTATCCACACCTCGAGCGCCGAGGGGCTCTACAAGCTGGGCCTGTGCTATCAGGAGATAGGTCGCTCTGCGGAGGCCCGAAAGACCCTTGGCGAAGCGGTTGAGGCGTTCCGGACCGACCCCCGGTACAAACGGCGTGAGGATCGTCCCTGGTTTCGTCGGGCCAGACGGCTACTACGCCGCCTCCCGAGCAACGGATTGCGCAATCACTGATGGTCTTTGCCTATTACAACCGGCTCACGCGGACGCAGCAGGGCATTTACCAGAAGAGTGACGCGGTCACTGCGATCCCTCTGCCCGAGCCGGCCTCCTTCTACCCACTGATAGACGCGCTCGCGGAGGCACTAGAACGTGAGGACCGTCGGAAGACCCAGGGGATCTCCCAAGCACTCGTATCCGCCCTGACGGCCAGACTCCGAGTACCTCCCGTGGAGGTCGAAGTACTCGCTAAACGGCCTTCCCGGACCTGGGGTGAACTGCATGGCCTCTACACGCCAGCCGAGGATGGAGCGCCTGCCCAGGTAACGGTGTGGATGCGCACCGCCCAACGCCGTCGGGTAGTGGCCTTTCGAACCTTCCTCAGAACTGTCCTTCACGAAGTCTGCCATCACCTCGATTACGAACTCCTCGGCCTTGAAGAATCCTTCCACACCCAGGGCTTCTACAAGCGGGAATCCAGCCTCTTCCACCAACTCGTTCCGAACCGCCCTTAGCGCGAGTCCCTCGCTACAGAGGGCTAAGATGTATTGCGGATCGTTATCTGGACATACTGTAAAATTTGCAGTTTTCGGCGGGGAAAAGGCTTAACAAGCCCTTGGTTAGGTAATGCATAGTGGGCCGGAATCTGGTTCATTCAGCCTGAAGAGGTTCGCGTGATATGCTGCAGAAACTCAATCAGTATACGTATTAGTTACGCCGCACCAGGTCGAGCGCTTGGCAAGAGGTCCATGAGACACACGCGCATCGTCGTCACTCACTACGGCGGCCCCGATGCACTTCGGGTGGTTGAAGAAGAGTGCCCCGAGCCGAAGGATGGTGAAGTGCGGGTGAGAGTGCTGGCCGCAGGTGTCGCCTTGCCCGACCTAATGATGCGCGAGGGCGTTCATCCCGAGACGCCCCCGCTGCCCTTCACGCCCGGGTGGGATCTGATCGGCGTGGTGGATCGGCTTGGCGCCGGTACCTCTGGAATCGAACCAGGCCAGATCGTCGCCGCGCTGCCGATCAGCGGTGCGTACGCGGAGTTCGTTTGCCTGCCGCAACGCGAACTGGTTCCGGTGCCATCTGGGTTGGACGCCGCAGAGGCTGTCAGCCTCGCGCTGAACTACGTCACAGCGTACCAGATGCTGCATCGCTCCGCTAAGGTCAGACCAGGTCAGCGCGTGTTGATTCACGGCGCGGCAGGCGGGGTCGGCTCGGCACTCTTGCAGCTTGGGCGCCTCGCTGGGCTGGAGATGTACGGTACCTGTTCATCGCGAGGGGCGTCGACCGTTTCCGACCTGGGCGGTATCCCGATTGATTACCGACAGCTCGACTTCGTGAAAGAAATTCACCGCCTCACGGGTGAGGGCGTGGACGTTGTCTTTGACGGCATCGGTGGCACCCATATCTGGCGTTCCCGCAACGCTCTCCGTCCTGGCGGGAGGGCCGTGGTATATGGCCTTACTTCCTCACTACGTGGGGGGCGATTGGCTTCAGGTCGTCCAGGTCGTCGTCATCGCTTTCGTGGAATCGCCATCTTCGGGTTGTACATTGCTGGCGGCTGGCTTCTGCCGGGCCGGAAACGCGTGGTCCCCTACAGCATCCAGTGGCTTAAACGGTTGAGACCGGCATGGTTTCGACAGGATTTGATCGCCTTGTTCGACCTCCTTCAACAGCGAAAGATCAAGCCACTCATCGCGCAGCGATTTCCTCTTGCCGAGGCGAGACACGCGCACGAGTTGCTCGGGAAGGGAGGCGTGACAGGCAAGATCGTGCTCGTGCTCAACGGGTCATCTATGTGATCGTGACACTGATCGTGCTGGCGATGCTCCTCTACAGTTTGACTGGTGCTCGGCTTTGAAGGGGCGAGGTAAAGCCGGATCACTCACCCGGTCCTCTGTTGACCCGGCGCCCCATGCGTGATATTACGCAGAATCCATATGGTAAACAGTTAGGCGTTGTGGTGAACCGGTGCGACCCAGCGCCTGGCAGCGCAGACAACGGCACCCTCATTAAAGCCCAAGGAGGCCACCATGGCACGCAAGTACATAGACTGCCGTGAATTCCCCAGCGAGATGAACTGCACCCTTGCAATTTCTGCCGATAGCGAACAAGAGCTTTTGGAGGCTGCCGTGCAACATGCGGTGACCATTCACGGACACGCTGACTCGCCGGAGTTTCGCAAGCAGCTCGAGGCACTCTTTAAGGAAGGGACGCCGCCTCTCAAGGCAGGCGGTAAGTAATAAGTCTGAAGTCGTCAGCCGTGACCAGTCTCTTTGACGCGGACGCACGATCCGCGATCCGCCGCAGAATCGATTCTCTCAGACTGGATCGCCCTGCGATCTGGGGCCGCATGAATGCCCATCAGATGGTCTGCCACCTGGCTGATCAGCTCCGCGTCGCCCTCGGTGAGATCAAGACGCAATCGCGGCCGGGGCTTTTGCGGTTTCGCCCCGTACGGCGGCTTCTGGTCTATTGGCTTCCGTGGCCGAAAGGCAAACTGCCGACGGCACCCGAGATGTTGACGACCGCGCCCTCAGAGTGGGACCGTGACATCGCCGCCCTCGATGCGCTGATCGCTCGATTTGCCGCGCGGAGCCCATCCGAAGAGTGGGCCGTGCATCTGGCGTTTGGCCCTTTGTCCGGTTGGGAGTGGGGAGTCCTGTGCTGGAAGCATCTTGATCACCACCTGCGCCAGTTCGGAGTGTAGGCAACTCTGCCTCAGCAGACAAATATGAAGGACGTATAGCGTCCCCGGCAATGGTCACGCCCTTCCTCCCGTTTCAGGGTGGCGCGATCAGTGGACAGGAGTTTCGCGGATCCATGGCCGCACCCAAGGCAAGAGGGCCAGGGCGGGCAGTGCCAAGAAAAATGTGAGCACGAAGTAGCTCGAGTACCCTAGTTGCTCGGCGCCCAGGCCACTTACGGCGCCCGCCAATCGCCCGGTGAGCGCAAACAGTGACGAGAGGAAGGCGTACTGGACAGTGGCGTGCTCCTTTTCACAGACGTTCATGAGGAGCGCGAGAAAGGCGGCTGTCCCGAGGCCGGCGGTGAAGGACTCGAAGATTGACGCCCCGTAGAGGCCAAGCTGGCCTAGGTTCCCCCACGCCACGAAGGCATATCCAAGGTTGGACGCAGCCTGGAGGAGCCCAAGGACCCAGACGCCGTGGAAGATCCCAAAGCGGGCGATGAAGCCGCCTCCTGCGAGCGCTCCCGCCACGCTCAGCACGATCCCGATGGTGGTCGGGACGAGGCCGATCTCGAAGAGGGAACGCCCCTGGTCCACCCAGAAGGGCTTGATCATGGGTCCGATGGCAAA
>CAZLDS010000082.1:0-10081 GCA_964558395.1 uncultured bacterium | reverse complement strand
GATGGATAAACCGATTCCGCGTCCCCTGTGGCTCCTCGATGGTGTTGTTCCGCCGGGTAGGCCGCGTCGGGTGCTCACTACACCCGGTGGAGCCACTTTTTCTATTGCCGACCTCGTCGAACCTTCTGGCGCTTCACCAGACGTTTCAGCTGTGCCCCAGGGAGCACCCGGCGGATCGTGACCGCCGCGGCCTCGACCTACACATCACCTTTGGGTCTCCTAGCATGGTTTAAACCCTCACCCTCACGTCCCTTGGCCTTCCAAAATTCGGGCAAGCAACCAGTAAGGGTCACAAGCGGGGCAGCACAATCCGGGGCGCACGAAGCGGTCGGGCGCTTCGTGGACGAGGCGCGACCCTGGCATGCGTTTTGCTCCGTTGACAAGAGCAGGAGTCCGGACCACAAAGGAGACAGGACCGTGGCAGTCGAGCAGGAGTGAGAACACACACGGCGCTACCCCCGAGGGGTGGTCGGGGGTCGGCTCACGGGGGGTTCGGCGGCGTCCCCAAGGTATCCGTCGTCGATATCAGCTTGGGGGGAGCCTGATCGAACACGCGGGTCCCTTCCAGCCGGGGGCCATTCTGTTCATGAACTTATCCTTCCCCGGACAAGAGGTAGACCTCAAGTGCCGGGTGGTCCGGTTGGGACCTCACCGATATGAGACCTTAGCCAGCGGGACACAAAACCTGCTTCATCGGACGGGGCTCGAGTATGTCGACATCTTAGAGGTCTCCCATCGGATAAGTCAATGGGTACCTCGAGTCTCTCAGCGGGTTGCAAGCTTAGGCGATCACAAGGGGAGGGCACAGCCATACGCCACACGCGAGCGCCAAGCACCTTGGCAGGCGTGACGTATCGTCGCGTGAAGGACGTTCCAAAGGCCATCAAACCTTGACAAGAAAGCTCACTTTGTGATACAAAAGAAGGGCCCCAAGAGGTCGCTGGGCGACTAGGATCCTTCTCGTGGGGTCGAACCGCTCTGGTGGGGACTGGGGGTGATCCCTTGGGGACTGCTGGAGAGAGGAGACCGGAAAGATCTGAGCGTCTATAGCGGTCACTTGGGGCTTTTTCTATCTCCGGTGCTCGGCATCAGGAAAGGCCACCCAAGCGGACGCTGCCCTCCTGTCCGCTCTCGAGAAGCACCCAAGGAAACGGATACGGTGATGCCGCGAGATTTCCAACTGCATTCCACCGTGGCCTTCATCCGGCGGTACTTTGTCGCCGGATTGATTATTGTCTTCCCGTCAGTCCTTACCCTCTATATCGTCTGGCTCCTTTTCAGCTTTGTGGGGGGATTTATTTCCCCGTTCATGCGGGTATTTCTGCGGAACATCGTAGGCCAGGAGGTGCTCGATCCCCTGACCACCCTGGTCAGTGTCCTGGTGACCGTCGGCCTGATCGTTCTCGTAGGCATCACCGCGACGCACGTCAGCCAGCGGATGTTTGAAAAGGCTGAAGCGGTTCTCCGGCGTATTCCCATTGTGCGCGGGATCTACGGCTCGATCCGACAGATCATTGATCTCGTGATGGCGAAGGATTCCGCCTTCCAAAGGGTAGGGATGATCGAATACCCCCGCAAAGGGATTCATGCCCTCTGCTTCGTCACCAGCCGCCACCGGTGGGATATCCCGGGACGGTCCGATCTGGCCGTCACCGTCTTCCTGCCCACGTCCCCGAATCCGACCTCCGGGTTCTTCATGCTGGTGCCAGAGAAGGAGGTTATTCTCCTCGATATTTCGGTGGACGAGGCCATGAAAATGATCGTTTCGGGTGGGATCATTGGTCCCGAGGGTCGACAGCTGTTCGCTGAAACCACCCCGGTCGAGCAAGAAATTACTTGGTAAAGCGTACCGTCACAATATCCCCGTCCTGCACGTTGTACCCCTTCCCCTCCAATCGTAGCAGTCCCTGCTTGCGGGCCGCGGCCATGGATCCCGAGGCATCGAGGTCTTGGAAGCCGATGACCTCGGCCTTGACAAAGCCTTTTTCCATGTCGGTGTGGATCGTCCCGGCGGCCTCGAGGGCGGTGCCACCACGGGGGAAAGGCCAGGCCCGGAGTTCCTCGCCGACCACGGTGAAGAAGGTAATCCGATCCGACAGATCGAGAGATCGCCCCAGGATCGACGGGTATTCGAGGGTCTCGAGCCCGAGGGCTTGCGAAAATTCCTCGGCTTCTTCCGGTGCGAGCTGGCTCAGTTCCCACTCGGTCTTGGCTGGGAGGCGCATACAGCCGGTCCGGGGCTTGGCCGCCCTTTGCTGGAAGTGCGCCCACACCGGGTCTGGGTTTCCGATCTTTTCCTCGCCGATATTGACGAGTAACAGGAGGGGTTTGAGCGTGAGGGGGGCATAGCCTCGCAGGCTCTTTTCTTCCTCGGCCGTGAGCGCCATCTCCCGCAGGCTCTGTTCGTTCATCAGCCACTCTTGGCACCGTTCGAGAAGCGACAGTTCCTCTTGGCCCGCATCTTGCCGGGCTTTGTGGACGTCCTCGGTGATCCGCTGGATCCGCTTCTCCACGACGCCGAGATCGGCCAGCAGAAAAAGCGTGTCGTAAAAGGCCATATCCCGCACCGGATCAACCGTTCCCTCCTCATGTGGGACTCGCGCATCCTCGAAGTGGCGTATCACATGCAGGATGCAGTCCATCTGCCGGAGCTGCGCCAGCAATGCCGCCTCGACATCGCTCCCCTTTCCCCCTTTGGTGAGTAAAGGGAAATCGAGGCACTCGACGCTGATGGGCGTGACCTTCTTGGGATGAAAGATGGCTGCCAGGCGGTCCAGACGGGGCTCGGCGACTCTTGCAATCCCGATCGCCGGACCCGGAGCCTTTGTGACCGAGGCATGCTCCCCAGTGAGGAGGTGAAAAACGGTGGTCTTCCCTGCGTGCGGCAGTCCCGTAATTCCAATGCGCATGGTCGCTCCGCTTCGATGACCGACGACCGATCAATGCCTTCGTATCACTTGGCTCTACGCATGTCAATTTGGGGACGAGAGTGCTGAGGGACTGAGGACTGACGCCTCAAGACTGAGTGCTGAGGACTGAGCAACTCTGAACCCTGAACTCTTAACTCTGAACCATAAGTGTGGTAAGGTGTTTCCCCGGCGGGGGCGAAGGGTGAAAGCCTACCTGGACATCGAGACGTCATTTCTCGGAGAGATCACGGTCATCGGTCTTTATGCCGAGGACCGGGGATTTGTGCAACTCGTGGGCGGCGGCGTCTCTGATCTGGCGTTATGGAACGTCTTGGAGGGGATCCAGGTGATCTGTACGTATAACGGGAGTCGGTTCGATCTTCCCGTAATTCACCGCCGTTTGCAGCTTGATCTCCGGAGCGCCTTCACCACCCATGATCTCATGTATGACTGCTGGCGACGGAAGCTCTACGGCGGCCTCAAGCGTGTCGAGGAACAGCTCGACATCCCGAGGCGCACTCGAGGAGTCGATGGGGTCGAGGCCATGCGGCTTTGGCATCGATATGAGACGGCGCACGATAGCGCGGCATTGATGACGTTGCTCGAGTACAACCGGGAAGATGTCTTGAATCTGGAAACTCTGGATCGCATCCTGCAAGGGAACGTCTCGTGCGCATAGCCTTCGCCACCCTGGGGTGTCGGCAGAACCAGTTCGAAACAGACATCATGGCTGACCAGGCCCGCACGGCTGGCTTTACTCCCGTCGCCTTCTCTCAACCCGCCAACGTCTATGTGATCAACACGTGCACCGTGACCGAGCGGGCCGATTCCGATTCGCGTCAGCTGATCCGTCGAGCGATCCGGCGTAATCCCGTGGCCTTTGTGGTGGTCGTCGGCTGTTATGCCCAGGCTGCCCCCGAGCGGATCGCGGCTCTGGAGGGGGTCGATCTGATTTTGGGCAATGCCGAAAAGATGGACCTGATGCGGCATCTGAGGAGTGTGGCCTGGGAGTGTCACGATCTTCGGACGGATGGCACAACGCCACGCCTCTCTGTCGGAGACATCGGGACCGTCCGGGCGTTTCAAGATGCACCCGCACCCGCGCAGCCGGATCGCACGCGTCCTTTCCTCAAGATTCAGGATGGCTGCAACTTCGCCTGCACGTTCTGTATCATTCCTGCGGTTCGGGGTCCCAATCGCAGTCTCGCTCCCGATCAGGTCATCCGCGAGGCCCAGCGCCTCGCGACGGCCGGGCACCCTGAGATTGTGCTTACCGGGATCAATCTGGGGACCTATGGATGGGACCTCAGGCCGCGTGCCTCGCTGTCGGCCCTGCTCCAACGCCTGCTGGACGAGACGACGGTCCCGCGCATCCGGTTGAGTTCGCTCCATCCCCATGAGGTTACCCCCCAGATGGTGCAACTGTTGGCGAGCTCGTCGCGTCTCTGCCGCCATATGCACTTGGCGGTACAGAGCGGGGACGACGAGGTGCTTCGCCAGATGGCCCGCAGCTACCGATCTGCACACTTCCGCGAGGTGGTGACGCGGCTTGACCGCGAGGTGCCCGGCATCGCCATTGGGGTCGATGTGATCGTCGGGTTTCCGGGGGAGACCGACGGCGCGTTCGAACGCACCCACAGGCTCCTCGAGACACTGCCGGTGAGCTACTTCCATGTCTTCACGTATTCTCGCCGCTCCGGCACGAAGGCGGCCGGAATGCCGGGCCAGGTGTTGGACCGGGTCAAAGCCCGCCGTAATCACATCCTGCGCCAGCTGGGCGCGCAGAAATTCCTCGCCTTCAAGCGCGGTTTTGTCGGGCGGTCACTGCCCGTCGCCGTCCTCGACGATCGGGATCGCGACAGCGGGTTGTTGCACGGGGTCAGCGACAACTATCTCGGCACACTCTTTCACGGGCCGGATGCCATACAGGGAAAGCTGGTGCAGGTGGAGGTCCAGGATGTGAACGCGAGGGGCATGCTGCTTGGTCGATTACCGGGTGCACAACCTGTTCGCCTTTATCCGTCCGCGCGTAAACTTTCACTGCTCGTCGGGGGGTGACATGGCGGAGCCTGTGATCGGCGTCATCGGCGGGAGCGGTCTCTACGAGATGGAAGGCCTGACCGACCTGGGGGAAGAGCGCGTGACAACCCCGTTCGGCGATCCCTCCGATGTCTACGTCCTCGGTCGCCTGGACGGGCATCCAGTGGCCTTTCTGGCGCGCCACGGCCGGGGACACCGGCTGCTTCCCTCCGAAATCAACTTTCGGGCGAACATCTATGGGTTCAAATCCTTGGGAGCCCAATGGATCATCTCAGCCTCGGCGGTCGGGAGCATGCGGGAGGAGCTTCGACCGCTGGATATTGTCATCCCCGACCAATTCTTTGACCGGACCACAGGCCGGTTGAGTACCTTTTTCGGGGATGGACTGGTGGTCCATGTGAGTTTCGCGGATCCGCTCTGCCCGCACCTCAGCGACCTGCTCTACGAAGCCGGCACCCAGATGAAAGCCACCATGCACAGGGGGGGGATCTATCTGTGCATCGAGGGCCCACAGTTTTCGACCCGCGCAGAATCCCACATCTACCGGAGCTGGGGCGTGGACGTCATCGGCATGACGAATCTGCAAGAGGCAAAACTCAGCCGAGAGGCAGAGATCTGCTATGCCACCTTGGCGCTCGTGACCGACTACGATGTGTGGCACGAAGCGGAAGAAGATGTGACCGTGGAAAAGGTGGTGGCCATCCTGCTCAAGAATGCCGCCACAGCCAAGGCCATCATCAAACACATCGTCCCGAGGATCCCGGCAGAGCGGTCCTGCATCTGCGCGCAGGCCCTTAAAGATGCCATTATCACCGCCCCGCAGGCCATCCCGGAGCATGCCAAGAAGAAGCTCCGACTGTTGGTCGGTAAATATCTGGAGCGGCGGTCGCTGTAACGGATCGAGGACAGGACATGCAGATCCTAGTTGTGGGTTCGGTGGCTTTGGACACGGTCAAGACCCCCTTTGGTGAGGCCCAAGAGGTCATGGGAGGCTCGGCGACCTACTTTGCCTCGAGTGCCAGCTTCTTCGCGCCGGTGAGCGTAGTGGCGGTTGTCGGGAAGGACTTTCCCGTGGCTGACCTGGAGTTCCTGAAAGCGCGGGAGGTTGACTTGGTCGGGTTAGAGCGGCGGCCCGGTCGGACCTTTCGGTGGGAAGGGGAGTACGGCTTTGACCTGAATGAGGCAAAAACCCTGGATACCCAGCTGAACGTCTTTGCCGAGTTTCACCCCCGGCTGCCCGAAGCGTATCGGGAGCGCGAGGTGGTCTTCCTCGCGAACATTGATCCGGATCTGCAGCGCGAGGTGCTCACGCAGGTGCTGTCCCCGCACCTGGTCGCGGCGGACACCATGAACTTCTGGATTCAGGGGAAGCCCGACTCGCTCCGGGAGACCCTGAAACGTGTCCAGGTTCTCCTCATCAATGATGCCGAGGCCCGCATGTTGGCCCAAGAACCGAACCTGGTGCGGGCGGCGCGCAAGATCCTCACGTGGGGCCCGCGCATGTTAGTGATCAAGCGGGGGGAGTATGGGGCGCTCAGCTTCTCCGATGGGGGCTGGTTTGCTGCCCCCGCCCTTCCCCTCGAGCACGTCTACGACCCCACTGGGGCCGGGGATGCCTTTGCCGGCGGGTTCCTCGGCTTTCTGGCCAGTACGCGAAATTTTGAGGATGCGAATCTCCGCCGGGCCGTGATCATGGGCTCGGTCATGGCGTCCTTTGCCGTGGAGGCCTTTTCCCTCCGCCGGCTCAAGGGTCTCACGTATTCCGAGATCGAGGCCCGTTACCGCGAGTTCAAAGCCCTGGCCCACTTTGAAGACCTGTAGTCGAGCGTTGAGGGCCAAGGGCTAAGGGCCAAGAGCAATTTCTAATTGCGAGTTTCGGAATTCGGATTTGTACGCTCTTACTGCTCTGTGGGCGCCCGTTCCGGCCGCTCCCGAAGCTCGTCCCTCCCATGCGTGCGCTCCTCCGACGACGATTCGACCGGGCCTCGACGGTGAGCTCAGCTGAACCGCCCACCGCAAGCCGATGACCGAAAACCGGGAATTTCGGAATTAGGCTCCGCTTGACTTAAGTTCGCAATCCGCAATTCACCATCCCAAATTTCACTTCTCTCGTCTCTCAAGCCTCACCCACCAGCCACCACCATTCGTTCCCGCCCCACCATCCTCCAAAACCCTTGTCTAAGCAAAACGGTGGGTTATAATGAAAGATTGAATCTTCCGCCAGGAGGTACATATGCCGACCGACGCCATCATCATCCGGGGGGCCAGAGAGCACAACCTCAAGTCGATCACTCTGGAGATTCCCCGGGGGAAGCTCGTTGTCATTACCGGGGTATCCGGATCCGGGAAGTCCTCGTTAGCCTTCGATACGATCTATGCCGAGGGCCAGCGGCGGTACGTCGAATCGCTCTCGGCGTACGCCCGGCAGTTTCTCGAACAGATGGACAAGCCGGATGTGGATCTGATTGAAGGACTCTCCCCGGCGATCTCCATCGAACAGAAGACAACCAGCAAAAATCCCCGCTCAACTGTCGCGACCGTGACCGAGATTTACGACTATCTCCGGCTCCTGTTCGCCCGAGTGGGCAAGCCGACCTGCTATCAATGCGGTAAACCGATCGCCTCCCAGACGGTCCAGCAGATCGTCGATCAGATCCTTACCTTTCCCGACGCCACTCGATTCCAGATCCTTGCCCCCCTGGTCCGAGGGCGAAAAGGGGAGTACCGGCATATCTTTGCCCAGATGCGTCGCGAGGGATACGCCCGGGTTCGGGTGGATGGCCGGCTTCGGGAGGTCGAAGAAGAGATCACACTTGACAAGAACAAGAAACACACCATCGAGGTGGTCGTCGATCGACTGGTCATGCGACCGGATATCCGCCGGCGCCTGACCGACTCTCTCGAGACCGCCTTGCGGTTGGGCGAGGGGATCGTCAGCATACACGTCCTGGGCGAGAAGGAGAAGGACCACACCTTCTCCGAGCGGCTTGCCTGCATCAATTGCGGTGTGAGCTACCCAGAGGTCAGTCCCCGCATCTTTTCCTTCAACAATCCGCACGGGGCCTGTCCGTCATGCGGCGGACTCGGGACGGCGCTCGATACCCGCTTTGACGGGCGGGATCCGGATTTCTTCGGCGACAACTTGCATTCCCTGGATCGCCGCTACAAGGCCACCGAGTCCTCGCGCGTTCGGGAGCAGATTGAGACCTATGTCGATCGCCTCTCGACCCTCCGCCCGTGTCCCACCTGCCACGGCGCTCGTCTCAGGAAAGAGTCCCTGGCAATCAAGGTCGCCGGCCTGGACATCGCCGAGGTCGCGCGCTTCTCCGTCAAGGACGCCCTGCAGTTCTTTTCAGACATCCGATTGAACCAGAAGGACCAGGAGATTGCCCGCCGGATCCTTAAGGAAATCCGGGAGCGGCTCGGGTTTCTCGTCAACGTGGGCCTGGACTACCTGACGCTCGACCGGACGGCGGCCACGCTGGCGGGCGGGGAGGGGCAGCGGATCCGCCTCGCCACGCAGATCGGTTCGAGCCTGGTCGGGGTTCTCTACATCCTGGATGAGCCGAGCATTGGGCTGCACCAGCGTGATCACATCCGCCTGCTCAATACCCTGAAGCGGCTGCGGGACCTCGGAAATACGGTGATCGTCGTGGAGCATGATGAAGAGACGATCCGCAACGCCGACTTCGTCATCGATCTTGGTCCGGGGGCCGGTGTCTCGGGCGGCCAGGTGGTCATCTGCGGCACACCACGCGATATCATCGGCTGCAACGGGTCTCTCACCGGACGGTACCTGGCACGCGAGCTCAATATTCCCGTGCCGCGCGTGCGCCGTCCACGGACCGGGCTCTATTTGACCGTGATAGGCGCTCGCGAACACAACCTCAAAGGGATCGAGGTCGAGATCCCTCTGGGCCTCTTTACCTGTGTGACGGGCGTTTCAGGTTCCGGGAAAAGTACTCTCGTGACCGATATCCTGAATCGGGCCCTGTCCCGCTCCCTCTACGGCTCGCGGGAGCAGCCGGGCGCCCATGACAAGATCCTCGGGATCGAGCACATCGACAAGGTGATCGACATCGATCAGTCGCCGATAGGACGGACGCCCCGGTCGAACCCCGCGACCTATACCGGGGTCTTCAGCCTGATCAGGGAGCTCTATGCGCTCACCCCCGAGGCGCGGATGCGGGGATACCGGCCGGGGCGATTCAGTTTCAACGTGAAGGGGGGACGGTGCGAAGCCTGCGAGGGGGACGGCATCATTCGGATCGAGATGCATTTCCTCCCCGACATCTACGTCACCTGCGACGTCTGCCGAGGGGGACGGTATAACCGGGAAACGCTGGAGATCCGCTACAAGGGGAAGAGCATCGCGGATGTGCTCAATATGACGCTTGAGGAAGCCCTGCGGTTTTTTGAGCATGTCCCTCGGATCAAGGAGAAGCTCCAGACGATCCATGACGTGGGATTGGGCTACATCAAGCTGGGCCAGTCTGCCACCACGCTGTCAGGTGGCGAGGCGCAACGAGTCAAGTTGTCGAGGGAACTGTCCCGGCGCGGCACGGGGCGCACCCTATATATGCTCGATGAGCCGACCACGGGGCTCCATTTCCACGACATCCGACAGCTCCTCCAGGTTCTCCATCGCCTGGCGGATGCGGGGAATACCGTGCTCGTGATCGAACATAACCTCGAGGTGATCAAGACCGCCGATTGGATTATCGATCTGGGACCCGAAGGGGGGGATGAGGGGGGCTTTGTCGTGGCCTGTGGCACCCCCGAAGAGGTGGCCAAGGACACACACTCCTTTACGGGTCAGTTCCTCAGTCGGCTCCTGAATCGATCCGGCCGCCCGAAAAAATAAGCGGAGGGAAGCGCGTGCTCCCGCCGCTACGCGTTCTCGTGTAGCTCTACAATCCCAGATCGATTGCTACGTTACAGCTTGCTCACGTTGCAATCGTCGTTGGTGGTGCCACTCCCGGGTTCGCTATCTGCTACGTTGTATCCGCCTGAATCACGTCAGAGTTGAGCTTCTTCAGCTTGTAATGGAGGCCGCGCAGGCTGATGCCCAAGAGGACCGCCGCTGCCGTTTTGTTGCCGCGCGTCTGGCGGAGGGCATCAAGGATCAGCGC
>CAZLDS010000081.1:8525-10279 GCA_964558395.1 uncultured bacterium | reverse complement strand
GCACGCTTAGCGCTTGTTCCCATCCTCGATAATTGACTGGATGTAATCGATGATCAGCTTTCGCCTTTCATGGGAGTGATCAAGGAATTCCAACCCTGTATGATAAATCAACTCATTGTTGCCGTCCGGCTGAACTTCTGACCGATGGACCACCGAACGGGCCACGCGACACTTGAGGCTCATGCGCTTCCCCAGGAGTTCGAGATCCAAGCAGGAGAGGGTCCCCGGTCGGACGACCTGAGCATGTTCGATGAGGGAGCCCCCAGGACTGATGTCCAAGATACGCGCGTCGTAGGTGGCAGTCACCCGCCCCTTGGTCCTCCCTCCCACCACGAATCGGGCGTGTTGCCGCCGGTCCCGACCAGTGCGCTTCGCAGCCTTCTTGACGGCTGCTTCAAGCTCCGGAGGACCGCCGTCGACTTCTTCCGCGATTTCCGGGGCCACCACTTCTATCTCTTCATCTCCCGGGACCGTGGCTTCCTGATCTCCGGTTTCTATGGCCGCGGCTTCCTGGACCGCCGTCTCCGGGCCCGTGGGTTTCCCGTCCGAAGGCTCCACTGAGCCTTCAGCTTCCAACGCTGAAGCCTCCCCGACCGCCGCGTCAGCTGCGCTCTCCGTCGCTCCACCATCCACAGCGGCCGCGACACTATCGGGGGTCAACTGCGCCCCACCCTCTTCCAGGGCCACAGAATCGGGGTTTGACCTGTTCCTTCGCCGTCTCCTTCGTCTTCTTTTCAACCAAATTCCTCCGTCAATTTCCTCGGGGGTCCGGGAATCGGCCTCCACAAGCCGGCCCAAGCTTGACGCGGACATAGGCCCCTCGGGGCGGAACCCGTCAGCGTGAGCCGACGGGCCATGGATTAGCAGGAACCATGCCAAAAATGCCGAAATTGTGGGAAGTGCACCCGCTACTCCTCGAGAACACCGGAGGAGCGGATGAAAGCCCCAAGGGATTGTTGGGCCCCGCGGCTCAGATCCAGGAATTCCAAACCCGTCTGATAATACAGCACGCCATCTGCTCCGCTGTAACTGACCCGGCTGTGTACAACGCGACACTGCACGGTTAACCGCTCCCCGTCGGCCGTCAGTTGTAGGAAGCAGGGACTCGCCAGCTGGAGCACCCCCTGGTGCTCCACCAAGGCGCCCGAGAGGCTCAAGTCCAGGACCTCGGCCTCCTGGAGGGTTGTGATCCCCGCTGCAACGCCCGAGAGGCGAAATCGCGGAGGTTTCCGCTTCTGAAGGTTCCTACGCGTCGCTTGTCTGTGATTTACCTTCGCCATAACGCGAACACGGGTCATCCGTTAGGGTTCGACGAGGAAGAGATTCTTGTGAAGCAGGAGTTTTCTCATGCAAATAAGTTGCCAGCGGGAGATCCCCCTCCGCCACTGCTCACTTTCGTACCCCCCCGCTTCTTTCAATCTCGGCTTTTTCCACGGCGACGTTCAGCAGCAGGGTCTCCAAATCCTTATTTATCGTCTTGGGTAGACTGGACGCCTGCCCCTCCTCACCCGGAATGAATGAGAAACCCCCACCCCGCTCTCGGTGCGAAGCCACCACGAGCGCGTTGAACGTCCTTTCTCCTTTCTCTTTTCCGAACTCGGCGTGCACCACCCGACCAGCCTCAAAGAGTATGACCCCTTCCCCGGCGGGTAAGGAAAGCCCGAGACGCCCTGTTTTCCTGCCGACGGCCACCGCCTGGATCACTTCAGTCAAATCCATCACTGCTAACGAACCCTGCAAGGTGGCTGCTTGTA
>CAZLDS010000081.1:0-8425 GCA_964558395.1 uncultured bacterium | reverse complement strand
ATCACTTCAGTCAAATCCATCACTGCTAACGAACCCTGCAAGGTGGCTGCT
The DNA here is from genome assembly GCA_964558395.1 of uncultured bacterium. GTDB lineage: Bacteria > Methylomirabilota > Methylomirabilia > Methylomirabilales > CSP1-5 > CSP1-5. The sequence continues at coordinate 8,374 of CAZLDS010000081.1, read as the reverse complement.
TGTACCTCCCTTAGGGCCTTTGCCGTCTTGGCGTCCACTGCCTGGGATTCAGCTCGGGCGGAGGGCGGCGGGATCGCGACGCCACGGAGTTTGAGCTGCGTTTCCACCCGGGTCACGATGCTGGAGGGGGGAGTTATTCGGGAGGATCATGTCCGCGTCAGTGTTGCTCGCCGCCGTCGCCAGCTGTGTGGCCCGATCGACCAGGAGGGAGAATGAACATGACTTCCTTGGTCGCGGGGTCGGCCCGAGCCATGGAACAGAGCTCGGAGCCATCCATATCCTCAAACATGGCCTGGCTGATGACCAGATCTGGCCGGCACCCCTTCATGGTGGTGAGGGCAGACGAACCGCTGCTGGCCACCGAGACTTCTGCACCTTCGAAGGCTTTTTGCCTCCAACCGGTCAATCCGGGCACCGATCGCGATCAGGGCTTTCGGTCCGCATGGAATGTGCCAGGGGCCTTGTGTGAGGGGATGAATGCCTAGATCCGGCTCCGGAGGTACGCGCTGAGATAATCGACCAGGGTGACGACAATGTAGATGGCCACCAGAAGGGTGAGCAGCTGGTGCTCAAGGAACAGGCTCACCGCAATGAGGATGCGCTGGCCCAACCCGCCGGCCCCAACGAGGCCGAGGATCGCTGCAGCCCGGATGTTCACCTCCCATCGGTACAGCGAGTAGGAAAGGAAGTGGGGGAGTGCCTGTGGCAGAATCCCGTAGCACAGGATCTGGAATCGGCTGGCTCCGGTCGCCTGGAGGGCCTCGACGGGACGGCGGTCCACATTCTCCAAGACCTCGCCGAAGAGCTTTCCCAGCACCCCGCCGTTGTGGACCCCGAGGGCCAACACCCCTGGGAAGGGCCCCAGCCCCACGGCGAAGACAAAGACCGTGGCCCATACGATCTCCGGGATGGATCGGAGGAAGTTCAGGAGGCCCTTGGCCGCAAGATAGACTGTGAGCCGAAGGCCACGCCGCAGCGAGCCGGCCTGTTCTCGCTCGAACAACACCCCCGTGTACATCAGATTTGCGCTGGCGAAAAAGACCAGGATAAATGCCACGACCACGGAGAGCAGACTCCCCATAATCGAGATCGCCAGCGTCTCCAGCGTTCCCATGGCGGTGTCCGTCAGGAACTCCGGACTGAGATCGGGGGGGAAGAGCCGCGTGGCGTACGACACAATTGCGCGCGGACCGTCTCGCAACAGTAGGATCAAGTCAACGCCGGTCCCCCGAGCACTCCACCAGACGAGGATCGCAATAGCCGCCGTCATGGCCAACGGGAACCATCGGCGTGGTGGCGCCGTCACGGCGGGGTATCGATCAGCTCTGGGTACGTATAGCGGAGCCATGCGGCACCTATCTCGCGAACACGCGCTGCCGGATCCGGGCGCTCAGCCAGTCCACGCTCGCGACCAGCGCGAAGAGGATGATGACGAGCGTCAAAACTTGATGGAAATCGAACATGCGTATCGAGATCTCGATTTGCTGTCCCACTCCGCCGGCCCCGACAAGGCCCAGCACGGCCGACGCGCGAATGGCACACTCCCACCGGTACAACGTGTACGAGACGAAGTTCGGATAGGCCTGTGGCAGGAAGCCGTAGAGGACGATTTGCGCCCGACTGGCCCCCGTGGCCTGAAGCGCCTCGAGGGGCTGCGGGTCCACGACCTCCAAGATTTCCGAGTAGACCTTTCCGATCATGCCCCCGTAGGAGACCCCGATGGCCAAGACTCCCGCGAAGGGGCCCAGTCCGACCGCCTTGACGAACATCAACGCCCACACGAATTCGGGGATACTCCGGAAGAGGCTGAGCAGGCCACGTGAGGCGGCATAGGGGAGGAAGCGGATCAGGCGCTGGGAGAGGGCTCCGGCCGTCTCGCGCCCGTGGAGGACACCGCGAAAGGCCAGCGTCGCGGTTCCCAACAGGCCGAGGGGAAATCCGATGGCAACCGCGATCGCCGTCCCAAGGATGGAAATCTGAATAGTCTCGATCGTGGGTTTAACGAGGAAACCGAGGAAGTCGGCGCTGAGATCTGGCGGAAAGGCCCCGACGAAGAACCGCCAGAAATTGGCCAGTGCCTCCTTGTCCACCAAGGCTCCCGGGTGGACCTGGGCCATCCGGGCACTCCACAGGAACACCAGGACCACGCCTGCGGCAAACACCCAGTGGAGAAGGGTCTTACTTTCGCGGAAAGAGCGGGCCGCAGGAGGGCGTAAAGCGGGTTTCATTTTCGGCGCTCACTTCGGCCTCTTGCGCCTCGGATTGGCTGACTCCAGCGTACAGAACGGACAGGTGCTCTTCGGACAGGTCAACGGGCGGCCGGTCAAACTGGATCCGTCCCCCCCGAAAGCCGATCACCCGCGGAAAATATGTGAGAGCTAGATCCACGCTGTGCAGGTTCATCACGAGTGTCTTCCCAGACGTCCGGCTGATCTCGACCAGGAGCTTGACGATGACATTGGCCAGACTCGGGTCCACCGACGCGACCGGCTCGTCGGCCAGGATGACCTCGGGGTCTTGCACCAGCACGCGGGCAATCGCGACCCGCTGCTGCTGACCACCCGACAGTTCATCCGTCTTCGCGTAGAGCTTTTCGGGAATGCCGACCTGTGAAATAGCGGCGTATGCCCTGTCGAGCTCTTGGGGCCGCGCAAGCGACCAGACCGCCCGGCAGGCAGACCATATGCCCAGCCGCCCCGCTAGGACGTTGTGGACGACCGGCAGACGCGGCACCAGGTTATGCTGTTGGTAGATTGTCCCAATCCGCCGCCGCGTGGCTCGGAGCGCTCGCCCGCGCAGCGCACTCACGTCAAGGTCTCCCAAACAGAGGGCGCCGCCGTCCGGCCGCAAGGTCAGATTCAAGAGTCGGAATAACGTGGTCTTCCCCGCGCCAGACGGACCGATGACGGCCACCTGCTCGCCCACTTCAATCTTGAGCGAGACATCGTCTACGGCGACCGTGTGGCCGTGAAAGACCTTGCGCAAATTCGCAAGCCGGTACATAAGCATCCCGGAGGACCCCTCCCTGCGAGAGGAACCCTCTCTTACGTGCAGCAGCACAACCTAACCATCACTTGATGAGACCCGCGGCCTTGGCAGCGTCTTCGATCCCCTTCCAGTCCTCGTCCTTGGCGGGAATGTACCCCTTCGTCCGATGCAGATCCAGGAGCCTCCGATCTTCGGGATTGTCGTACGAGAGCTTGAGGAAGGCCGCGGTTATCCGTTCCCTGAGCTTCGGGTCGAGCTCGCTCCGAGCAGTCCAGACGTAGTCGACGTAGGGTGGTGTGGTCCAGAAGACCTTCACCTTACTCGTATCCACCTTCTTATTTTGGACAAGCTTTTCCCACACCAAGAAGTTCAGTGCGCCCGCGTCCACCTTGCCGCCTTCCACCCACAGGGCCGTGGCATCGTGCGCCCCGCTGAAGGCTGGCTTCTGGCCAAAGTCGTGGTCCGGGTTGATCCCGTGCTTGAGCAGGAAGTACCGAGGCATGAGATGACCTGAGGTGGATGAAACACTCCCGAAGGAAAAGGTCTTGCCCTTGAGGTCACTCAGTTTCTTGATGCCCGTGTCTGAGCGCGTGACGAAGACGCTCTTGAACTCCGCGTCTTCCTTGCGCATGACCAGCCGTGTCGCATGGCCCCCTGTCCGACGGACGGCCTGGACCGAGGTGAAGCCCCCGTACCACACGAGATCCAGCTTCTTGCCCGCCAGACCCTCGACGGTGGCCGCATAATCCACGACCGGCACGAACGTCACCGGCATGTCCAACTCTTTGCTCAGATAGGCGGTAAAGGGCTCGTAGATACGCAGGAGTTCCTGGGGGTTTTCGTCCGGGATGGCCGACACGCGCAAGACCTTGGGGGTCTCGGCCTGCGCCCGAACGGCCACACCTATAACGAGGAGAAAGGATGCCAGCACTGCCTTCAAGCGCGTTCCCATCTTCGCACCTCCGGTCGGTAGGCGGTGGTCAAAGTCCTAGCTGCCATTGACTCGTGAACCGCCCAGTTCATACCATCATTCCCCACCAATAAGTCAAATCGTTAATTCCAATGGATTGCGAAGTTTATGCGGCAATATCCGATCGCATTGATCGGTAAAAACTATATGAAGAGCCAACCCACGCCGCCAAACAGATGGAATCACAAGGGAGGAAAGGCTGCGGGCGCTACTGAACGGGGGCGGGTTCGACGGATTGAAGGAGGAAGGTTAAGAAGGTCTCACAGAGCGGAGATCTGGACCGGTGCTTGTGATAGACGAGATAGAAGTCCCGGGTGAGCCTGATCCCCTCGAGAGGAATGGTCCGGAGCGTCCCGCGCTCCAAGTCCTCCTGGATCGCCCGCAGGGAGATCATCGAGATGCCTGCTCCCGCCTTGACTGCCTGGCGGATGGCCTGGGTGCTGCCCACCTCTGCCACCACCGTGAGGGCATCGGCATTCACGCCGGCAGACCGGAGCCCCTCCTCCAAGACCTTTCTGGATCCGGATCCGACCTCTCGCAAAATGATTGCCTGGGTCGAAAGCTCTTTCAGATTCACCGCAGACTTGGCCGCCCAGGGGTGGTCGGGCGGCAGCGCAAGGACCAGCTCATCTTCCAAGAACTTTACATAGACTAAGTGCCCGTCGACGAACCGGGCACCCACCGCCCCAAGCTCGTACGTCCCCTCCAAGACCCTTCGGGCGATCTCCCGTGAGTCGGCGATCTTCAATGTGACCGAAGCGTCCCGATACCGGGCCTTGAACCGGGCCAAGACGGCGGGCAGGACGTACTCACCGGGAATGTTGCTTCCGCCAACGATCAGGTGCCCTTTCAGCGAGCCCTTAGACTCCTCCAGGGCTTGGATCGCCTGATTCCTGAGGTCAAGTACCTGCTTCGCGTATCCGTAGAGTAGCTCTCCCGCCTTGGTCGGGACCACCTCGCGGCCGAGGCGATCCAGGAGCTTCAACCCGACAAATTCTTCGAGCCCTTTGATGTGCCCGCTCACCGTCGGCTGGGTCAGATACACCGCGTCAGCTGCCTTCGAGAAGCTCCTCAGCTCCACGATCCGACAAAAAACCTCTAACGCGCGAATGTCCATCGGCTCAACGCGACTCAAGCACGTCCCGGTAAAAGTTTTCGTAGGCGTTGATCTCTTGCTCGCGGGAAAATTCCTTCTCGATTTTTGCCTTCGCCTGTTGACCCAGGCGGCGGCGGAGCTCGCGATCGCGGATCAGGCGTTCTGCCTTCAGTTCGCAGTCCTCTTCCGAGGTGAAGAGGAGGCCGTCCACCTCATTCGCAATGATCGACCGGTTTCCCTCGATATCCGCAGCGAGGACGGCCACCCCGCGACTCATCGCTTCGAGCACGGCATTCGACATCCCACCCTCGGAGAGCGAGGAGTTCACAACTATATCCACCTCCGGCAGCATGCCGCAGATTTCTTCATGGGGAACCTGTCCCAAGTACCGGGTCCATCGGTTAGCCGCGAGAAGGCCGAGCAGATGCTTTCCCTCTTCTTCCTCAACAATCGGACCTGCAAAGAGGGCGCGAACGTCCGGGTACCTAGCCTGAAGTCGCGAGAGGGGGCGAATACAAAAGGTGAGATTCTTTACTCTGCGGATTCCCGCGGAGAAGAAGAAGATGATGTGTTGGGCATTGAGTCCCCACCGCGTGCGATAATCGTCGGGTTTCCCGCCGCAGGCCACCGTCTGCCGAATGACCCGGATCCGTCCATCTAGTTCCGGGAGTTCCCCTAACAGCTTGTTTTGGATGCTCTCATGAAAGGTGACGATCCCCTGGGCTCCGTTCAGGGCGCCGGTCATTCTGCCGCGCCGCTCGGGATGGAACAAATCCACGTTGACATCTGTGCCGGTGATAGTGACCAAGGCTGGAATGTGTTTCCTCCTCGCCTCTTCTACGACAAGGTCTCCGGTCATGAAGGCGTGGAACCCGTGCAGGACGTCGGGATTAAAGGCCCGAATGGCCGCGGGGATTTTTCCCCGACTCTCGAACGCCTCGAGTGAGTATATTTCCAGCTGATGCCCGCGCTCTCGGAGCCCTAAAGTGATCCGCCCCACCGTGACCGCATTACCACGAACCGAAGGGTAATAGTACGGGGTGACAAGCGCGATTCGTATCTTGGCATCCTGCGTCGGTGGCTGCTTACTCACCGGCCAGTTTCTCCCGGAGCAGATCGTTGATCAGCTGCGGGTTGGCTTTTCCTTTGGTCACTCGCATCACCGCCCCCACCAATGCCACGAGCGCCTTGTCCTTTCCCCCCTTGAAGTCGGATACGGGACCCGGGTTGTCATCCAGCACCTGATCCACGATCCGGCTCAGCTCCTCCCGATTACTGAGTTGGATAAGCCCCTTCTCCCGGACTATCGTTTCAGGGTTCCCTCGTGTGCAATACATCTCCTCGAAGACCCCCTTGGCGATCTTGCCGCTGATAACCCCCGTGTGGATTAGCTCCAGCAGAGAGGCCAACTGGACTGGAGTGACAGGGCTGTCAGTGATGTCTTTCCCCTCCCGATTCAGATATCCCAAGAGCTCGGACATGACCCAGTTGCTTGCCTCTTTCGGGTCCGCACCCAGCCTGACCGTCTCCTCAAAGAAGTCTGCCAGGGGCTTCGTTGACGTCAGGACCGCCGCGTCATAAGTCGGAATCCCGTACCTCGTCACGAACCTCTCCCGGCGTTGTGCCGGCAACTCAGGGATCTCCAGTGTTGGTGCGATCCCGACCGTTTCGAGCGAACCGGTTGGGGGAGTTATCCTGACACTCCCAAGAAGAAGAGGTACCAGGTCTGGCTCCGGGAAGTAGCGGTAGTCGTGGGCTTCTTCTTTGCCCCGCATAGGGAGCGTGACCTCTTGCTCAGCATCCCAGAGACGTGTTTCCTGGACAATCGATTGACCCGATTGCAGGAGTGTGATCTGACGCTGAATCTCGTGTTCCAATGCCCGTTGGACGTTCTTGAAGGAATTCATGTTCTTGACTTCGGTCTTGACGCCCAAATCAGCGGCCCCCGCCAAACGCACAGAGACATTGGCGTCGCAGCGAAGATTTCCCTCTTCCATGTTTCCGTGGGACACATCCAGATACTGCAGAATAGCCCGAAACTGTTTCAGAAACTCTGCGGCCTCCTCCGGCGTGCGGAGGTCAGGCTCGGTCACCATCTCGATCAACGGCACGCCACAGCGGTTGAAATCCACCAGGCTGTAATCCGCTCGGTCCATAGTTCCAGCGTGAAGAAGTTTCCCCGCATCCTCCTCCAGATGAATCCGCCGAATCCTCACCGATTTGACCTTTCCTTGGTTACCGATTTCCACGTGTCCACCTATGGCAAGCGGGAGCTCATACTGCGAAATCTGGTAGCCCTTCGGCAGGTCAGGGTAGAAGTAGTTCTTCCGCGCAAAAATTGAATGTGGGGCGACCGTAGCACCGACAGCCTGAGCAGTCTTGATGGCCAGCTCCACTGCCCGCTTGTTCAACACTGGTAAGACCCCTGGCATGCCTAGACAGACGGGGCAGGTCTGTGAGTTGGGGGCCTCTCCAAACCGCGTGCTGCAGCCGCAGAAGATCTTTGATTCGGTCAGAAGCTGGGCATGCACCTCGAGCCCAATGACCGCCTCGTATTTTGTTTCAGAGTTCATGGTTCACCGTCGGATGTTCGATGTCCGAGGTCCGATGTCGCCAAGAACAAGGAGGGGGGTTCCGTCCGGACGCCCGCGTCGCTGGCCTCACAATGCGGACCCTGGTTGCGCATCGGAATTCATCCAGAGGTTTTGATCGATTCGAGGCGCATCACGTACTCATCGGAGAGACCGTGTTCCTCAGCGCCCTGGACCAGAAGGCGTATATACCTTTTCGACGGCGGTCGATAGCCCCCCGGTTGCGCTACGACATATACGCAGGCCTGTAGCGTTCTTCCATCCTTGGTCTCCACCGTTACCGTCTTTCGGATATACTCCCTAGGGACTCCCTCGTACTCGTCCAAGACCTTGAGATCCTGCTCGCCGATCCCCCACAGGACTCCCTCCACCACTGCTCCGGGTGTCGGCTTGAGATCAGCCGTCCCCCCACCCCACACCGTGGAGCTTCGGTCAAAGGTGAGATCATGGTCCCGCATTTTGGCAGCCGAAACGAACTTGGCCCCTGCGCAGCGCTTCTTGAACCAAAACCGCTCCATATTGGAACCATACGCAAAGTAAAACATCTTTGTCGGTTCAGCGCTCATAGTTCATGGCTCATGGTAGCCAGCATTTTGCTTCCCCTTGACTCTCAACCCTCAACCCTGAACCCTCACAGGGGTGGTTTGCGCCGGTGCCACTCCGTAGCTTGCTCGTACGCAAACGCCACCTGAAGCACTGTCGCTTCATCAAAGGGCCTGCCGAGGAGCT
>CAZLDS010000080.1:0-10351 GCA_964558395.1 uncultured bacterium | reverse complement strand
GTTTGCTCGATTTCCAAAGGGCAAAGTCATGCGGATCGCGCTTGCGCTCGTCCACCTCGACGCGCGCGCCGGCCAGCAGCTCGTCGAGGTTCCTTCCCGACAGACGTCCGTAGCGAGGGAACCGTTTGACCTCAAAATAGACGTCGCCATCGACGACGTAGGCGAAACCCCGGGCAACCAGTCGCTCGATCAGCGCGATCATTTGGGGGATGGACTCCGTCGCTTTGGGCTCGACAGTGGCGGGAAGAATCCCGAGGTTCCTCATGTCCTTCCTGTACTCGGCGATGTAGTGTTCAGACAGGTCCTGCGGGGAAGCACGCTCCTCCTCGGCCCGCTTGATGATTTTGTCATCCACGTCGGTGAAGTTTCGGACGAAGCGCATCCCATAGCCCTTGAACTCGAAATACCGGCGGATCACGTCGAAGACCAGTGCAGACCGGGCGTGGCCGATATGACTGAGATCGTAGGCGGTGATCCCGCAGACGTACATCCGGACCTGCCCGGGCGTGAGCGGCTCGAAGGGCTCCTTTTGCCGGGTCAGGGTGTTATAGATTCGCAATCCCACAGGCTTTTCCGTCACTCGCTCTTGTCACCCGCCTCCACCAAGAGAACCACGGTGAGGCAGGCAATCCCCTCGCCCGCGCCCAAGGGCCCCAGCCCCTTGGCCGTCGTCGGCTTAATGTTGATCCGAGCTGGCTCCGTATCCAAAACTTGGGCCAAGTTGGCCACCATGCCTCTCACATGCGGGGCTAAACCGGGCGCCTGCGCCACGACGGTCGCATCGACATTCCCGATCCGGAAACCCTTACCCTTCACACGGCGCCAGCTCTCCTCGAGGAGCCGAAGGCTCCGGACCCCCTGATACCGGGGATCGCTCGCCCCGAAGAGATGACCGATATCCCCCTCCCCCGCCGCCCCGAGCACGGCATCGATGACGGCATGGGTCAGCACGTCAGCATCCGAATGGCCGTCGAGCCCCTTCTCAAAGGGAATCTCGAGCCCCCCCAAGATTAGTGGGCGTCCGGGGACGAGGGGATGGATATCGTACCCGATGCCGATCCGCACTCCGCATTCTCCCAGCGACTGAGGATCTGTTCTGCACGCTCTAGATCTTCTGCGGTGGTGATTTTGATGTTCTCTGGATAGCTCGCCACGACCTTGATCGGGACCCCAAGCCGTTCCACGAGCATGGCATCGTCGGTTGCCTGAAACCCATCGGCCGCCGCCCGGCGATACGCCTCCTGGATGAGATCCCCCTCAAAGGCTTGAGGCGTCTGGGCGATCCACAGGCGATCTCGGGACGGCGTCTCCCGGATAAACCCGCTCTCCACCACCTTGACGGTTTCGACAGCCGGAACCGCCGCGACGGCTGCCCGGAAGGTCCGAGCGGCTTCGATGGTTCCCCGAAGCAGTTCCGGCGAGAGAAACGGGCGAACGGCATCATGGATCACCACGAGCCGCCTGTCCCCCGTCACCCGCTCCAAACCCCGGAAAACCGATTCCTGACGCTCGGCTCCCCCAGGCAGAATCTCGATGGTAAGGGCAAGCGAATAGGGCGCGAGAACGTGTTGCTGGCACCAGTCCTCGGCCCCAGGTGGAACCATCAGGATGAGGGCGTCGACAAGGCCGGAACGCGTCAGGGTCAACAGGGTTCGTGTCAGGATGGGGATCCCCCGGAGGGGGAGAAACTGCTTGGGGACATCCCCGCCCGCCCGACGGCCAAGGCCTGCCGCCGGCACGATCGCTGTCACATTCTTCATATGCTCAGCGACCCACCGTTAGCAAAACGGTCCCATGCCGGTCGGTGACAGCGGATGGCTGGGAGTCGACATCACGCAACTTCGGCCTCTTCCTTCAGACGGGAAAAGATCATCCGTCCGGCGGTCGTCTGAAGCACCGAGGTCACACAGACATCGATGGTCTGCCCGATGTTTCGGCGGCCATTGTCGATGACGACCATGGTTCCGTCATCCAGATAGGCCACCCCTTGGTTATATTCCTTCCCCTCCTTGAGGACGTAGACCCGGATCTCCTCGCCCGGGAGGACCACGGGTCGCAGCGCGTTCGTCAGCTCGTTGATATTCAGCACGGGCACCCCATGAAGCTCGGCCACCTTATTCAGGTTGAAGTCGTTGGTGACTACCTTAGCCGTGAGGGCCTTGGCCATCGCCACCAACTTCCCATCCACCTCCCGGATATCCGGGAAGTCCATGTCGTGGATCCACACCTCCACGTTGGGATTCTTCTGGATCTTCTGGAGGATGTCCAGCCCCCGCCGTCCCCGATTCCGCTTAATGGGATCCGACGAATCCGCGATGTGCTGAAGCTCACGGAGAACGAACTCAGGGATGATCAGCGTCCCCTCGATAAAGCCCGTCTCGCAGATGTCGGCAATCCGCCCATCAATGATGACCGACGTATCCAGGATCTTATTCCGTTCCGCCCCGGGCTGCTCTTTCACCGCCCGGACCAGATCCGAGACGTGAAGTCCTCTCCCCGTCTCCACCGCCACCGCGGCGGCCACGTAGCCCAGGGCAACCATAAAGAACAGACTCACAAAGACCCGCACCGGCTGGGACAACGGGTCTAAGAGGATGGTCAGGGCGTCGAGGAGAAATCGGGCGAGAAGGAGTCCGATGACCAGACCAACAAGAGCACTTATGAGGACCTTAACCCGAACTTGTCTGAGGACCCACTCCACCAGCAGCGCGCCCGCCGCTACCCCGATACCCAGACCGGCCAGCAGGTAGGGGTTTTCCCACCTGTAGACCCACCCCGCCGCCACCCCGACGAGGCCGCAGAGGACCACAAAGAGTCCTCGAACAATCTGTCCTGACATCACTCATCACCTCCCGCGAAGCTACCACCTCCCTCACCCGATCCTCATGCCGTGGCGATGGTCTTCTCGACCATGCCGTCCGCCTCCAGAGGATCAATTCCCGCCGCATGGGCGATCTCGGTCACGATGAGCTGGCGTACATTTTCAAGCATCTTCTTCTCACCAAAGGAAAGGTGCCGCTCCCGCTGGAGGACGACGAGCTTTCGGAGGACCAACGCCATCTCATAGAGGGACCCGGACTTAATCCGCTCCCAGTTGTCCTTGAACCGCCGGTTCCAGTTCGGTGAGATCTCGACCTCTTTCCGCCGGAGAATCTCCATGACCCTGGGAATTTCCGAAGGACCGATCACCTCTCGGAGGCCAACCCGCTTTGCATTATGGGTCGGGATCATGATGGTGGTGTCGTTACCCAAGATGCGTAAGATAAAAAAGGACTGCCGACAGCCTGAGACCTCCTTGTCCTCGATGGCCTCAATCAAGGCAACACCGTGAGCCGGATACACGACCTTCTTTCCCACACGGAACGTCTGCCGCATCGGCTATCCTCTTTGAGGTGTAGCCTACCATAAGTTATCTGCTCCGTCAAAATTTTCTTTCCCTTTTATGGGAAGAGAACGGCCATCATGACGTCCACGGTACCCAAGCCAATGACTTCTATCCCTGCTCCCTTGGGCTGTCCGGCTTCATTGGCCTCGGGAAGGAGGCATCGGGTAAAGCCGAGCTGCCGGGCCTCGTGGAGTCTTTGCGCTGCCTGCCGCACAACCCGGATCTCTCCGGTCAGCCCGACCTCCCCGAAGCAGACCATGCGTGGGTCCAAGGGCATGTTACGAAAGCTGCTGGTCACGGCCGCCACTATACCCAGGTCCGCAGCCGGCTCGGTAATCCGCACGCCACCTGCGACATTGATGAAGACATCACACGTGGAGAGGGGCATGCCCAGCCGCTTTTCCAGAACTGCCAAGAGAATCGCGACGCGCTGAAGATCCACTCCCGTCACCACGCGGCGGGGCAGGCTGGCATGGGTTGGGGCCACGAGCGCTTGAATTTCAACCAACAGGGGACGCGTCCCCTCCATGGTGACCACGACCACCGACCCGGTCACCCCTTGACGGCGATCGGCGAGGAACATCCGGGACGGATTGCCCACCTCTTGGAGCCCGGCTTCGGTCATCTCAAAGATCCCGATTTCGTACGTGGCGCCAAAGCGGTTCTTGGTCACGCGAAGGATTCGGTAGGGGTGTTGCCGCTCGCCTTCAAAGTAGACGACGGTATCGACGATGTGCTCCAAGGCTTTGGGTCCCGCGAAGGACCCCTCCTTGGTCACGTGACCGATGAGACATGTGCTGATCCCCCGCTCTTTGCTCAGGGTGAGGAGGCGGGTTGCCACTTCCCGGACTTGGCTAATGCTTCCCGGAGGTGATTCGAGCGCTCCCGCATATGTCGTCTGAATGGAATCTACGATCAACAGGTCTGGTCTGAGGCGTTCCGCATGGCTGATGATCGCCTCGAGGAGCGTTTCGGCGTTCAGATACAGGTGCGGGGACATCGCATCGATCCGCTCCGCACGGATCCGGATCTGCTCGGCCGACTCCTCTCCCGACATGTAGAGGGCTGTGCAACCCTGACTTGCGATGCGCGCTGCCACCTGAAGTAGAAGAGTCGACTTTCCGATCCCGGGGTCACCACCGATGAGGACAACCGAGCCCGGAACCACGCCGCCGCCCAACGTGCGGTCCACCTCCGGGAATCCCGTGGGAAGCCGAGCGACGGTGGGTCCCTGTACCTCCGTGATCGGGATCGGCGGGCCCGACGGGCTGCGCACGCCCGCCACCCGCTCCCTCTCCATTGCCGGATGTTCTTCTACCAGCGTGCTCCAGCCCCCGCACTCTGGACAGCGGCCCATCCAGCGCGGAGTCTGATACCCGCATTGCTGGCACTCGAAGTGGGTCCTGATCTTCGCCATCGTCCTTGTCCTTCGCGGAAAGAACCCGATGAATCTGCTTAGTCGCAACCGCCGAATGTGCGGGAAAGGGCGAACTAGTCAGGCAAGGGAGGGAGGTCAAAAGGGGGCGTCCGTATCACTTCCGCATCTTGGAAACGCATATATTCTCGCCGGAAGGTCAGCGTCACGGTGCCGGTGGGACCATTGCGTTGTTTGGCGACCATGATCTCCGCCTCGTAGTTTTCTGCTTCGTCAGGATTCTTCAGCGCCTTGTAGTAGCCCGGCCGGTAAATAAAGGCCACCAGATCCGCATCTTGCTCAATGGCCCCGGACTCACGGAGATCTGCGAGCTGTGGTTTTTTGTCCTCGCGCGCCTCGACGGCTCTCGACAACTGGGACAATGCCACAATCGGAATCTCCAGCTCCTTCGCTAACGCCTTGAGCGACCGGCAAATCTCGGTCATCTCCTGTTGACGACTCTCGTATCGCCCTCCGCCTTTGAGGAGCTGTAGATAGTCGATCGCCATCAGGCCAATACCGTGTTCCGCCTTCACCCGGCGGGCCTTCGCTCGTAGCTCTAGGACGTTCATGCTGGGCGTGTCGTCGATATAGATGGGCGCCTCGGAAAGACGTCCCGCGGCCGTCGTGAGCTTCGGCCAATCTTTGTCTCCCAAGCGGCCAGTCCGGAGCCGATACGCCTCCACCCTTGCCTCGGCGCATAACATGCGCTGGACGACGTGATTCATGGACATCTCAAGACTAAAGAACGCAGTCGGAACTCTCTCCTCCATGGCACCGTGCATCGCCACCCCCAGCGCAAAGCTGGTCTTTCCCATCGAGGGCCGTCCGGCAATCACGATCAAATCCGAATGTTGGAGCCCCCCGGTGAGCTCATCGAGGTCCGCAAAGCCTGTCGGGACTCCGGTGACATGCCCCTTTCGGCTGTATAACCGCTCGATATCTTCAAAGGTCGACTTGAGTATGGATTTAATCGGTCGGAACGAAGGACGAATTCGATCCTTGGACACTTCAAATATTGTCTTTTCGGCCAAGTCCAGCAAGGTTTCGGTGGGTTCGCTTTCGTCGTAGCAGGACGAAACGATGGACGTGCCCGCACTGATCAGCTCCCGGAGAAGGGCCTTTCCCCTGACGATGGACGCGTGATACATCACGTTGGCCGCCGTCGGGACCGCCTCGGCTAACGAAACAAGATATTGGCTGCCTCCCATATCCTCGAGTTGGCTCCGGCGCGTCAGCTCATTGGCGATGGTAATCAGGTCGACCGCTTCGTTCCGCGCGAAGAGCGCGTGGCAGGCGGCAAAGACTTTTTGGTGCGCTTCCTTGTAGAAATGGTCCGGACGTAGGACTTCAAACGCCTTCAACAAGGCATCCCGATCGAGAAGGACCGCACCCAGGACGGCAGTCTCTGCGTCAACATTCTGAGGTGGGATTCTCTCGAAGGACTTCGGAGAACGAGCTGTCACGGTGTGGACCCTTCGGTCGCGGGATGCTGAGGCGCAGGTCCCGGCTACGCGCTGACAACGTGAACCTGGATCTCCGCCACTGTATCCCGGTGGAGTCGCACCGGCACGGCGAAGGTCCCCAGGGCCTTGATCGGCCCCTCGAGTGTAATCTTCTTCCGGTCGAGCGTGATCCCCTGTTGCGCTAAAGCGTCGGCGATATCACTGCTGGTGACTGATCCAAAGAGGCGATCCTGTTCCCCCGCGGGCCGGGCGATGGTCACGGTGAGGCCTTGAATACGCTCGGCGACGGCCTCGGCCTCTTGCCTGAGCCGTTCCTCCCGCTGTTGGGCCTGCGTTTTGAACTGGGCCAGGGCACGGAGATTCGAGGAGCTCGCCTCCACCGCCAGCTTCCGCGGGATAAGGAAGTTCCGCGCATAGCCCCGGGCGACGTCCACCTGGTCCCCAGGCTGGCCCAGATGGGGGACTTCTTGAATCAGGATCACCTTCATCGGCGCTCACCTAGTCCTTCGACTCGCAAATACGGTTACGTATTTCTCTGAATGACATCAGAGACAGTGCTCGCTCCGGACTAGCTGATATCGGCAACGAATGGAAGCAAGGCAATATTGCGAGCCCGCTTCACGGCCGTCGTGAGCTCTCGTTGGTGTGGGGCACAGGTACCGGAGATCCGACGCGGGATGATCCTCCCGCGGTCCGTTACGAAGCTCCGGAGACGCCGGACGTCCTTGTAATCGATGAACTCCACCTTGTCCACGCAGAACTTACAGACCTTGTGCCGACGATAGGTCCTGCGCCGCTTGATCACCGCCATTGGTGTCTCCTAGGTACGACCCAGTTGTGGATTGAGGACGCGTCCTAAAAAGGAACCTCTTCCTCCCCGGATGGTGGAGCCGTCTCTTCCTCACCACCTCTGCGGCCCCCGAGGAATTGGACTCGGTCCGCCACCACCTCATGCTTCGACCGTTTCTGACCTTCGGGGGTCTCCCACGAGCGTTGGGAGAGACGCCCTTCAACGAGGGCGGGTCTTCCCTTGCTCAAGTACTCGGCGCAGGTTTCCGCCTGCTTCCCCCAGGCAACGATGGTGATGTAGCAGACCTCATCCCGACGCTCCCCCGCCTGCGTGGTATAACTGCGATTGACCGCCAGATCAAAGCTACACACTGGGGCATTATTCGGCGTATATCGAAGTTCCGGATCCCGGGTCAGATTCCCGAGAAGGATGACCTTGTTGAAGTTCGCCATCGCTTACGATCCCTCCCCTCTCGCCTCAGTGGCTGTGGCGCCCATGGTTGTCTTTTCGCTCTGCGAGCGCACCGCCGGCTCGAACTGCACCGTCAGGTAGCGGAGGATAACCTCCGCGAATTTGAGGTGCCGGTCCAAGGCTTGGGGCAGAGTCGGCTTGCCGTTGAGCCGGAAGAGAACGTAGGATCCCTCCCGCTTCTTTCGAATCTCGTAGGCCAGGCGGCGCTTCCCCCACTTCTGCAGCTCCAGAAGCTCAGCCTCCTCCTGAGCGAGGAACCCTTTCACCGACTCCACCTGATTCTCGAGTGCCTCGTCGGTCAGTCCTGCCTCGTAAATGACAATCAGTTCGTACTCTGGCACTCATCCACCTCCTTCGGTGACCGGACGACGGCCTGACGACCTCGCGCCCGCGCGCGCACCCGGACATTAAACCGATTCATCGCCGATGCCACACCTTTCTCTACGATTTCCTCCACCGCATCGGCTGCGCCGCGCACGAGCTCGGGCAGCACCGGAGCCTCCTCTGCATCGAAGGAACCGAGGACGAATGTGACCTCATCTCCTTCGTCTGGACGGCCGATACCGACCCGCACGCGGGGAAAGGCAATGGTCTCAAGCGCTTCTTGGATGGAACGAACTCCCTGATGTCCTCCGTGTCCACCGCGAGCCAGCACCTTGATCCGACCAAAGGCAAGATCAAGATCATCGTGAATCACCACGAGTCGTGCCGGAAGGACCGATCGCTTTTCCAACCACGCCTTGACCGCACTGCCACTATTATTCATGAAGCAGAGCGGCTTGATGACAATGATGGGCTCCCCTCCCAGGGTCACCTCCGTGAACTGACTTTCCCAGCGCCTCCGTTTCAGAGACTGATTCCGCCGACGCGCGAACTCGTCCACGACCAAAAAGCCTACGTTGTGGCGGCTCCGCGCGTATGCGGCGCCCGGGTTCCCCAGACCGACGATGAGCCACAATGCTGACCCTCACTCCTTCTCGGGGCGTGGCTTGATGCCTGCCTTTGCCGCTGCCTCTGGTGCACCACCGGGTTTGGCGACAGGTTCCTTCGCCGTCCCTTCCTTTGCCGGCGCCTCCTCGGCAGCCGGTGCAGCGACCTCCTCCTCAGGCGGCGGGACCACCTCCACTTCCTCGACCGCCGGCGGGGCCACCGTCACCACCACCTGTTCCGCGTCGGTGAGGAGTTCCACGCCATCAGGAACCACGAGATCTTTGACATGGACCACGTCTCCGATGAGGAGCGCGGAGATATCAAACTCGACCTTGTCCGGGATGGCCCGCGGCAGACACCGCATCTTGAGCTCGCGGAGGATCTGGTCAACGATCCCCCCGTCATCCTTCACTCCTTTAGCCACTCCCACAAGCTCCACGGGTACATCGACCTCGATGGGCCGCTCCATCGAGATCGCGAGGAGGTCCGCGTGCAGGACGGTACCCGATACGGGGTCAACCTGCACGTCCTTCACCATCGCCTTCCGCGTGACGTCCTCCCCATTGACAATTGTCAGGTTCAGAATAACGTTCTCCCCCGCTTCCGTCCCCAAGGTTCGGAGAAGGTTCTTCGGGTCCGCGGCCACGAGGATCGGTTCCCCCTCTCCGTAAACAATCGCAGGGATCTGGCCCCGCTGGCGCAGCTTCCGCGCGACGCCCTTTCCCGCACCGCTTCGCCGTTCGACCTTGAGATCCACGAATTCCATTCACACCCCCCTACTGGTTCATGGTCGATGGTTCATGGTTCATGGCTGATAATCGTGGCTCGTTCAATGCAGTTCCGTCCCTGAACCCTCAACCCTGCACTATATGAACAGGGAGCTGACCGAGGTTTCCCGATGGATGCGGTCGATGGCCTCCCCCAACAGGGGGGCGACCGACAGCAGGGTCAGCTTCTTTGAGGAACGCCGCTCATCCAGTGGGATCGTATTCGTCACCACGACTTCCTCGAGGTCCGAGCTCTCGATGCGCTCAATCGCCGGCCCCGACAGGACAGGATGCGTGCAGCTGGCGTAGATCCGGCGCGCGCCCTCCTCGCGAAGCGCTGTGACTCCCTGCGTGATGGTTCCTGCCGTATCGATGATGTCATCGACGATAATCACATCCTGCCCTTTGACCTCGCCGACGATGCGCATCACCTTGGCATCATTCGGACCCTCGCGCCGTTTATCGATAAAGGCCAGCGAGGTCCCCAACCGCTTCGCAAAGGCCCTCGCCCGCTCCACCCCACCGGCGTCAGGGGCCACCACCACCCCCTCATGCCACTCCCGCTCTTGGAAGTATCCCAGCACAACCGGAGCCGCATAGAGGTGATCGACGGGAATATTGAAGAAGCCCTGGATTTGGCCAGCGTGCAGATCCATGGTCAGGACGCGATTCACGCCGGAGACGGTGATGAGATCCGCCACGAGTTTCGATGAAATCGGCACCCGGGGTTGAACCTTCCGATCCTGGCGGGCGTAGCCGAAATACGGAATCACGGCGGTGATGCGGTGCGCCGAGGCGCGGCGCAGAGCATCGATCATGATGAGCAGCTCCATCAGATGGTGATCCACCGGAGGGGAAGTGGGCTGGATGACGAACACATCGGCCCCTCTGACATTCTCATTAATCTGAACGTAGACCTCCCCATCAGAAAATTGAGAGACCTCGGCCACTCCGAGGGGCATACCCAGATACTCGGCAATCTCCTGCGCGAGTTTCCGATTCGCATTGCCTGAAAAGAGATTCAGTCGTGTCACGCCACTCTCCCCATGCTCGTTGGCTGCGGGGCCAGGACTCGAACCTGGACAGCCAGATCCAAAGTCTGGCGGCCTACCATTAGCCGACCCCGCA
>CAZLDS010000079.1:0-10473 GCA_964558395.1 uncultured bacterium | reverse complement strand
TCCGCCAGATCGCCCAGACACTCTCCACCACTGCCCCGTCCTAAATGGATTCGGGAACGTAAGAGCCACGGGGTCGTCGCCACAGCCCGTGTTTTGGATAGCTGATATGGGGGTCACCTATGGAAAGGAGAGCTGTATCATGAAACGAGAGATTACCACGAGGGTAGGATCCGGTCTGCGATACGTCAGCGGGCGGGGTATGAAATTAATTGCGGCAGGCGTCCCGGCGGGATTGAGCGGTGTACTTCTGCCGATGGCAGTGTGGGCGCAGGAGCGTCCATATCAGTATGGCTGGGGCCATCCCATGTGGGGCATGTGGGGCGCATGGGGAATTGGGATGGGTCTGATGATGCTTGTGTTTTGGGGACTGATCATTGTGGCCCTCGTGCTCGGTATCCGCTGGTTAGTGACGCAAGGGCGCGAGCCACGGTCCGATAGCGCTCTGGACATCCTCCGCCAGCGGTACGCACGTGGCGAGATCACCAAGGACCAGTTTGAGGCCATGAAACGGGATTTGACATAGCCATCCGAGAAAGCTGCGGCGAATCTCGGAAGGACATGCTGTGAAACAGTCTCATCGCGATAGAAAGCAAGAACATCACAACCATAAGCACGCGAACCATGGTGGTCACAAAGGAGCCGGCGGAAGGCATGAGAGCAGCCATTCATTCCTGCGACCGCCGTCAATAGGCAAATCAACACGACCGCCCACTGTGGATTTGTAGTTGAAATCCTTTCAGGCGCTCAGAGGCCTGCCCGCGACAACCAAGAGGATGCGCCAGGCTCTTGACACCGGCGGGCGGCTTGGGTGACAGTATCTTCCCCTGCAGGAGATACGCATGAAACCGGGCTAGGCATAACTCCTAGCCGACCTTCGGCACAATCCTTGGCACACCAGAACATTCAGACGCCTTCTCGGGCGGAGCATGGCTCGTCTGGAGAAATTAGACGGCAAACAATGGTGCTTTAGAATCTCGTTTATCATCGAGTAAAGGCCGCCATGCCGGCGTCGTTAGGCCGAGGAGGCACGATATGGACTTGAGCATCTATGCATTGAGCAAGGACGAGGGTCCGGTGGTATGGTTCCTCAACCAGTTAGCGGTCGTCAAGGCTAGCGCAAAGCAAACGGGCAACGCCTTCGGCCTGGTCGAGGTGATTGCCCCTGTTGGCCCAGCATCGCCATATCACGTTCATCGGGCTGAAGATAAGGCATTCTACGTCCTCGACGGTGAACTTGAATTCATCAGTGGCGAGCGGCGAATCACCGGCGGCCCCGGCGCCTATGTCTTCTTGCCGCGAGACATCCCTCATGGATTGCGGGTCGTCGGCACGTCACCCGCCAGGTTCCTCGCCCTCGTCACACCCGCAGGCTTCGAGGGATTCGTGGTCGAGATGGGCCAGCCGGCATCAACCCTGGCGTTGCCCGCCCCGTCCGCGCCGGACATGGACAGACTGATCAAGGTGGCGGCGAAGTATCGAATAGAAATCCTGGGACCTTTGCCTGAGTGAGGAGATCCAGCCTGCAAGCCGCGAAATAGTACTCTGACCATTTCACCCTATGGCCACTATGTTGGGATCGTCGGAAGGCAAGCGGCGCCGGACCCCCCGGTTAGCGCCTTCCCCGCTGTGTCCTCGTCTGCGCGATAACTCTGCCCGAAGAAGGGCCGTCTCACCTACTTGGCCCGGTATCTGCCATTTCGGGATGGCGATCGAGTGTACCCTTGGGGCACATCCCCAGAGATGTAGATTACAACCAGTAATCTTTACTTTCCTTTCTCTCGAGATCGAACCTCGACACATCTGTGCCCCCGGCAATCCACCACAGGAGTCACGTTCCACCCGGACAGCTTAGCCCTTACGGAGGTCTACTCGTGTCTCGCCGATCCCACCCCAACGGCCCAGTCCGGTGCGGGACAGTGCATGACGTGTACAGACATGGGGTTGCCCTGCGGTATGTCCCGCCCCCGTGGGGGCCATTCGATACCGATTGGGTTTTGTCCCTTACCGAGGCCCTGAATATCCTGGCGTTTCAGATACCAAAACAAGGAGGTAACAAATGCGAAAGTGGGAAGAAGTAGAGAAACGAGTCCGACAGCGCGTGGGCAATGACGAGGCGATCCTGTCCTGGGCTGAGGAAGCCTGGGCCCATGCGGGGGTGTTAGAGCAGTTCCTCGCTGGCGAGTTCGACGCCGAGTATGAGGACGGAGTAATCCGGTTCACGCACAAGGGGAGGCTCGTGACCGAGGTCAGGCACTTTCCCCTCGGACCGAAGAGCACGAGAGGGCCATGCAGATGGCAGCCGAGCAGAGTGTCCCACCCCCAGCGAGTGAGAGCGTGGAGGAGGATTCTACGCTGGCGTTTGACCCCGATGCGTTCCTAGCCAAGCTGCGAGAAACGGGCGTGCTAGAGGAGGAAGAGGCAGCTTAGCGGGGAAAGGGGGCTGTGGGTTCTGGCTTATAAGGAGGCCTTCAAGGGCTCGCTGGACGAGGAGGTTGCTACGGCGTGTGAGGTTGCCTAGCTGTCACCTCGGGAGCATCAGTTGGAAAAACACTACGAGCGCCCGTGAAGCATTGCGTGCTACGGATCGGATGCCAGGTAAAGCGAATTGAGTTGCGGCGCCTTGGCGCACCATGCCTTGACACTCCTCGCCTCGTAGGCGATACTTGGAGTCCTCTCTGGGGGAATGCAATGAAACCGGGGTGACCATAGCCCCGAGCCCACCTGCGGCACAATCGACGGCAACCCAGAAGATTCAGACGCCTTCTCGGGCGGAGCATGGCCCAGGAGAGCGTTTTATTTTTAGGAACGGATCACTGGCACCGAGTGGCGTGACCTCCCGACCTGACTTGACTTGCTATCGAAGTCGCTACAAAAGCGTGTCTACCCCCTGGCCGAGCTGGATCATTAAAAGGTGAAGGAAGCGGAAAGTGACAATAAGACATCAAACGGAGGGGGATTAACCATGCGTATACTGACCGCAGCAATCGCGTGTCTCGCTTTCGTGCTTGCTGGTCCGGGGGTGGTACAGGCCAAAGAAATCGTCATCAAGTTTTCCCACGTGGTTGCGGAAAACACCCCCAAGGGCCAAGGGGCCAATTTGTTCAAAAAACTGGTCAATCAACACCTGGCTGGCAAGGTCAGAGTCGAGGTCTATCCAAACTCTCAACTCTATGATGACAACAAGGTCATGGAGGCGTTGCTGCTCGGCGATGTCCAGATGGCCGCGCCATCGCTGGCCAAGTTCGGCAAGTACACCAAGAAGCTCCAGGTTTTCGACTTGCCGTTCCTGTTCCAGGATATCAATGCGGTGAACCGTTTCCAGGATAGCCCGACGGGCAAGAAGCTGCTCGATTCGATGAAGAAGAGGGGCTACAAGGGCCTCGCCTATTGGCACAATGGGATGAAGATGCTGTCGGCGAACAAGCCCCTGCGGATCCCGGGCGATGCCAAGGGCCTCAAATTCCGCATTCAGCAGTCCGACGTGCTTGAGGCGCAGTTCCGGGCCCTCGGCGCAAGCCCGCAGAAAATGGCGTTCTCAGAAGTCTATAACGCTCTGCAGACCGGCGTCGTCGACGGGCAGGAAAACACCTGGTCGAACATCTACTCCAAAAAGTTCTTCGAGGTTCAGAAGTACT
Source organism: uncultured bacterium (assembly GCA_964558395.1). GTDB lineage: Bacteria > Methylomirabilota > Methylomirabilia > Methylomirabilales > CSP1-5 > CSP1-5. The sequence goes on along the minus strand of CAZLDS010000079.1, from coordinate 6,838 downwards.
TCTCCGAAACCAACCACGGCCTCCTCGCCTACCTGGTGGTCACGAACACCAGGTTCTGGGAAGGTTTGCCGGCCGACATCCGGGCCGAACTCGAAAAAATCCTTGCCGAAGTGACCGACAAGGTGAACAAGATTGCGCTCAAGAGGGCGGAAGACGACCGCCAGAAGGTTATCGATTCCGGGCGCACCCAGGTCCTTCAGCTCTCCAAGGAGGAGCTCGCCCAGTGGCGCCAGGTGATGAAGCCGGTGTGGCGGAAGTTTCAGCGGCAAGTCGGTAAAGACACCATCCAGGCGGCAATCGCTTCCAACAACGCTCGTTGACCACGGCTTTTCACCCGGATCCACGAAAAGTCTGGTGCGATGCTTATCCGCATACTGAACCGGATGGAGGAGGGCTTTATCGCCCTCCTCCTGGCCGCCATGACCCTCGTGACCTTCTCACAAGTCGTGGCGCGGTATGTCTTCAACACGGGGGCCGTCTGGGCACTGGAACTCACCACGTATCTGTTCGCCTGGCTCGTCCTCTTCGGCATGTCGTACGGCGTCAAAGTCGGTGCCCATATCGGCATTGATGCCTTCACCAAGCTTCTCTCACCAGGCATGCGGCGCGTGGTCGGGGTCCTTGCCACCCTGTTGTGCATGGCCTACTGCGTGATCCTGTTCGTCGGTGCCTGGAACTATGTGAGCCTCATCTATTCCCTCGGTATCGAGTCCGAGGATCTGCCCATCCCTCAGTGGATCCCCTATATCATCCTGCCCGTCGGGTTGGCCCTCCTGTTCTTCCGCTTCGCCCAAGTGCTCATCAAGTTCCTGCGGGGCAAAGAAGTCCATATCCTTGCTGACGAGGCCGCCGAGGCGGTGGTGCATTATATGGAGCGTCCCCATGCGGAGGGAGAGGCAGGGGACCCGCGGAACAACAGGGGTGGGACATCATGACCACAGCGGCCCTGTTTATCCTGCTGTTCGTATGCATGGTCATCGGCATCCCGGTGGCAATTTCCCTGGGCCTGGCCAGTGTGGTGACGATCCTGCTGTTTTCTGACGACTCGCTGGCCTCACTGGCGCTGAAGCTGTTTCAGGCCATGGAGCACTACACGCTCCTGGCAATTCCCTTCTTCATCCTGTCCTCGGCTTTTCTTTCGACGGGCGGCGTGGCCAAACGCCTCATCCGCTTCGCCATCGCCTGCGTCGGCTCCTTTCGTGGGGGGCTGGCGATGGCCTCGGTCCTGGCCTGCATGCTGTTTGCTGCAGTTTCGGGTTCCTCGCCGGCCACCGTTGTGGCTATCGGCTCTATCGTCATCGCGGGAATGATGGAGAGCGGCTACAGTCAGGAATTCGCCGCCGGCGTCATCTGTAATGCGGGAACTCTCGGCATCCTGATTCCGCCGTCCATCGTGATGGTGGTCTATGCCGCGATCACCGAGGTGTCGGTCGGGCGCATGTTCGTGGCGGGAGTCATTCCTGGCCTCTTGTGCGGGCTGATGCTCATGGTGGCCATTTACGTCGCCGCCCGCAGGACCGGTCTGCCGAAGCAGCCGCGCCCGTCGTTCCGGGAGCTGGCGTCCGCGGGGTCCGAGGCGATCTGGGGATTGTTGCTGATCTTCATCATCCTGGGCGGCATCTATGCCGGCGTCTTTACCCCCACGGAGGCGGCGGCCGTGGCCGCGGTCTACGCCTTTGTGGTCGCCCTTTTCGTGTACCGCGACATGGGCTGGAAGGACGTACACCACGTGCTGCTGGAGTCGGGCAAGGTCTCGGTCATGCTGTTGTTCATCATCGCCAATGCTCTTCTCTTTTCCCATGTGCTGACGACGGAACGCATACCCCAGGTGATTGCCGAGACTATCCTCGCCATGAACCTGCCGCCGTGGGCGTTCCTGGTGGTTGTCAATATCCTCTTGCTCATCGGCGGGAACTTCATGGAGCCCTCAGGACTGCTCTTGATCCTGGCCCCGATCCTCTTCCCCATTGCCATCGATCTCGGGATCGACCCCATTCATCTCGGCGTCATTATGGTGGTGAACATGGAGATCGGCATGATTACGCCACCCGTCGGATTAAACCTGTTCGTCACTTCCGGAATCACGGGGATGCCGATAATGCAAGTCGTCAAAGCAGCCTTGCCGTGGCTGGGCATCCTGCTGCTGTTCTTGCTGATCATCACGTATGTGCCGCAGGTGTCGATCTTCTTACCGAATCTGCTTTTCGGGCCGGAGTTGTTCTAGCGAGGTGCGCCACCGGAGAAAGCGTCACGGGACCTGCCGACGAAAATGTGCTAGACCAGGTAATGTAAGAATGTGCTATGACCAGGTAATGTAAGGAGGAATTCGCATGCGCCTGCTGGCCGCCGGTGCCGTGCTTCTGACTGTAGCAATGATGGCCGGGGGAGTAGAAGCCGAGCCGATTCGGATACGGTTTTCCCATGTCGTGGGGGAGAACACGCCCAAGGGGAAAGGCGCAAATCTTTTCAAGAAACTCGTGGAGGAGAGGCTCGCGGGCAAAGTCACCGTGAATGTCTATCCCAACTCCCTCCGCTTCACTGATGATCAAGTGCTCGAAGCGCTCCTGTTCGCCGACGTCGAGATGGCAGCGCCGTCCCTTGCCAAATTCAGGAACTTCACCAAGTCCCTTCAGGTCTTCGATCTTCCCTTTATGTTTGATAATGTCGGCGCGGTGCACAGATTCCAGTCGAGTCAAGCCGGACGGGAGCTGCTCGACTCCATGATCCGGCGAGGCCTCAAGGGACTCGTGTACTGGGACAACGGCATGCGGGTGATGTCGGCCAACAAGCCGCTCCGGGTGCCGGCTGACGTCCATGGCCTGACATTCCGTATTGAACCCTCCGCCGTAATGGAGGCGCAGTACGCAGCGCTCGGCGCAACCACCTTGAGATTGCCTTTTGCCAAGGTTTTCGATGCCTTGAAGTTGGGACTGGTCAGCGGACAAGAAAACGCCTGGTCGAACATTTATTCGAAGAAATTCTATCACGTCCAGAAGTACTTCACGGAGACCGACCACAGCTTCCTCGGTTACATGGTGGTGACGAGCGTCAAGTTCTGGGGCAGGCTGCCGGCCGATATCCGCGTGGAGCTCGAAAAGATTCTTGCGGAAGTGACCGTCGCGGTGAACAAGATTGCGCTCGAGAAGGCGCAGGGCGACCGGCAGAAGGTCATCGACTCGGGTCGTGCCGAGGTGCTGACCCTAACCCCAGACGAACGTGAGGCGTGGCGCAAAGCGCTGGAGCCGGTGTGGCAAGAGTTTGTGGGCATAATCCCCAGAGACGTCATCGAGGCAGCCGTGGCGTCCAAAAGATGATGTCGGGAGGCGGCCGATGTTCAAAAACACCTTGTTCCCTGTGGATCTCCACGAGGAATCGTCCTGGCAAAAGGCGCTACCGATGGCGGTGGAATATTGCCGGGCTTTTAACTCGACACTGCATGTCCTAAACGTGGTGCCGAGCTTGGCCATGGGCGCAGCAACGTTCTTGCCTGAGGATGCCGAACAGAAGATGATGGAGCATGCGAATAACACGCTTGCCGCCTTCGTCAAGGAACATGTACCTGAGACCATCGAGGTTCACCGCGTGATCGGTCAAGGGTCGGTCTATCAGTCTATTCTTGAAGTCGCGGAGAGAATCGGTGCGGATATCATTGTTTTGGCGTCACATCGCCCCGCGCTGAGCGCCTACTTGCTGGGTCCGAATGCGGCGCGGGTCGTTCGGCATGCGAAGTGCTCGGTCTTAGTCGTGCGTTAAGAGAGCGGGAGAAAGGAAATAGATCAAGTCCTCGGTTGACGATTTCTCTTCCATTTGCGGGTTCAGGCGAGGGCGTGTTCGAGGCGGTCAAGCAAGGGACTAAGTAGCTGTTTCGTGGTGCGCCCAGGGTGATTCGAACACCCGACCTACGGATTCGTAGACCGAGGAGCGACTCAGTCAATTCAATAACTTCCAAGACTTGGGTGTGCAGGACGCGGCAAAACGTGACATTTCGATGACCCAAAAACGCAACCTATCCGCAACCAACTTGGGCAGTCTCCCTCTCGCGAGGAACACCACTCACGGATTCTTGCCAAGGCTTTCAATGAAGTCAATCAGTCGCGCCTTGCAGTAGGGCTCGACAGACTGTTCTCTCTCCTTTTCCGATAAGTCTTGTGCCTCACTAAGAAATCGCCGCTGGAGATAACGGCTTCTTCCGTCAGGGAGAGCCTAATATCCGGATCACCACGAGACTCGATCTGCCTCACGATTTCCTCAACGGATTTACCCGCCCTAATCGCTTTCAATTCCTCTCGCGCTGCGGCGATTTCTTCCTCCGCCGGTTCCCTGAGTTTGTCCTTTTCCGAACGTCGGGGCAGCCTCTCGCCAGCCGTCAGCCGTTCCAAACCATGTCCGTAGGATTGCATGAGTTTTTCTTTGTATTGTTGAGAGAATGGGAGTTCGGACAGACGCAGGAACTCATCCGTTAACTCCCTCCAATCCATGGCCCGACGCGCCTCGGGCATACACTTCCATATACTCGTCTGTCGTGGGCAGACCACCAGTGGCGGGGACTTGCTTGGCGAAGGTCAACAGGAGCAGTGCGGCGGCGAGAATCACTAGCCGCAACATCTCAGCAGGACGCGGCAAAATATTCCATTTCGTGCCCAAAAAAACGCACCCATGTCAGTGATTGAAGCGGAAACCTATTTGCACTTTATCCAGTTCAATGCTGAATTCGTTGAAGGATCGGATCAACACCGTCCTATTCGTCGAACGGGTCTCTTGATGACTCCCGTTCAGCCTCGTGCTCGTAGGAGGTTGCCAACTCTCTAAGCGAGTTCGCTAGACGATGGTAGCCCCGAGACTCAACTGCATCAGCTTGCATTCGATATTTTTCAGCAAGCTCTTGTTCTGCCCTACCTGCTGTGAACCCATGCACGCCACGCGAGTTGTATAGTTCCACTCGAAAACCGTCTCTCATATATTCGGCGTCTTTCGCGTTCAGTACCGGGGCGGAAGAATGATGAATCCACAGGCCATCAGGATCGGGGGGGGGTGTAGATGAGAACGTGCCCCACCCTTGTCAAAGCGATTTCCAGGTGGCCTGACTCCGTACAGACGCCTTTGACGTGCTCAAGCCATGCAACCAGCGCGCCGTCATCATACGTCCCGTCTTTCTGGATGCCCGGAGGCGTACTCCAATTGTGAAGCAGACGATATGCGTTGGTGGCGATGTTCTTCTTTTGTTCCGTGAGTTCTTCAACAGGACGATCTTCGTTCTTTGACCGGAAAACAGTTCGAATGACCTCACAGAAAAAGTCTGGATCATCCGCCAACCGTTGCTCTAGTGACTTCGGGGAACTGTCGTGGTTGTCAAGAAGCGGTAGATATGCCCATTCGGAGAAATTCCGTCTCTTGGCCCCGAATGATCCACGCATACCAGAGAGTATTCAGGGTCGTGGAAAAGGTAGGCGGCAGCGAGCGAGATCTGCGCCGGCCGCCGTCGGATCAGGACGGGCTGCGGTCCACCTCCACATCGGGCGTCGACTCGTCGGTCAGCGGCACGCCCGCGCGGTCTTCGCGCACGATCCGCGCGTAGAGCGAGAGCTTGGGGTCGAACAGGAACTTGCACAGCAGGCGCGTCCAGGAGCCGTGCCAGAAGAGGCGGTCATAGACGTCGGGGGCCGCCTCGCGGATGCGCGGGAGCTTGTCCCAGGCCACGGACGGAAAGTCGTGGTGCTCGTTGTGATACCCCACATTGAACGCCAACTTGTTGAGTGGGCCGTAGTAGCTGAACGTCTCCTGGTCGCCGTCGTTCGTGATGTAGTGCCGCTGGATCCAGCGCGCCCCCAGGGGGTGTAGGCCGATCGAGAACAGCGCCGAGAGACCCATGTAGCCGAGCGCCTTGGGGCCCAGCACCAGGTACACCGCCACGTTGAAGCCCACCTGGCTGATCCAGTTCACCGCCGTCCACCCGTCGAACACCGGGACCTCCTTCAAGCGGAACGGGCGGACCATCTGGAAGAACGGGAACAGCAGGAGCCAGAGCGCCTTGCCGAACGCCGAGTGACCAATGAGGCGGGCCTCCCACTCGCTCGGCAGGTCCGTGTCGAGATCATACACGCCCTGGAACGCGTGGTGCTTGAGGTGATACTTCTTGAATGACACAAAGCTGGGGAAGAACAACGGCAGGTTGGCGAGCAGGCCTGTGCACATGTTGGCCAGGCGTCGCCTGAAGACCAGGTTGTGCGTTGCTTCGTGAATCACCACGAAGAGCGCATGGTTGGCGAATGCGCCGACGACGTATGCCAGCCCGACCACCGCCCACCATGAGAGGCCCTGCACCGACCACGCCACGAAGATCTGGAAGGCGACGAGGCCGGCGGTCCACCAGAACGTCCTGGGGTTGGGGCCGATCAGCTGTCGAATCTGAGGGTGTTCTTTGAGGAGACGTTTCGTTCGGGCACGGTGGGGCTCAGGCCCGGACGACCGCTGAAAGCCGTCAGGTAACTTTGCCACTGGCGGTGCTCCAGGTTGTTGGCCTGATGAGTAGGTGAAGCGACAGCAAACCCCCTTTTGGGCGAGCACAGGCTAACGAGGCAAGCACTTCGTGTCAAGATAAAAGAGACCACACATACGGCGCTAATACCTATTATAATCAATGGGGTCCTGCTGGTTGTCGAAACGGTGAGATGCCGACGTTACGTCAAGAGGGAAAGAGGAGCAAGGAGTATCTCCATGAAACAGATCTTCATCACCGGCCATGGTGGCCCGGAAAAACTGACAATCCAGGAAGCGCCGGACCCAACACCAGGCGAAGGCGCCCTGCGCATCCGCGTAAAGGCCAGCGGCATCAACTTCG
>CAZLDS010000078.1:0-10498 GCA_964558395.1 uncultured bacterium | reverse complement strand
CGCACTCGCAGCGGAGTACGCTTTGGCGTTGTACATGGACTTATCCTCCTAGTGGTTTCATTTGGACGCTGACAAGGGCAAGCAAAACCAATAATTTCCAACATTTGGGGGTGCAGGACGCGGCAAAACGTGCCCCTTTGTGATCAAAAACGCAACCGATCCGCAACCGGCTGACGCAACCAAAACCCAGGAGAGTGCTTTCGCTATTCGTTCTAACGCCTAACGGCAAAGGTCACCGGCGCCCCGTCGGAGCGTCCGGTGACCCGCCTTGTTAGGTGAACTTATCAAGGTCAATCCTTGGACAGGTGAGCAACGATCGCATAGAAGGCGTTCAGGCTATACCCGTCCAGGTAAGCGTCCTTGGAAGGGGGCATGGAGGATTGCTTGATGATGGCGACTTTTCGATTTACGTCGAGGTAGATCCATTGTCCGTGGATCCCGATCGCCATGAAGGCTTCCCTTCCCTCGGTGTGTTTGACCCACCACTGCGCGCGGTAGCTCCACTCGCCTTTGGGATGAACCGGCAATACGAATTCAGCATCTGACTCCCGCATGTCTTGCAAGACATTGTCGACGAGCCTGATTTGATCTCCTCGCCAGCGCGGACCGCTCGTAAAGGCCGATACCGATCAGTAATTGTATGTCGGCATCTTCCTGGGGGGCACGATGTTCGTGTCCGAGATCCGGATGACCACCCTGTCGAGTTTGCCGTTGAAGGCAAAGGGTCCCTCGTACAGCTTGGAGACCTGAGTGCCCGTGTCGCGGCCCACGTCGAAAGTCTCGGCGAGAGAGTAGGTGCTGATGTGCATCTGCGGCATCTCGACCGTGTCGACCATCTTGCCGTTGACGTAGAGCTCGCCCGTGCCACCGAACTCCTTGGTCTTGATGAAACTGAACTTGAGGTCCACCTGGCCCTTGGGGAGCGTCGCTGACTTCAGGATGTAGTGGACGCCGTCCAGAAAGTTATAGTCGTAGTAGAGGCGTCCGTCCTTGACGAACATCGTGAAGCCGCCCGTCATGCCGCCGACAGCGACGATTACGCCTTCTTCCTTCCCCGTGAGCCGAATCCGCGTCTCGATGGTGTGCGCGCGGTTCTTCACCGGGGCCGACGACTTCTCGGCGATCCGCAGCGCGCCCGGCCAGAAGTAGACGAATTCCTTCTGGTCGCCGAAGAGCCGGTCCTGCTGTTTTGCCAGCCGCTTGATTATATCGTCGTAGAGCGGGTAGACGTTGTATTTCCACGCCTCCTCGTCGAAGATCCGGATCAACTCCTGGAGCTTCTCCGGGTTCTCCTTCGCCAGGTTCTTCGACTCCGAGAAGTCCTTGGCCACGTGGTAGAGCTCCCACTCGTCCTTGTCGAAGGGCAGCACCACGTTCACGTCCCACGGCATGCGCTTCGCGTGCAGCGTCACCGCCTTCCACCCGTCGACCCAGATCGCGCGGTTGCCGAACATCTCGTAGTACTGCCGTTGCTTGCGGGTGGGCGCGTTCGCGCTGTCGAAGGAGTAGGCCATCGACACGCCGTCCATCGGCTGCTGCTTCACACCGTGGTACTCCTTGGGCACTTCGATCCCTGCCGCCTCCATGATCGTCGGCGCGACGTCGCTGATATGATGGTACTGGCTCCGGATCTCGCCTTTGGCGCGAATGCCCTTCGGCCAATGCACCACAAGGTGGTCGTGCTGGCCGCCTCGGTGCTCGCTCTGCTTGAAGTAGCGGAACGGCGTGTTGCCGGCCATGGCCCAGCCCGCGTGGTAGTGCGGGTAGGTGTTTGCGCGGCCCCAATCGGCCTGGTGGCGCAGGTTGGCCTCGAGCGGGGTCTGGAGCCCGTTCAGCACGTAGGTTTCGTTGAAGGTTCCGGCCAGGCCGCCTTCGCCGCTGGCCCCGTTGTCGGAAGTCACGAAGATCAGCGTGTTCTCCAGCTCGCCGATCCGTTTGAGCTCGGCCACGACCCGGCCGATCTGGTGGTCCACCCACTCCATCTGGGCCGCGAACACCTCCATCTGGCGCGCGTAGAGCTTCTTCTCCTTGGCGCTCAGGGAGTCCCAGGCCGGAATCGCGTCGATGCGGTCGGTGAGCCGGGTGTCAGGAGAGACGATGCCGAGCTTCTTCTGGCGCTCGAGGATCAGCTCACGCGCCTTGTCCCAGCCCATGTCGAACTTGCCCTTGTACTTGTTGATATAGCTGTCCGGCGCGTGGTGCGGGGAGTGCATCGAGCCCGAGGCCCACAGCATCATGAACGGCAGATCGGGCTTGACCGACTTATGCCCGGTGATCCACTCGATGGCGCGATCGGCGAGGTCCTGGTCGAGGTGGACGGACTTGCGGTACGGCTCCGGCGTGTGGTCGTTCCACATGACCGGCACGAACTGGTGCACGTCGGCCGCCATGAAGGTGTAGGCGTGCTGAAAGCCTTCGCCGCTCGGCCAGCGGTCGAAGGGGCCGACCTGGGAGACTTCGTAGAGCGGGGTGTGGTCCCACTTGCCCAAGGCGTAGTTGACGTAGCCGTGCTCCTGCAGGTAGTTGGCCACGGATTTTGCGGACTCGGGCATCACGGCGTTGTAGCCAGGGAAGCCCATGGCCGTGAGGGCGTGGCTGCCGAGGCCGATGGAATGTGGGTTGCGGCCGGCCATCAGCGACGCGCGGGACGGAGAGCACAGGGCGGTCGTGTGAAAGTTGTTGTAGCGGAGTCCGTTCGCGGCCAGCGCGTCGATATTCGGCGTCTTGATCAGTCCGCCGAAGCTCCCGACCTGGGCAAACCCGACGTCGTCGAGCAGGAAGATGATGACGTTCGGTGCGCCCTTGTTCGGCCGCGTCTCCGGCGGCCACCACTCCTTCGAGTCCTCGTAGCGCTCGGCAATGACGCCACCGAAACCCTCCACGGTTTTCGTCTTGACGCGGCTCTGGGCGGTTACATTGCCGGCTCCCAGACCGGCCACCAGGATAGCCGCCGCTAGTGTCACAAGCCATCTCTTGATCACCATACGTTCCTCCGTAGGTTTGTATGGGAGTTCACGCATCCTGTACGCGGCTCCCTGCGTTTCGAGATCTTCCAACGCTTCAGGACGAGCCCCTACATGATCTCCGCGAGAAGGACCTCGGTCCCTTGGCCAATGAGTTCTGTGCGGCCCAACGTTTCAGTTCAGCGGCCGTCGTAGGCGGTCCGCTGGAACGAAGGGTTGGGCGTCGTCTTCCGCACTGCACCAAGTCCGTGTTCACGCTGATGCAGCGAAATTAGGCAAAGCAGTTCCGGTTTCCAGCGGCGTTTTCAATCCGCTTAGGATCATCGCCGCAACAGATGCAAAGCCTATCGGCAGCACCTCCCCCGGTCAACTCGTAAAATTACGAGGTTCAGCCTAAAAATTACGGGGCTGTTTAGAACAAGGTCATGCGTTCAGTGATAAGGAGAAGGTGCTTATGGGCGTTGGTGGGTAGGACTCAGTCGTTCATTTAGTGGTGCGCCCAGGGTGATTCGAACACCCGACCCGCTGATTGGCAATCAGATCCCCATCGCCCAGTCCCAGGAAACCCATGCCTTCCATGGCCCTGCTACCACGTTGCTACCTCTTCTTCCAACGTGCAAGGGCGGCCCGGGAAACCCTACAGGTCGTGCGACGTGAACAGGTGCAAAGGGGACGGGAGCGGAGTGACGGGGAGCGAGAGATATTGAGTCATCTGGTATTCTGTTCTCCTCGGGGCCACTTCCTGCGCAACTTCGCTCGGGACTGGTATCCAGCTCTCCGGCAGGCAGGGATCGCCAATTTCAGGTGGCACGACACAAGACACACGGCTGCTTCACGGCTAGTCATGGCCGGTGTGGACCTTTATACCGTCAAGGAGATCCTGGGCCACAAAACAATCGCCATGACCCCCAGGTACGCACATCTGAGTCCAGGGCACCAGCGGCAAGCCTTGGAGCGCCTAGCGGCCCGACAGGTACCCCAGACACCACCAAATGACGCAAAGCGCGTGGCACTAGCACTAGCACCGAAGGAATGAGGCTTGGGACGCGAGTGGCAGAAGTGTTGGAAAAGATTGGTGGCGGTGGGAGGACTTGAACCTCCGACAAAGGGCTTATGAGACCCCTGCTCTGCCCCTGAGCTACACCGCCAAGCTATTGATTGTGCTGGGATTTTCGGCTTGAGCTATCTTAGCAGATTTCGGGTGTTGTGAATAGCGTTGGGAAATTTCGGCCAGGCGATTCACGGCCTGACGCTTGTGGTCCTGGCTCAGGTGCGCGTACCGCAAGGTCATCTTGATGTCCTTGTGCCCGAGCAGCTCCTTGACCGTCGTGAGGTCCACGCCGGCCATGACGAGCCGCGAGGCGAAGGTGCGGCGCAGGTCGTGGAAGGTGAAGTCCTTGATGTCCGCTCGCCTCAGCGCGGTCTCGAAGGCCGTTCTCACCGAATGATACCGGCCGCCCTTTTGGCTGAGGCACACATGCGGCCGACCGTCCGCGCTCACCTTAAGCTCTTTTAGGGCCTGGGTCAACACGGGGTTCATCGGGATTCTCCGAGTCTCACCGGTCTTGGCGTAGGCGGCCTGGGGGGTCAGAAGGCCGTTGCGGAAGTCCACGTCCTCCCATCGCAGGGTCAACAGCTCGCCCAGGCGGCATCCCGTGTGCAGCAACGCCGCCAGCCTCCTTCGCCGCGCGAATGAGCTCGAGCCGCTTCGCCTTATAGGCGGGACTGGCGGCTCGTTCAGAGACCTTCTCGGAGCGCCTCCCATTGCCGCCGCCGCGCGGGAACATGGTCACAAGCAGACTAAACAGAAAAAGGGCGGTTACCACGAGGAGGACCACGCTGCAGCCGCTCGTCTTAGCCTTCGGCGGGGGTGCTGAGGCTACCTCCGTCGGCCTCGGCTCGGCAAGCGGGTAGCCGCATCCCGGACAATGAGCCGCCTGGTCGGAAACTTCTCTCCCGCATTCGGCACAGTTGATTAACCCCATGACCTTTTCTCTTCTTGTGCAGTCTATGAATGAGCCGCATACATGAGTTCATTGCCCCCCACTTCCCCTCCCAACTCCTGCCACTTCATGTCCCCTACGGTGCGCTCCAGATGACCTTGCCGGCCTTGTCACTTCGCGCTGGTTGCCTTCTTTTCCTTGGCCCTAACCAGCCTGGCCCCCTGGAGGTTGGCCGCGCCCAGGTTGGCCCTCCGGCAGCGTGGTCTCGCTCAGGTTGGCCTTGTTCAGGTTGGCCCTCCGCAGGTCGGCCCTCCGCAGATCGGCCCTCCGCAGATCGGCCTGGCTCAGGTTGGCCTCCACCAGGATGGCCTTGCTCAGGTCGGCCCCGCAGAGGTTGGCCTCGCTTAGGTTGGCCCGCCACAGTGTGGCCTCACTCAGGTTGGCCCGCCACAGCGTGGCCTCGCTCAGGTTGGCCTTGCTCAGGTCGGCCCTCCGCAGGTCGGCCCTCCGCAGATCGGCCCTCCGCAGGTCGGCCTGGCTCAGGTTGGCCAGGCTCAGGTTGGCTTCACAAAGGTTTGCTCTCGTCCCTTCTTTTCCCCGGCTGTCGAACCACTGTAAGTGGTCTCTAAGTATCTCTGAGAGTTCCTCGGGAGTCGGCTTTTTACCCCCTTTGAATTTGCCCTTGTACGCAGTTTCCTGGCCCTCCTTCCTATTGGCAGGCGGGGCGGCAAGGAACAGAATCTTGGCGAGGACAATGGCAAAGATGCGAATGATCTGCTTCACAACCTACCTACATTCTGTCTGGGGCGGGGGGCCAGGCCTCGTCGGGTGTTCGCGCACCCGGCGGGGCCGCTTTACTTCCTGCGCTTCGCCCTTTATGGTGCACTCCAGGTGGCGTTTTCATCCTTGCTGAAGAAAGTCATCCACGCATACTCATCGCCGGGAGACTCTTTGGGCGACTGTGACACGCTGCGCACCGCCCTAAACTTTCCGTCGCTGCCATCAAACCGCAAACGCGGTACGCCCTTTGGTAGAACGTCAACCCTTGCGCGAGTTTTACCATTCGTGTCATGGCCTTCGAGGCCCGCGAAATCCAATTCGTCTATCCTCAACCAAGTGCGTACCTTCTCCTTTTTGTCCGTTAGCATCACCGATTGTGAACCGGGGGCCGCATACAGAGCGATTTCGCTTTTGCCTTGCGACGGATATAGCGAAAAGATGGTTGCATCTTTCGAAGCGTGCAACCGCACACGATGCTTACTGGGATCGTCAAAGCCCAATTTCTGCCAACCGTCTCCAGAAACAGTCATAAACGCCCGTGGGTGATCCGCATCGCCACTCTTGTCGAGCAGATAGAGGCCTACCTCACCCAGAATAGAGCGAGGCTGTTGACCAAAAACGCCTCGCTCCCTTCCATCGTCGCTCGCGACGACGAAACGCCTTGCTCGAATTTCGCCGATAACCTCGGGACTGATTGCGGATACAAGGCCAGCAACCGCGCCTACTAGTAATGCCGTGATCCCAATACGCCCCTACCACCGAACGTCCCGTTCTACCTGCTGCAGCCGTCGTGCCAGGGTTTCGATCGTTGGCTCGCTCAATGATTTCCTCCTTACCGCCCCCGCTTCCGTTCCGTCAATGCCTTGATCTCCTGGCCCAAAAGATGCATACCCCATCTAGCTGAGTCTCGTCACGCAAGGAGGTCAGGGGTGCCTGGACCCACGCCTGCATTCAATGCCATGTTGATATGCGACATGGTAATCCGTGACAGTGCCACAGGTGAACACAGCTTAATAGGCGTTTTTGATCGCATCCTGGCGTCCTCTTTGCCCACGCGGCCTCCATCCCTGGCGGTATATGCTAAGATTACAGATGCCCAGGGGCGATACGTGTTTCGGTTGGAGCTTGTTGATTTGAACAAGGGGCAGGCCATCGGGGAGGGCAAAACTCCGGAAATCGAGATTCCCGACCGAATGGTACCACACGAGCTGGTATTCAATTTGCAAGGCCTCGTGTTTCACGCGGAAGCTCGCTACGAATTTCGCCTCTATGCCGATGACCAATTCGTAGGGGTCCATTCGTTCGATGTTCGCGTAATCCCCAGCTTGGAGGGAACACCATGAGAGAGAATCGAATGCAATTCCAGTCCGGGGATAAAGCCGGGACCCATGTAATACGGGAAGACGAAGCGGTAGTCCTCCACCACAGCGCTAGTACCACGTCCATTCTCTTTGGAAGGTTCATGTTGACCCGCCCACGCCCCGCGAGTCCAAGGCCAAAGATCCCAAAACGAGCCATGAAGGATAGTAAATAGCCCATCGTCCGGCATGGCCGGATCTCACCCCGAATCCTCCACTCGGAGTCCCACCTCCCAGGGTCAGGATGACCACGAGCAGTTCAGGACCTCTTCGTGACTACTGTCCTTCACGCTGGGCCTGCCCTAGAAGCTCAACAGCCGCCTGCATGACCTGGGCCTGCCGCCAGGCCCGGCCCCGACAGCCCGAACCACAGAAACGCCGCCGCCAGGGGCCGAGCTGCTCGATATCCTTCCCACACCCCTCGCAGGGGGTCTTCGTGCCTCTGGGGAGCGTTGAACGCTCTCTGGGCAAAAAATTGTGAGCCATCCTAGCTCAGTTCCCCTCTCGCAGTCCACATCTGGGGCATCGTGGCCCCGCCTCCCTCGTCAGTATCACCAACCGACACCTCGAGCACTCCCACTCCCGAGGTGGCGTCCAATCCCATATGTCTCTTACCGCCGCAACGTGAACCGAAGCCCTCCCCCGCTTCACACTGCAAGAATACAAAAGCAAGAAGCCGGGCGGCGTGGCCTTCAACCGCTCAAGACCCTGCCGGCCCACAGGGGGCGCCCCGATCGAAGGCCTGCGGCACTTACAGGGCCGATCCGCTGGCGCAAGGCATGGGCTACTACCGTCAGGGCTCGTCGCTGCTCCTTGAAATATCTCTCCGTGTTACCATTGCCTGTGCTCACCGTTCCTCCTCCTTTGCTCCCGGTCCACTCAGTGCCACTGAAAAGATTCGCCCCCCAAAAAAATAATTCGTTTGAAAGTCCGGGAAAGGGGAATGAATTAAAGACACGACTCGCCCGCGGTATCCGTCTAACTCGTCGAAAAGATTGAACTCCCCCCATGCCTTATCACAAAAGTCCCCTTTTTTTGGCTTTAAATTTCCTGCACGCGGGGGCAATTGTTTCCTTCTCGCGGTGCTCGAGGAGAGCCAGGAGGAAGGCGGTCCTAGCGATCACCTGGCGGAACTGCTTAGCCGGTGCCGCGACATCGGGCGGGAAGAGGCATTCCATGACGTCATAGAGATCCTTGCAATTGGTCACAGTGCCCCTCCAAAAGTGTTGTGAATATCGTAGGGAAATTCATGGTGAAACGTACGGAATTTTCAGGAATTTTGAGGCAAATAAGGCCGAAATTCCTTGTCTCATGCTAAGTTCCGCGCTTTCTCACGCACTTGCTCGGCTCCCCGAGAATTGTTTATGCAACCTCTGCTCTGCCCCTGAGCTACACCGCCCGAGCGTTCAGTAGATAGCAGTTACGTGGGGCTTGGCAATCGGGGTCCCCGCCGGGGTATACTCCTTCCAACCTGTGGTGAGCCAGTCGAACCATGCCCGCCCCAACCCTCGATGAGCTCTTGGAGTTGGCCCTCGGTGCCGCGAAGGACGCGGGAGCCGTCGCCCTCCGCTATTTCCAGCGCGATGTCGAGCTGGAGTGGAAATCCGATCAGACTCCTGTAAGCGTGGCGGACCGGGAGGGGGAAAGGCGCCTCCGTTCGCGCATCGAAGAACGTTTCCCCGACCACGGAATCCTGGGCGAGGAGTTCGGCGTCGTCCGCGGGGATGCCGCCGACCGGTGGATTCTCGACCCGATCGACGGCACGCAGTCCTTTATCCGCGGCGTGCCCCTGTGGGGAGTCATGGTGGGCCATGAAAGGGACGGCGAGCCGGTCCTGGGGGTCCTCTACTTCCCCGCCCTGAACGAGACGGTCTGGGCGCGGACCGGTGGCGGGGCATGGTGGAACGGCAAGCGCGCCCGTGTCTCTTCCGTCGCGCGGCTGGACGAGGCGACGCTGTGTACCACCGACCTCCGCCTCTTCACGCCTCAGGGGTCGCAGGTGGTCTTTGACCGCCTGCGCGCGCAAGTGAAGTTCGACCGGACCTGGGGGGATTGTTACGGACACGCCCTCGTCGCGACCGGGCGGGCCGACATCATGCTCGATCCCATCGTGAGCGAGTGGGATGCATCGCCCTTGCTTCCGATTCTCGAGGAGGCGGGAGGACGATTTGCGGATTGGCGAGGCATGCGGACCGTGCGCGGTGGCAACGCCATCTCCACGAACGGGCTGCTCTTTGACGCCGTGGTCAAGGTCCTTCGCGGCGACCACACCTGATAGCACTATCGCTCATAGAGCGATAAACTCAGGTCCACGCCCCCTCACGTGCGGCGCCGTTTCACCATAGCCACAACCCAGAACACGGTCATTGCCACGCCGAGGCCTGCGTACACCTTCGCCAACACCTCGCCAATACAGGAGGGTCCGACTAGCTGCCCGCTTGCAGCAACGCCAGATTCGAGAATACGAGTTTCCACGGCTTGAGCTGGAACCTTTCGAACACGCCGTGAATGGAAAACGGTCGGCTGCGACCAGGGCGGATGCCGCCTCGGCGGAGTCGGCCTCGTAGATAAACAACGTCCCGCTGTCGTCCATGAACGGACCTGCGGTCACGAGCTTCCCCTGGTTGAGCAATTCGGAAAGATACTCGCGGTGCTTCGGGCGGTGTGCGGCAATCTTCGCCTTGTCCGTCGCGTAGGTGGCATAGCTGACGTATTTCATGGCGATCCCCTGGAATGAGGTTGGTGACGGATCGACGCTTCCGTTCAGCGGGGCACACGCACGCGCGGCACGGATCAAGTCGTTTCGATGACCTGTTTCAGGTTGTCGACCGAAACGGGAACATGCACATACAGGATCTCAGGTAGCTTACCGTACTTCTCAGTCACGGTGGCTTTCCACTCGGGCGTGAAGCAGGCCTCCGCGTCAGCCTTCGACTTCCAAAGATAGATACCCCCGGCCTTGTCCCCTGCCTCGGTCACGTAGTAATGTTTCCGAGCGAGTCCTGGCTTCCCCAAGTACTTGGGCGCTGTTGACTTGAACACACTGGCTGCTTCCTCGACGGTCCAAGGCTTCGGCAGCGTAAAGGTGACGATGGAGATGATCATGCGCACGCCTCCTCGCCCATCAAGACAGTTAGCCTGGACAGGAATGTGCCGCCAAAGAGCGCTGCGAAGGCGACATCGCTCATCGGTGTCAGCGACTGCCGTGGAGTCCGGCGGCCCGCTATTGCGCGCCGGATGCCCCGCAGTATCGTCCCCACACCCGACACTGTCAAGCCACGTCGGTTTTCTGCTTTCGGGCGGCTCGCTTCTGCGGCCCGGTCTCGCCGAGGTAGTCGACCGGCGAAAAAGGATCCCAGGCTGGTCGCCGTACCGCGGCAGGACCCCAAGAAGGAGACGAAAACAGGGATGTACCCGTGAAGGGTGTCCGGGGCGTGATGAGCCCGGCCAGTCA
>CAZLDS010000077.1:0-10602 GCA_964558395.1 uncultured bacterium | reverse complement strand
AAGTGGGATTCGAGGATCAGCGGATCTCTATGCTCGACTTGCAGTTCCACGATATTAAACGAAGCAGGGGTCTCTATCATCTCATGGCCCGGGAGAATATGGTGGAGCGACTATGCTCGGATGGTGAGATTGAGGGGGCGATGGTCGAGCCGCCGCAGACGACGCGGGCAAAGATCCGGAGTGACTTTATCCGTTATGCGATGGAACGGAACAAATCGTACGATGTGGGGTGGAGCTACTTAAAGTTGAATGACCGGTACCAGCGGACTATACTCTGTAAGGATCCGTTTCAATCGCGGGATGCGAGAGTGGAGGAGATGATCGCCTCCTCCTATTATTGAGACAGGAGGGTGTAAACCTCGCCCCGGGTGGCCCAGGAGGGCCACCCGATTTTTTTCCCACCTTCTGTCTGCGCTCAGCCATCAGCGTAATTGGCTCTCAGGTTGATCGTTGATTGCCGCAAGCTTTTTTCAGAAAGGAGGCAGGCGGTGGACATCGATGTGCGAGTCCAGGACGTTCTTGCCTACGGCGGAGATGCGGTGATCGTTAATCTCTTCGAGGGGGTAAAGAAGCCGGGCGGAGCAACCGGGGCTGTCGATCAGGCGTTGGGTGGTCTGATCTCCCATGCGATTGCTCAGGGGGAGTTTCGGGGAAAGGCGGGTACAACCCTACTCCTGCATACACAAGGAAGGCTCACGGCTGAGCGGGTGCTCGTCGCCGGTTTGGGCAAACAAGAGCAGTTTGGCCTCGAGTCGGTCCGGTCCGTGATCGGGCAGGCCTTGAGGGTTCTTCGCCGGCATGGCTGTCAGCGGGTCGGGACGATCCTCCATGGGACAGGAGCGGAGGGTCTAGGCGTCAAGGAAGCTTCCCAGGCTATTACTGAGGGAGCGCTCCTAGGCCTGTATACTTTCGACCGGTATAAGAAAAAAAAAGAAGAAGATCAGAAACCAGTCCAAGAGCTCACGCTACTCCTCAGGGAACGGGCACAGGTGATCGAGGTTGGCGGGGGAAGCGCAAGGGGTCAAATTATCGCTCATGCGGTCAACCTGGCCAGGGATCTTGTGAACGAACCTTCGAACAACCTCACGCCGCAGGACCTCGCCGCACGGGCCCGGACTGTGGCCAAGGCCGGAAAACTCACGTGCCAGATCCTCGAAGGGCGGCAGCTTGAGCGCATGGGTATGGGAGCCTTGTTGGGGGTGGCGCAGGGGAGCGGCCAGCCGCCGGTCCTGATCGTCCTTTCCTATCGAGGGGGACGCAGTAAGCGCCCCGCACTCGGGTTGGTAGGCAAGGGGGTCACGTTCGATTCCGGCGGCATCTCCATCAAGCCCAGTGAGGGCATGGAGCAGATGAAGGGAGACATGGCAGGTGGCGCGGCGGTGATTGCAGCCATGCAGGCCATTGCGCGACTCAAACCGGCCATCAATGTGACCGCCATTGTCCCCGCCTGTGAAAACCTCCCCTCCGGGTCTGCCCTAAAGCCTGGAGATGTGGTCCAAGCCATGGACGGGAAGACGATAGAGGTTGTGAACACTGATGCTGAGGGGCGCCTGATCCTCGCGGATGCCTTGTCCTATGCCCGGCAGCTCGGCTGTCAACGATTGGTAGATGCAGCCACGCTCACGGGGGCCTGTGTTGTGGCTTTGGGTTCGGTACGGAGCGGGGCGTTTACCAATGATCAGGGGTGGATGGATCGCGTGCGCGTTGCGGCCGAGGCGGTGGGGGAGAAGCTTTGGCAGATGCCGATGGATGCAGAGTATGACGAGCAGATTTCAAGCGACGTGGCCGACATGAAGAATATCGGGGGGCGGAAGGCAGGAGCAGTCACTGCAGCTAAATTTCTAGCCCGTTTCGTCGAAGAAACCCCCTGGGTACACCTGGATATCGCCGGAACCACCCAAGCCGATAAGGAGAAGGGATACACGCCCAAAGGAGCCACAGGGGTTCCGGTTCAAACCCTCGTCCGCGTCGCCCTCGATCTTTCCACTGAGAAGGCGTAGCATCCCGCTAAACTGGGGTTGCCGGCGTCATTTTACATCGATAGCCACACAGGTCAGTGTCTTGGTGACGCCGGAGATCGTCCGGATTTTGGACAGTACCACCCGCCCCAAGGCGTCGACGTCGGGGGCCTCGACAAAGGCGATAATGTCATAGGGCCCGGTCACGGCATTCGCCATCTTGACGCCCGGAATCTTGGCAATGGCCTTCAGGGCGTTTTTGGCCTTGTCCGATGCGGCTTCGATGAGGACGTAGGCATTGGTCGGCATAGTCCGTCAACCTCCGTGTGTGTCTTGTAGTTAGTCTCCTTCACCTTTCAGGTGAACCAATTCTCGCCTGTAATCCGACCCCACAATACTCGATTGGGCGCGCCCCCTGCAAGGGAAATTCGGAGAACTTATCCTGCCACGAAAAGGTTTGTGAGAATTTGCAAAAGAATCGCTCCAATGGCCACAGGGCACAGATATCGAATGAGAAAAAGCCAAGGTTGTCCCAGGCCGGGATACGCGCTCCCCTCGATCGCCCCCTTCAAGGCATCTTTGGGGATCCATCGCCACCCGGCGAAGAGACAGATAAGCAACGCGCCCAAGGTCAGAGCGAGATTGCCGAATATCGTATCCATAAGGTCAAGGAAACCCATGTGGAGGAAGGGAAGTTGGGAGAGAACTGGAGAGGCCCCGTTGCTCAACGCGGCCGGGATCCCTAGGAGGAAGCTTACGCCTCCCACCAAGTAACACGCCCCTTTGCGGGTCCACCCCTTTTCGTCTGTTATATAGGCGACGCAAACCTCCATGAGCGAGATGGCAGACGTGAGCGCGGCCACCACTAGAAGGACAAAGAAGACAGTCCCAAAGAGACCCCCAAGAGGGATGCGATGGAAGATCGCTGGCAGGACAACAAAGACGAGCCCGGTCCCTTGCGTTGGCTCCATTCCCCCGACGGCAAAGAGGGCAGGGAAAATGGCGAGCCCCGCCAGTAGGGCTACGACCGTATCAAAAAGGCAAACGGAACTCGTGGCGGCAACGACGTCTTCTCGCTCGGACAGATAGCTTCCGTAGGTGATCATCACTCCCATGCCAACGCTCAGCGAGAAGAGCGCCTGACCGAGCGCGGCGAGGAACGTCGCAGCCGTGACCTTGGAAAAATCCGGTTGGAGATAAAAGGTGATCCCCTTGCCCGCACCGTCCAGGGTGAGAGAGCGGAGTACTAAGAGAAGCAGCATGAGAAAGAGCCCAGGCATCAGGATCAGGGTCCACCGCTCGATTCCCCGCCGCACTCCGCCGATCACGACGGTGACCGTGAGCGCCATGAATAGGGCATGGAAGGGGAGGACGGTCTGCACATTCCCCACAAAGTGGCCAAAGAGCTCTCCGGTCTGCCCGGGATTCGTGAGATGTGCAAAGGCCCCCGTCACGGCTTTGAGGGTATAGCCGATGGTCCATCCCGCGACGACTGAGTAGTATGAGAGAATGCCGAATCCGGTAATCACACCAAGGATCCCTACGATCCTCCAACCGGAATTCGGAGCAGCCCGTGCGAGGGCTCCCACCGGGTTGCGTCGCGTGAAGCGACCGAGCCCGACCTCGGCGATCATGACCGGCAGTCCAATCAGAAGGACAGTCGCCAGGTAGATGATCAAAAAGGCAGCTCCCCCGTTTTTTCCAACGAGATATGGAAACCGCCACACGTTCCCTAACCCGATGGCTGAACCTGCGGCGGCCAGGACGAAGGCGACTCGCGAGCTCCAAACCTCCCGTCTTCGACTTCCCAGGTCTCGTGCCACGGCTTCTCCAGAATCGGCCCACCTCCTCAGCCGTCACGGCACGCCCCTTGCTGAAGGGGTGCTAGCGTGGGTGGAAGGAGGGGGGCGGGTGAGCAGGGTAGGGGTGACCGCATCGGATTCCATCAAGACTGGAGCCGGTGGAGCAGATCCTTCGCCTCCTTGTAGGCGGGGTCGATTTCCAGAGACCGCTGGACGCAGCGCAGAGCGCCAAGGCTGTCTCCCACCTCGTGAAGGCAAATTGCCTTGTTGAACCACGCTTGCTTAAGATTGCTATCGAGCTTAATGGCCTCATTGAAGCACTCAATCGCTTCCTGATACCGCCGCTTGCTGAAAAAGCAGAGACCCTTGTTATTCCACGCGGTCTTGAGACGCGCCGGATCCTTCAGTTCCCTGATCGCCTGATCGAGGTATTGCACTGCGTGATCGTACTCCTGCATGAGACGCATCACGGCTCCGAACTCGAGGGCAAGTTCAGCCTCCGTCGCCCGCTTCTCGCCCGGCAAGCTGTAGAGGTGGTATCCACGCAGGGAAAAGAGGGGATGCTGCCGGGTGGACGCCTTTACCTGGATTCTCGCCAGGTATCCACGCACGTCACGCGCGGCCAGGAGGCTTGAAAACTCCACATGAAGGCTATCCGTGATGGCCCGGAGTGATAAGTCGCTCGCGAATCGGGCCCGCGCGACCTCGCGCAGTTTCTCTCGTTCTCCATCCGGGATGAATTTCGCGTTCATTTCGCGCTCACTCATGACGTAGTTCTGTGGGAAAGAGAGAGCAAAAGTCAACGCGGCGGGCGAGACGGACAAAAGATTTACGATCGCTTCGACGTCTTCCGCAGGAAACTTAAGGCGGAAGCGTTCTTCCAGATAGGAGGCCAGACTGGTGGTGATCATCTGGGCCGCGAACCGAGAGGCGAGAAAGCGAAACCGGTAGGCCCCGGGGAGAAAATGCCGGGCCAAGTGGAGGAAGTTCAAAAACCCGCGCTGCAGGCGGTATCGGTCCAGCCGGCGGGGCTTCCGTGGGGACCGTAAAGAGGTTATGACCCCTTCTTTTTCGAGCCATTGGAGCACGGGGAAGACGTCCTGGGGCTGCTCCCTTACAGCTTGGGCCAATTCGTCGCTGCTGCGATGCTCAGCGGTCAGAAGCTCAAGGAGTATCCGCTCCCGGAGGCTGAGATCGAGCACGCGCTTGTCGCGCAAGGCGGGGTCAAGACGCTTGATCTCCTGGCAAATATGGAGGGGGACTGTCCCACCGGATCCCTTGAGGACAAAACATGCCGTCGGGCGGCGATGGACCAGCAACGTTTGCACCCAATATAGGTTCCCCCCCAAGGAGCTGAGAAAACGGGACCCTGCGGGAAACGTCGATGAGGCGGCTACCTCTGCCTCGAGCGTCTTCAGATCGAGGAGGGTGCGGCTTTCCGCGAACCGGGCGGCAATGGTCTCAGGACCGAGCAGCTCGAAAACGTGCCGGACATCCTCACTTAAGGCCTGATACCAGGCGAGAGCCTTAAGGCTAAAAGGGGTGCAGGAAATGTACAGCCCGCGAAGCCGCTTCGCCTTTCGCCGTTCTCGACGATATCGGGAGAAAAAGCGCTTGACCTCGTCGAGCGTCACCTCCCTTGAGAGGGCACGGCATTCGGCTATATAAGGGGCGGTATCCTTTCGAAAGTTTCCCCGGACATCGATGAACGGCCCCGCCCCGGTCACCCTGAGCCGTGTGCGAGCTGGGGAGAGACCACATGAGTCGAGGACCTGACGCATGAGGAGTTCAAAGGCCTGCCCTTTCTCACGCCGAGAAGGGGCCAAGACCTTAATCCATAACATGCCCCCCATCCTCCACTCCAAGGGTATTGCGCTCGTCGCTTACTCTTATCCCTCCCATCGATAGATGGATAATCCTATTGTTTACTTTAGGGTATTCAAGCTAACTATCTATATATAAACGGTGTTTGTTTGTAAAAGCCATGGATTCGAAATCTTTCGCCGTCTTACGTAGCATGCAGTCAAGGGCCGCGTCAAGAAGAACTTTTCCAGGGGGTCAAGACGTAACCAAGAAATATAGTAATTTAGCGGAGATAGAAGAATCCAAAAATGCAGATTAACGCAAGACTACGCAAATCAGACCCCAAATCCGCAACCCAGGCGCAACCGATTTGAGGGTCTGTTACGAAAGGCGTTGACAGGCATAGGAGAAACGAATCCAATCTACGGGCCAACGTCCTGCACTGGATCGAGGTCAAGACCAGGGAGCAGGTTCTTGGGGAATGAGCCCTCTTGTGATACATTCTCGGCATGAACCGGGGTAGGCATGGTTCTAGCCCACCTCTGGCACGATCGGCACTGAAATCTAGACCCTTCTCGGGGCGGAGCCCGGCCAAGAGTACCCGTTCTTCGTATTCAAGACGCCTGCCAAATAGGGTCAAAATGCATGCCCGTCAGCCCTCTTCCTCTAGGACCACGATGGCTTCGCCGGCAACGGCGTAGACTTATGACATATCTCAAATGTGAGGCTCGACCCATTGTGAGATAAGCGGGAGGCGATGAGGGGGACACTCGTGGACGAGCCAACACTGGTTCTGTCTAATTTTAGTCACGCGAGAGACCGCAAAAGAGGTGACAATGATCCGTAGTGCAGCGATTGTGTTCCCAATTGCTTTGTTGGTCGCCCTTTGTGCCGTTGCGATTCTTCATTTCCAGGTGCCCCTCGGTCCCTTGATCTTGGTGCTGGGCGGCCTCCCGTTAGTCGGTGTCCGGGCTAGTGACAGAGCGCTCCCACAGACGGTTTCCTGATCTTGTATTCGGCGCGGTTGACACTGGCCTCCTCACGATTCCGGCGGTCTGGGGCGGGTTAGTCTTCGGGGTTGCCGGCGCTGTTGTCGGCGGAGTCGTCGGGGATGCGTCGACCGATGCCGTTGCGGGATTCTTTGAGGGCCACGTGGCGAAATGGCTACGATCTCGCGGCTTCGTGGAATCGAGGGAGGCGGTCACGACCTCCCTTGGCAAGATGTCAGGCTGTCTCTTCGGAAGCGGTCTGGTGTTGACCGTCGCGTTTTTACTAGGTGTGGAGTTGCGGTTCGGCTAACACGGCGCTTCAGCGAATCGGGGGGCGAAGAGGGGGCTGACCATGCCCGAAATACTCGATCCACGCCAAGTCGTCACCTTCGAGGAACTGCTCCGCGTCTGTCTCTACGAGCAGGAGGCCCTCCGGCGGGTGTTGGTACGAAAGGGCCTGCTGACCAATAAGGAAGTGCTGGAGGAGATCAAGGCGGTGCGACGGGAGTTAGAGGGGAAGCGGGGAACATGAGCGAGACGAACGAAATAGCCGAGGAGCCTCAAGAGCGGCCGTCCGACCGCGCTCCAATGCCTAACGAGGAGTTGCAGAAGATTCTTGAGGCGTATCGGAAGTGGCTGGAATCCGAAGGGAGGGAAGGGGAAAAGGCCGACCTGCTCGGGGCCTACCTCCAGGGGGCCTTCCTGTTCATGGCTAACCTCCAGGGGGCCAACCTCCAGTGGGCCTACCTCCAGGGGGCCTTCCTGTTCATGGCCAACCTCCAGGGGGCCATCCTGCTCGAGGCCAACCTCCAGGGGGCCAACCTGTTCGCGGCCAACCTCCAGGACGCCATCCTGGTCGGGGCCAACCTCCGGGGGGCCGACCTGTCGGCGGCCTACCTCCAGGAGGCCGACCTGGACGACGCCAACCTCCAGGGAGCCGACCTCGGCCGAGCCAACCTCCAGGGGGCCAACCTCGGCCGAGCCAACCTCCAGGGGGCCAACCTGGAGAGGGCCAACCTCGAGGAGGCCAACCTCCGAGGGGCCGACCTCCAGGGGGCCTACCTCCACCACGCCAGGGGTTTTCCCGCTTCTCAACTTAAGACCGCTCACAATTGGCAGCTTGCGTTCTATAGCAAAGACTTCCTCAAGGAGCTGGGCCTTCCCGCCCGACCACGACAAGAGGATTCTCGCCGCAATGGAGAAAGAAAAGAAGGCAACCGGCGGTAAGTGACAAGGACGGCAAGGTCGTCTGGAGCGCACCGTAGGAAAACGTCGAAGGCCTTGACGGAGGCGATAAACAAGGCGGGGAGTCACTAAGGAGGGGGGAGGGATGAAAGAGTGTCGCGTATGCAGAGCCGAGACCGTAGCGGACGCGCTCCGACTCCTTCAAGCTGCTGCATTTCTTCTTCGAACGATTGGCGATAAAGCAGACCTAAGCGACATGTGCCAGGATCACATAGAAGTAGCTGTCGCGATGTATACGGACACGGTGGAGAAAGGCGCGGAGGGGTCAGGAATGGGGATGGATTCATTCGACGCCGTGATAAACGAGGCATCGAGTCCCCGGGATGAGATTTACGATATGCGCCAGAAGAGCGGCGAGGATGTTCATACCAGCCTTTTCGGGTTGATGGAAACCGCCGCACAACTTTATTTGGCATTGCCGTTCAGTAAGGAGAGCGGACGTGTGGTCATCGAAGGGGCAGAGCGCCAGGAACTCGAGCGGCGATACAGAGAATTTGCTGACGCCATGTCTGCCCTGCTCGGGCCGAGGGAGGAGGGGTGAGGGATGGGCTATCTCTATCGTCCGAAACTCAAAAGCGGGAGACAGCGATGTACGAGCCAACGATGGAAACCCTGGCACAACGGCTGGATCGGGTGGAACGGCAGAACCGGCGGCTGAAAAGGTGGGGAGCCTTGGCCCTGGCCGTGATTGCTACCGTGATGCTGATGGGGCAGGCCACCGGGAGCAAGATAGCTAAGGTAGTTGAGGCGGAGAAGTTTGTACTGCGTAATAACAGCGGGACCATCCGCGCTATGCTATCTGTTAGGGAAAATCACAGTTTGGCCAACCTTGCCTTTTTCGACGAGGCCGGAAGCATCCGCATAGCGCTAGGTGCTGGCGGAGACGGACCGTCGTCATTCTTTGGCTTCTACGATCAGGGCGGAAAGAACCGTGTCAGCCTATTACTGAACCCTGATGTTGGACCGATCTTGAAATTTCGCGATGAGAAGGAAAGGGATCGCGCAGAACTGCGCATCAAGGATGGCGCGTCGATGTACTTTTACAACAAAGACGGCAAGGTCATCTGGAGCGCACCGTAAGGATGGAAACGGCGGGGTCATCGTGGAAACTGGCGAGACTGTCACTCAAGTCGTGTGGGCAAGAGAAGCACAAGAGATTGGCATCAGGTTTTGGTGGTCCTTGAGCCTGGGGATAGCGAGTGTGAGCTGGTGGAGCGAGTTTCCTCCTCGTCTTCGCGGCTTGTCGCTCCTGCGCTCTGTGCTGGCCGCTCGCTCCAACCGATGAAGAGTGGACCCAGCTTGACCCATCAAAGCAGGGGCCGTGGGAGGATATGGCGCTTTATCAGATGGTGCCATGTGACTTCACATTTTTTTTGGAAACATGCCTGAAGGCGCGGACGAGCCACGAGGCTAGAGGGGGGGTGGGGTGAGGCCACCCTCGCGCCTAACGTAATAGTCGGCGCTGACAAATTTGAAGTCGGGGGCAAAGCTGTGAAAACCAGGAGACCAGAATGCACGAGACGGCAATCACGGTAGACCACGAGACTGGTAGGGTTCGCGTGGACACAACGCTGAAGAGATACAAGGGCCAACTTCAGCGAGCTGGCTTCAAGGGTCTTGTCGAGGACCTTGGTCCGTACTCTTCGTGGGAAGGAACCCAGGAGCAGATTCCCCCGACACTGTTCCGCAAGGGCAAGTCGGCCCGCCGCAAGGGAACGAGTGCATCGGATCTTGCTAAGGCTCGAAAGGTCCGGGATATCTCTCGGAGCAGGCCTGAAATGGCGTCCTACGTAGAATAATCGGGGCTAGAATCGCGCGCGTATGGGGTGTAGACGTACCGCACGATAGCACACAAGCTGAGTGCTAGGCCAATGGATACCCCAAAGAAGGCTAACGCTATTTCTTTCAGCATTTGATTCCCTTTCTTTGGAATAAACTCGGTTTATTTCGTTTTGCGGCCTAAAAACGCCAATCGCACGTTTTAGAGCCCCAGAATAGCGCTCTACTGTAGAAATTGGAGCTACATGGAAATTGAAATCAAAGAGCAGGGCCTCGAAAATCTCTCCGAAAAACGAAAAAGGCTGTCCAGAAAGAGGGGCTTTATCACTTCGACCCTCGCCGAAGGCCGTGGGGACGCGCACGCCGGAGGCATAAGCGGCAACTGGTCAATCTCCGCCGCCGCAAGCATGAACGTCGGAGGGCAATGTGAGCGTTTGGGGTCGTTTTCTCACTATCTCGGCGGCAACGAGTTGGCGATCAGGCCAAGAAGGAAGCCCAGTACGAATATCGTGACCGAAACCAGTCCCACCTCCCCGCCCGTCATTGCGAGTCCTCCATTTACGATGTTCTTTTACCACCAAAAATGAAACGCGTGACGGCCAGGAGACTGGCAGAGGCGGTGACTCGCTTGACCATTCGTTGTTTCATCTAGGGTGTGAATACACGAAAGAAATTACATCAGTCTAAAGTCTATAATCGGTGGATATCGTGCGCCCGTCAATCGGGACAGCCCCTTTTTTCTCATCGGGGAAACTACCATGGCTTGCATCGAGGGAATTGCTTGAACAGCGCCAATGGCTCGTGGGCCGGCATGGCCCTGTCAAGGAGGAAACTGTTTTGAGGCGGGACGGGCAACGATGCGGAGGGGAGGTATCTCCCCACTCTCGCAGCCCGGGGCTAGCCCAAAGAGGATTTTCCTCGACACATATGGTTCTATAGAGCTATAGTGCTATCATGACGACTAAGGGAAGAAGGAGGTGAAGATTGTGCGTTTCGGGATGTATCTCCCGGAGGAAGACCACAGGG
>CAZLDS010000076.1:0-10612 GCA_964558395.1 uncultured bacterium | reverse complement strand
TCAGCCATAGTCTCACTTACCCTCTTTGTACTTCAAGATTCGGCCCGACGCCCAAGTCACGGGGCGTATAGAGCCTTCGGGTGGGATGCCAGGAGAGCGTGTCGAACTGCTGTGTCCTCTCGGGCAACTTTTCTAGCGCGGGACGGAGGGTCCGCTCCTTCCAGGTTTCTTCGGCGGCTTTGATCCGCTTCAGTTCTGCGTCGTCAGTCGGCATCAATCAACACGTTTCACGATATCTTCGGGAAACGGCTCCGGGAATGCCTCGGGATGGATAATATGCGCGAGGATCTCGAGACCATCCACCAGCCGAGGTCCCGGTCGACTGTAATACGCATGCCCGTTTACCGCAAAGACCTTTCCTGCTTGAACCGCCGGCAGATCGTTCCAGCCCGGGAGGCCGGTGACGAGATGGGTCTCCTTCAGGACGCGTTCGACGGCAAAACCGCAGGGCATGAGGACAAGAATCTCCGGCGCAGACGATAGGACTTCCTCCCACCCAACGCGCCGCGAGGGAATCCCGGGCTTGCCGACCGGTTCTCTGCCGCCCGCCATTGCGACCATCTTAGGGATCCAATGTCCGGGAGCCATAAGGGGGTCCAGCCACTCGATGCACACGACCGTGGGACGCGTCGTCACCTTCGCCGCTTGTTGCGCGACGAGTGCAACCCGTCCTTTCAGTGACGTTGCCGCGGCTTCTGCCTCTCGGAAACGCCCCGTGGCTTCGCCAACCCGCTCGACATCCCTCAGCACATCCCCAAGACGTTGGGGATCAAAAGAAAGGACCTCTGGTTTCCGTGGAAGCTTCGTCACGACCTCCAGGACATGTGCGTACGGGGCGGCACAGACATCGCAGAGCTCCTGGGTCAAAATCAGATCGGGATCGGCAGTCTTCAGGGCTTCCAGATCAATTTGATAGACGCCTTCCCCCCGCGCAAAAGCCGCCCGAACGCGTGCGTCGATCTCTTGGCTGCTCAGTGTAGAGCTTTCGAGCACGGGTCTGATAACCTTTCGCTTGCCCAGGGCGGCCGGCGGGTAATCACACTCGTGGCTCACCCCGGTGAGTTGATCCCCCAGCTCCAGCAGATACACAATCTCTGTTGCACTCGGTAACAGGGAAACAATCCGCATGCCCCACCCTCACGTCCGAAGTCCAAGGTCCGAGGTCAAATTCTTTATCCGCCATCGGCATCGGACTTCGGACGTCGGACTGCTACAGGGAACGGACAACCAGCTCGGCGAGATCCAAGGCCTTCACGGCGTGGCTCTTCCCGCGGACGGTAATGCCATCGGTCATCATTGTGAGGCAGAATGGGCAGGCCGTCGCCACAACCGCTGCCCCAGTCTTCAAGAGTTCATCCGTTCTCTCCAGATTGACGCGCGTGCCGATCCGTTCCTCGATCCACATGAGTCCACCGCCGGCGCCACAGCAGAACCCTTTCTCGCGACATCGGGGCATCTCGACCTGCCGGAACCCCGGAAAATGATTAATCACCGATCGGGGCTCATCGTAGATGTTGTTATGGCGTCCAAGATAGCAGGGATCATGAAAGCTCACCGTTCCACTAAATCGTTTGCGGAGGGCCACGCGCCCCTCGCGTAGGAGTTCCGCGATGAACTGGCTATGATGGGTGACCTCGAACTGTCCCCCAAACTGAGGATACTCATGCTTCATCGTGTTGAAACAGTGGGGGCACGTGGTCAAAATTTTCTTCACCCGATACCGATTCAATGTCGCAATATTTTCCTGGGCGAGGAGCTGGAAAAGATACTCATTCCCGATCCGCCTGGCCGGGTCCCCGGTGCAGCGCTCTTCCGGGCCCAGAATCGCGAATTCCACAGCGGCTTCTTCCAGCACCTGGACCATGGCGCGCGTCACCTGCTGCCCCCGTTCGTCAAAGGCCCCCGCGCAGCCGACCCAGTACAGGAGATCGACCTCATTCAGCTTGTTCGCTTCAGCAATGCGAAGATCTTTGGCCCAGTCAGTTCGTCCGGCGCTCACCCCTTTATACGGGTGGCCCCGGGTCTCTAGACTCCTGAGTGTCTCCTGCATTTGCTCGGGAAAGGTCGCTTCTTCCATCACCAGGTGACGACGCATGTCCACGATCTTCGGAATAGGTTCGATAAAGACCGGACACGCTTCATGGCAGGCCCCACACGTCGTACAGGACCAAAGGACATCCCCGGTAATGACCTCGCCCACCATCCGTCGCGTCTCCTCGCCACGGTGAACCTTGGTCAAATGGTCCCGGAGATCTAAAATGACGCCCTTCGGTGTCAGGGGTTTCCCCGTGGTCCACGCGGGACAAGACTCCTGGCATCGTCCACACTCGGTGCACGCGTACAGATCCAAGAGCGCTTTCCAGGAAAAATCCCGAATGGTGGAAGCTCCCAACCGCTCTTCCTCAACTGCCAAAGGACTGAGGACACCCGAGGGTTGCAAGGTATGGAGGAAGACATTGGCCGGGGCTGTCAAGAGATGAAACACACCCGTGTATGGAATGGCGGCAATGAAAGCAAACGAGAGGGCCGCGTGTACCCACCAGAGAACCTGATGAAAGGCCTCCGCATAACCTATGCCGATTCCACGAAACAGTAACGCCGTAACCCAACCGCCAGGTGACCATCGCCCCCACGGATCAGCTGTCGCATCGATCCGGAGCCCCTCCACGAGGAATCCGGTGAGCAGGACCGCCAAGAAGAGGAAGAGGAGCCATCCGAACCCATCAAATCCCCGTGGCTCCGTCAGGCGCGACGGCGGACGGATGAATCTGCGTGTAACGGCCATGAGCGTTCCAAGCACCGCCGCCACGCCAAAGAGGTCTACGCTAAGGGACATAAAGTAGAGGTAGAAATCGCCTCGGAGAACAGGAACCCCAAAGTAATCTTGCAATGCGACCAGGGTGGTGGCAACGAAGAGGATGAGAAACCCCCAGGAGAGGGAGAGGTGCATCAAGCCCGCGTATCTCTCCTTTGCGATCCGCCGCTGCAAAAGAGCCTGATTGACGAGGGCCTTCAGGCGCTCGCTGAGCTGACCGAATCGTACGCCCCTTTTGCCCAACAAAAGGGCGCCCCAGGCCCGATAGCAACCGTAGAGGAAGATAGCAAGGAAGGGGAGAAACAGGATATAGAGAAGTAGGTGATTCGGAATGTTCCAGTAAATCTCCCGAGACGGGACTGGATTCATGCCTTACCCACTCATCAATTCCCGGCACTTCGCGGTTAGGCTCGGGATGATCGCTTTGTAATCACCGACAATCCCGAAATGGGCCACCTTAAAGATGGAGGCCTCGGGATCGGTATTGATGGCTACAATGGTCTTGGCGCCTGAGATTCCTGCGACATGCTGCGTGGCACCCGAAATCCCCACCGCAATGTATAGGTCCGGACTGACCGTCTTCCCTGTTTGCCCAACCTGCATTGAGGAGGGGACCCATCCGGCATCCGTGGCTGCTCGGGACGCTCCCACCGCTCCCTTGAGCACACGGGCCAATT
The DNA here is from genome assembly GCA_964558395.1 of uncultured bacterium. Taxonomy (GTDB): domain Bacteria; phylum Methylomirabilota; class Methylomirabilia; order Methylomirabilales; family CSP1-5; genus CSP1-5. The sequence continues at coordinate 7,120 of CAZLDS010000076.1, read as the reverse complement.
CCACAAGGCCCTCAAATCCCTCAGGCCCTCCAAGGCCCCGCCCCCCAGAGATCACCACGCGGGCATCCTCCAGTTTCACCCCCGTGGTCTCTTCTTGAACTCGTTCTAGCAGGCGAGTGCGGGCCTGTCCGGAATCGAGAGGAGCCTCGACCGGAACCTCTCTCCCCTGCCTTTCACCTGCCGGTGAAGCCGGATCAAAGGTTCGTGGTTTTAGCGTTGCCACCACCGGAAAGGTCTTCGGAATCATGACGGCCAGAGCCTTCCCGCCATAGGATTGGCGAGTAAAGCAGGGTATTTTTGCCGATGCCTGCACGTCCACGTCGATGACATCTGTCACCACTCCTCCCCGCACGCGGAAAGCAAGGCGAGCGGCCAGGTCCCGACCCAAAGAGTCCCCGGGCAGCAGGAAGACCCGAGGGTCAGCGGTCTGCGCCATGTGCTCCAAGGCGAGTAAAAAGAGGTCCGCCTGGTATTCATTCAGGAGCGGATGGTTGACTCGATATACAACTTCTGCCCCATACCCATGGAGGACACTCGCATCCCCACCACTGAGTACGCCGGCACAAACCGGTTCTTGGAGACCCGTGGCCAGTCTCTGGGCAGCCCCGAGCAGTTCAAGGGTGGAACGGGATGGGGTTCCGTTCTCAATTTTCGCAAGAACGAAGATACCGGCCATAGCTCAAATCACCTTGCGCTCTCGAAGTTTTGTCACGAGGGTCGCGACTTGCTCTTCTGGCTCCCCATCCAAAATCTCGCAATGCGACTCTCGGGTGGGAAGGGTAAGCTCCTGGATCTCAATCCGTCCGGCGGCCTTCCCAACGACAGAATCGCCCAAACCAAGATCGGCGCGAGACCATGTGGGAATCACGCGCCGGGAGGCAGCCATGATGTCTTTGACCTTCGGATACCTCGGGGTATTCGTTTCATCACTCAAGACAGTGATGAGCCCGGGCGGCGTCAGCTCCCAGACCTCGTACCCCTCCTCCACGACGCGCTGAGCCAGCAATCGACCATTCTGTCTTTCGATCCGCGCGACAAATGTCACACAAGCGATGCCTAACGTTTCGGCCACGATGGGGCCAACAATCCGATCCGCCCAGTCTCCAGACTCACAGCCGCAAAGGACCAGATCTGTGGGGCCGAGTTTCCGAACGCCTTCGGCCAATGCAGTCGCAATGCCGAAGGCATCGGACCCTTCAAGAGCAGGGTCGCTGATCAATGCTGCCTCGTCCGCACCCATGGCCACGCCCTTCCGCAGTGTGCTTACCGCCGAGGACTGGCCCACACTCAATCCTGTCACGTGGCCGCCGGTCTGCTCCTTGAGCTTTAGCGCCAACTCGAGGGCATTCTCATCGTAGGGGCTGATGACAAGTGGGTGGCTATCCGACTGCTGCCGTTTTGCCTCCGCATCAATCCGAAACTGACTGACGGGAAGCTCGGGATCGATGATTTGCTTGAGACACACGACAATACGCATCACTCTTTCCCCCGGAGCGTCTCGGCGTAACACTACGCCCAGAGCTCGGTAGTCCGAAAGGGGATTTCAAAAGCGTGATGTCCTCGAAAAACTGTGGGGCTGCAACCAAAGATGCCGGAAAGGGAGACCAGATGTCAAGGGCGTTTCCTTCCCACGGAAGAAACCGAACTAGCTCCCCCCAGCAATGGCAGGAACAATGGAGACCTGATCCCCCGCTTTCAGCGGGGTCGCCGTCCCCTGCAGGAATCGAATATCCTCTTCGTTTACATAGACATTAATGAAGCGGCGGATATCTTGCCCCTCGCAGAGCCGTTCTTTCAACCCCTGGTACCGTGCCTCCAGGTTTTCAATGAGCTCCTGGACGGAACCGCCTTCCCCCTGCACCTCGGCCTGCCCCTGGGTGAGGCTCCGCAGGGGCGTCGGAATCCGGACAAGAACGCTCATGGTTGCCTCCCTCACTACCCTCGATGGGTCCTAGCTCTGAAAACGACATCGGCCCCGATATCCGGCCGCTCCGCCACAACCTCGTCAAAAGATTTTAGGGTCGGCTTGATCGAAAGCGTGGGCCCGAGAGCCCCCGAGACCACTTCCTGTGTCTTCAGGCCGTTTCCGGTGATGGAAAGCACAATGCTCTCGTCCCGGGGAATGACCCCCGTGTCGATCAGCCGTTTGGCGGCCGCCACCGTGACGCCGCCCGCCGTCTCGGTAAAGATCCCCTCCGTCGCAGCGAGAAGTTTCATCCCAGCAACGATTTCTTCATCAGTGGCGTCGGCACCATACCCGTGGCTCTCCTCGACCGCCTTGAATGCATAATACCCATCGGCCGGGTTACCGATAGCAAGGGACTTGCAGATCGTGTCAGGGCGAACCGGTCGGATGGTGTCAGAGTGGTTACGAATGGCCGCGACGATCGGATTGCATCCCGCCGCTTGGGCCACATGCATCCGCGTGTGGCATTCCGGGATCACTCCCAACTGGTGAAGCTCCTTGAGCCCCTTCCATATCTTCGTGACGAGTGACCCGCCGGCGGACGGAACGATAATGTGTTTCGGCGCACGCCAGTCGAGCTGTTCAGCAACCTCGTAACCAAACGTCTTCGACCCCTCGGCATAGTAGGGCCGGATGTTGATGTTCACAAACGCCCACCCGTATTTGTCAGCCACTTCACTGCATAGGCGGTTGACCTCATCGTAGTTTCCATCCACCGCCACGAGCACCGGGCCGTAGATGAGCGTGCCAACAATCTTCCCCTGTTCCAGGTCAGCCGGAACAAAGATAAAGCTCTTGAGGCCGGCTTCCGCGGCGTGAGCGGCGACGGAGTTGGCGAGGTTTCCCGTCGAAGCACATGATACAACCTCGAAGCCAAATTCCATCGCCTTGGTAACGGCGACCGCCACGACCCGGTCCTTGAACGAGAGGGATGGGTGGCAGACCGCATCGTTTTTCACGTAAACTTCCTTCGCCCCCAAGGCCTGTGCGAGGTGCCTTGCCCGGATCAACGGGGTCATGCCACAGTGGCGTCCTACCGATACCTCGTGTTCAATGGGGAGTAAGTCAGCATATCTCCACATCGTCGGTGGGCCAGCCTCAAACCGCTTCCGACTCACGACCTTCCGCAGACGGGAGTAGTCGTAGTCGACCTCTAACGGCCCAAAGCAGAACTCACACACGTGGAGCGGTTCCGCCGGATAGGGGCGCCCGCACTCCCGACACTTCAGACCCTTGATCTTTATCATGAAACCCTCCCGAGCGTTGGTGCTCTGGACAGGGTGGTAGTCTTCACCGTTCCTCCCGAACCTCCTCGACAGTAATCCCTTGTTGAGTCAGATACGTTATCCCCTTGTCTAAGTCCTCCTCCTGCCCCTGAAAGTCCAAAATCACCTCACCGACCGTATCGGTCACCCGAGCCTTTCGGATATTGGGAACCAGGTTATACTCCTTCGCCACCGTGTAGATGAGCGGCTCCTTGATCAGGTGAGGAGGATACGTTAAAGATAACCGCCGAGTTGCCACAATCTTTCAACGCCTCAAAAAAAACCCCTTCTCCTTATGAGAAGGGGTTTGCGTGCCCACGGCGCATCCACCCTCTCATCTTTCATCCCGACGTGTGCGATCGGGATGCAGGAGTTGGCACGTCTTCCCGCCGACCCCGTCGGCGGGACCGTTGCCGCGGCTTCGTTGGGCCAGTCCCTCAGCCGCTCTTGATGAGAAGTGAAATCTTATTCAATTAATCCGTAATAACAACAAAACTGCCCAATGGTGTCAAGCAAAAACTCAGTGCACGACGTCCTGCTCGATCGGGCCCACTTGAACCCCCCGCTCTTCCAGCCACCGGATCCCGTTCTCGAGCCGGTCTTGCTCTCCCTCGAGCTCTGCCATCAGCCAGCCAAGCCCTTCGGTGTAATTCGCCTGGCGAATGTTAAAGACGAGGTCGAAGCGCTCGCACGCTTGCCACAAGAGCGGCTCGTCCTTGAGTTTTCCGGGAAACGTCAGGTGGACCCGTCTCTTTGCCACCGCCCCCTCCCGTGCATGACGCCGGGTGTATTGTATCTGAGATTCCTCCACCCGACAACCCCTCGTATGGCCGAAGATTGAACTGGGGCGCCGCTCATGTCCGGCTACACCGCCTTAAACACTGTAACGCTCTTTCGAGAAAATACAATCTAACCATCTTTTAAGCATAAAATGGATAGACTATAAGGCGTGAGGGCAGTCTCTCAACCCGCGAGTGGGTGTTTCGGACCAGCGCCCGCGCCCGTGCGTTCGATCGCCCGCGCGATCTCGTCCAAATCCTCCTGCGTCAATTGCAGACTGGCCCCCCCGATCCAGCCGTCCACCTGCTCGGGCGAGCGCGCCCCCACGATCGCGCCCGTGACCCCTCGCCAGGCGAGGGTCCACGCGACCGCGATCGCTCCGATTGTTGTCGAGTGACGCGCCGCAATCGGTTTGAGCGCGTCCCGGAGCGTCAGGTTCTTTTCCACATTCGGTGACTGAAAGTCGGGCCAACGGCGCCGCCAGTCGTCGGGCGCGAGACTCTGCACCCGTTCGACGGTCCACTTCTCCGTCAGGAGTCCGGCCTGCATCGGACTGTAGACGATTACACCCGTCTCGTGCTCGGCGCACCACGGGATCTCCTCGGCCGCGACCTCGCGGTGGATGAGCGAGAATGGGGGCTGGAGTGAGTCCACATGGCGGATCTCCTCGCATCGCCCGAGGAGCGAGGCGTCGAAGTTCGACACGCCCGCCCAGCGCACCTTCCCCTCGTCCACCAGCCGGATCATTTCACCCCACGAGTCCTCGACTGGCGTGCCCGTGTCGTCGGGCCAGTGGAACTGGTAGAGGTCGATCCGCTCGACCCCGAGCCGGCGAAGCGATGCGTCACACTCGCGGCGGATCAACGCGGGACGGAGGGTCCGCCGAGGCTCCGCCATCCGATCCTTCTCATCCCAGGCAAGTCCGCCCTTTGTGAAGACATACGGCCGATCACCCGACGGGACTTCCTTGAGCAAGCGGCCCACGAGCTTTTCCGAATGCCCGAGCCCGTAGGCCGCGGCCGTGTCGATCCAGTTGATCCCCAGCTTGACCGCATGGCGCATCGCATTCAGCGAAGCCTCGTCGTCCTGGGGGCCCCAGCCATAGGACCAGCCTCCGCCGCCGATCGCCCAGGCACCGAACCCTACTCGGGTGATCCCTGGACCGTTCTTTCCGAGCTCGCGGATAGGAATCGCACCCACCTCTCAACACCTCCTCCACAGTGGGAATTCTTTTCTATCAGATCTGTTCTATCGGAGTTGTAAGGCCGCCATACGGGTCTTGTGTCGCAGATATGATGAAAACCGCCGCGATCCATCGCCTGAACATAACCGTTTCCGTATGCCGTGTCCACCCCCCCAACTTTAATTATAGCGCGCTTACGAAGTGTTTCTCGACTGGCACCACGTCTGAGAGGCAGAGTCACTCGGGCAGTTGAGATCCGGACTATTGAGAGAACTCAGGGACGGGATAAGGGAGGAAACAGGAGGGCGCGCGGCGGGATCAAGAAAGAACAAGGGGGACGGCCGCTGAGTTCGGCCGTCCCCCCAAAAAGTCTCGACCGAACTTACTTTTTCATCCCCTTGCTAAGGTTGGCCGGCTTCCCCTCGATGATCTCGTATTCCACGAGGTCTCCGGTCTTCAGGTTTAGCGCTGCGACTTTCTCTACTGCGATCTCAAAGGTTTTCCCGTCAGCTCCCTTGATCGTGACGACTTTCTCGGCGACGCCCACGACTGTCCCGCTCGCCTTCATGCCTCCGGCCAGCACCAGCGTGGACGATACCATCAGGATGGCGAGAGTCCATGTGACGGTCTTCATGAGCTTGCGATACATTGCAATCTCCTTTTATGCACACTCGGGTTGGGTTTCTGTTCTTCTATGCTAAAAGTTCCTCCGTTCCTCCGTTCTTCCGTTCCTCACCTCCTTTCTCAACAGAAACCATTGCACCAGTCCCGTACCATTTCGCCTCTGTGTAAACGCCTGCGGTAAATCCTATAAATGGCAACCTCCATGCCATACCGGTATAAGGATCCGTATTCGGCATACATAGAACATATTATCAACTCGTTACAAATAACCCCTCAACTGGATTATGAGAGGTAAGTTGGGCCCTGAGCCGGGGAAAGTGTAAGCTTTACATGGTGGAGATAAGTAAGAGTTACCATGCGTCGCCGCGGGTGAGAAGGCGGAGAAGTGCAGAACCGGTCGACCGGAAGCGGAACTGTGGGTCAAATCCGGTATTGGTCGGTGTTGGCCCATTGGAGGAGGACCTCTGCCACTTCCTTCCGCGAATATTCGGGCGGCGGCAACTGGACCCGCTGGAGCATCTCGCGGACGCGAGTGCCGGATAGGGCGACGTGGTCATCGGTCCCATGGGGGCAGGTCTTGATCGTCGCCATCCCCTGGCACCGCCGACAGTAGAATGCATGGTCAAAGAAGAGGGGGGCGATGCCCAGCTCCTCGGGGGCAAATTCGCGAAAGATGAGATGGGCATCGAACGTCCCGTAATAGTTCCCTACCCCGGCATGATCCCGGCCGACGATGAAATGCGTGCACCCGTAGTTCTTCCGGATGAGGGCATGGAAGATCGCCTCCCGCGGCCCGGCATAGCGCATAGCCGCTGGGAGGACCGCCAAGACCACACGATCCTTTGGGTAGTAACCCTCTAAGAGAACTTGGTAGCACTGCATGCGGGTTTCGGGCGGGATGTCATCCGGCTTGGTCTCGCCCACCAGCGGGTGCAAGAGGAGTCCATCAACCACCTCGAGGGCGCACTTCTGGAGGTATTCGTGGGCCCGATGGACCGGGTTGCGGGTTTGGAAGCCCACGACGGTCCGCCACCCTCGCTCCCTGAAGGCCTGCCGGCTTTCTTCGGGAGTCAAATGATAGGGGTGGTACGCCGTGTAGTCGGGAGGCTCTAGAAGTCGGATCGGACCGGCCAAAAGGATTTCTCCCTGCGCGTAGAGTGCCTGAACCCCCGGGTGAGCCGCATCAGTGGTTCGGTAGACCTCCGAAGCCTCCCGCTGCTTGTCATACGGGAACTTTTCTTGAAGCGCGAGGAGACCCCGGATTCGCCCATCATCGTCCACCAGGGCGATCTCTTCACCTAC
>CAZLDS010000075.1:0-10706 GCA_964558395.1 uncultured bacterium | reverse complement strand
GTACCAGCCAAGTGGTCAGCACTCTCAAGCGGGGGACCGTGGTCACGGTCGAATTCTCGCTCAGCAACGTCGAGGGAGCCTGGTGCCAGGTGACGATCGGTGGGACCACCGGCTGCGTTCGTTGTGATGACCTAGAGCGCGAGCCCGCGCCGAGGTAGCAGAAAATGCCTTCCCAGTCTACGCCACCCGTACCTCGCCGGAAATGTGATCCGACCCCAGATTGGAACCAGTTTTTTAAAGATCTTGGCCTAATCCATATAAGCCATCAAGGGGACATCATGAAGGTGCGGGAATCGCTCGCGGCGGGGGAGGACGTGAACGCGAGCACAAACCAAGGCATTACAGCCTTGATGGCGGCTGCAATCAATGGCCACAGCGAAGTGACCCGACAATTGCTCGCTCATGGCGCGGACGTGAAGGCGAAAGGCATATGGGAAGAGACAGCCCTATGGTTTATGATGCGTCACAATGCGCCCCTCTCCGTTGTCCAGTTGCTACTCGACGCCGGGGCGGATGTGCATGCGAAAGACATTTTTGGGAAGACTGCCATGATGAAAGCGCTGAAGGCAGGTGAGACCGAGATGGTACTACTCCTCAAGCAGGCCGGAGTACGGAGATAGTGGAAGAGTTGGCAATTCTTGCCTCCGCGACCCACTGCGTAGTAGTGTCATCCACGGCAAGGTCTGGAAGGTCATCTGGAGCGCACTATAAAGGAAAGCAGGAGCGAACCGCAAGAAGTGAAGCGGCCCCCCCGAGTGCGCGAACACCCGGCGAAGCCTTGCCCGGTGCCAAACTGAAGGGATAATGGTCCGTTATGAAGCAGTACACAGTTTTTCAACGGGACGTGGGGTGTGGAGATAGAGATGAAAAGGGGGAGTGCGGTGAGGACGCTGGACAGGATCATCTTGATCGTGATTGCTGTAGGTATCTGGACTAACGTGGCTGTGTACCTTTTCAACCCCGTTGTAGCAACGGCTATAGACTCCCGCAACATAGATGATTTTCGATCAGCCGTTGAAAGAATCGTTGAGCATTGCAGGGTAGAGGGACACGTCTCGGGCGGGGTTCTATCTGGCGGCACAATCATTTGTAGGTAGGATGGAGTTGTTATGGGTGGAAACCTAACCCGGAACTCCTCCGCTCCTGCCTCTACGAGTAGGATCCCCTAAGGTACATGCTGGTGCGGAAAGGGCATGCTGACCAACGAGGAAGTGCTGGAGGAGATCAAGGCGTGAGGCAGGAGTTGGAGGGGAAGTGAGGGAGATGAGTGAGATGAACGAAAAAATGGAGGAGCCGCAAGAGCAGGCAGCCGACCGCCCTCCTATTCCAGAAGAGCAATTGAAAAAGATTCTTGAGGCGCATCGGAAGTGGGTTGACTCGGAGGGGAAAGAGGGGGAAAGGGCCGCCCTGGCGCGCGCCAACCTCCAGGGGGCCGCCCTGGCGCGCGCCAACCTCCAGGGGGCCATCCTGTTCGAGGCCAACCTCCAGGGGGCCGACCTGGGCGAGGCCAACCTCCAGGAGGCCGACCTGCGCGAGGCCCACCTCCAGGGGGCCATCCTGTTCGAGGCCAACCTCCAAAGGGCCAAGCTGGCGGGGGCCAACCTCCAGGGGGCCTACCTGTTCGGGGCCAACCTCCAGGCGGCCAAGCTGATGAGGGCCAACCTCCAGGGGGCCATCCTGCACTGGGCTACACTCCGGGACGCGAGCCTAGGTGGGGCCAAGCTGTTCAAGGCCAGCCTAAGCGAGGCCAACCTTCAGGGAGCTATCCTGGCCGACGTCAACCTCCAGGAGGCCGACCTGCGCGGGGCCAAGCTGTTCAAGGCCAGCCTGAGCGAGGCCAACCTCCAGGGGGCCAACCTGAGCAAGGCCGACCTGCGGGGGGCCAACCCGAGCAAGGCCGACCTGGAGGCGGCCAACCTGAGCGAGGCCTTCCTGGAGGGGGCCAACCTGAGCGAAGCCAACCTGCGGCAGGCCAACCTGAGCAAGGCCGGCCTGCGCCAGGCCAACCTCCAGGGGGCCACCCTGTTCGGGGCGAGGGGCCTCACCGCTTCTCAAGTCAAGCAGGCTGGGGACTGGGAGATGGCCTTTTACAGCAACGACTTTCTCAAGAAGCTTAGCCTCCCGCCCGAGCACAACGAGCGGGTTAAGAAGAAGCTGGCCGAATTGGAGAAGGAAAAGAAGGCGACCGGCGCGAAGTAACAAGGACGGCAAGGTCATCTGGAACGCACCGTAAAGGAAAAGCAAGAGTGAGGTGCAAGAAGTAAAGCGGCCCCGCGGGGTGAGTCACCACCCGACGACGCCTGGCCTCGCCATAGAAGGAAGTCACACTTGAGGCTAAAGAAGCTAAGTCTAGGGGTTAAGTCCTACATTGCCGTGGCTGTAGCTGGGTTGTCTATTATCCTGACCCGCAAGACCTCAAGATATTTACGGTGGGACAAGGTTCCCCGTCTTGACGTGGAATGGCTCCTAGCCAAGTGGTTTATCTGCAGCCTGGTCGTTCTGTTCACCGTCGTTCTCACAGGGCTTTTCTTAACCCTGTTTAATGTTAATAAGATGGCGGATAAGAATCTATCAAAGGGGGAATTTCAGGAAGAGTTTGCGAAGCTTCTCATCACCATTGCGATGACGTATATCTCGATGTGTATCCTCTACCTATACTTCATCCTTGTGGGCATCCGATTCTAGCAATTGGTGAGGAAAGAGCGGGTAACGATGAATGGACCAACGGGTAAGGTCATCTGGACGCACCGTAGGGGACTACCTAAGGATCGAGGAGTTGAGAGAAGAGGAAGGGTGAGCGATGAAGTGCCAAAACTGCAACCAGGAAATTGAGGGTGTTCCGTGGACGGTTGAAGAGCCTGGGGGGCTTCTCCGTGTTCTTTGTGACGCATGCGCGAAGGATGTGCCCGATGTTTACAAGGCCTACGCTGAAAACGATGCAGAGGTTTGGACTATTGAGGACGAGCCGCAAGAAGAAAATGGGGGGGAGTGAGCGATGGGCATGATCCACAAACGCGGGAACATTTGGTGGGTCAAGCGATCCCGAACCCTAAGTTGGAATGACCGCTTCCCGCCCTTGTCTTCCAGCCATTCTCCCACATCTTGGGGGTCGTGGAGGAGGATGTGGCCTTTCGTTTTATCCTCCACAACCACCCGTGCCACGAGCGCCTGGAGCAGGGACCGCTGCTGGTCTAGTTGGTCTGGCGTACCTCTCAACGCCTGAAAGAGATCCCACCCGTGTTCGAGGACTTGGCAAATCATCTCGGCGCTGACCTTCGCTCGCGTCGCGTGAGCCAGCTCCGCTTGCGCCGTCGCCAACTCGCTGGGCACAAGACGGGGAGCATGCTGGACCGGTACAATATCGTGGTCGAGCGGGACCTGACCGACGCGGGCCGAAAGCTGACGGGCACATTTACGGGCACAATCGGCGCTTTTGACCTTGACCCCTGGCTTGTAAGCCTGTAAATTGCTTAGGGCCGGGGCGTAGCGCAGCCTGGTAGCGCACTGGCATGGGGGGCCAGTGGTCGCCCGTTCAAATCGGGTCGCCCCGACCAGCGCTCATTTCTGAAGGGAAGTCCGTGAATTCTCACGGACTTCCCTCATTTGTGGCTATAACACGATCATGCAAGAACGACTAGCGATCCTCGTGACCAACGATGACGGTATTCACTCTCCTGGGCTCAAGTCATTGGCCGAGGCCCTCAAAGAGACGGGTGAGGTTTCGGTCGTCGCACCCGACCGTGAGCGGAGTGCTGCTGGCCACTCACTGACGCTCCATAAGCCGCTTCGCGCAACCGAGGTGGCCCCCGGTTGGTACGCGGTGGACGGCACCCCTACCGATTGTGTCACGCTTGGCGTCATGGGGATGCTGAAGGAAAAGCCAAACCTCGTCGTATCGGGCATCAACCTCGGGGCAAATCTCGGTGATGACATTACATATTCGGGGACGGTTTCGGCAGCCGTTGAGGGGACACTTCTCGGCATTCCATCCATTGCCATCTCTGCGGTTGAGCCTATGCGGCAAGACCTCGATGGCGCGGGTCTGTTTGCGGCACGCCTCTCTTTGCTTGTCCTCGAACGAGGTCTGCCTCAGGACACCCTGTTAAACGTCAATGTCCCTGCGGGTGAGCAGAAAGGGGTGGCGATCACGCGACAGGGAAAGCGGAGCTATAATGAGGTCATTGTGGAAAAGGTAGATCCTCGGGGCAAGACCTATTACTGGATTGGAGGCGGGGAGCCCACATGGCAACTACTAGGCGGCAGCGATTATGAGGCGATAACGAAGGGGAAGATTTCGATCACCCCGCTTCATCTCGATTTGACCAACTATACTGCAACACAGATCCTCAAAGATTGGGAGGCTCTCCTCACATGAGGGGCGTTTTATACTACGGCGCATGGCGTATTTTCATGGTGAGGAAGGGTACACTGATGGGGGGGTGAACGGATGGGGAGGAGCGGCCAGTGAACATGCTGCCGCCAGGGAACGTATGGTCACGGAGCAGCTCCAGCGGCGAGGGATCCGCGATGCCCGCGTCCTAGCGGCGATGCGCAAGGTTCCTCGACATCTTTTCGTTGACCCGTTGCTTGGATGGCGGGCGTACGAAGACTCCCCCCTGTCCATTGGAGAGGGGCAGACCATTTCTCAGCCTTATATGGTCGCCGTCATGACGGCCGCCCTCACCCTGCAGGGCAGTGAACGAGTTCTTGAGATCGGGACCGGGTCGGGGTACCAAACCGCCGTCCTCGCAGAGTTGGCCGCCCGCGTCTATTCGATCGAGCGAATTCCCGCTTTGGCCGAGCGTGCGGAAAAGACCCTGGCACGCCTCAAATACAATAATGTGTCCATCCGGATCGGCGATGGAAGCCTAGGGTGGCCTGAGGCTTCTCCCTTTGACGCCGTTGTGGTGACGGCTGGCTCTCCTCGGGTTCCGCCACCTCTGGTTGAGCAGCTGGGGGTTGGGGGACGGCTTGTCATCCCAGTGGGGTCTTCCCATGCCCAAACCCTTCGGAGGGTCACGAGAAGAGACGACAGGGTCGATGAGGAAGAGTTGGTCGGTTGTGTCTTCGTCAAGCTGATAGGTGAGCATGGGTGGCACGAGGGGGAGGAGAAGAGTTGAATGTCGGGGCGTGGCGCAGCCTGGTAGCGCACTTGGTTCGGGACCAAGGGGTCGCCGGTTCAAATCCGGCCGCCCCGACCAACCGCACTATTTTCATCCTTCGATGACATTTGATGCCCGCACGACCCCTGAATAGGCGTTAGTCGGGGGAACAACAAGAGATGACTTCGGAGAAGGCATCGCTGAAGGCCCGAGTCATCGGACGTGTCCAGGGGGTCGGGTTCCGTTATTTCACTGAAATCGTGGCGCAAGAGATCGGACTTTCGGGCTACGTGATGAATTGTTCCGATGGTAGTGTAGAGGCCATAGCCGAAGGGGAACGGGAAGCACTAGAGCTATTCCTGCGGAAACTGAAGCGGGGCCCCTCTGGGGCCAACGTGGAAAGGGTAGAGGAAGCCTGGGGGACCTATACGGGACAGTTTAGGGGCTTTGGTGTGCGGTTTGGAAGATAAAGCAGGAGATCATGACTCAAAGGATCATCAATGACCTCAAATCCAGAATTCGGGATATTCCCGACTTCCCAAAACCAGGGGTCATCTTTAAGGATATTACGCCTCTCCTTGCCAACGGGAAAGCCTTCCGGGCCGCGCTTGACCTTCTGGGTGAGCGGTATCAGGACTGGGCAGTGGATGCGGTCGTCGGTGTTGAAGCCCGAGGATTCATTGTTGGCGCCGCGTTGGCCTACAAGCTCGGCGCAGGACACGTCGTTATCCGGAAGGCCGGGAAACTTCCCTTTCGGACGTACCGGGCGATCTATCAGTTGGAATACGGTACAGATACGTTAGAGATTCACGAGGATGCGCTGCCCCCGGGATCGCGAGTCGTGATCGCAGATGATGTCCTCGCGACGGGAGGGACCATTGCCACTGCTATTGATCTTGTGAAAAACGTAGGCGGAGAAATCTTAGAGCTCGCCTTTTTGGTCGAGCTCACCTTTCTCAAAGGAAGGGAAAAGGTCCAGGATTATCCGATTTTTTCACTGATTGAGTATTAACACCCGCCAACGAACCGATTCATCCCCCCAAACGAAGATTTGGGCCATGCCCGTGCTTCCGTTAAGAGGTGGGTTCTTTTCCTTCTTTCTGGGACATTCCTGGGGTTTTGAGTGGAAGGACCGTGCGAGGCCTATCGCCCCCCTGGGATCGAGGCCTTGCTCGGAGATATTCGCTGATTTTCGGCAAGACCTGCGTAATGAAATCGTGCCAGTCTTTGACCGTCTTGGGGGCCCCCTCAGTCGTCGCGATCTCCTGATATAAGAGATAATCGGGGTGCCCTGGAGCAAACCCGCGGTCTTGCAGGTAGAGTCGCAAGCTTTCTCTCGAAACGACCTCGGCAGGCGTCAACACATCGGTCATGGGATCCGATCCGAGCAAATAGTCGGTCGACACCTCGAGGGCCCGAGCAAGCTTGCTCAGCGCCTCCCCCCTCGGCTCAGACGCACCGCGCAGCCATTCATAGACGGAAGCCTGTTTGAGGCCAGACCGGGCTATGAGGTCGGTCTTCCGCCAGCCCTTGGCCTCCAAGACGGACAAAAGTCTGTGACCGAACTCTCCGGCTCTGGTTTTCTCCCGCATGCTTCCAGTAAGATAGACGACTACAGCGGGACTGTCAAATTTTTCTTGACAAGGATATAGTATCAATATATGTAGACATAAATAATTATGTTCCTCCATTATTCTGGTGCGAAAAGATTTAAGGTTTGGGGAGAGATAGCGGTGCGCCGCCTTCGGTCCAGAGGACACAGGAGAAGCCACCGCTGGCGTGAACCACAGAGAGGAGGGAGACAGAATGAAGCGGATTATGGCAATGGTGTTGGGGCTACTCCTCGTTGGCCAGACCGCGCTAGTCTGGGCGGATTCCGACCCAGAAGAGAGCACTCTGTCGCAGGTCGGCATCGGCACAGGCAGCGTGGTGGGGTCGGTGATCTACTTTCCCATTAAGGGCGTTTTTTGCGTCCTTGGGGGGGGCCTCGGGAGCCTCTATACCAGCATCTTCGTGGGTCCGAGGGCCACGCACGAGGTGCTGAGTACCACCTGTCGGGGGACCTGGGCAATCACCCCTTCCGCGTTGAAGGGACAGGAATCGGTGACGTTTATTGGTGACGTTCCTCCGTACGGTGACGCCGAAGACCCCAAAGACTGGTAACAGGCTCCGGCACGCGGACAAGACTTGCCTGCGCAGGGTAAGTCGTTTCTAGGGACCGATGGAGGGGAATAGTCGATCCATCCCCGCTGGCGAGTGGGGGCAGCTTCGTCCTGCCCTGGATGCTCCCTCGGGTGACAGACATAGGAGGAGGGATTATGATCTGGCGCGCAATGACCTTTTGCGCCCTGCTCCTCAGCATCGCAGCTTTTGCGATCGCGATCATGGCGTATCAACAGGCTGGTGGTGATCTAAAGCAGCTACGCCAAGCCGCCGAAACCACCCGGCGCGGAACCGTCAAGGCCCTCGACAAGCTTGAGGACGTCGTGCGGGGAGCCCAGCGAAGAGATATCGGAGCTGCACGCAGAAGCGAGTGAGCGAGTGAGATAGTGAACAACGGTCGAGCGTGCCGAGCTGCGCGTGTACGCTGAGATGGACCGAACTAAGCCAGTCGTGGATACGCTCATGCGTCGTGACCTCGTCGAGATTGATCGGACTGTCACGCCTGAAGGAGCTGCATGGTATACTATTTCTGGCTGCTGCTCCTTACAGCGATCGGGGAGAATCTGTTGCTGATCGCTATCGGGGCCATTGTGGTATGCATAGCATACGTGTATGTGCTGTCGAATGCCAACATGACCCCACTGTGGACCTCGCCGTCGCTGATCCGGATCCCCTTCCTCTTCACCGCAGCGGCCTTTTACGGCTATCTGGTTGACCGGGTGCGTCGCGCGCGGGTGGAGGAACACGCCAAAGAACAAGCGGCGGCCGCGAACCGCGCCAAGACCGATTTCCTTGTCAACATGAGCCATGAGATCCGCGCGCCGATGAATGGGATCATCGAAATGGCCGGACCGCTCCTCGACACAGACCTCACCCCGGAGCAGCGTGAGTATGCAGAGACCATCCACCATTCCGCAGAAGCCCTGTTGACTATCATCAATGACATCCTTGACCTCTCAAAGATTGAAGCGGGGAAATTGATCATTGAGCCGATCCCCTTTGATCTGCGGGTCACCGTTGACGAGGTGGTGGACTTGCTGGCCGTGCGGGCTCAGGAGAAAGGTCTTACCCTCATCGTGCGGTATGCCCCGCGGGCCCCGCGCCGTGTCCTCGGCGACCCGGGACGGGTCCGCCAGGTGCTGACCAATCTGGTCAATAACGCCATCAAGTTCACGCGAGAGGGGCATGTCCTGATCAATGTGGAATATGAGAAACAGACGGATGGCGAAGCGCAGTTCCGCATCGGGGTGGAAGACACCGGCATCGGAATCTCCGCAGACAAGCTTGATCACGTCTTCGAGAAATTCACCCAGGCCGATGCGTCGACCGCGCGCGAGTTCGGTGGGACCGGGCTGGGTTTGACGATCTGCAAGCAGCTGACCGAGTTGATGGGGGGCACGATCGAAGTGCGCAGCTGCTCGGGTAAGGGATCGAGGTTCTGGTTCACTCTTCCTTTGCCCCTAGACATCCATGCACCCCCGGTTGTTGTTTCCACGGCCGACCTCACGGGCGTACGGGTACTCGTCGCCTACGAGAGCGAGGTCAGCTGGCGCGTCCTCCACGAGGAGCTCTCAAGCAGGCGCATTCGCCATGACGGTTTCGCATCAGGAAAAGAGACCTTAACCGCACTCCGCATCGCCCGTCAAGCGGGCGACCCCTACCAGATTGCCATCCTCGGATATCGCCTCCCTGATGCGGACGGCGAGATGCTCGGGCGGACCATCAAAGACGAACCAGCACTGCAGGACACCGTCCTGCTGATGCTCACCTCCGCAGGAAAACGAGGCAACGGAAAGCGCGTCCACGAGGCCGGATTTGTAGCATACCTGGTGAACCCGCTGCGAGACACGCAACTGTTGGACACCCTGACCACGGTATGGAAGGCCCGGATGCAGGGAGAGGCACCGACACTGATTACGCGGCAAACCTTGGCGAACTCCTTGAGCACGACAGCGGCATCGCCGACGCCCAAGCCTATCCGCGCGCGGGTGCTGGTGGCTGAGGACAGCACCGTGAACAGAAAAGTTGCCGTGCGGATACTGGAAAAGCTCGGGTGCCGCGTAGACGTGGCCGTCGATGGCGTAAAGGCGATCAAGAAGCTCGAGAAGCGTCCGTACGACCTAATCCTTATGGACTGCCAGATGCCCGAAATGGACGGGTACCAGGCGACCGCCGAGATCCGGACGCGTCAGGGGGCGGGCCGAGATACACCCATCATCGCCATGACGGCTCATGCCATGCAAGGGGATCGGGAGCGGTGCTTGGCGGCAGGAATGGACGATTACATCTCCAAACCGCTCCGGTCCGAGGCGGTGGCGGCGGTGCTCGAGCAATGGATCATGGGTTCTGGTGAGATACCGGAGGCGGGTGATGCAGACGCGGGTTCGGGCGTGCCTTCGGATGCGCCGATCGCGGCGGCCGTCGAAACCACCCGGCGCGGAACCGCCAACGCCCTCGACAAGCTTGGGGATTTCGTGCGGGGCCCCAGCGAAGACTATCGGAGCTGCACACAGAAGCAACTGAGATAGTGATTGACACGCCTTCTACATAGGCCGATATCATAGCCCCGGGGACCAACCCAAACGTGGATATTCGTCACGCGAGTGGAATGCTTGAATCAGGGCGACCGGGGGTGAAGCGACGAAGGGTGTTGCTCGCCTGCCTTATGAGCGCTGTGATCTTGATGGGAAAGGAGGCCGCTGCCCAAACCCGTGAGCTTACAACGGTCGAGCGTGCCGAGCTGGGCGTGTACGCTGAGATGGACCGAACGAGCCCAGTCGTGGATACGCTCATGCGTAGTGACCTCGTCGAGGTTGATCGGACTGTCACGCCTGAAGGAGCTGCATGGTGTAGCATTACGCAGATTGGAGGGAAACGTACGTCGGGGTACGTGCTTTGCAACGCCTTGCGACAAGGGTCACCCAAGCCTTCACAGGCCCTCCAGTTTGTCGAGGAGGCGACGCCTACAGTGACTCGGTCGAAGGTGAGGTCGGAAGGACGATACAGTATTCAAGTTGCCTCGCTCCTCCTCGAGAAAAACGTCCGTTCTCTTAAGCAACGCCTGGAAAAACTGGGATATGCTCCTTACGTCCGCAAGACCACTGGCCGGATCACGCACCATCAAGTCTATGTCGGGGAATTCAGCAGTCGTGAGGACGCGGAGCGCACGGCACGGCAACTCAAAGTTGACGGGTTTCCTTCGACCGTCGCCGCCCTCAAGGGGAGCAAGTTCGCTCTTCAGGCAGGGACGTTTCTTCGTCTGAACGAAGCCATCGATTTAGCGCACAATCTGCAGACGAAGAACTACACCATCAAGATCGTGTCCGAGCCCGTCCCCACGCCGGTTCACCAAGTGCGGGTCGGGAGGTATGAAGACCGGACGGAGGCCCTGAGAGCGCTTGAGGGGCTGAAACGAGAAGGATTCGCATCCCTAATCGTCAG
>CAZLDS010000074.1:9723-10811 GCA_964558395.1 uncultured bacterium | reverse complement strand
CCTGAAGTAGCCGCCCTCGGGGTGAGGTCTGAGACCGAACCTCTTGATTATCTGGTGAATCTGCGTTTCGGGATCTGTCGCCATAGCTTCGGTCTTCCCTGGAGCGTCGGCTAACTAATAGGTATACGGCCTGAATTTTTGCAGTATATCACGAGCACTTTTTCAGCCTGAATAAAACCAAATTTGCGGGACTCTGTGGTGGATGGTCAAGGAGCGAGACTAGTTGAAGTCGGTTGCGGATAGGTTGCGTTTCTTGGTCACGAAAGGGTATATTTTGCCGCGTCCTGCACACCCAACTGGTTGAACTTATTGAATCTATTGTAACGGGCCCCGGTCTACGAATCCGTAGATCGGGTGCTCGAATCACCCTGGGCACACCACGAAAACAGAGCGTCTGGTTCGCCGTGTTCTGCCTGACTACTTCGTCAGGGTAGCCCAGGCCGGCCTCGCTGCCGTCCCCCACGGGGGGACTCCCCCTCCCCCTTCGAAGACCAAATCGGCTCTCCTCTCTACGCCCCTCCCCACCGGGTGAAAACCTGTCCTAATGTCAAACATCGCTTACACCCCCACCGCTTGGAGGTTTGCGATTCCTAGCTGTACTAGAGCGTGATGTTAGCCATGTCTCACGGCCCATTACTTATAAACATTCTCTTGACAAAGAACCTAGCTGTTGCTTAAAGACATTCTCTTCCCCGCCCAGGTCCTGCACGATCCCCTGTTTCCAACGGAGCAGGGCCTTGCCTAGGGTGGTTCGACCATCAATCGCCCTGCTACCGTACTCTGTCAGCGCGATTACGCATTGACAATGCAGCCCTTTCGGGTGATAACGTACACGTATGGGCAAACGACTGCTGATCATCAGTGCACTGGGGATTGTTCTCATCGGTGGCGCTTACTGGTATGTTAATCGTGCTCCAGAGCCCACCCCAGAGCCCCCAGCCGGTCCCCCGAGTGTGGCGAGGCCTCAGCCGCCTACTCCTCCACCGCCGGTTGAGCCTCCGAACGTGAAAGCCGAGGCTGGCAAGCCAGCGGCGGTAGAGCCGCCCGCGGCAGAGGAGCCTGAGCGGGAAGGCCGTCCCGAAGCGCCA
>CAZLDS010000074.1:0-9623 GCA_964558395.1 uncultured bacterium | reverse complement strand
CGAGAAACCGGCTCCAGAGCCCATTGCGAAGACCACGGCCCCCGAGGTAGAGCCGCCCGCGGCAGAGGAGCCTGAGCGGGAAGGCCGTCCCGAAGCGCCAGAAACCCAGGCGAAGCCACCCACAGAGGCTCAGCCCAAGGTTTCCCCAGAGGCTCCCGTGGCAACTCCACAAGGTCCTCCTGAGGTCGCCAAGCCACCAGGGACTCCGCCTGAATTCGAGAAACCGGCTCCAGAGCCCATTGCGAAGACCACGGCCCCCGAGGTAGAGCCGAAGAGGCCATACACCGTCCAGGTCGCCTCACTCGTCGTCAAGCGGAACGCCGACACCCTCCAGAAGCGCCTCGAAAAACTCGGATACCGGACCACCGTTCGCAAGCGGACAGCCCGTATCACTCGCCACCGAGTCTCCGCGGGAGAGTTTCGGGACCGGGAGGAGGCCGATCAGGTCACGCGCCGCCTCAGCGCAGACGGGTTTTCTCCAAGGCTGGTCGCGGGGGAGCAAGGAACGTTCGCGGTCGAGGTCGGGTGGTCTTTCAATGAAAACGACGCCATCGACTTAGGGCGTCGGCTCCAGCAGAAAGACTACACCTCCCGGATCGTCACCAAGACGGCCCCAACCCCTGTCTACGTCGTGCATGTTGGGGCGTACGAAAAGAAATCAGAGGCCATCCGCGAGGTCAAGGTTCTCAAACAGAAGGGGTTTTCCCCCTTTGTGGTACGCCGCTAACGGTTTCTGCCTTACCACATTCGGGTTGCTCGGGCTCAAGTCGCTTCGTGATCTGTTGCTTGAGGAGCCATCGTCGAATCTCCTCTTCAGCGGCTCCTGCAATGGCTTCCGATTCCTCACGTGCGAGTTTATCCATGTTGTGCTCCTTCCGTGCCTAACATGAGCCTCCAACGTTTGATGGGCATATTATGCATGATGTACCAACTGGTCCCGTCTGAAAAGTGGTGTTCACGGACCCAGATGGGCTGACCAGTTGCCCAGGCAAGTGACCAACGACCGGACCGGAAAGTGCCCGGAGACGACCCGTATAAAGGAAGAACGAGGATTGAAGGTCCGTCCCCTCCGTTCTCCTTTCCAGGGGGAAGGTTCTGTCGTTCGAGGGTTCTTGGTACACGAGGCCGGGGGAGCGATACGTCCTCAGTCCCGTTACTCGAGTTTCGCGTCCTTCAGATCGGCGACGACGACAAGGATGTAATGTTTGGGGTGGAGAAAGAGCCCCACCGGGGATTCAAACACTCCCCGAACCTCCGGTAAGGATTCATGGGAGCCCACCCGTGTGGCAGTCGCTACACTTCATCTCCTTCCAGAGTCCCCCAATGTCCTCGGGGTGCTGAAAAACCAACCCCTTCGGCTCCATGGAAAACGCCATGGTCTCCGGTTTACCCTGCGCCATGATCGTATGGCACGTCGTGCAGTCCCGGGTGATTACCTTGCCGTCTGCACTTTTGTGGAGTCCGTCGTGGCAGCGATAGCAGCCTGGAGAAATGAGGTGGCCGATATTATCCGGGTAGACGTCCCACCGCACCTTCATCTCGGGGAAGAAGTTGGTGCGAAAAATATTCTGCAGCTCGGCAACGGCGCGCCCAATCGCATTTCCTTTCTCCTGCACCCGGGTGGGGTGTTTGTCGTCATAGAACGTCTCCACCCCCTTTTTGATCGCGGTGAGCGCTGCCGCGGTGGTCGGATACTTTGCGGCGAGGAGCGTGACGCCGGTGCGCTTCATATCCGGTAACGTCGGGTCAATTTTTCCGGTTGCCAGGGCCAAGTTCACCGAGTGACTCGGCGACTCGAAGATGTGCGTGGGGCGGTTGTGGCAGTCCATGCAATCCATCGTCCGAATAGGTGCCGTGGCCTTCTCCTTGGCGGAAAGCGGCTTTTCGGTGGACATATATTCGGTGACCTCGCCCGTTTTCAGATTGGTCATCCGCACCCAGGGGATTTCCTGTCGATGGACATCCGTCGCAATATACTCGACCTGATTCGCAATATTCATGTGCCAGTGAATCCCCTCGGTCTGTCCCGTTTCCGGACTGCCACCCCCTGTCTTAATCAGGAGATTGATCTCCCACCGGGTATTGTCCTTATCGGGTAAGAAATGTACCAGTTTCTTCTGTTGCGCGCCAAAGAACTGCTCCGGCCAATGACACTGTTCACACGTCACCTGTGCAGGGCGCAAGTGCGCGATCGGAGTCGGGATGGGCCGGGGATACCTGTTCAAGAGCGTGGCATACACTTGATAGGTGCCTGACAGCTTGGACCGAACATACCAATCCGCCCCTGGTCCGACATGGCAATTGACACAGCCAACTCGTGCATGGGGCGAGTTCTCGTAGGCCGTGTACTCGGGCGTCATGACCTGATGGCATAATGTTCCGCAAAAGGCCACCGAATCGGTGTACTCATACGCTTGGTAGCTGCCGAAGACGGAAAAGAACAGGAGTAAGATCGAGCCGGCCGTGAAGATGACCACGGCATTCCACTGGTGCAGGTCATTGAGATCTATAATGGGGAACCGGGGGATCGAGTGCAGCCCCGTCCGCCGCCAGCGGCGCCACTCGAAGAGCATGCCGAGCGGAATCAGCATGAGACCAAAGAGAAGGAACGCTGGAGTGACGATAAAGATAACTAATCCGGCGTACGGCGCTCGCGCAGCATCGCTCACCGATTGAAAAATAAACAGGAAGACAAACACGATGAGCGCTAAGACGGCGATGGTCGCCCCGACATAGCTCAGCCAATTATGAACAATCCGTGGCAATTTCATGTGCCGTCCCCCTTAAAGTCCGAAGCAGGCTCCACCTTTGTCCTGATATCTGTCGGTGCGCTATCGCGCCGGCGAAGTAAAATCCGACGCCAACTGTCTCCATGTGTGAGGCGACGCGATGAGTAGCAATCGATCGCCGGCCTGCACGGTGAGGTATCGCGTGAGGGTTGATACAGTCAAACAATTAACACAGGCAGTTCGGTCGCTTGTGTCGGATGCTGTGTCATTCCCCGGCATAATTGCCCCCATTCATGACTCTGCTTTTTGGCTGGTTTGTGTAGTTGCGGGCAGGTTTCCCGATCGATGTCTTATCAAATACCCAATCAAGAGTCGGTGGATCTGTCGACTCAATTCTCTTTGTGCTTTTTTTGTGGGACGAGGAAATAAGCCGCCAGGAGGACAATGATTATGCCGGAGCCGATGAGGAGGAACCTGTGGAGCCTTTCCGACGCCTGCACCCATTCTTTCCCCAGAAAGTAACCGACTGATATAAAAGTTACCGACCACATGAGGCCTCCCGCATAGGTAAACAGGGCAAACACGGAAAACCGGAGTTTCGACACCCCGGCTGTAAACGCCGTCAGATGTCGTATGCCCGGTAGAAAATACCCAAACGTCAATCCCCATCTCCCGACACGAGTCAACCACTGACGCACCTGATCCATCTTTTCTGGGGTGATGTGGACGATATGGCCGTATTGTATGACGAGATAGTTTCCCACACTCCGTCCTAACCCGTAACTCACCGTGATGCCACAAATGCTCCCGAGAAATGCCGACGCAATCGTCGGAAGCACATGCAAGTCGCCCTTGAAGGCGAGATAGCCCGAAAAGACGAGTAGGGTCTCATCCGGTGCGGGAAGCCCGACGATTCCCAGCACCAGTAGCGAAAAAATAGCTATATACCCATATGCCGTGATCCAAGGCAGTATCGTTTCGGCCACAATGCTCCTCTTCTTGATCTTCCAGGATCGTCGGCAGTATCCAACTGCGCCCGTCCTGCGCAACCAGAGCTTCGGCCGCTTCCGGCCCTCAGGTGCCCGCCGCGTAGTTGGGAAAGTCACTAGGCGGGTTGGCTGTCCAAGGAAGATCTTTGAATGTCGCCCACTTCCACCATAATGTCATCAATACTGACAGCACACCCAAAACGATTAATCCCTTGACCCCGAACCACCGATAGATCCATTCCTTGATCAAATTCATAAGATCAGCACTGCTCCCCCCCGGGGAGCACCGCACCCTCCCGCATCAACTCTACCTCATGCGAGCCCAGGACTGTGTTCAGGACGGGTGCCTGCACCTTGAGCACCACGCCCGCTTGGGAAAGGAGCGCGCGCGCATTAGACGTTCTTGACCGCATCGATGAGCCGGGTCAAGGACTTGCGCGCATCCCCAAACAGCATGACGGTTTTCTCATGGTAGAACAGCTCATTCTCGATGCCGGCAAAGCCGGGGTTCATGCTCCGCTTGAGGACGATGATGTGCCGGGCCCTATCCACATCGAGAATCGGCATGCCGTAGATCGGGCTGGCTGGGGCGTTGCGAGCGGCCGGGTTTACCACGTCGTTGGCACCAATGACCAGGACAGTGTCGGTCCGTTCGAATTCGGGGTTGACTTGATCCATATCCAAAAGCTGCGGATACGGTACATCCGCTTCCGCCAACAGGACGTTCATATGACCCGGCATACGGCCGGCGACGGGATGAATGGCGTACTTGACTGTCACCCCTCTCCTTTCCAAGTGATCGGCAAGCTCACGCACTTGATGTTGGGCCTGGGAAACCGCCAATCCGTAGCCCGGTGCGACGATGACAGACCGGGCGTAGCCCAGCAGGATTGCCGCGTCCTCGGCTGTGGTCTCGCGCACCCCTTTAGCTGCGAGACCCCGGTCGTCTGCCACCGTGGCGACCTCAGCCCCGAACCCGCCGAACAAGACATTGGCGAACGAACGATTCATCGCCCGGCACATGATCTGCGTCAGGATGATACCCGAGGCGCCCACCAGCGCTCCGCTAATGATCAGCCCGTGGTTTGAGATCACAAATCCGGTCGTTGCTGCCGCCAACCCCGAGTAGGAATTAAGCAGGCAAATGACAACCGGCATGTCCGCCCCACCAATCGGGATCACGATCAGCACGCCAACGGCCAGGGCCATTATGTTCATCGTAATGAACACGCCTGAGTGGCCGGGCGAGATCAGCAGATAGGTCCCCATCGCAGCACCGCTCAGGAGCAGGATCAGATTGATCGGGTGTTGGAACCGGAAGACCAACGGTCGGCCCGAGATAATCTCCTGGAGCTTCCCAGCGGCGACGATGCTTCCCGAGAATGTTACCGCCCCAATGAGCGTACACGTGTAAATGCTCACCGCCGTGTTGAGTGGAAGGACCGCGCCGGGCTGAGTCAGCCGATACCACACGGCCGCCGCAACAAGTTGCGAGGCACCGCCGCCGAAGCCATTCAAAATTCCCACCATTTGTGGCATGGCGGTCATCCTAACCGCGCGGGCCATCCAGAGGCCCAGCGCCGACCCGATCACACCTCCAACGACGATCCACTGGAAGGTCAGAATCTGCTGGTCAAAGAGGGTGGCGACAATCGCGATGAGCATGCCCACCGCGGAGATAAAATTCCCCTGCCGCGCCGTGGCCGGCGCGGCGAGACGCTTTAGACCGATGATGAACAGGGAGGCGGCAACAAGATAGGCAAGCTCGATGATGCCGGCCATTATCGTTCGGTCTCCGGCTTGCGCTTGAACATCTGCAGCATTCGGTCCGTCACGACGTAGCCGCCGACCACGTTGATCATCGCGAACACCACCGCAATCACTCCAAAGATGGTCGCGAGGCTCGTGGTCCCCATCCCCGCGACGACCATTGAACCAATGATCGTGATCCCGGAGATGGCGTTCGATCCCGACATGAGGGGGGTGTGCAGTGTGGTCGGAACCTTGGTCACGACCTCGAAGCCCACGAACATCGCGAGGACGAAGATGACTAGGAGGATGACCAGGCCTTCGCTCATGCGTGTCTCACCCTCCCCTCGTGCGTGATGCAGGTATCGTTCGTGATCGGGTCGTTGAAATCGAGCTCGAGCGTGCCGTTGCGCACCAGATGGAACAGGAGGCTCGAGATATTCCTGGAATACATCTGGCTGGCGTGCAAGGGCATGGTACTGGGGATGTTGAGCTGGCCGTGAATGATGACGCCGTGTTTGCTCACCGTTTTACCGGGCTCGGTCAACTCGCAGTTGCCTCCCATCTCCGCTGCCAAGTCCACGATCACCGAGCCCATCTTCATCTCCTGGACCATTTCGCCAGTAATAAGGACGGGGGCCTGTCTCCCCGGAATCAAGGCCGTGGTGATCACGATGTCCGCCTGTGGGACGTGGCGGCCAAGGAGCACGTTTTCTCGCTTTCGTGACTCGCCGGTGAGCTGCAGCGCATATCCGCTCGGATCCTCTGTCTGCTCCCCCCCAAGATCGAGTTCAATGAAGGTCCCACCGAGACTTTCGACCTGTTCCTTGACCGCGGGCCGGATGTCGTAGGCCTGCACCACCGCTCCCAGACGGCGCGCGGTCGCGATGGCCTGCAGCCCGGCCACTCCAGCTCCCAAAACGAGAACCTTAGCCGGAGGAACGGTCCCCGCCGCGGTCACCAGCATTGGGAAGAACTTGCCCAGCGAGCTTGCCGCTGTTAGAACAGCCTTGTAGCCTGCGACCGTGCTCTGGGAAGAAAGGGCGTCCATCTTTTGGGCCCGGGCGATGCGGGGGATACGGTCCATGCTGAAGCTCGTAATCTTCCTGTCGGCCAGCCGCTTCACGAGGTCTGGGTCACTTTGGGGCTGCAAAAAGGTGATGAGCACCGCGCCTTCCCGCATCAACTCTACTTCATGGGAGCCCAGGACAGTGTTCAGGACGGGTGCCTGTACCTTGAGTACCACCTCCGCTTGGGAAAGGAGCGCGCGCGCATCAGGCACAAGGGTAGCCCCGGCCTCCTCGAAGGCGCGGTCGGGAATAAAGGCATCTTCACCGGCCCCGACCTCAACCAGGACTTCCGTCCCTACTCTTACGACCGTGCCGACGGCTTCAGGGACTAACGCTACCCGCTTTTCGTCCGCGACGATCTCTTTCGGGATCCCGATCTTCATACAAAAGCACTCCCTCTCAGACGCCCACATCGGGTCTCAGAACGCAGTGAAGTGCTCCTCTCATTACTCCATCGATATACGTAAGCTCGGAAGAATAAATGAAATTCAGTGTGGCAGCACGCTTGCAGGAAGTGTCATCGGTCCCCTGTAATGTAGTTTTGGAGCTGTTTTATCAAGAAGTCCTTTTCAGCGATTTCAGCCTTGACCACGTCTCCGATGGACACGACACCAATTACCTGGTCACCAACGACTACGGGAAGGTGTCGGATACGTTTATCCGTCATCAGGGCCATACATTCCTCAATGGTCTGCTCTGGGCGGACACAAATTATGTTTTCGGTCATGATCTCCCTGACGGGAGTGTTTAAGGAGGATTTCCCGTGAAGAATGACCTTCCTGGCGTAATCCCGTTCCGAGATGATCCCGACCAACTTCCCCGTCTCAAGGACCAGCAGCGCTCCCACCCTTTTTTCGGCCATCAGTTTCAGGGCGTCGTACACAAGTGCATCAGGTGTCGTGGACCAAGCGCCATGTTCTTTATCCTGCAAAAGATGCTTGACGGTCCTCATCATCTAACCTCGCTTCCATTCTCTCGCAGCCCACTACAGGGGCATGCTTGGACATCTCGGATGCCGAAGGCCATGGGCTCACCGTATGCGGATTCCATCGCTTGGGACTTGGAGAATCTTAGTATCCCTAACTGCACCAGGGGTGTCAAGGCCGACCGTCGGAGAGGCTTTTGGACAAGGCAGAAGGTTCTGGGGCTTATTCACGCATCCTTCTTCTCGAGCTTCAACGAGACCGAATTGATGCAGTATCGCTTCCCGGTCGGCGGGGGTCCGTCGTCGAATACATGGCCAAGGTGGGCATCACACACGTCGCAGAGTACCTCCACCCTTCGCATGCCGAGGTTCGTATCGAACTCCATCTTGATCCGCTCTGGCGCGAGAGGCTCCCAAAAGCTCGGCCACCCCGTGCCTGAATCGAACTTTGCATCAGCGTGGAACAGCTCAGAACTACAACAAATACATTGATAGACCCCATCCTCTTTCGAGTCATGGTATTCTCCCGAGAAAGGTCTCTCCGTTCCCTTCATTCTCGTCACCTTGAACTGCTTTGGCGTGAGTGCTTTCTTCCACTCCTCTTCGGACTTGGATACCTTCTTTCGCATGCAGACCCCCACTTTAAGGAAAACGCGTCGTAAGCTCGTGGTCAACGTGCCACATGGCACGGCAGTCATCTTCATTATACACGAGTGATTTCCCGATCAAGGCATCATTCTTCCCTTCCAGATAATCCCAGTAGCAGACCATTGAGTCAAAGGCATCGAAACCCTCTTGCCGCCAGGTGAAGCCGAGGGCCGGCGCCACGCATTTCAGAGAGAAGGAGGGTACCGGAAGGTAGACCGCCGACTTGACAGCCCGCATCAAATCTATACACAACGACATCAGGGGGCGCAAGGTGCTCTCAAGACGCGGCCACCGCTGGATCACATGCATCATCTGTCCGACTTCATAGTCGGTCCAGTGATAGAGTCGCGTCCTTTCCTTGTCCCCGATGTAATCCACGAACTCGTCGAAGATCCTTTCCTCGTCCTCCGCTCCCCGGGCAAGAAATCTGATATACCGATCCTGTTCTGCATCCCAACAGCCTATCAGATAAATATGGGGTGGTTCGGTGGGATGCATCTCGTCCGAAGCCTCAAAGTCGAAGTACAGATGCCGTTGGGCCCGAGGGATCGTCAGCCGCCCATGTGGTTTGAGCAAAGGCTGACCAGTCCTGTACGCCTGGGCCACGTAGTAAGCTTGCGTCCCATTTTGGGGCCCGAGGATCTGGCAGGTCTCCTCCAAGCCCACCCGCCAGAGCTGATCGACGCCATGCACGTTCGCTTCACGGAGTTTTTCACGCTCTCGGGGTCCAACACCAGCCAACAAGACAAGATCCTTTCGGTGCTCGACCAGCTTGTTGCCGTACACCCTCCAGGGCGAGTCCGCCACATGAGGCGGCCTGCCGGGCTCGGGGACCAGATGTCCGTCCCGCAAGACCTTCCACCTTTCGTGGATTGCATCGAGCTCCTTTTCCAGGCTCCCGCAGGGAACCGTTGCGACTGTCTCTTTCAGGACGATGGTGAGCTCTGCCGGTGTCCATCCCTGAAGCTTCCCGAGCATCCGGTTGTAGAAGGCACTTTGTAAGACGTGATGATCCTGCAACGATCTGGCTCTCTTAATCTCCACCAGGCGATAGTGGTACGGGCCGAGGTCCGACCCGCCGCTATCATTCCGCACCAGTAGATCAGCCCTCCCGTAACTCTCTCCTCGGAGATCCCAGATCTCCGGTTGGTAAATCGCGGCGACCCCTTCCAGCATGAGCTGCAGTGTTTTTCTCAGTACCTCAAAACCAAAAACCGGCACCACCCGTGCTGCATCTGGATAGTGTTCTTTGACCCAGGTTTGCTCATACTCGATGCCGCGCTGCCGCCGCATCTCGTCGTATCGCCTGGTTTCATCCACAGCCTCTGAGCGGGGAGCATGATACTCACACCAAATCCAAAACGGATCCCGGAGGACCTGATATACGAAGGAGGGCCTGAACAGGACAGAGCGGTTCATCGTCTGCCCGCTTGTCGCTCGCTGGATAAGCTCCTCAACCAACACGGCTTCACCCCCCTTCATGAGGGGATGCAGCAAGCAGACCTTGTGAACC
>CAZLDS010000073.1:0-11681 GCA_964558395.1 uncultured bacterium | reverse complement strand
TGGCGCCCCGGTGACACGTGGGTCTATGATTGGACGAGCGGAACCGACAAGGGCAGCAAGACCGCCGAAGTCATGGAGATCAAAGAGCTGAACAAGGTCCGATACTACGTGCTGCGGATCGGGTACGTCGATCATTACTATACCGTCGACCTCAGATGGTCCGGCAGCGTGCGTGATGGACGGGTCGAGGCCCGCATGGTTCCCCCACAGCCGTGGTTCGTCTGGCCCCTCGAAGTGGGGCGTCGCTGGGGCCACCGCGGCACCTACGAGCAGCGAGATAAGACAAAAAAGCAAACCGATACGTTTGCTGTGGTGTCCGCTGAAACCATCTCGGTCCCTGCCGGACGGTTCTACGCATTCAAGGTGGTTCGCGAGGCGAGTCCCACGGACTCGGACCAGTATTGGTACGCCCCCGAGGTCGGCTGGTATGTAAAATGGATCGGCCACCGCGGAGAGGTCGAGTTCGAGGAGCAGCTTCGCAACTTCATCCGGGCCCCGACGTTGATCCCCGAACCTACTCCCGAAAAAGCACCATCCAAGACAAAGTAGTTCCTCCTCGCTCCCCGCCGAGCGGCGTCGGTGGCCTCACGACCGTTATCCTTGGCCTGATTTGCGTGGACCCGCTTTCCCCACGATCTCCTTCTTCAGCCCATGAGGCCTCCACGGAGTACGGCGTTTCGGGCCGTCGTCGGTCAGCTCTTGCTCGAGCCAGGAACGCTCCTTGTGTCTGCTTTACCTCAGGTCCCGTTCAACGCTATACTACATTCCAGTAGGCCCACAAGTTGCAGCAGGGACGGTTTGTCTGTGCCTTTCGCGACTGGCGGGCCTCGTGTTGAGGTGAAGGATACTACTCACTGCTCGGTAAATAGTCTCCTGGGCGTCAAGGCCGAAGTGGCGCCGTGAGCCACCCATCAGTGAAAGGGCCTGGGGGATTGCTAGCAAGGGAAAACAAAGAGGGCTTCATGGACGAGCGCAGAAACCGCCGCAAGCTCTCAGTGATCATCCCGGTCTACAACGAGCGGGCTACGATCGAGGAGTTGCTGCAGCGGGTCCAGGCCGTCGATATCGATAAAGAGATCATCATCGTAGACGACGGTTCCACTGATGGGACGCGGGAGTTCCTGCAAGGGCTGGCCCACATCCACACGCAAAACTCGGCGGCCATGTTATCCCGGCTTCGCCCGGATAACATCAGGGTCTTCTTCCAAGAAAAAAACCGCGGCAAGGGAGCAGCGCTTCGTCGGGGCTTTCAGGAAGCACAAGGCGAGATTGTCATCGTTCAGGATGCCGACCTCGAGTACGGTCCTCAAGAGTATCATAGGTTGATAGAACCCATTGATCGAGGCATGGCGGATGTCGTGTATGGATCCAGGTTCCTGGGAGGGCCACATCGCGTCCTGTTCTTCTGGCATTATGTCGGTAACAAGATCTTAACGACACTTTCCAACGTGTTCACGAATTTGAATCTCTCCGATGTCTGGACAGGCTACAAGGTTTTCAGAAGGCAGGTCTTGCAGCAGATCCACCTCATGGAAGACCGATTCGGGTTCGAGCCTGAAGTGACGATGCGAGTCGCTAGAGGTAGATGGCGTGTGTATGAAGTCCCCATTGCATACTGGGGACGCACCTACGAGGAGGGCAAGAAGATCACCTGGAAGGACGGTCTCTGGGCGATCTATTCCATCCTACGCTATTCTTTGTTCGGCTGACCCGTGCATGCCAACGGCCACGCGATCAACAGACTGCAGGGTTTGAGACGTTTGCAAAAAGTTATGTGAGGATTGGAACGATTTTCGGGCGCGGGCTTTACCTTCGCGAGCATGTCCTTAGACGCTGATATGGCACGACCGAACCGGCATATACCGTGGTTGGACATTGGCGTGATTTGCCTCGTCATGAGCACCGTCTTCTACCGTCTCTCGGAAACAATAGCTGATCCCGATCTCTGGGGCCATATCAAGTTTGGGCAGGACCTCTGGCGAACGGGGGATATCATTCGAAGCGACACCTACTCGTACCTGACAGGGGATCAGTTGTGGATCAACCACGAGTGGCTGAGCGAAGCGATCTTCTCTCTGGTCTACACCCATGCCGGAGTCGTGGGGCTTATTGGCCTCAAGGTGGCAGTGGGCCTTCTGATTATGGGGCTTGTGTACAGACATCTGTGTCGCCAGGGCCTGACTCCGTTGCGGGCTGGGATTGTGGTGTTGGCAGTGACCCTCCTGCTCATTCCAGGGCTAGCCACTGTTCGCCCCCAAATCTTCACGTTTCTTTTCTTCCTGCTCGTCCTGCTCATCATATATGAGGCAGAGCGCGGCCGTCTTCGCTGGCTATGGGTGGCTCTTCCGCTGCTTGCCCTCTGGGCCAACCTGCATGGAGGTTTCCTGGCCGGCATTGGGATTCTCGTATTATGGTCTTTCGCACACCTCGCGTTCGTTCTGCTGCACGCTCGTCGGCCTGGTGTCGTCATCTCCCGCTCAACACTGATCATCCTGTTGACCGTAGCGGCCAGTGTACTTGCCACGTTTCTGAATCCCTATGGGGTGCAGTTGTTGACCTTCCTCTTCCGAACCGCAACGGGTGTCAGACCCGAAATTTATGAATGGCAGCCTCTCGTCATCATGAGCAAATACGGAGCAACGTATGTGACTATACTGGCGGTCGCCGTGGCCGGACTGGTGTATAGCAGACGGAAACGGTCCCCAGCTTTGATCGCCCTCTTTGCCTGTGTTTCCCTCCTCCCGCTGATGGCCTACCGCCACGGTCCCCTCTTTGCTCTCGCGGTTGCTGTCATCACCGGAGAGCATATAGGCGATGCCTGGGACCGGTTGTCATCAGGCCGCCGGTCGAGTGGAGATGTTTCCGAGTTCCGGCGTCCTCGACCGTGGCTCACAGGTCTCTCTTTTGCCGGGGCAATTGTCCTGGTCAGCTTAGCTTTTCCTCACTTTGACTGCATCCGGTTTGATCCCCAATCCGGCGCGCGCTACCCCGCCCGTGCCGTTGCTCTCATCAAACAGAGCGGAATCAACGGAAATCTGGCACTGAATTTCGAGTGGGGAGAATACGCCATCTGGCATCTGAGTCCCGGGATCAAGGTTTCTGTAGATGGTCGCCGTGAGACGATTTATTCTCCGGAGATCTACATCAAGAATTTGAAATTTTACGTGGGGACGGGTGATTGGGATGCACTCCTTCGCGAGCACGAAACCCAGCTGGCCTTGGTCTCCAAGCGGCACCCGGTCTTTAACCTGATGCAACTGGTGCCGGGTTGGCTGTTAGTCTACGAGGATCCCCTGACCGGGCTTTTTGTTCAGGATGGATCGCCCCTTGTCGAACAGATCCAGGGGACGGACCCAGCAGCGCTCCCGTATGACGGCGCCGGCCTGTGCTTTCCCTAACTTGGACTTCCCCATCAGGCGGAGAACTGGCGCCTAGGGACCCTTGGCACATCTCCCTCTGGGGCCCCGTCGTGGTGGTCGACGCGATCAATGGGGGCGCAGGCGGAGGACACCCAACTCAGGGTCGAGAGTAACCGTATAGCGAGAAAGGAAGCTGTTTCCGAGAATTCCGTCTATTCCCGGGCCGATTGTATGAACTACCGCATGAACATCTTTGGCCCGGGCTTGTCCGACCTGAACGGATCTGAGTGTGACGAGGGGACCTGTGGTGCGCCCCGAAAGCGTCTCGAGCGTGACCGCA
This sequence comes from uncultured bacterium, assembly GCA_964558395.1. Lineage (GTDB taxonomy): Bacteria > Methylomirabilota > Methylomirabilia > Methylomirabilales > CSP1-5 > CSP1-5. Next base: position 7,982 of record CAZLDS010000073.1, on the reverse strand, counting down.
CGGCGTCCGGGCTTGAGGCCCAGCGCATCGGCCAGCTCTGGCGAGATCACGCATACACTGGCACCCGTATCCACCAGAAACGTTGCCTTCTTCGTGGAGTGCAGCGCTACCTCTGTGACCCAGCCCCCTTTGGCCTGCCGGAGGGGGATTGCCACCGCGGATCTGTCAGGGACTGGGGGGGGCGGGCGGGTAATTGGCTGGAGCGTGCGGAGGCCCTCCCGAGCAGCGGTGGCGAGTGCCGGAGGTGGATCAAGCCGAAGGACGGCCTGATAGGCTTCCGATGCGTCCCGCCAGCGACGGAGACGGCTCAGCGCCACGGCCCGATGGTAATGGAGTAACGGATCATTCGGAGCCTGGGCGACGGCCTCGCTGAAGAGGTGCTCGGCCGCGGCAAAGTCGCCACGCGCGTAGGCGGCCTTGCCGGCCTCGTTGAGGTCCGAGACTGTGGCGCCAACGGTCACGAGGAATGCGAGAATGAGGAGTAGCCCGCGCGTTTCCCACCGGACAGCCAGGCCCACGCTGTACCCAAAGGACCTTACCTCCATCAGCCTCATCGCAGATCCTTTTTCTGCTCACTCCAGCTGACCCTCCCCGGAAAACGGGGGTGGGTTACTCCACAAAGGGATTCTCGACAGCGTAGCCTAGATCCCGAAGGCAGTTGAGCAGCATGTTCGCAAAAGTGCTCTTACCCGAGCTCGGGAGTCCCATAAACCACACCGTGAAGCCCTGCCTCCGCATCAGACTTCCTTCCTGTTGGATTCCTGAGATCGTACTCAGTACGCGATCGCAGATCCGATCATCTCGCGAGGAGGCGTGATCCCGAACAGGTCAAGAAGTGTAGGGGCCACATCGTATATGCGGAGTCCATCTCGCTCGCCGCCACATTCCGGCCTCGCCTTCCCCAGCTTTCGCATGACGAAGATACCGTGCCAGTCATGGTTCGCCCCATCCGGGCCCGTATCATTCTCGGCGGTGTAGATCTCCCCTCTCCCAACGACCCCCACCGAGCGCCAATAGAGATCCCCAAAGTAGACGATGAGGTCGGGGGGACAGCCGTTGACTTCGCGGTACAAATCCTCGGGGCGATACGCCTTGCAGCCAAGGTTCCCGCCGTGGGGACCTTCGATGGCGGCGATCTCCTCGATGAGATCTACCCGAACCTTCTCATATGCATCAGGGTCGATGATTCCCTCCGGTTCCCGTCCCCTGACATTGAGAAAGAGTCGCCCGTAGTACCCCCCATCCCCCCACGCGCGGGTATGCGTCCAATCGATATTTACCTTATCGATCGGCGTCGGTTGATCGGGATATGCGTGCAGTGACAGATAACCCCTCTGGATCAGCCATTCGTTGAGACAGAACCCCCCATCCATCCGTTTCGCCCCATGGTCCGACACGACGAGAACGATCGTGTCCCGGGGCAACAGGTCGAGCAGCCTGCCGATCTCCATATCACAGTACCCGTAGTACTGCCTGATCGCATTCTGGAAAGGGTTGTCGGCCTCATGTTTAGGGTGCGTGAGATCCATGAACTTCCAGAACCCGTGATGGATCCGATCCATGCCCATCTCTACCATGACAAAGAAGTCCCAAGGCTTCGTCTTAAGGAGATGTCGTGCCACCGCAAAGTGCTTCTCGGTCTTTTCGTAAATCCGCTGGAGTAGGGCTTGGGTATCGTGGGTACGGTAGTCCTCGACGTCGACGACGTAGCCCTGGGCGACCCGTTCCACCTCTGGCTTGAGAGAGAGGGGATAGGTATATGGGCTCTGTGTCGAGGGAGTGAGGAAGCAGCTTACCATGCAACCGTTTACGGGGGTCGGCGGGTAGGTCTGCGGAACGCCGTGCACGATGACCTTCTTCCCTGCCCTCGAGAGGATGTTCCAGACCCGGTCATGGGTCACGCTCGATGAATTGGCAAAGGTGTAGCTAGCATACGAATAGTCCTTCCGGTTCCGAAAACCGTACACGCCAAGCTGTCCCGGATCCTTGCTCGACATCATGGCTGTCCAGGCGGGTACGGTGATGGGGGGATGGATGCTCTCCATCCTTCCATACACCCCACTTTCCATAAGGGCCTTCAGGTTCGGCAATTCATCCTTCCATCGGTCAAAGACCAGTTCCGGCACGGCACAATCCAGACCGATGACCGCAACCTTCGTCATGCGACTCCTCCGTGCCGCCTTGCCCCTCGCCCTATGCTTACAGTTCCACCCCAAACAGCCCCTTGAGGGTATACCCTCCGGCTAGCGACAGCACACAAAAAATCACGAGCCAGTGTAGATTCCATCCCAACACGGTAAGTACTCGGGGGGGATATCCCACATCGATGGACTGGATCGGTAAATCGTTCGGCAGCGGCGTTTCACCGGGAAAGAGGAAGGAATTCACAAAAGTCGAATGGCTCTTCCGAGGACTGACCTTGACCAACTCGGTGGCGACGGTAAGCCGCTTCTGCACCTCCCGCTCGGGGAGGCGAAACGTGAGATCAAATTCTCCAAATTGGTGTGCCTTTATCCTCCAACTGATCTCACGCTCCTCTTCCACCCGCAGTGCTGGGGTCTCGATCTCCACTCCCTCCGGGGCCAAGAGGTCCACCGCCGCTCCCTGCCAGGGAACCTGCTCGGCGAATTTCACGGTGATAACGGCCGACTCGCCCGGTCGGAGAGGGCTGTAGCTGAAGCGAAGATGTAATTGCACCAGAATGAGGACCAGCAGCGGCAACATCACCAGGAACGGAACGAGCGTGTATCTCAGGTGGCCGAGGGAATATCGGAGGATTCGGCGCTGAGCCCCCATCACGATGCGAGGGTCATGTTTGAAGAGCTTGATCTCCAGGATGTGGGCCTTGATCGTCTCTTTGGTCCTCCGGATTGCATCCTGGTTCGAGGTGTACCGAAAGGCGATGAGCATCAGAACCCCCGTAAGCAACGATACCGCGATCACCGCCACCAGGGGAGGAGAGGACCGGAAGGGCACAAAGATGGCGTCGAAGAGGTGCGTGGTGGCCCTCTGATACGCGTCCATACTCTCCCTACCCTTCGAGGAATCTCTGCCCTACCTCACTCCAGGTACCCGAGTCCCTGCAGTCTCCGCTTGATAGCCTCGTCAGGCTCTGTCTCTTCCGCGACGGCCAACTCCCGTTCCAGGACGTGAGTCACAAATTCTTCCACAGAAGAGTACCCTATTTCGGCAGCATGCTTCTTGACCCTGGTCAGGAGGTCCTTATCGAGCGTGATCTTTGCGCCCCACATGTCTTCCCTCCGCGACGGTGGTACTTCGAACCGCCGGCTTCGAGTTCAGCGTGCCTCAAAGATCGGCCTGCCGGTCATGACCGGCAGTTTCGAGATTCCGAACTCGGCCAAGATGGTAGCGGTCACGTCTTGGAGCGCCGGCTGGGCGACGACAATCTTTCGGTTGGCCAGCACTACGCCCGGCACTAGCTCCGCAGCCATGGCGTGATCGCCGATCCAATTCTTCTCATCGTCTTCCAGGATGGCCTTGGGGATTTTGCCGAGCACGGTGGCGCCGGAGGCACCGTAGCCCCCCTTGTATCCGATTATCAGGTCGGGCGCATTCTCGATCTCGGGCCCGGTGTAAATTTCCTCTGGCCGGTAGACCCGTGCAACCACTGTGGCCCCGGTCCGTGGGTCTCTGACGGCTTGCAATTTTCGGGCAATCTTGTCGAGAAGCACGTTTCGCTCGGTCCCGGGCTCGACGATCCCCGTGCGCTCTCGCCCGCGCAGGTTGAGGTAGAGTGCATTCAGGCCGAGGCCATAGGCCCGGGTCTGCCGCCAGTCCACATCCTTGAAGAGGTCGGCGTCGCCGTCCGCCCCATCCAGGAGCCGGAGGTATCCCTGCTCCTTGAGCCAGGTATTCAAGTTGAATTGACGATACAGTGGCGCAAATCCGTGGTCGGACATCACGATAATCGTGTCCTGATTCCCGACTGCCTTCAGGGCCTTGCCCACGATCCGATCCATCTCCTCGTACGTATCCTCCATGATGGTGCGGTAACGCTCCGCGAGGCGGTTGGGAAACGGGGCCTCCGGCTCGCCAACAGGCTGCCAGAACATATGACCGACGAGGTCCACGCTGGAGAAATAGACAAACAGAAACCCATCGCGAAACCGGGCGAGCTCATAGTCCATGCTGGCCTCCACCTCGCGTAACACCATCCGGGCCTGAACCAAAAACTCGTCCCGGCTCAGGACATTGGCGTTCAGCGCCTGTGTGTCTTCGGGCATGCCCTGAGTGTAGAAGTCCCCCAGGGCCTTGGCTAACTCGGCCGCATAGCCTGCAGGCACGGAGATCGGCAGCACGGGCGCTTGTGGGTCCATGTTGATGGGTGTGACGTACAGCTTGAGTTGGGGATTCAGCTCCTTCAGATAAAAGCGGCAGATTCCCGTAACGCTCTTCAGATACGGAATCATCTCGAAGCTGAGGCGAACCCAAGGGCTCCACTCCCCCTGTTTCAAGAGGACCTCCTTTGTCTGGACGGTGATCCGTGCCAGCCGTTGGCGCGGGTCGAGTCGTACGGTAAAGTCCACCGTGGTGCGGGGCGCACCCCTCTTGAAGGTATTTTTGGGGCCCACCAGGGTCGCCCGGACGGTATTTCCATCGACTGCTACCGGATACACTTTCCCTCCGGACACGTCTTCCCGCTGGACAGCCGGATCGTCGGTGAAGAAGGCAAAGGTCCCATACGTCCCCCAGAGGTCCGGCGTTCCCATGCCAGAAAGGACCCGGCCCTTCGATCCTGCGGGGGGAAAATCCGCAGGCATCCGCAGGATCGTGGTGGCAATCCCGTGGTCTTGCAAGACTTCCCAAAAGGCCTTGCCTTTGCGTAGAAGTTCGACCCTGCCCGCCGAAAGCGGAATAACCCAGTTCCCGAGCGTAATCGTCCGCTCGGGTGGTTGGGTCCTGCTGGTAGAGAGGAACGGGAGTTTCGTCTCTGGATCCCGGTGAATGAAGTCGAAGATCCCGTGCCCGCCCGGATTCATACCGGTGATGAAGGTCGACCACGCCACAGGACTTAACGGGGGCACGCTCGTCACCAGCCGTCGATATCCCCCACGATCTCTCAGCGAGCGCAGGTGCGGGACCCGGCCCGTGGCCATCATGTGTTCGAGCAGCCCCGGGTCCAGCGCGTCAATGCCGAGTACCAAGACTCGCTTCGACGTGACTGCGCCGGCGGAGCGTCCCGCACCCACGGTGCAGAGGGCCATCAGGAGTGCAATGCCGAGCACTGCAAAGTTTCGTGGCCGGGCCACCGTTAATTCCCTGCGTACTTCTCGCGATCGCTCACGCCACATTCGCAACTCGCGTCGTGTCAGCCGGGATGAGGAGCTTTCCGTCCATGTAAGGCGGGACATCGAGGCCGAACAGGGACAGGGCTGTGGGGGCAATATCCATAATATGTGGGTGTTCTTGCGAAATGGATCGGTTGCAGAAGAACACGCCGGGGACCAGGCGGGCGTCGATGCAGTGGTCACCGCTCCAGCTCTTCCGGTTATCCTCAAAGACCTGGCTATTCACCTTACCGACAACCGCCTCCCAGGACGCTCGGTAGCCCGCGTTATAGCCGATGATCAGGTCTGGTGCGTTCTCGGTATACGGGCCAGTATACAGGAGCGACCGATCGAAAACCTCCCGGATGGCGATCCCGCCGGCCTCTTCGTCTTTGAGGCCGGAGAGCTTTTCGATGAGTTCGCGCTTCAGTGCTTCGTACTCCCGTCCCGGTCGCACCGCTCCCTTCGCCTCCCGGTGCTTGCAGTTGATATAGACGCCACCCATCCCCACCGCATAGGCCTTGGTCTTTTCCCAGTCTACATTCGCGAACCACTCCGCGCTTTCCGTTCCCTCTTTCAGGGCGAGATATCCATGCTCATGGAACCATACATTTAGATTGACCCCCCGCCGGAACGGCCTGAACCCGTGATCTGACATGACAATGAGGATGCTCCGGTCATCCAGGCGGTCCATCACCCGTCCCACCAGCGCGTCCATTCGTTGGTAAAGTTCCTCGATGACCCGTCGGTACTTCTCCGGCTCCCCATTCCCGGACTGCAGGGCCGGATGTTTCTCATCCAGATAGCGGAAAAACATGTGCTGGATCCGGTCAGGCGCGTCAAAGACACAGATGCAGACCCCCTGGCGGGTCTTTTCCAAGGCGCTCAACAGCATGCGTTCCCGTTCCTCGTGGATCAAGCAGCATTGCGTCAGGAAGGCATCCTCGTCGATGACCCGTTCGTTCAGAGCCCACGTGTCCTCTGCCAGGCCGAGCGTCGCGTATTTTCCCAGGAGCTTTGCCAGGTAGGCGGAGTAGACCGCAGGATGGGAAATGGGTATCGCGGGCATTTCGGGATCGATGTTGATCGGCGACAGATACATTTCGAAATCGGGCACAACCTGCTTCAAATACAACCGAGCAATCCCGCGAATCTTTACCCCGAGTCCTGGCCGGAAGGTCAGTGCAATCCACGCCGAGTATTCTCCGCGCTTCAGCCGCACGCGTTGGCCGGACACGATGACCTCAACCTCATGCCCGTCCTGCTGGAGGATGACAGTCAAGGGCAGACGAAGTTGATCTCGCCCGGTCAAAAGCGGATTGGGGGGGCCGGGAACATACGTCTGCACCCGATTGCCTTCTATGGCCACGGTGATGCGCGTCCCCCCGGTGTGCGACTCCGCTCGGTCCTTCTGTGAGGTGTAAAAGGTAAACGTTCCCTGGGTCCCCTGGAGATCTGGGACGCACATTCCCGAGAGTAAGAGCCCCGGGAATTTCTCCGGAGGAAACGTGATAGGAACCCGCAGGACCGTGCTGAAGATGCCGGCCTCTCCGAGGATCGCCCAGAAGGGCTTGCTCTTGCGAAGCGATCGCGCACGGGACTTCGCGAGAGGAAGCACATAATTGCCGATGGAGAACGACCTGGAAGAACCCCGGATCTCGGCCGAAGATAGTTCCCCAAGGTACGTACGGGGGTTTCGGCGCAAGAAATCAAAGATGTTGTGTTTACCGGGATTCACACCAGTCATGAAGGACGACCAGGCCACCGGGGATACAGGGGGATATGTCGTCTGAAGGGGCGAATACGCCCCGCGCTCTCCAAGCGCTGACAGATGCGGGAGCTTCCCCTCAGCCATGAGTCGCGTGCACAGCTCCGGATCGAGGCCGTCCAGCCCGATGATGACGAGGCGCTCGATGCCGCTCTTCCGGGGCAGCCGGCTCCGCCGGACCCATCGCCAGACCGCGCGGACCGGCCACGACAGGAGGATGAACAGCGCGCTTACCATGCTCGTCAAGATAAAGAGAAACGAGCCCAATACAGCGAATCCTGCCCCGGGACCTATGTAGGCCTGAGCCTCTGTCGCAAGCAGCAGTACGGTGACGAGGATGCAAGCCGCCACCAACGAACGGGCGCGCGGGGCCAGGGCGTTTGCAATCATGATTCGTGCCTCGCAGGCATTTTCATGGTTCTAGACCCTTGGACCGTGGCGGCGTGCCTCGCCCCTTGAGGCGCTACCAAACGAACGGAACGAGACGCCACCGGAACCCGTAAAGCGTAACTGGTGTATCCCGCCAAGATGCGCTCTTCCCGTGTAATCCGGACGATCTGAATGACGGTGCTCACGATCACCGCGACCAGATTTCTCCACGATGGGTTCACCACCAAGTACCCGATATAGAAGAAGATCTCCGCGGCGTACAACGGATGTCGCACCCAACGATAGAGACCTGTGGTCCGCAAACCCCGGTCGGCGGCGCGATCGCGAAACTACGTCCCAGGGAGATCAGAGCGGCCACCATGACCGCCAGGCTGATGATCTGGATGCCTTCTCCCAACGAGGGGAGCCCACCGGGGGCAGGCCTCGGCATCACCACCGGCAGGAATGTCCCCACCAAAGCCAACAAGGTCTCCCACGGGGCTCCCAACCTTTGTGCCGGGGACCGTATAAGGAACATAACAGCCAGCAACGTGAAA
>CAZLDS010000072.1:0-11780 GCA_964558395.1 uncultured bacterium | reverse complement strand
AAACTCCAGACCGCTCCGGTACACGTGGCCGCACTCGCCCGTGGGCATGACCTCGTAGTGGTGTTCCACCGATCGGACGACCCGACATTTCAGGGGGACCTGGTGCCCGTCGCTCGGCAGCGTCAGCAACAAGATCGTCCCTTGCCGGACGGGGTGCGCGTGTTCGATCAGGGCTCCGACTTCGCTGATCTCAAGCAGCTTGACCTCGTGGTCGCGTGCGATCCGTCCCCGGACCCCCCAGATCCGCCACCGCGGATGGGACCGCTGTTCTCCCATGACCGTCTCTACAGCCATGACTACACCTCCTCCCGCATTTACTCAAAAAAAGACGCCCTCGGGCATAATGCTCCCCCGAAGGCGCCTGCGTGTCCAATGTACCGCCAAATTTGCCTGAGGTGGGCCCGGGGTCTATGGCTACCCCGGTTTCATCCGACTCCCTCCCCTGCGACCATGCGAGCAACATCGCCGCACTTTTTAATAATATAGGTCGGTGCGGCCCCTTCGACAACCCTGTCCTCGGTGGCGTTATAGAAAGAGGGGAACCCCTCGTTGCGGCGGCCGTGATGGACATTAGCAAGCGCGGGTTGCGGGTGCGTGTCCCCGAGGAGTTCTCGCCAGGGACGAGCGTGGTGCTGTCGCTCAGATACCCCGGGGTGACGGACGGACCCATTTACTTCGGGGCCAGGTCCGCTGGTGTGGGGAGGATGCAGGCGAGCCAGGCGGCTACGCGCTCGGGCTCCAGGTGATCGAGGGAACGGAAGGACCATGGTTGGATGTGTTCCCCAAGATCGTGGAACAGATTGAGTGCTGAGGTTTGAGCCTCATTCTCCGACTCAACCCTTGGCTCAGTCCTCAATACTAACTCCTGGACATTCCCTGTCATCGGGGAACGGTCATTTCCAGGCGGACAGGTCCAAGGTGACCAGGCGGTTGACCTGCCCCTCGCTGTACCCCATGAGCTTCCAGGTCGGCTCGAATACCGGCTTACCGTTTTCCCCGTACGGATCCACCAACACTTTCCGAAAGAAGAAACGCGCATCCGTGCTGTGGCACTCCATGCAGCCCTTGGCCCCCACGGCTTGCGACGTGGGCCGCACATTGTGGCTGAGGGAAAAGCCGTGGGCCTCGGCCTGCTCGTCCTCGTAGTGGGTGACGCCCTTACCCGCAAGCTTGTAGATTCGCCCGCCCTTCACCAGGGCGGGGTTCTTCGCAATGGGGTTCCCGAACTTGTCCTGACTGTTCTTGATGGCGGTGAGGAATGCGGTGATTTCCGCCGTGGTATTCACCTCCGGCTTGCCGTCGCCGTTGTCGTCTGCGACCGGGGGTTTCTTCATCTGCCGGATCTTCCATAGCGGGATCGGCGCCACCACGCCGGTGGCCTCGTCAAGGTCCCCCCACCAGATCGCCACCAGGGACTTGAAGGGCTTGATCTTGCCCCGGTGGATTTTCAGGGCCGGCATCCACCGCTTGGGATGCGCGGGATCGAACGTGAGGAACCTTGCGGTCGGAAAACCGATGGTCTGGCCGGTCGACGCGTTGTCCACGACCAGCACGCCCGGCGTGTCCTTGTACGGGATATGGCACGCCTCGCAGCTGACCAGGGCGTAATGCTCCGGCGGAAACGTGTGCTTGACCGGATAGGGGGCCTCTTTCCCCTTCCCGACCAGGTGGCAGTCGCGGCAGTTTTTCATGGTGTAGTCCAGGTCGTCCCGCACGGTTGACAGGCCGGCATCCCCCTTGGCGAAGTTGTGCTGATCGTCCGAGGTGTGGCAGGTCACGCAGGTTCCCATCTTCCGGATGTGGATATCCTTTCCGGGATCAATGGAGCGCCCGCGCTTCTTGGTGTCGCTGACGTTGTGGCAGGACCAGCAGTTCTCCGGCGGAACGTCCCTGACGATCTGATCCTTCAGCTTCGCGAAATCGGCGGTCTGGTTTCTGCTGTAGTTGATGGTCACGGACTTCACCACGGCGGCGCCCTGCGTGTCCTTGCCCATCTCCACGTCCGCCCATCCCGCGCCGATCGCCGGCGCCCAGCGGAACTTCCGTCCGTTGAGGGCGGCATTGCGGGCTTTCCAGTTATAGCCTTTCAGATGACAGATGAGGCAGTCGGCCTCGGCCACACCGCTCTGATCCCACGGGGCACCGAAGTTGGGGTTTCCGGCGGCAAAGGCGGTGTAATCTCCGTCCAGAGTGGGATCGCGGTCACTCAACTGGTAGCCGAACTTCCCGGTCTGGTCGTCGTAGTACTTGTGCCCGTCCCGGTCGTACTCGAGCCCTCCGCCTCCCGGATGGCATTTGCCACACTTCTGGGCGAAGAAGAAGACGGACTTGTCAATCTGGGAGAGGCTGGTGTTGGTCTTTCCAGCCAACTGGCTGGAGTCCGCGGCGGGGGGTCACCACTTGCCGAACATCCCGTCGGATTTGATCCACGGCTTTTTGGGGTTGAAGGCGTCGGACATGACGATCTTTCCGGAACCATCCGTTCGGCCTTGCTGGAAATGGTAGCCGTTCGTAATTTTCTCGTAGTCGTGGCACTGACCACAGGTCTGCCTGGGGCTGTAGGGGGCCTTGCTGTCGATGGTGAGCGCCTTGCCGTCATAGCCCTTGAGGGTGACGGGGACGTGTTTCCCCCACGCCGATCCACCATGCATGATCGCGAGTCCACATACCCCCGTAAGGATGATCCGGATTATCCGCGAGGCTATGGGCACTTCTCTCCTTTTCCCACACACGTGGGGACAAAGATACCAGATGGCTCGACACAGAATCTAGGGGTTTTTGCCGCTCGTCAGTGGAGGGTAGAGCCTACGGACGGTTGAGAGCTGAGGGCTAATCGCAGGACTGAGCGTTCGGGCACTGAGGGTCAAGTGGGAGAACAGGACTGAGTGCTGCGGGCCTCGAGGGTGAGCCTTCGGCCCGAGCTCAGGCCGAGGGCTCGGCCGAACCGTTCGAGCGGCTAGACTGAGCTCGCCGAAGTCCTCAGTCCGTATGCCTCAGTCCTCGTGGCTGCCCGTGGCTCAGTCCTCAGTTCTCAATACTCAGTCCTGAAGTCTAAGCCTTTAGCGACGGAAGATGATTACCGTTTTCCCCTGATGGATCCCGTGGGGCTGACGGAAATGCCCGTGGCGCCGAAAGACGCGTCTATGGGGCGTGTGACGAAAGCGGCACTGGATACACTGGATCTGCAGACGGTTGCGAACAAATCGGTGATCGAAATCGAAAAATCGGTGGCGGCTGACAAAGTCGCGATACGGATGCACGAACCCATGGTCGCGACGGAATGTGTCATGGTGCCGTCCGCCACGGAATCCGAAAGAGAACCCTCCCCAGGCGGCTGCGACACGTGGCAGGGCCATAATCATTATGGCGATCAGGAAGGCCCCAAGGATGACCCCAACCTGCCAATGTCTCGTGGTCATCGCTGTCCCCTCCATTCGCCCCTTCGACCAGGCCTGTCCCGAGCTCAGTCGAGGAACTCAGTAACACTGCCGCGTCCAGGTGCCCGGAACCAAGACCTGATAATAGGTCGTAAAGCCATTCTGCTGGTTGGCGCGCGTCTCCCACCGCTCCGGGATCCAGGTATCCCGGCAGACCGGCGCCCGGTAGTACACCGGCGCCTCATAGACTACGGGTGGACCGTAGACCACCCGGGGCGCATAGACGACGCGTGGGGTCGTCAGGGCGTCGAACAGCAGGACCGTGCCCGCACCGGCCAGAAAGCCCCCGAAAAACTGGCCGTGTCCATGATGGTGGTGGTAGCCGTGACGCCACCCTCGCGCCTCGGCCGGCAGAGCCATCCCGCCCAGCACGAGACTGCCGATGACAAGACCCATGGCTATGCGTCGCATTCCTTCGCCTCCTTGGGGTCGCCTGTCAGACGCCGAGTGTCCCATCACTCGTTTAGACGCCGCCGCGGGCGGATTTGTTTCATTGCGGATGGTCGAGACCTAAGGTCACGGGAATTAAGGCCTAAATTCTCAGTCCTGGGGTTAATTTCGAAGTTCGAAGTTCGAAATTCCAAATTCCAAATGTAATTAGAAACTGGTCGTCTTTTGGGGAGGTTTGGGTTTCCTGGGTTCCCGAACGTTCGACTGGGTGCGCAATCTATCGATCGCGCGCCCCTCGAGGTGGTCCTTGGCCACGTGCCCCCAGATGTACCCCGTGACCAGGCCCGGAATCACCAAGATCCAGGGGTCGAATTCGATCACCATGGCGATCGCAGCCGATCCCATGGCAGCGCCCATGTACTCGAACAAAGGGAGTGTGGACAGGAAGCACCCAGCGAATGCGATGACGGCCATGCCGAGTACGATCAGGGCAAAGGGAAAGAGGTGACGCGCCCACACCGTCAACAGCCCGACGCCTATCGTGGTTCCGTAAATCACGAGCTTTGGTGCGAATTCCTCCTGTGAACTCATTGCTCTCCATTCATTGAGGTTGGCGTGCCTTTCGTGGCGGTCGCACGTCGTACAATTCTTGGGCCGCTCTTTTGCGGAGAGCGGAGCGTGCCATATTACCCCACCACCTGCCGTCAATCAACTCTCAGCCCCCGACTTTCCATCCCCCCGAGACGTGGGAGCAAAATGGGTGCCAACACGCTGGTCTAGAGTCTATAGATAGTTGAGAGTCCAGAGTTGAGGGTCGAGAGCCATTTGACGGGGCCTGTCCCGAGCCATCCACTCTGAACCATGAAATCTGAACCCTGAAGCATCTGCGGACTCTCCACCCTTCGCCTGAGTCCTCAGCACTCGACTCTCGCTAGTAGGAGGGACGCACGAGCGGCCGAAGCAACTCTGGCGCCGACGCCCCCTTGGTGTACGCGTAATTGGATACGACCCCCCCTTTGTCGATGAACACCGTGAGAATGTCTGCCTGGGTCCGGTTCTCGGTGTAGAGACCGGCCGACCAGATAAACTCTCTTCCATGGAGGTAGGTGAGGACGTCCTGATCGGCCTTCGTCTCCATGCGATAGGGAGCACCGAAGAGCGCAAAGATCTCCCCGCGTGTCATTTTGCCGACTGTGATCTTGGGGATTTTGTCTTCGTCGATCGGTTGCCCCACCAATCGGCGCGTGCAGCCAATCGTTACCACGGCGACTACCATCAGGATCGTGACCGTGACCATCGCTCTCTGTCTCATCGCCTCTCTCCTTTCTGTTCATGCACGAACAATCACTCACCTCAACCGGTGCCGTTGTCGTTTTCCCCTGACTTCGCGAAGGTGTAGAGCGAGAGGATCGCGTGCCAGACCGTCTGTTGTCTCAGCAATGTGAACCCGATGCGCTCACCCAGGCTGACAAGATCGAGTTGGAGAAAATCCTGCATATTAACGGACTCATCGAGAACGCCACAGCTGAAAGCATACGCTTTCCTCACAAGTGTGTACGGGAGATCTCCGAGATATCTGGGCTCCAAAACGATCAGCCGCCCACCGACGCGTAAGACCCGGTGGCATTCCTTCAAACTCGCTTTTATCTCTGCTGGTTTCAAATCGTGGAGGGCGCCCGATACGACGATCGCATCGGCGCTGCCGCACCGGTAGGGGAGACGCCTCATATCCGCGACTCCAAAATGGATGGGTATGTCTATGTTCTGTTGCTTGGCTTCGGCGACTCGCGACACCTGGATATCGGATCCATAAACATTCTTGTAGCCGCGAGCATAGATGTTTCGCGCTTGGTATCCCCGGCCTGTGGCGAGATCAATGACTCGGGCAGTCGCTTTATGCTTCGATATTTCGTCTGTCAGGTAATCTCTGAGCATCGCCAACTTGTCCCCGACGTTCTCATGGGTAAGGAGTGGAATCGCATACATCTTCTTGTAGTACCGGTCATCGTCCCAGTGCTGAGCCTCCTTCAGTCGCTTTAACTTGTGCGTGGCATACCAGATCGGGAGAAAATTGAAAAACCAGAATTTGTTGTATGATTTCTGATGCATCGTGGGCCTCCGTATCAGGGAATCGCTCCCTTGAAGCTATACATGGTCCATGCGGCCGAGCTAATCGCGAGGGCGACCAGGGCTACTCCCATGCCGCGGATGGCGACGCGGTACGCGAAGAACGGAAATCTACGCCGGAAGCGGTGTAACAAGATCAGCAACACGCTGAACCAGGTGACGATGCCCGTGATGACGCTCGCGGGGAAGATAACTGTTGCGTGACCTTGCAGGCTGACATTGGTGATGGCGAAGAGCATCCCGACCGAAGCCGACCAGATCAGCAGCAGAGTTGGATTGGCTGCCGCCACGCTAAAGCCGATCATCAACGAGCTCAACATTGACCACCTGTCTTGGCGAAGCGCCCGGGGATCCGTTGAACGCCCTGGCCCGATAAAGATGAAATAGAGGCCAATCGCTCCCAGTAAGGACACCGCCATTGGCTTCGCCACGGTTGGGGAAAAGTGAAAATTCTGGTGCACGGCGGCGAACCCCCGGACGGCGAGCGCACAGTACACCCCCTCCGCGAGCGCTCCGCCGACGCCGATAGCCCATCCGTCCCAGTAGCGGCCGCCCAGGCCACGGTGGAACACGAGCAGGGAGATAGGTCCCGCGATCGGCATCGATCCGATGAAACCCATGACGAACCCTGTGAGCGAAGCGATCATGGTTAGGCCGCCCTTTCCGCCAGGGTCCGAGATCCCTCTCTTTGGCTCGCTTCTGCTCGGCAACCGCTGGGAAATCCGTCGCGCTTCTTGTTGCGCATTTGCTCGAGAGTCATGTAGGTACCGAGGCACTTGTCCCAGCACATGGTCACGAAGCCGTAGTTCTTGTTTGCCCGGAACAAGTGGTGGACCGTGTGGGCTTCCCACACTTCTTTAATCAACCACAGCTTCGCCAATCCTTTTTTCGGATCGCCGGCGTGAAACAACCAGTGCAGCGCCTCGTAGGCGCAGTAACCGAGGATCCATCCCGCCGTGATCACCAACCCCCAACCGGATTCAGTCGTCAGCGCGACCGTCCCGACAAGCATGGCGATGATCGGCAAGGAAAAGGCGGGGTGAATCCCGCGCGGGTCGGGATCCTCCATTGCCGGATACATATGGTGTTCCCGATGAAAGCCATTCCAGAAGACCCGGCGAAGCAGGGGGTGGCGCGTGTGGTGAAGGAGCCACCGGTGGAGGCAGTACTCAAAAAGGGTCCACGCGAGGAATCCCAATGGAAAGCCGACGGCCATGGTGAACCAACCGGTTGCCGGGCGTAAACCGGCCCAGACGGATATCGCCACGCATATGCCGAGGTGGACGAGGATGATGACTTGGGGCAAAGCTAACTTCCACCAGACCCCGCTGTAGACGCAGAATCCTTGTTCGTTGACGCGCTTGCCCATGACATTCCCCTCTCGCGAATGAAACGATTCAACGGCCTTCGGAGAATGCACGTGCGCAAATTGAATGCCAGTAGATTGTGGACGCGCGCTGACGCAGGTCCCGATCTTTGAACTGCTGAATTTTGAAAGCGAAGAATGTTTTTCGGAATGGTGTGGGCGATGGAAGAGAAAACTCAGAGGTGCTAACGGAGGTGAGCAGTCTCTGTGGAAACCTGCTCAGCGGCTTTAGCAGGGTTCTCCGTCACGTTGCGGAGATGAAAAACCTTCATCTTTTTCTGCAGCGTCACGCGGCTGATGCCAAGAGATCGCGCGGCTCGCGTCACGTTTCCTTTGGTTTTGGCCAGGGCATCGCAAATGACCCGTTTCGTGGCGATCCCGGCGGTCGCTCGTGCAATGCTTTTTAAATTGGGTGCGTCGGGTGTCGCCGCATGCTCTTCGGGCCGGATCTCGGTCGGGAGGTCTTGGATGTCAAGCGTGTCTCCCCGCGCGACCACCATCATCCGCTGGATTACATTTTCGAGCTCGCGGACATTCCCCGGCCAATGATACGCCATCATGAGGCCCAGCGCTTGAGGACTCGTGGCACGGACCCGCTTGTTTATTTTCCCGTTGAATTTTGCGATACAATGCGACACCAGGGCCGGGATGTCCTCGACGCGTTCGCGCAAAGGGGGAACCTGCATGGGGACCACATTCAAGCGATAGTAGAGATCTTGTCTGAAGCGGCCGCCCTTGACGAGCTCCTCCAAGTGCTGGTTGGTGGCCGCCACGATTCTCATATCGACCCGAATGACGTCGGTCCCCCCGACGCGTTGGAACTCGCCCTCCTGCAGGACCCGGAGGAGCTTGACCTGCGTACTCGGCAAGATCTCACCGACCTCGTCCAGGAAGAGCGTCCCGCCATCCGCCACCTCGAAGATACCCTTGCGCTGGGTCATGGCCCCGGTAAAGGCACCCTTCTCGTGGCCGAAGAGCTCACTCTCCAGCAGCGTCTCGGCGAGCGACCCACAGTTCACCGCCACGAATCGCTTGCTTCTGCGCGCGCTGTTCTCATGGATCGCCCTGGCGATCAGCTCTTTGCCCGTTCCGGTCTCTCCTTGGATCAGGACGGTGACGTGGGCCGCCGCGATGGACCGCACGAGCCCGATGAGATGCCGCATTTTCTCGCTCTGCCCGACCGTCCCGGCAAACCGAAATTCCCGCCGGTCAGCACGATGCGGTTCGACGCTCATTGCATCGGATCGTTCGCTCTCCATCGCTCTCTCCGCGAATGATCAACGACCGTTCCACACGACCATCCGTTTCGAGGTTGCCCTGAACCCATTATGAGTGAACAATCACTCACACCAGTCCCCAAAAAACCTGCTACCCTTGCAATACGCGCCAGGAAGCAGCCGACAGCATCTCTGCCAGGCTCGACAGCGGCTCCGAGATGTACCCATACATCTTCGAAATGGCAACCTCCAAGACCAGTCCTAACACCATCGAGGCTGCGACTTCGGGATCGGTCCTGGGAATCTCCCCGCGGTCCATCGCCTCGGCCATGATACCGCGAAGTAAGAAGCCGGGCCGGGGCATCGTCGGCGTCACCTTATTGAGCTGGCTGTGCTGGGCCAGCAGCAGATAGCCCACCAGCGTCGTGTTCGCATCGAAAAAGGTACAGAAGTACCGGACCATCGCCTCGAGCTTTCCTTTCAGGGTCGCTTCCCCCTGCTGCACCCGGTTGAGTTCGAGGGTGAAGCCCATGAAGTTCTTTGAAAACAGCTCCCACGCGAGGTCATCCTTGCTGCTGTAATGCCGGTAGAGCGTCCCCTCGGCGATCCCACCCGCCTTCGCGATGTCGCGAATGGTGGTCTCCTTAATCCCCTTCTCCACGAACAGCCGAAGGGCCGTCTCGGCGATCAGATCTTTTGTGTGGCTAGCGTGTCTCATCTCTTTTGAGTGAACGCTCATTCACAATATAGGTGTGATCTGCCTCTTGTCAAGTCTTTTCTTTGCTTTCCCCTCTCGACCCTCCGCTCTCCGCCCTCCGCCCTCCGCTTTGGTCCACTCCCCTCTCGGCCGTCCGCTCTCGACTCTCAACTCTAAGCTCTCAACCCCTAGTGTAGCCATATCGGTGTCCTGAGACTGTCAGACTGGATCATTCCCACTATCTGTCCAAACTTTATACACCAATAAAAGCCTTGAATATCAGCAGGTTATGGCTAAGCCCAGGAACAACATTCCCGCGAAACGCTGGCATGAAAAATGCCCCACCCCTCGAAAGTGATGGGAATTGCTACAACAAAAAAAGTTTACATAATGGGGATAGAGAAGCCTGCGCCCTCGACCCACGCGAGCCGCTATCCGGCGTGGCCGGGACTGGTCTTCATCTTTGTGATCATTCCCCTCCTCCTGTTGCCCGAGTTTGCACGCCGGGAAGCGGTGCGCCACCTCGAGACCCGGATGAATGCGCCCGTCGCCATCGGCGACGTCGACCTGAACCCATTCACGGGCACTGCCCAGATCAAGGACCTCGTCATCGGGGGCCGCGCGGGGACCCAGCCGGTCCTGCGGGTGCCGATCTTGGACCTCACCCTCGACTCGGACGCCCTCATGGCAGGCGATGTCATCATCCAACGCGTGACGGCCCATCGGCCAGAGCTGCTCCTCGTGCGGGCTGGACCGACGACCTGGAATGTCGACCGCATCCTCCGCTCGCGATGGGAAGGGGGGGCGAGTCTCGGGGCGTTCAGCATTGACCAGATCCAGGTCACGGATGGCTCGATTACCATCGTGGACCGCACAACCACGCCCGCGGTAGCCAATACCCTCCACAATCTGGATCTTACGCTCCACCCGGTGCCCATGACGCCCGAGGCAGAGCCCGCCCAGATCGTGGGTGAGGCGCGCATGGGAGAGGGGGCAGTCCAGATGCGCGGGACGCTGCACCTCAACCCCTTCACAAACCACCTGCAGTTGACGGCCACCCGCGTCCCGATCGAGGGTTTTCACGGATACATCAACGAGCTCGTGGGGCCGACAGAGTTCGCGGAGGGCACGCTCGACTGGAAACTCGACGTCGTCGCAGCGTTGGACAGCGACGGCCATTTCACGATTGACACGCAGGGGGCCATCACGGGGCGCGGTCTGGCATTGAGGGTCGAGGGTGACGAGAAGCCGTTCTTTCACGCCACGCGCCTGAACGCCGACCTGGCCCGGATGAGCCTGATGCCGGATCTCGACGTCGAGATCCCGACCATCAAGGTCACCGGCGCCATCTTCCGCGTCACGCGGGACCAGAAAGGCACGTTCAACATCCGACGGCTGTGGCCGCAGATCCTCGCAGAGCAGCCGGCACGGAAGAAACGTACCGGGCCGTCCCAAGCCAAGCCGCCGCTCGTGGTCCACCATCTCACCGTGGAGAACAGCCGCATCGAATTCGCGGACGCGGCCCTGACGCCGACCTTCGCCGGCGCCATGTCCAACGTGAGCGTCGAGGTGCACAACCAATACCCAAAGCACGATCGGGCCGACGTGGAGATCAAGGGCACCTTCGCCGGGTCCGCCCCAGTGGCGCTCACTGGGTGGTTCACGCCGGTCGCACGTCCCCCGAAGATCCACATCGCAGGAACGGTCCGGGACTTCGAATTGGCGCGTGTGAACCCCTACGCCGAGAAGTACGTGCGACATCCGATCCATCGCGGCCGGGTGACCACGGGGGTGAAGTACGCCTATAACGCCGGCACAATCGACGCCGGTAATGACATCCGCATCCGGCAGATCAAGGTCGGCGACCCGCTGGGCGAGCAGTTCGAAGCGGAGGTGGGCATCCCCCTGACACTCGCCGTCGAGCTGCTCGAGGGCCTCGATGGCGAGATTCACATCAGCGTACCGGTCCGGGGCGATCTCGACAATCCCACAATGGAGTTCGACAGCGTCGTCTGGGACGCCATCCGCAACGCCATCATGAAGGCCATCACGGTCCCCTTCCAATTGTTCGGCAAGATTCTCAAGGCCGGGGGAAAGATCATCTCGGTCCGGATCGACCCCATCAGCTTTCGCCCGGGCTCACTCACGCCAGATGCCAGGGGCAAGGCCCGACTCGACAAGCTCGTCAGCTTCATGCAGAAGCGACCGAAGCTCGAACTGGAAATCGAAGGACAGGCGTCGTATGCCGAGGCCAAGGCCCTGCCGCCGAAGCGGCGTCGTGGCCAGGTCGCGACCGAGCAGGAGCTCAGGAAGCTGGCCGAAGACCGCGCGCGCTATATCGAGCGGACGTTAGCCGGCAGCGGGATCGCGCGCAAGCGGCTGTTCGTCTTGACGGGGGAGGAAGAGGCCGTGCGTAAGCAGGGGCCCGGTCAGGTCGCCTTTTCTATGCTGTAACGGTTCAGGGTTGAGAGTTCAGGTTCATAGAAAGATCCAAGCTAGGGTTAACCTGCCGTTCATAGTCCATGAACCATGAACTCTGCACTATG
>CAZLDS010000071.1:0-11858 GCA_964558395.1 uncultured bacterium | reverse complement strand
GGAGTGCGTCTTCGATCAGGTCGTAAGCAACTGAGCCAAGGAGAAGCCCAGCCCCCGCGGGTGATTCGAACACCCGACCTACGGATTCGTAGTTCGTCTGAGGCTCAACCTGAGCATACCCCAGAAGACCTATCCGCACAAGAATCCGAGAATTTCCAGTGACCGATGGTGCTCCTGGGTGCTCCTGGTACGGGGTGTTCTGGTAGCAGCGTGGCAGCAAAGAAGTGACACGCTGGACGTGTCAAAAATGCGCCCTTTCGTGACCCGAAAACGACAGAGGAACCTGTCCGCTCTTCAAATCGAAGTTGAAACCTCAGAGATAAGACCCCGAGGATCAAGGCGGTCGCGATCACGGGATCCAAGGCGCCCGCCGCCATGGCACACCGCTTGCTCTTTAGCTTTATGTCGTCCGGTGGAGAGATCGTAAAGACGAGTGTGCCGACAGCCGAGTCGGCCCCCGCGGGCGATGCCAAGGGGTGGGGTCCAGTGCACGGGCAAGAACACGCGTGTTGCCGGTCCCTCAAGGAAAGGGGGTGAGAGGACGAGAGGAGAGGATTTTCAATTCCTGGAATATCAAGAGCGAACATCAACGCGGATGTGATGTATCCAAGGGAGGATGTCGAGATGAAGAAGCTTGCCCTACCGATGCTTGTGGCTGCCGCCATGACCCTGGTGGCCGCTTCGGTGGCCGTGGCCCAACAAGAGAAGCCGGAGAAGCCGCAGACTCCCAAGCAGTATCAAGAGTGTGCCCGGAAGGCCGGAAACGACACCCAGCAGCAGAGGATCTGCGAGGAGGGGTTGAAGCTGTTCCAGGCTGGCCAACAGAAGCAAGCAGAACAGACCTGGCAGCAGGTATTGAAGCCCGTCCAGAAGTAGGATTCGGGATTCCTCCGGGACATCAAGGAAGGCTTCTGGAAAGGCACCGGTCACGAGGGGCCTCCGCGTTGCGTGGTGGACTGCTCTCGGCCTCGAACCGGAGGTCTCCTCCCCCGCTCTCGGTCGTGGCTCGCGTGACCGTTGCCTGCCAGGGCCGCTCTTTCTGAGGGGATGGCGATGTCCCTTGTTGAATGCCGGGTGCCTTATACGGATACATGCCCTTCGAGGCAGCACGGTTCAAACTGATCGCTGGCGCATAGACGCAGCAATCCGCCAAGCTGAGCCGCCGCCAGGTCTGTGACGTTTCTCACCTAAGTCTTGCGTTTCCAGCGCGAGTGCGTCTTTAACTATCTAAGCCGGACCGACGAAAGGGAAAAAAGGAACGAACGGGATTTATCGGAGGAGCAATGAGCCGTCGCATTCTCATTGCCGACGATGAAGCGGATTCCCGCCAGGCTTTGAAGGACGTTCTTTCCCACTGGGGTTACGAGGTCTTGCGCATACGGTCAGACCCCGGCTTGACGCTATGGGTGGTGATCCATCATGTATCCCCCCCCTGCCACCCTCGGGCGCGCGTGCACTCCCGGAGGGGATTGTAGTTCCGGACTTTGGCCCCCTGTCCACGGTCGAAACTCTGGCATAGAGCGCTGGGACATCTCAAGCTGCTTACTACGGCTTCCCCATGCGTACGAGGATCCGGTGCTTGACCAGAGCCCGATGCAACGGGATCACGCCATCCCGCACGTGCTGGCCATCCATCGCCACCCAGGACACGCCTCGCTCGCAGCCTTCCGGATTCTCGACTTGAATCTCGTATATCGCTTCACCGTGACGATAGCGCAGGCGGAACCCCTCCCACCATGCGGGGATGACCGGATTCAACTGCATGTGATCCCCTCGCACCTTCAAGCCCAGGACCTCCTCAACCCAGGCTCGGTACATCCACGCCGCCGAACCCGTATACCAAGACCAACCACCGTGACCGATCCGCCCGGGCAATCGGTACACATCAGCTGCGATAACGTAGGGCTCGGCCCCGTAGCGCCATACCGTTTCCGGTTCGCGCGCGTGCTCAATCGGGTTGAGCATGCGCAGCATGTTTGCCGCACGTGTACCATCCCCTCGACGCGCCATGGCCATGGCGAACCACAGGGCGGCATGAGTGTACTGGCCGCCGTTCTCCCGCACCCCCGGAGGGTACCCCTTGATGTATCCGGGTGATGGCTCCGATCTGTCAAAGGGGGGTGTGAAGAGTAGCACCAGACCTTCATCCTCGCGAACGAGATGTCTCCACGCTGATTCCAAAGCCATTTCTGCGCGATCGGTGTCGGCAGCGCCGCTCAGCCAAGCCCAAGATTGGGGCAGGGAATCAATCCTCGCCTCCTTATTCGCCGAGGAACCAAGGGGCGTGCCATCGTCGAAGGTTGCCCGAAGATACCACTCCCCATCCCATGCTGCTCGCTCGACGCGCTGAATCAGCGCATTCCTGTCTTGATGATAGGCCTGGCTCAGATCTGTCCGACCCAGTATCTCAGACAACTCGGCCATACCCTGAAGCACATCCACCATGAACCACGCCAGCCAAACGCTTTCCCCCCTGCCCCCAGCACCCACAAGGTTCATCCCATCGTTCCAGTCCCCTGTCCCCATCAGGGGCAACCCATGGGGCCCAAAGGTCAGACTACGCGTGACAGCGCGCTGGCAGTGCTCAAACAGCGTGGCACGTTCGAACGCGACCGCCGGTGTGAAGAAGATCTCGTGCTGATCGTCTTCCAGCGTGGGCCCGTCGAGGAAGGGGACCGCCGTGTGTAGGATGCCCACATCGCCGGTAGTCCTGATGTAATGAGCGACGACGTAGGGAAGCCACAGGAGGTCATCGGAGATCCGCGAGCGGATTCCCGCGCCGCTCGGCGGATGCCACCAGTGCTGGACATCGCCTTCCTTGAACTGACGGCTCGCCGCGAGCAGGATGTGCTCGCGCGCCAGCTCGGGATGCGCGTATAGGAACGCCATAACGTCCTGCAATTGATCGCGGAAGCCGAACGCCCCGCCGGCCTGGTAGAAGGCGGAACGTCCCCAGATCCGACAGCTGAGGCCTTGGTACAGAAGCCAACGGTTGACCAGGAAGTCCGTTGCAAGCTCGGGGGTGTGGACTTCGATCGTGCCCAACAGATCATCCCACCAGGCTCTCGTTTGGCTTAACGCGGTCTCGAGCGCCGAGCCTTCCCGGTAGATAAAAACCCGTTCGTGGACCTCCTCCACCGACTCGGCTTGGCCCAACATACACGTGATCTCAGACCTCTCGCCAGGAGCGATTTCAAGCGTGACCTGCAACGCGGCGCACGGGTCGAATCCCACTCCCGTCCGACCTGGAAGCCCGGTTCGCTCCATCGCCGCCGGGTTCTCCATCGAGCGGTTGCGCCCAAGGAAGGACGTGCGGTCGCCGCTGTATGACTCCGGAGGCGGATTGATGGCCGCGAAGGCCACCCGATCCCCATACTCATGGTGGTAGCGATTCCGAGCGAGCAAGGCCTGGACTTCGTCATCCCAGTGGGTCGCAACGTGCATCTGGGAAGATTCACGGTCCTCGCCCAGTGTCCACTCCACATAATACGTAACCGACAGCTTGCGATGCCGTGAAGAGTCGTTCCTCAACAGCAGCTTTTGCAGCTTAATCGGCTCTCCCCCCTTCTCATCCACTGGAACGAAGACCGTCAGCTCCTGCTCGATCCCATGGCTGTTATGCTCGAATACCGTGTACCCCGCCCCATGCCTTGCCCGATAGGCGGTTTCCTCGCGGATCGGCGACGGGGTCGGCGTCCAGTAGACACCGGTTTCGTCATCCCGGATAAACAACGCCTCAGACGGTGGATCCATCACGGGGTCGTTCGACCATTGCGTCAGGCGATTGCGCTGGCTGTTGCCATACCAGGTAAAGCCAGACCCCGTTTCGCTGATCAATGTTCCGAAGGTCGGGTTGGCGATGACGTTCACCCAGGGTGCAGGCGTGTGGGTGTTGGGACCGAGATAGATCGCGTATTCACGCCCATCCGGGGTGAAACCACCCAGGCTGTTGAAGTAGGGCAACTCCATGAAGGCGAGCGAAGCCGAAGGCTCCCGGGGAGCACGTTTCTCGGCCGGAGGTTCCGACAGCTCCGGAGCCTCCATAGGCACGGCCAATTGGTGGGGCAATGTGCCTCGGGCCGCTACCAGCACCACACTCGCCGCGGACCTGAGCAGCGTCAGGTCTTCCTCCGGGATAAGACCCGCACTGCGCAAATAGATCCCACCAGGCCGATCAATCCCCGTATACATCGAATGCGTTTGGATCAGGTGCTCGAGTCGTTCGCGCAGCGGATGCTCATAGCCGCTTGCTTCCTCGTTGAGGATCAGCAGGTCTGCCCTCAACCCGTGCCTTCGCCAATAGGTATGCGCCTGGACCATTTGACGGACCAGGCTGATATCCCGCGCCTCGCCAATAACGACCAGGGCAATCGGCAAGTCGCCCGAAATTCCGTAGGGCCACAAGCCGGCTTGACCCTTGCGGTTCTCAGCGATGCGCTCAGCGGGAGGGCGCAGGAGGGGATTGGGAAACAGCAAGTGGCTTGCGAGCTGCTGGAAGCGGCGAGCCTCGTCGGGCTGGATGCGAAGCAATTGCAACTCAAGCTGGGCAGAGGCCCAAGCGAAATCCATCGCCCGATCGATCGCATGGGGATCGCTGTATTTATCCATCAGTCTCAAGACCTGTTGCCGCGTTTCGCCGGCGGCGAGGACCAAGGTAACCTGGATACGCTGGCCTGGGCCAAGACTCAGGGTCTGGCGCAGGCTGAGGATCGGGTCCAGAACAAAACCCTGGCTGTTGCTGAGTTCTTGAAAGACCCCCATCGGATTTGCGAGCGTCCGTCCTCGTCCGATGAATCGGCGCCGGTCGGTCTCGAATTGCAAGGTTTCCTCCTCGGCGTGTTCACGCGAAAAGCGGTGCGCAACATAAATGGGGGGGTCGTCTTCCCCGCGAGGGCGGCGGTACGCGAGCAGCGCTTGATGTTGAGGCACTGTCTCGGTTTGGATGAACAGCTTATTGAAGGCCGGATGTTGCCGATCTGCGTTGTGCGGCGCCATCGACAGTTCAACGTAGCTCGTGAGATTGAGGCGACGGGTGCGAACGGAACGATTGATCAGAGCGATCCGCCGAATCTCAACGTCATCTTCTGGGGAGACGACGGCCTCGGTTTCGGCTTGAATACCGTTATCGGCGCGCCGGAACACGGCACGGCCGAGCGCAAAGTTAGCGGAATACTCCTCAACCTTCCCGCCGATCGGCTGATAGGTGTTGGACCACAATCGATCCGAATCGACGTCATGGATGTAGCAAAAGGTTCCCCACGGATCCTGGGTCCGATCCGACCTCCAGCGTGTAATCTCAAACTCGCCCCACTGACTGTATCCACCGCCGGCGTTCGTGAGCATCAAACCATAGCGACCATTGCAAAGCAGTTGGGTTTTGGGCGTGCTGGTATGGGGCGTATCGAATGTGCTTACCGATGGGGCGACTTCGCCGACGCTCATCAGCGATGGGGCTCGTTCGCGCGTGGAGATGTGGTGCAGCGGAGGAAGGATCGGGACGCGTTCATGGAGCAATGGCTCAACCGCACGCACGCGTGCGTCGGCATGGAAACGGCGCTGGATAGCATTGCCATGGATGAAGTTGGTCAGCGATAGGAAACCCATGCCTTGGTGATGAGTCATATAAGCTTGTACGATCACCCCACGCTCGCCCTCACGACTTGGTTGGCGGCTGAAGTCCATCGCTTCGTAATAGCCGTAATCGTTGAGAAGCCCCAAGTTGGCCAGCCGCTTTAGGTTCTGGACAGTCTCCCTGGGCGCAACGTTCACCGCCAAAAGAGTGGCATAGGGCGCTACGACGACCTTCTCCTCCAAGACACGCTTTAATCCGAGCTCCGGGACGCCAAAGGCCTTATATTGATAGGTCTTGTTGAGGTCCAGATCTGCAAAGGCAGACTCCGAGATCCCCCACGGCACATGACGCTTGCGACCGTAGGCGATGTGGATGGCCACAGCTTCCCTCGTTGCTTTATCCAAGAGCGAGTTCTCATATGAACGTTGGAAAATCAGCGGCATCAGATATTCAAACATGGTCCCGGTCCAGCTGAGAAGCATCCGATGTCGACCGATCGCGCTGTAGGGTCGACTCATGAAGAACCAATGCTCGATTGGGACGTCCCCCCGAGCAATGGCGACGAAACTCCCAAGCCGCGCTTCACTTGCGAGAAGATCGTAGTAGGCGCCATCCAGGCGGCCTTCAGAGACGTTGTAGCCGATCGAGAACAACCGTCGCTCGGAGTCATACAGGAAGCGCATGTTGATCGATTCGGATAACTCGCGTCCGTCCTGGATGAGACGCTCACCCAAACCCAGCACTTCGCCGGCCAGCCATTTCGATTTTGCGAAGGCCTGCATGAGGCGGTCAAGCCATTCGAAGACGGGGCCTGCGGCTGAGGGAGCTTCCTCTCGGATCGACTGGAATATCTGGATACAATGGATGTGCCCGTTGGCGAGATCGAGAAGCGAAGGCGCGTGATGCAGATCGTGGCGGAAAGCGAGCAGGGCATCCAGGCCCAGCTGGGAGATCTCCTCTTCTGTTTTTTCATCGAGGATTTCAATCCAGGTGAGATAGCGATCCGTAATGCTTAGCCAGGCCGATATTTGCCTCTCCATCTGCCTGGCCCAACTGGCCGCACCCGCTTCAACGTCGGCGACCTCACGCGGCTCATCCGCTAGAGCCCTTACGCTACCCTCCACCCGCCGGAGCAGGCGAAGCGCGTCGGCGATGCGATCCGGCGGGGCTTCCAACGCGCGCACCAGTTCGTCGAGGAGGTGAACATCTAAACCGGAAATGCCGTCCTGTTTGACGACCTGTTTCAAGATTTCACCGGTGTCCCGCAGGCCTCCAAAGGCTTTCACATCCAGGACAGGTGTCTGAATCAACTCGTCAAGTCCATGCTCCAGGGACCATAAGGCACCAAGTAGGTTTCCGCTGTCCACGGCGGACACGTAGCGAGGTTCGAGAGGGGTCAGGGTCTGAATATCGTACCAATTCAGCAGATGACCCTCATAGCGCTCCAGTTTGCCGATCGTCTCCATAGTATGCGTCAGCTTATCGACGACCTGATCCACCGTTAGATATCCGAAATCATGTGCGGCGAGCGTGCTGAGGATCCAGACACCAACATTGGTTGGACTGGTACGCATTGCCAGTTGGTTCTTAGGGGAAACCTGGTAATTGTCGGGTGGAAGCCAAGAGGTCTCATCGTTGACAAATTCCGAGAAATAGCGCCAGGTTCGTCGTGCAACTTTCCTTAGGAACTGCAGGTCCTTTTCGGGAAGCGGGGGTTGCTTTGCATGCGGTCGCAGGTTCAAGAGCCAACCGATCAGAGGGGATAGGAACCACAACACGAGCCAGGGACTGGCCAATAGAAGGTTCGATGGCATCCAGCGCTGTACTGCCCACCCCACGATTGCGCTGAAGATGCTCGCCCGGCCCATGGAAATCACGAACATTGGCAGTTGACCCGGCGCACCCCCATGCGTCGTCTCAGCCGAAGTCCACTCGAGCAACCCCCGATGAGAGATGAGGCGGCGATACCAGACCCGGAGAATGGCATCCAGAGCTAATCCGGCTTGGTGTGGAAGCAGTGCAGCTTCAACAAGCGCCCGCCGCAGGTCGTGCGCCACTTTTGAGAAGGAGAAGCTCTTCAGGCCCTGGCGGGTGGTCGCCCAAGTGAAGGGCTGTGCCAAAGGGTGGAAGAGCAGCTGAATGGCGACCACAAGGGTGGATATCCATCCTATCTGAGAGGAGGTCAGCCAGGAGGCCACGAGCAAGCCCAGGCTGGTTACTGGTACTAGGCTCCGGCGTAAGTTGTCGAAGACCTTCCAACGGTTGAACCCGGAGAGCTGGTTTGGCCCTCGCCGTCCTCCAGGTCGGGGAACACGCGGTAAGATCCATTCCGCGATTTGCCAATCACCACGAATCCAGCGATGCTGCCGGCTGGTGTAGCTCAGGTAATCCTGCGGGAACTCATCATAGAGCTCGATATCACTGGCCAAGCCCACTCGAACGTGAGCACCTTCAATCAAATCATGGCTCAACAACCACTCTCCAGGAAACCTTCCAGAAAGCACTCGACTAAAGGCGCGCACATCATAGATACCTTTGCCATGGTAGGAGCCTTCACCGGTGAGATCCTGATTGACATCGGAAATCGCCCTGGTATATGGGTCAATTCCGACCGGGTCCGAGAAGAGTCGGCTGAAAGGCGAGGCACTCGTGCTCGGCAGGGAGGGGCTCACGCGCGGCTGAATGATTGTGTAGGAGCCGGCCAGAATTCTGCCTTCGGTATCGAAGCGCGGCTGGTTTAGAGGGTGTGCCAGGGTCTCGATCATCTTGCGGGCAGTACCGTGAGGCAGCTGGGTGTCGCTGTCCAACGTGATGACGAACCTCACGTTGGACAGATGATCCGGATCGCCGACGTGTACCAGACGATCGGCATCTTCAGGCCGCGTTCCATCCATCAGGCGATTGAGTTCTTCTAACTTCCCGCGTTTGCGCTCCCAACCGATGAATTTCTGCTCAGATTCACTCCATGTGCGGTCTCGATGGAAAAGAAAGAAACGCTCACCACCATATCGATGGTTGAGAACTTCGACGCTTTCGGTCACAGTCTGGAGCAGTTTTTCGTCATCCTCCCGATACGCCTGATCCGAATCGGTGTAGTCCGTGAAGAGGCTGAAGAGCAGATTGTGTTCTTTGTTGGCGAGGTACCGTATTTCTAACTTCTCCACCTCTGCCCGGATCCTCTCCGGATCCACCAGCAACACGGGCACCACGACCAACGTTCGAAATGCATCAGGAATGCCCAACACCTCGAAATCCAGCTTTGGAAGGGTGCGGGGTGGGAGTAGCCGCGTGACCAGGTAATTCACAACCTCGAGTGGAAGCTGGCTGGCGGGGATCAACAACAGCGAAGCTATCAAAAGTCGAATCCCAGGCGTCTGCCCGCGCAGGGCAAGCAGGACGATCAGGGCGATGAATACGGAGGTGAAAAAGCTGATCCAAAGAAAGTACACAGCAGAATGATGGCGGTATACCCATTGGAGGGCGCGGAAACGTAGCGCCTCACGGTGGCGTATGAGCCGCGTAAGGTCCCGCCGTCCTTCCCCGATTAGATAGGTCCCGACGTGGATCCACCGCTCATCCTCCGCCGATTCACGCGCGGATTGCGTGGCTAGCTCGATGGCGCGTTGGGCGACTTCTTCCTCCGCCTGACCCCACCCACGGGCGATCTCTTCAATCGCCCGACGACACCGATCGCGTGTGTGGAAATCCATCTTGGGATAGACGCCGGATGGATCCAGCCGAAGCAACCGCTCCACACGGCTGAGATGCTCGAAGATCTGTCTCCAATCCAACAGCGCAAGCTGCCGCAAGCTGGTAAACGCATTCCCAATCGATAGCTGATCCTTCGTCTGGCGGTTTTGCTCACGCAGGTTGAGATCGCTCAAGGATTTCCGGAGCGTGCGTTCAAGCCAGCTCTGGACCGTCACCAACACGGCCGCCTCGTCATAGAGACGATCGATAAGCTGAGAACCAAAATAAGGGGTTGGGCGGGGTTGGGTCTTAGCAAGTTCTGCGAGGATCAAGAAGACCTGGTTGGGATCTCGCCGGTTAGCGGCAATGAGCCTGTTCGCCCAGAAGTCGGCGATCTCGCGTTCTCGAAATTCTATCAGGGCTCTTGCGGCGAGATTCTGGATACTCTCAATCAACGCGGTGCGCAGCATCTGGGGGAGAGCCCAGAGTTCGCCAATCGTTAACGCGCGCACGGATTGATAGGCTTCAACAAATGCAAGGAGGTTCTCTCGGTCTAGACGCAAGTCCGAATGGGAGATGAGTTCCCTTGCCACGCCGTAGATGCGCGGCAGACCCCGGTAGCGCTCATTGGCGAGTGCTGGCAGCTGCTGGTAATAACGGCGGGGAAGGTTCAACTGAACGTCGCGGGCGTTGCTCTCGACGATGTACTCATTGTCGAGGAGCCACTCGGCGCTTGGAGGCACACTCTGTTCCAGTCGACTCGTTTCGGAGAGGTCCGAGCAAACCAGATGGACCCACTGACGGG
This sequence comes from uncultured bacterium, assembly GCA_964558395.1. Taxonomy (GTDB): domain Bacteria; phylum Methylomirabilota; class Methylomirabilia; order Methylomirabilales; family CSP1-5; genus CSP1-5. The sequence continues at coordinate 1,791 of CAZLDS010000071.1, read as the reverse complement.
CCTGTTCGAGCCGGTCGAGCAGTTCGGTGTTCCGCTGCGGCTTTGGGTCCACATGGTGGTCCGTGGCCAGATGCTGGGCATGGTCCTGGATCTGGGCCGGGGAGAGCGGCACCCCGGGGCTCCACGCATCTCCGATCAGACTCTCGCGCTCCGGATGCAGGACGAAGATCGCAGGGGGGATCTCGCCGCTTTCCCGTAGCACCGCCACTGGAAGCCGCAATGTTTCGATCGGCGTCTGGAGAATCAGGACGGTCTCGTTGGACACCAACCAACGTGCGTGATCCTCAAGCAGCCTTCGTTCCACGCCGTGCTTCGATCGTCGTATCCACACCCCACCGAAGAGGGTTCCGATAAATCCACCCACAAGGATCGGAATCAGGACAGAAAGGCCTCCGCTCAGAATCGGCTCTGGCCAATGAAGGCCTGCGGATGCAACTCCAGCGAGGACCCCGAACGAGATGAAAGCCAGGGTCACCCCGAAGGCCCGGCGCCAAAGGAAGGGGTCCCATGTATGGACGTCTCCATCCGCGGTCTTGCTCACCAATGCGGCGCGGTGGAAACCCCTCCTCTGCAACTTTCTGAGGGCTCCGCGAGCTTCAACTCGTTTTGCGAAGTAGCCTATGAGGATGCCTGCTTCCATTCTCCGTCCTTGCATCACCGCTTGGTCTAATCTCTGGGCGTTGCGATGGACTTCACTGGATCTGCGACGCAACGCTCGTCTCATGAGGAAAGCCTCAGTATCCGCCGCTGCGGATGGTGTGTCAAGCATGCGAAATAGGTCAAGGTAGATGCTAACCCGTGGGTCATGACCGCTAGGGCAATAGAGCGGAGGACATTCATTGGCTGCAGGAAACCCTCCCTGCCTTTTCCCTTGGACAACTGGACAGGTTGGGGGTTTTCCTTTGGTTCTCAGACACTTGAGTTGGGCCTGCTCCAGCACCGTGTGCGTCGCCTTTTCCTCCTTATCCGGGGGATAGCCGTGGTTGCGCAGGATGCGCTTCACCATCACGCGTCCACATAAAGACTCCCGACCCCTTTTTCCCGATCACGTCACCCGTTCGGCATCCCTCTCCCTCCGGGACCTCGTATATGAAACAATAACGCTTGACAAGAAAGGAGGGCAGGGTTATGCTTTGTTCAGCTTTCGTGATGGGCTTGTTGTGGAAACGGAAACCGCAAGGGCTTCAGAGAGAGCCCCTGCGGTTTCTTTATGCGGTCAGGTCTCATTTCGGTGGGACCTTACCCCTGGGCAGCGCCTGGGGATCCTAAAGAGAGAGGAGGGAGAAAGGAACATGGCATACACTGGCACCGTAAAGTGGTTCAACGACGCCAAGGGCTACGGATTCATCGAGCGACCGGACGGCGACGATGTTTTTGTGCACTATTCGGCGATCCAAGGCGGCGGATTCAAGACCCTGTCCGAGGGGGAGTCGCTTGAGTTCGATGTCGTGGAAGGACCAAAGGGCAAGCAGGCGGCCAACGTCATCAAGCGATAGTTGGTCAGATGCAGCTCAGCGCAGAAAGGGCCTCGAGACTTTCGGGGCCCTTTCGTTTTTTTGTTTCGGATTTGGGTGGGGCGCCGTCGGTTGTGCCGCAAGTGGGCCGGGGGCAAGCTGACGCCGCACAATGGTCAAGTGTCGCCTCGACCCCTGCCGTCCTCCTAAGCCGCGTACCACAGCACGGCGAAGAAGTGACATGCGGTACCCGCGAGGACAAACAAGTGCCAGACAAAGTGACTGTAGCGGAGTCGCGGCGCCGCGAAGAACGCCACGCCTGCCGTATAGGCGATCC
>CAZLDS010000070.1:0-11923 GCA_964558395.1 uncultured bacterium | reverse complement strand
CAGCGACCGCGTAGTCGCCAGTCGCCAGCAGGATGTCTCGTACCCGGGCTCCCGAATCAGGTGCCTGCCTAGCTAGCACGAGAATCCAGGGACGCAAGGTGGTGACGCAGCGGGCGCTATTGTCAGCCGGATGCGAGGCGGAGACATGTTCCTGACCTCTCCTGGGGTTCGGGCCTCGCTTCGACCTTTGCTCAATCACTCTCCGGTTCACGTGCGATTATCTCCCTCGGGTTCATTTCCCAAGCCCGCACAAAATAAACGTGGTCCAAGTCGGAAGTAAGGATGGTGCTGACTCTTCTCTCTTGCAAGTCACCGGAGCAAGTTTGGATGGATGTAGGCCAGTGGACAGCAAGGTCACAGTGGATTCGTATGCCCAAAAAAGAACTCCCATGCCTTAATCGTTGACACGAACGTTTAACTGAACGTGGAATCGCGGCCGCCATTTCCAACCCCCTCGTAGGGAGGTTCCTCTACGCCTCGAGATTCGTGCCGTCGGGTACCTTGACCCGTTCCTCCCCCACGGGAGGACGGATTAAACCAGGAGGTTCCGATCCGCCTCACCATCCCGTTTCCCCGCATCTTCGGTGAGCCTAGCAGTCTAAGGGTCCCCAGATTGTCTCTGAGTCAGTAGAGCAACATGTGTGCCAAATTAAATTTAATCTAATTTTTCAATAAGTTAACGATTCGGCCTGGCCTCACTGACTGAATTCGGACAGGCATGTGCTGTAAAGAAACTGATCAGCGAGTCATCCGCTTGGCAGTTACTGTAAAGCCATCCCTCTCATGCTTAACCAATGGCTTAGTTCTTGAAAGGTGGACATGTGCTTCAACAGAAAAGGGCAGGGGAGAAAATGCTACACTCTCGCAACTTATCACTTGATCAAATCCTCACCCTTGTTAGCAAGCTCGACGATTCGGAAGGGGACACAACCCCCCGCAAGCGATTTCGCGACTTTCTTCAAAAGCACGTTAAAGACGTTGTCCCACAACAGGCTACGTTGAGGCTTGTCTTTATTGCGAATCAGGGGGCCCAAGGCATTCGTGTGGTCCAAGATTTGGTCACTAAATTCTTAGGATTTGACGTGACTTTTGGGAATCATGCAGGGATTGAAGATCACATCGGATTTGATGGTTGCTGGCAGTCACCCGCCGGTGGCGTCCTTGAGTAACCCCGAGTGACTCGCTCTAGGTTCCTTTGGCATTCTTTTCGACGTTAGTACCGAGGCTGCCAACACGGAAGCCCTGCGCCCCTCGAGCGGGTGTTCCAGGGCTGGTTATGGCAGTGCAACCACCGTGGCCTCAGGACGCGCTTGCGGGCCCCACGCTGTTTGAAGTCGTGCGGGCTTTTACTGCCAACGTCGATGTGGTTCCCCTGAAAGCGTAGAAGTCCCAGCGAGGTTTGAGTTCAGGGCAACCGGGAGGTCGATACAGCTTGCCTGGCATCGGGCTTGCACAGAGTTTGAGGGATCTTCTCAGGAGAGAACGGAATGCAAAAACGCCTTATCCTGTACATCAACGACGACCCCGCGGGCTACGAACTGGTAGACTCGATGCTCACCGACGCGGGTTTCGAAGTCCGTTCGGTCCCCGATGGCTTGTCGGGGATCAAACTGGCCCGGTCGGCACAGCCTGCCGTCGTCCTCGTGGACATGATCTTGCCCAGACTTGGTGGGATCAGGACCTGCCAGCAGCTCAAACAGGATCCTGCTTTCGCAAGTACCGTCGTGGTCGCCGTCACAACCTCGCCTGACTTGCGATACATCGAGCAAGCCTTTCGCGCCGGGGCGGAGTTCTTCGTGATGAAGCCGTTTGCCGGTGAGATGCTTGTCCAGGTAGTCGAGTCAGCCGCGCAGCGAGGCCAAGTGGGGGGGCACCGTCGAACCCATCCCCGCTTTCCAGTGGAATTTCGTGTGCAGTGCTTTATGGGAGAAGTTGGGGGGAGAGCGGTTAACGCCAGCCTCGGGGGCCTCCGGGTATACCTGACCGAAAAGCTTTCGCCTGGAACCATATTTCAACTGAAACTAAAACTCCCCACAGAAATAGTGACCGCTGAGGCGAAAGTGATCTGGCAGCATGATGAGGCGAGCGGTCGGAGTATCTGCCACACCCACGGCATTCAAATCCTGAGCTTTGAGGAAGATTCCGGCTTCCTGCAATATAAACGCTTCATCAGACAGATCGCCGCAGGCAGTCCTGCATAGAGGCGCCTCACCTTTCCCCCAGCCCCTCTCCCGCCTCTCTCGCCGACCGCTGCAGCTTCAGGAATAGGTCACGAGTCAACGTTCTTTTATGAAGAAACATTCACCGGGCGTTACAGGAGCACCATCCTTCCACAAGAAAAATCGATAGCTCCGCCGTCACACCTGGATCTCGATGATGCCTTCATGGCCGTCAGGGTCTAAATCAGCAATTACTGATTCGTCTTCCTTCCAGGCTCTGGGGTCGGGGTTCTGGTTTGTGAGGAACACCTTCGGCGCAGGGTCAACGTTCCCGAGGATTCGATCCTTGATGATTGTATGCTGACGGCTCAAAGGTTGGTGATCTTCCAGGTGCCGTCCTTCTCCTTGCACGCGACGCCAGTAGTGGTATGCGTCTCCCCCTTCGCGGTGAGGGTTTGGGTGAACCGCTTGCACGGGGTCCCATCCGCCTTCGTCCAGGTGTCATTGATCGTCGTCGACCCGCTATTCCCCGTCTCCGGGTTTCCACCACGGGGGACCCTGGGGGCCAACAAACATTTCCTCACGCGGCAAAGTCGAGGGCGAGGAGTTGGGCCTGGGCAGGGGGTCCGAAGTCAGACCGATTCCCCGCTAGCGTAGATACTGAATTCCATGGCGGGTATATTGGGATTATCTTGGTCAGTGTTTTCCGTCTGGAAGGTTTCCGGGAAATTGACAAGTCCTTGGAATCGCTGGAGAATTTGAGCTGCTGCCTCAAATTCAGTCACCGTCATAAAGAGACCAGTATACTCAATGGTTCGCCGTCGTACAGGCGGAGGAGGCTAAGGCATCCCCCTTGCGGCTCCCCCCGTGGGAGGCAATCGACCATGACGACTGATCTCGAGCGCAACAAGCGAACGGTCACAGCCTTCTACGACCCGATGTTCAACCAGTGCAGACCCCGAGAGGCCATCGAGAGGTACGTCGGCGACGTCTACATTCAGCACAACCCTCACGTGGCTGACGGCAAGGACGCCTTCGTTGAGTACTTCGAGCGAATGGCGAGGGAGTATCCCGGCAAGCGTGTCCATTTCAAGCGGGTAATCGCAGAAGGCGCGTATGTCGTCCTGCACTGTCTTCAGGAAGCACACGCGCATCATCGTTACTCACGATGGCGGGCACTGTATCTTGACACTCCCCACTCCATAAGGGATACTTGGGGCCTCTGTTGGAGGCCATGCATGAAACCGGGATGACCAGGGCAAGTAGACTACTTCCAGCACACCCGCGCGCCAATCAATTCCGACGCCTTCCCGGGCGCAGTCCGGCCCGGGAGGGCGATCTCATTCTTGAGCAGGAAGTCGGAGAGCCTTAGGAGTGGCCTAGATTGCCTAGCATGCTCGACAGTCGGTAGAATTCTCGTTAGACTACGGCTTCATAATAGTTGATCAGATTCATCCCTCCGAACCTCAGAAAAACAGGTATTTCCAAACCATCCTTTCAGCCACCGTACCGTGTTCTAAAGGACAGGCTTCATGACAAATACACTGATCGTCGGCAGCTCTGTCGGGGCGATTATCGGACTTCTCCACGGGTGGAGCGTTTATACCCGACGGGTCAGTGCGTTTCCCGAAAAAGTTGCTGCGCGCCCGGTAGCGGTTAGAGCGAGTGCGGCCTATGTCGCCCTGTGGACCTTTTTTCTTTGGGTGCTCTTTGGCTCGTATGTGTTTTATTTATGGGTGATCTCTGTCGTTATCTACACGATTTACCATGGCGCAAGAAAACTCCTAAACGTGATTCCGTCTCGGTGAGTCAATGGGTTTCGAAAAGGTAAAGAGGGTGGGAATCATCGGCGCAGGAGTTGCCGGACTTTCCACCGCCAAACTCCTGCTCGCTCAAGGGCTTGACTGCACCGTATTCGAGCGCGGCTCCCGCCTTGGCGGTGTGTGGACGGTCGGGTACTCGAACTTCGGTGTTCAGGTACAGAAGGAACTTTACGAATTTCCTGATTGGCCGCTTCCCCAAGACGTGCCTGACTTTACTCCGGGGCCGATTGTGCAGAAATATCTGGAAGAATACGCGAAACATTTCGGCGTGTGGCCGGTCATCAGGTTCCGTACGACAGTTTCACACGTGCGGGAGCGGAACGGTGACGAGCCAGGCTGGATCATTACGTCCAACGATGGAGGGACCATTCGCGAGGACGAATTCGACATTGTCGTGGTTTGCATTGGGCTTTACTCGAACAAGCCACATTTGCCCCAGTTTCCCGGCCAAGACGGCTTCCGGGGAGAAGTCATTCATATCTCGGATCTGGCCTCGAGAGACAGGCTCGAGGGCAAGAAGGTAGCGGTGGTCGGTTTTGGAAAGAGCGCTACCGATGCCGCAGTCGAATCGGCGGCGGTTGCATCAAAAACCTCCATCATTTTTCGTGAACCGCACTGGCCGGTGCCGCCAAACCTTCTTGGTGTGCTCCCCTTCAAGTGGGCCATGCTCAGCCGCCTGACCAGCACTCTCCTCCCCCTGTACTACCGCCCCTCCGGCCTAGAGCGCATTGTCCACTCACTGGGCAAGCCCCTGGTGTGGTTGTGGTGGCGGCTGGTGGAGCTGTTGCTGATCATCCAGTGTGGGATCTGGTTGCGCCTCGGGACCCGCTCGAGTCTCATGCCGACGAGACCGGTCGAGATCGATACCTTCGGGGAAACGACGATGTTGCCGCGTCCCGAGTTTTACCGTCTCGTGCGCAAGGGCGTCATCAGACCTGAACGGACGGAGATCGCCGAATACACGGCAACGGGTCTTGCCCTCAAGAACGGCACCAGCCTTGACGCGGACGTCGTGGTGCTCGCAACCGGATGGGAGACCGACTATGGTTTCCTTTCCGAGAAGGTGCGTTCCAACATCGATTTTGAGGACGATGGCTTTTACCTCTACCGCCAGATGGTTCACCCGGACGTTCCCGATCTGTTCTTCATTGGCAGCGCTTCGACCATCTCGAGCATCCTCACGTATAACCTGCAGGCCCGGTGGCTGGGCGAACTGATCAAGGGCCATCACCACCTTCCCTCAAGGGAGCGCATGCGCCGCGAGATTGAGGATCTGAAGGCCTGGAAGAGGAAGTGGATGCCGTTCAGTCGGGCCCGAGGCGCTCGCCTTCTGCTCCATATGCTGCACTACCATGACGAGCTTCTGCAGGATTTTGGTGCCGACCCCCTCCGCAAGACCGGTATCTTCGCTCCGCTCAAGGAGGTCTTTGCGCCGTACGAACCCCGCGATTACCGTACAATCGTCTCGGGCGAATGTAAAATTGAAAACAGACGATAGGTTAAACTTTGTCGCTCCTACGTGGCTCACATCCGACACCGGCAGTGGATTTGCTGGTGGGCCAGGGTGATTCAAACACCCGACCTACGGATTCGTAGTTGGCTAGACGTCCGACCTGAGCAGACTCAAGAGGACCTATCCGACGATTTGGACTGAGCGATGGTGCTCCTGGATGCTCCTAGTACGGGGTGTTCTGGTAGCAGCGTGGCAGCAATAGCTGACGCCATAAACGGCGGGTGGACTATAAAGAACCGTCCGGGCGTTTCGACTCACTATTCATGGCGCCCGTGGCGCGATGTTCTTGTTCGTTCGGAACAGGTTCCGCGGGTCCCACTTAGTCTTGAGCCCGATGAGCCGTTCGTAGTTCGTCCCATAGGCCGCGTGAGTGCGTTCGTCCCCCTCGTCTTCCGTCAGGAAGTTGATATAGGTTCCGCCCGTCGAGAAGCGGCGCATATCATGCCAAGCTGCTTGCGCCCACTCGATGTTCGCCCGGTCGTCCTCGGCCCTCTCCCACGATGCGGTGATATTGAGGACCGACGCGGTCTCTCGGTTTCCCGCCGGGCAGTGATCCTCGGGAAGTCGGTTGAGCGCGCCATCGAGCGCAAAGAGGACAATCGCCGAGTGCGGGGACACGATGCGCTCGGCGTGCTCGATGGCTTTGGTGAACATCTCTGGCTCGAGCTTGGGCAGGTATTCGGATTTCCAGTAGTACCGCCGGCCCTTCGGCTGGGTCGCATCGAGGAGGGCCTGTTGCGACACGTAAGATCGCCGCTGGATCACGTCCCCCACCGGGGAGCCGAAGGCCTTAATCGGCGCAACCAGCTTTTCGCCCTCCTTGACCAATCCTGTGTGGCAGACGAAAAGCGCGATGATGGATTTGCCGTGGATGTCCTTGGACAACCACGGCGCGGGCGGGGCTTTGCGCAGCACGGCGACCCACGTCAACTCCGGAGGGGCTTCCTCAGTCAAGGTGCGGTACATCGCGAGCACATCGCGAGCTTTGTCGCCAGGCCAGGCGATCGCGCCGGCCACCACCTCGGGCCCAACCGGGTAGAGCTTGTACTCGACATTCGTCGCCACTCCGAAGTTGCCACCGCCGCCCCGCAGGCCCCAGAACAGGTCTCTGTTCTCCTTTTCGCTTGCGCGAAGCAGCCGTCCCTCCGCGGTCACGACGTCCATCGAGACGAGGTTGTCGCAAGTCCACCCGAACCGCCGCGTGAGGTACCCAAACCCGCCGCCGAGGGTAAGGCCCGCGATCCCGGTGTTCGACACAAAGCCGAGTACCGCGGCAAGGCCGTGCAGCTGGGTCTCCCGATCCACGTCGCCCAGGAGACAGCCCGCCTGCGCGTGGGCGATGCGGGCGGCGGGATCCACCCACACGCCGCGCATCAGCGACATGTCGAGCATCAGCCCTCCGTTACACACGGCGAGTCCCGCGATGTTGTGCCCGCCGCCCTTGATGGACAGCAGCAGATCGTACTCGCGCGCAAAGTTTACGCACGTCACGACGTCCGCTACGCCGAGGCAGCGCGCGATGAGTGCGGGGCGGCGGTCGATCATGGCGTTCCACACGGACCGCGCCTCGTCGTAGTCGGGGTCGCCTGAGAGCACGAGCGCACCGCGCAGGCGGCTTTTGAACTCGTCCAGAGTTTTCTGGTCGAGTTCGACGTCTCCCGTTGTTCTTCGCTTCACGATCATTCGATTCCTCCTGATCCCTGATCGAGGTTGGCGTCCATAATTAATTAAACGCCATGGCAGAAGCGGCCGATGGACAATCCATTAAAATCAATAAGTTAAAAAGCTTGGGTGTGCAGGACGCGGTAGAACGTACCCTTCCTGAACCGAAAACGCAACCCGGAATCGATTCGTACGTCTGGAGGGGCGGTGGAGTTGCCCTGATGTGATCCCAGACGCTTTAGCGACTATCGCGACTTGGTCGAGCTCTTTTCCGATGAGAAGAAACTGAGATGACTCTACCGACCGAGGCAAGCCGGAAACGGTGGATTACTCGTTGTTATCTGTGCCGCAGTCCACAGAGGGCGGCCGAAGGAGACCCGTAAGGCCGTGCGACCCCGCGGTTCTCTAGTTCTCACCTGGCTTCAGCGCCGTCATCATGACCGCCTTGACGCCATAGGCCTCAGCCGAATTTTGCGTGGACGCTTGGCGGAACCGGAACCTCGGCACAACAGCCGACCGGACACGAGTGAACCCAGCGTCTTCGAGCAATCTGAACATCTCTCCTTCCAGGAGAGCGCCGCCGATTCAGCTGGCCCAGAGTTTGGGATCGTTGACGATCGACTGAGACAGCTGCTTGGCGCTCACGATGTCCGTGATCGAGATACGACCGCCCGGCTTCAGTACCCGAAACATCTCCTTGACGACCCGACGCTTGCGGAACGAGAGGTTGATCACGCCATTCGAGATCACAACGTCCACGGATGCGTCCGGGAGCGGGATATCTTCCATGCGACCCTCGTGACATTCGATGGACGTGCCGGTCGCCGCCGCGTGCGCTTGCGCCTTCAGGCACATCGAGGGGTTCAAGTCCACGCCGATCACCCTCCCCGTCGGGCCGACACGCCAGGACGCGATGATCGCGTCGAGTCCGGCCCCGCTCCCCAGATCGACCACGGTCTCACCAGGTTGCAGGTTGGCTCGCTCATGCGGGTTCCCGACCCCTGCGAACGATGAGACGGCGCCGGGGGGAGCGCGGTCGAGCCACTCGGGCTCATACCCGAACAACTTCGCCGCCTCGCGGCCGTGGAAGAAGTGGAACTCGCCCTCCGGGTTGTCGGCGACTTCCTCGTACAGTCGGATGATCTCTTCCTTGAGGACGGCTTCCAGGGATGCTTGGGCTTCGACGGCATCGGTCATGGCTTTCCTCCTTACAGGGTACATGGTTCGTCCAAGGTAGGGCACCATAACTCTTGATTAGGTTGGTCAGTTTAACACACCCTCCGTGTCAGCCTAATACGATAGGTTCAAAAGTACTTCTTCTTGGCAATCGCTAGTAGAAGCATTAGTTGCAATCTTCCGCACGTGCCCCTCGCGATACCTTTCCTTTGGGGAAACGTATCCTATTTCCGAAGAAGGAACGTTGTCAAGGGTCCTTTCGGTCCGGGGGGCAAGGAACATCGCGGTACATAGTATGCTCGATTGAGCGTCGGTGCTGCCGTTAGGGGTGGCCCCGTCAAGCTGCGCGATCGGGTGCGCGGCCGGGATCACCCTTTGCATTGGTGCAACCTATGAATAATATATAAACTATTGATTTGACATATGTGATGGGCCCATGAAGAATGCTCCCTGGAGGAATCAGGGCATCCTCTAAGCCATGGAACACCATGGGGTCCATGTGAATCCGCCTGCGAAAGAGATCCGCCTGGGACTCTGGGAAAATTTGGGCCAGTTCCCTCTTGGTCCTGATCACGGCGTTCGTGGGGTCGATGGTCGGGCTCGAGCGGACTGTCGTCCCGCTCATCGGCGAGCAGGAGTTCGGCCTAGTCTCCAAGACTGCCATCGTCTCCTTCATCATCAGCTTCGGCGTCGTCAAGGCCCTGTGCAACTTCTTCGCGGCCCGAATCCCAGAGACATGGGGGCGGAAGCGAGTACTGGTGTTGGGCTGGCTCATCGGCCTGCCGGTTCCCTTTATCATTATTTATGCGAACGCGTGGTTTTGGTTTGATATTGCCAATATCTTGCTAGGTATCAATCAGGCCCTGACCTGGTCCATGTGCGTGATCATGAAGGTAGACCTGGTGGGACCGAAGCGGCGCGGGCTGGCTCTTGGTTGAACGAGTTTGCCGGTTATCTCTCCGTCGGGGTAATGGCCTGGCTCACCGGAGAGATCGCCGCTCAATACTCTCTGCGTCCTCAACCCTTTTATCTGGGAATCGGCATCGCGGCGGCTGGCCTGATTTGTTCGGTGCTATTCGTTCGCGAGACCATCGACTATGCTCACTTCGAGGCTCGGCAGCTTACGGCTCAGCTCCCTACCCCTCCAAGAGTCAATCCCGCGAATCGCGGAACCAGGCACCCGTCGGTTAAAGAGATCTTTGCAATGACCTCCTTGAGGGAACGGGCCCTCTCGTCCTGTAGTCAGGCCGGTCTAGTCAATAATCTCAATGATGGAATGTCCTGGGGGATTTACCCGCTCTTCTTCTCTTCATACGGGCTTGGGGTGGCGGCCATCGGGGTTATCAAAGCAGTCTATCCCGCAGTGTGGGGAGTCCTCCAGCCGATTACGGGTCCCCTGAGCGACTGGTTCGGTCGAAAATGGCTCATCGCGGGGGGGATGACAGTGCAGGCCATCGGCATTTGGTTAACGGTTTTGGTTCCCACCTATTCATGGTGGGTTTTGGCGGCGGTGTTACAGGGGCTTGGCACCGCTATGGTGTATCCGGTATTGCTAGCGGCCATCAGTGATGTTGCCCATCCAGGCTGGCGAGCAACATCGCTGGGTGTATACCGTTTCTGGCGCGATCTCGGGTACGCGATTGGGGCGCTGTTGGCGGGGGTGATTGCCGATCTCTTGGGGATGGGGGCGGCCATCCATGTTGTCGCTACCTTGACCCTCTTGTCGGGGCTCATCGTAGCTTTTCGAATGTACGAGACCCTTCCCGCTCGGCTTCTTCCTTCTGCTGCCTCTTCTGCTTAGTTGATGTGGTGGTGCGCCCAAGAGGATTCGAACCAATCAATAACTTCAAGAAATTGGGTGTGCAGGACGCGGCAAAATGTGCCTTTTCGTGACCGAAAAACGCAACCCATACGCAACTGATTTGGCAATCCCATTCCTCCTTCTTTCCCAAAACACCCAAAGGACATATCTGTGGCGGCGACCCGTGGTTGTGAATATATCGCGCGGCCTCCTCACACCAAGAAAGCAAATAGTACAAGCACGACGAAGGCTGTGGGAAAGATGCATCGTGACCACCAGTCGAGTCGCTGCGCAAGTGCTGGATTTCGCTCAGCGACAACGCCGGACGTGACCGACTCTAGCAACGCCACGAATACGAGGATCTGAGAGACCAAAAGGAAGTGGTCCATCCGGGTCATGTAGGGGACACGAGGCAACAGATCCAGCAGCGAAAGTTGAAAGATACCGAGAATCACGATTATTGACGCCGACAAGCCGAGTTGGGTTCCGAGGTGACTCGGATTCAACCAAAACACCACCCAGGACATCAAGATGATCATCGTGAGAGGAAAAACGATCTTGAGAAAGTAGTAGAATGGGTGACGTCTTGCTTCGAGACGATATACAAAAAGGGAGAAGTCCGTCGCTAGGGGCGCGAAATAAAAGACCTCCACGTCGGCCGTCGGCGGGCCAATTGACCAGTCGGCGATGGTAAATGTCTCGGAGCGATCTGTATACGTTTTGTTGACATCGAAGAGCAGTTCATCGGCCGAATGCCTCCCCGACAAAAGTTTGATGGACAACGCCTGGCGATCAAAGGGGAAATTCCTAAGGTCGAGAGGAACCGAGAGCGTTCCGGTGAACCGTTGTACGTAGAATACGGTTCCGTCCGGTTCGACCTCGAGCTCATCCGGATAGTCCTTAACAAGCAGTTCTTCGTTTACGATGAGCAAGTCCGGGTGCCAAATCGCGTCCAGCTTCACGATACACAAGGGGCGCGCACCACTCTCCAATCGGGGGTCCTTCCAACGGACGAGCAGGACAAAATCTATCTGGAAGCTTTGCTTCACATTCTCGATTCGCTCCACGTCGTTCACATAGAGCCCGACCGACACAGGGGTTGGGACGCCCTTCGGGTTGGGACGGACCGTAGAAATGCCCTTTGGGAAATCACAGGACACCGCATCCCCCATCCGAGGTATGAAGAATTGCCCGTGCGAGGCACGGGGACCGCGCGACCCCCCCCCGGCGGTCGGCCCGCCGGCTTGCGGTCCTGCCTCGATTGGGGCCGCGACTACTAATAGGGAGACCAACGATGTTAGCCACACCCACGGCGAACCCCCGGCGAACGAAGACCGAGGCTTCCTTTGCCGTGCTCGCGACGAGCCAGTATTCAGCTTATACACAGCTCCAGTAATCACCTAGCCTCCCCTCGAACTCAGAGCATGGAAAAGTACCTGCGGATACGCGCTGGGTTGGAGGGGCATAATACACATGATTTCGGTGGTGGTCCAGGGGGATTCGAAGCCCCGACCTACGGATTCGTAGACCGAGGCGCGCCACAGTCAATTCAATAACTTTAAAGACTTGGGTGTGCAGGACGGGGCGTAATATAGCATTTCGTGACCCAAAAACGCAACCGATCCGCAACCGGCCGACGCAACCGAAACCCAGGAGGGTGCTTTCGCTATTCGTTCTAACGCCTAACGGCAAAGGTCACCGGCGCCCGTTAGGGCGTCCGATGACCCCCTTGTTAGGTGGACTTATCATGCCCAATCCTTGGACAGGTGACCAACGATCGCATAGAAGG
>CAZLDS010000069.1:10511-12846 GCA_964558395.1 uncultured bacterium | reverse complement strand
CCCTGAGAGCGCTTGAGGGGCTGAAACGAGAAGGATTCGCATCCCTAATCGTCAGGCAATGATCTTTTTTCATTTAAACTTCAAGCTTAAGCATTATATTATAACTTGTTGATAAAAAAAGTTTAACTGTTTTCGGTCGCTCTCCTTTTGATCCGTTGCCGGGTGCCCCGTTTGCGTACCCAATTAGTGGAAATGCTGGGTGCCGGGAGCGGGAGTCGAACCCGCACGGGCGCGGAGGCCCAACAGATTTTGATTGTTACCCTCAGCACAACGAAATCAATAAATTTGTCCACTTGGGTGTGCAGGATACGGCAAAATATACCATTCGTTCCGCGATCGAGAATAGCAAGTCCTCTATATGAGCATCCTTCGTGTTTATCCCTAGCAAACTGTAAAACATGCTGACGGTCGAGCAATATCAAGAGCCCTTCAAGATTCATTAACTTTTGAGACGTGGCCGGATAACGGTGTCAGCCTCGTTTACATTTCTGAACATATGCCCTAGAGCGGGACAGGGTTCTCGAAGTCCGACTCAAGCACAACAATTGCGTGCAGGCAAAGGGTTTGGATCGTTCACACTACTGTCGTCTTTTGCGCTGGCACGCAGTGTGCACAGTTTCGTGACCCAAAAACGCACCCTATCCGCAACCACCGTCTGAACAGAGGTTAAAATTCTACATGGTCTACGTCGTGTTTTCCTTGACAGCCGACAGGCCTAGAGGATATAAGAGGTTCTCCCTCGTGGCGACCCCTTGATGTGTCGCCATCTGTCATCCATGAGGGGGGGGCAGGAAGCTCCCAGATGGTACTGAAATGGACCCGGGGCAACGATAGCCCCTCCGGCCCACCTCAGGCGTCAGGCAACTCCGAGTGCCTTCTCGGGCGCTGACTCGGCTCGGGAGGGCTTTTTTATTTTTAGTCGACCTATCATCGCGAAATGGTAGGAGAGGGCGTAAAGGAGAGTAACAGTCGTTCGCAGCGCCAAATATTATTAATCGAAGGCCTCACACCATAAGATTCACGCAAACAATCGAGAGTACAGAGTAATTACCAGTAGAAGCACTTTCTGCGAATCTTGGCATTTATTACTTCATAACCGACTCACTAAACATCTCTGGCTATGCATCATTCGTCGCCGATCAGGACTCTGATGGTTATGTGGGTACTCAAAATTTCACGGGCTCGATAGGCTTGTCAAAAAACCTGGGAGATATATTTGGTCTTCCTGAAAATAGGGCGGTCTTTTCTTTTAAGCTGAATTACAACAAATATATCGACCGCATATACTCGAATTCCAATTCGGAAGCGTATTCCGCAATGGTGCTTTTTGAAGGTACCTTCTGATCTCTTACCAGGTAAGAACACGAGTCTACAATGCCATGCGTGAGCAGTTCCTAGCAAGACAAGCTGGCAGGATCAAAGGGGCGCCGAACCTTCTGACAGAAAGGGTACGGCCGTGTGTCAAAGGAAAATTCCTCTTTGTAAGACGGAAGAAATTTTACGTGCGCGGAGTGACATATGGAACCTTCCGTCCGGATGAGGAAGGTGGACAATGCCCTTCGCGAGATGTGGTCGAGTGCGACTTCGCCTCAATGGCGGCTTCTGGAATAAACGCGATTCGGACCTACACCGTGCCGCCACGCTGGCTCCTCGATGTCGCACAGCGCCATGGCCTTTACGTGATGGTTGGATTACCCTGGGAGCAGCATACTGCCTTCCTGGAAAACAAATCGCAAGCCGCCAACGTAGAAGAAAGAGTGTGCGCTGGCGTGAGAGCCTGCGTCGGCCACCCGGCTGTCCTCTGTTACGCGATCGGCAATGAGGTCCCGGCACCCATTGTGCGTTGGTATGGACGTCGCCGAGTGGAGCGATTTCTCAGGCGGCTGTACGACGCAGCCAAAAGCCAAGATCCCCAGGCCCTCATCACGTACGTGAACTATCCCACGACTGAATATCTGCAGCTGCCGTTTCTCGACCTTGTTTGCTTCAATGTCTACCTCGAGTCACAGGAACGATTGGAGTCTTACCTCGCACGCCTCCAACACATCGCGGGCGACCGGCCGCTGATGATGACTGAGATCGGGCTGGACAGTCGGAGGAACGGCGAGGGAGCTCAGGCCCGTGCGCTGGATTGGCAGATTCGTACGGCCTTTGGGGCTGGCTGCGCCGGCGCGTTTGTCTTTGCCTGGACGGATGAATGGCACCGAGGGGGCTATGACATCGAAGATTGGGATTTCGGCTTGACGGGCCGGGACCGCCGCCCGAAGCTTGCGCTGCCAGCGGTCTGCGAAGCATTCGCTGACGTCCCGTTCCCCAAGGACATTTCCTGGCCCCG
>CAZLDS010000069.1:0-10501 GCA_964558395.1 uncultured bacterium | reverse complement strand
GTTTTAACGGAGCGCGTACCATCCGCGACTGCCTCGAAGGCCTGCTTCGACTGGAGTATCCGAATTATGAAGTGATCGTCGTGAATGATGGGTCGAGTGATGCCACTGTGACTGTTGCGCAGGAGTACGGTTTCCGTCTGATTAACATCAAGAAGGGAGGTCTGAGCAACGCGCGCAATATCGGTCTGAAGGAAGCCGCGGGTGAAATTGTCGCCTACATCGATGACGACGCTTACCCTGACCCGCACTGGCTCACCTACCTCGCTTCATCATTTATGAAATGGAACCACGCGGGAATTGGAGGACCGAACATTACTCCGCCCGGTGATGGACCGGTTGCCGAGTGCGTCGCGAACGCGCCGGGTGTCCCCATCCACGTTCTCCTCTCTGACCAAGAGGCGGAGCACATCCCGGGCTGCAATATGGCCTTTCGGAAATCCGCTCTCGAGTTGGTCGGGGGGTTTGACCCGCACTTTCGCGTGGCCGGTGATGATGTCGATCTTTGCTGGAGGCTTCAGGAGAAGGGCTGGACCTTGGGGTTCAGCCCAGCCGCCGTGGTCTGGCACCACCGCCGGAACTCGCTGCGTGCATATCTGAGGCAACAACTGAATTATGGGCGGGCCGAGGGCTTATTGGAAAGGAAGTGGCCCGAGAAGTACAACGAGACCGGCCACGTGCACTGGGCCGGGAGAATCTACAATAGGGGGCTCATGAAGGGCCTGACATTTCGGCGTGAGCGTATCTATCACGGCGTTTGGGGTAGCGCCCCGTTCCAGTCCTTAACCGAGCCCGCCCCCATCTTGATATCCTCGCTCGTGCACATGCCGGAATGGCATCTGGTGAGCGCGGGGCTCGCGGCTCTTTCGATTCTGGGTGCCCTTTGGAAGCCGATGCTTTTTGCGCTACCCCTGCTGGTACTCACAACGGGGGCTTCGTTGGCACAGGCGATCTTGGGTGCACGACATGCTGCGTTCTCGAATACGTGCCGGTCTCGCCTGAAGCGCTTGGCGTTGCACGGCCTGACGGCGCTGCTTCATCTGGTTCAGCCGCTGGCACGGCTGGGGGGTCGCCTGTCCAATGGCCTGACGCCCTGGCGGAGGAATGGCACCTCCGGTCTCTCACTGCCTTGGCCCCGGACCACCACGATTTGGAGCGAGAACTGGCGGGGTGTAGAAGATAGGCTCGGCTCCCTGCTGGCAATGCTGCGCGCAGATCGAACCATCGTCAGATTGGGAGGAGACTATGACCGCTGGGACCTCGAGGTGGGTGGGGGCTTGCTCGGCACCGTGCGGGTCCGGATGGCCATCGAGGAGCATGGTGCAGGAAGACAACTGGTGCGCGTTCGTGTGTGGCCGCGATGGACAAGGATTGGAATCTTGCTGACTCCAATCCTCGCTACCCTTTCCGTTTGGGCCGCATACGACCAAGCGTGGCCGGCCTGCTTCGGGCTCGGCACGGCGGCTGGCCTGCTCGCGCTCTGGATGCTCAAAGAGTGCGGAAACGCAATGCATCATGTGCTCGGGGCCCTCCGACTCGCGAAGAGGGAGGCGTGATGACCACATCGGGACACACTGCTCTCACCCTGTATCGACGGCTGCTGCGCGAGGCGCGACCGTACTGGCCACATATTGTGACTATTTTTTTTCTAGATTTGGTGGCCACGCCGCTTGCCCTTCTGACGCCGCTGCCTTTAAAAATCGCCGTGGATAGTGTGATCGGCTCCCAGCCTTTGCCGGTTTTTCTCGAGGCCTCGCTTCCGGACTGGGCGATCGGATCCAGCTTTGGTGTGCTCGTCGTAGCCGCTACCCTCGCCGTTCTCATCGTGCTCTTGGCTCAGCTTCAGTCGCTCGGCAGCTACGTCCTGCGCGCGTACACAGGCGAGCGGCTGACACTCAGCTTGCGGACGCGGCTGTTCGGCCATGCTCAGCGTGTGTCGCTCTCATTCCACGACACCAGGGGAACAACCGATTCCATCTACCGGATCCTGTACGACGCCCCTTCGATCCAGTGGATCACGGTTTACGGCACCATTCCCCTTGTCTCTTCAAGCGTGATGCTTGTCGCCATGCTTTACGTCACCGCGCGCATCGACTGGCAACTGGCCCTGGTTGCTCTTTCGGTGCTCCCGCTGCTTTTCGTCTATTCTTACAGTTACAACCGCCGCATGCGCCCGCGGTATAGAAACGTTAAAGAACTGGAGAGCTCTACGCTGAAAGTCGTCCAGGAGGTCCTGACAGCAGTCCGGGTCGTCAAAGCCTTTGGCCGGGAAGAGAGAGAACAGGAACGTTTTCTGAAACACTCAACTTTGGGCATGCGCAAGCGCGTCGGGCTGGGCTTTGCCGAGGGGAGCTATGGGCTCCTGGTCAATGTCACCATGGCTATCGGCACTGCAGTCGTTCTCTTCCTCGGCGTGCGCAACGTTCAGTCGGGAGTGCTGAGCTTGGGGGAGTTACTCATGGTTCTCGCCTACCTGTCCCAGCTTTACAGCCCTCTGCAGACCATCAGCCGGAAGGTTGCGACGATGCAATCCTCACTAGCGGGTGCCCAACGAGCCTTCCAGCTCCTGGATGAAGTTCGCGAAGTCGAAGAGCGGCCTCATGCACAGCCGATCCGCGTGGTGCGCGGCGCAATCGAGTTTTGCGAGGTCTCCTTCGCTTACAATTCCGGGAGACCCGTGGTTCGAGGTATCTCTTTCCGCATCGAAGCCGGAACTCGCCTGGGCATACTCGGGCGAACCGGTGCAGGAAAGACAACGCTGGTTAGCCTGTTGCCGCGATTCTATGACCCGACGTCCGGGCACATACTCCTCGATGGCACAGATCTGAGGGATTACCGGCTCCAGGACCTTCGCAACCAGTTCGCGATAGTCCTCCAAGAGCCTGTGCTATTTGCGAGCAGCATTGGCGAGAATATTGCGTACGGCCGCCCCGGGGCCGACGATAGAGAAATCGTCGAGGCGGCCAGATCAGCGAACGCCCATGACTTTATCGCAAAACTTCCAGAAGGCTACGACACGCTAGTCGGGGAACGCGGTACGCAACTGTCCGGGGGAGAGCGCCAACGTGTCGCTCTCGCGCGTGCGTTTCTGAAAAACGCCCCGATCCTCATCCTCGACGAACCAACAAGCTCTGTTGACATGAAGACAGAGGCTGCGATCCTGGAAGCAATGGAGCGGCTCATGCGCGGTCGGACCGCTTTTTTGATCGCGCATCGGCCTAGCTTGCTTGAGAGCTGTGACCTGCTAATACTCATCGAAGACGGAGAGATGAAGGCCTTGACCCCGGATATACCAGCCCTCCGTCGCGCATGCCAATTTGACCCGCTTGTGATCGAAGATTCGGAAAAGAAAGTCGTGATTGCTCAATCCATGCCACGGTAGCTTTGCCAAGGCCTGAGCGTATGCAAACGTCGCTTTCTTATTTCCCCGACCTTCGAACCTTAACCGACGGCCTTACGTCGGTGGTTAGCAGGAACGCGACTAGCGCGGGTCGGATTACTGTCCTCCGCAGGGAGCCGGCTATTTGGGCGAGTGTGTTTCCGAGTGAGATCGTAACATGCGTGCTCAATGACGGAAGCGAATTGCGTCTTTTTTGTAAATACGGGGCCGACTGTATCCATGCTGCTCATGGCCACCGGGGTGGTGTTGAGTACGAAGCTGCGGTCTACCGCCATGTACTTCAACGGTCAGTGGTCTCTGCGCCACGATTCTATGGCACGTATCTGGACAGAGTGACTGGCCAAACTTGTCTCATCCTCGAATATTTGGACAACTGTCTGCGCGTGTTTGAGGCGGCCGAGCCATCGGACTCGCTCGCCTTGGCCGCGCGTTGGATCGGGCATTTTCATGCAGCTAATGAAAGGCGTGTCTTGGGCGCTACCATGCCATTCCTTAAGAGTTACGGCCGTGAATACTACGTAGGATGGATGCATCGAACATGCCTCTTCACCAGGCACTTGCACGCAAGTTATCCATGGCTCGCCACGCTTTCCAGCCAATTTGAGGAGTTCGTAGCTCCTCTACTAGTAGCACCACAAACAGTCATTCATGGCGAGTACTACCCTAAGAATATTCTGTTTCGAGATGGAATTATCTATCCCGTCGATTGGGAATCGGCCGCCGTCGCCGCAGGTGAGATAGATCTCGCAACGTTAACGGACCAATGGCCCCAAGAGATTGCCCGGCGGTGCGAGGCGGAATATCACCACACGCGATGGCCTGACAGTCGCCCGGTGGGTTTTGAAGCCGCCCTTACCGCAGCGAGAATCTATGTCTGCTTCCGGTGCTTGGGCGAACGCCCCGAGAGGACTGAAAAGGAGATTCATCAGCTGCGCTGCTTGGGTGAACAGGCGGGGCTTATATAATAAAAAAAGGAGAACGGATTGGCCCTGTCGTCATTGCGCATAGCGGTTACTGCCCTCTCCCCAACCGACCCTTTCGGCGGCGTGTTCTGGGACTATCTGTAATATCCACTGGGTCTGCCGATCTCGACGCAACCAAACGCAGCCTATCCGCAACCGACGCATCCCTATACGTGGTGTGGCCGACTGCGGAGGAACGCTAAGTAGTTGAAGCATGGTACGGGGAGCGCGAGTCGAACCCGCACGGGCGAAGGCCCAACAGATTTTGAGTCCGTTTATGAAGGGACGTCCAACCCACTGCTAGAACGGTCGAATGACATATTGTCGCGGGGTTCTTCATGCCATGCTAGTGCGATCTAGAACGACTGAGTATGCCCAGAACTGACCGAAGTAGCACCTGTACTCGCACCGCTTACCGGGGCCCAATGCCTGGTGCACCGGAGCCGGTAGCTGTACGGCCCGGGTCGGTCCATATATGCAGGGGGCAAAAAAAATTGGCCTCTCCTTTCCGGGGGCTCCATTTCCGATCCCGGACATGCATCGATCTGGGGGGGACCCCAAACATCACGAGCGCCGAGGCTGCCCCGACGGCCGTGGGAGTGACAAGAGACCTAGCCGGGATGAAGTTGCCCAATTTGCCGATTGTCCTATAAAACAACCCGGGTTGAAGGAGACTCGGTTTTGACTGAGCGAGCGCTGATCTTGACACCCCATGCTCACTCGGCGATAATGGCGTCAGGGGAAAAAGCGCCGAAAATGTTCTAGTTCCGGTTCTTTAGAACCACCACGGGCCAGGCAATGTCGCAGACACGGAAAATCGCCCTGTGGGTGGCAGTGTCTCTGCTGCTAATCGTCGGGGCATCGAGCCTGTACACACGAGGGCAGGGAACGGCGGTTTCGCGGCCATCGTTCGCGCTGGCAACCGTCGCACGCGGAGAGCTGACAGTGTCGGTTTCCGCCACGGGTACGTTAAGTCCACTGATCAGCGTCCAAGTGGGGAGCCAGGTATCGGGCACCATCGAGAAGGTTTACGCCGACTTTAACAGCCAGGTTAAGCGAGGTGACGTTATCGCCCAGATCGAACCTTCGCTGTTCAAGGCCCAAGTCGCCCAAGCCCAGGCCAATTTCGACAGTGTCGTGGCCGCTCGAGACAAGGCCTGGGTCGCGGTGCAGGAAGCGCAAAGGCAATTAGAACGCACCAAGCAGCT
The DNA here is from genome assembly GCA_964558395.1 of uncultured bacterium. Classification (GTDB taxonomy): domain Bacteria; phylum Methylomirabilota; class Methylomirabilia; order Methylomirabilales; family CSP1-5; genus CSP1-5. The sequence continues at coordinate 4,934 of CAZLDS010000069.1, read as the reverse complement.
GGTTGAGAGCAAGATGATCGCTGAAAGCGCGGCGGATACCGCCCGGTTCGGCTACGATGCCGCCGTCGTCGAGCACAGAGCGAAGATAGCGGCGGTCGCCCAGGCAAAGGCGGCTTTAGAGCAAGCCAGGGTGAACCTGGCACACACGACGATCTACGCGCCCATTGACGGGGTTGTGCTGTCTCGAGACGTAGACGTGGGTCAAACCGTCGCCGCCAGTCTGCAGGCCCCCACTCTATTTACTATTGCTCGGGACTTGCGGCGCATGCACATCGAGACCAGTGTGGACGAGGCCTTCATCGGTATGATCCGGGAGGGCCAGAGCGTGAGCTTTACGGTCTTTGCGTATCCCAACCAGATCTTCGAGGGAAATGTTGCGGAGATCCGGCTGAATCCGCGAGTCGAATCTGAGGTCGTGCTCTATAGCTGCATCATTCATGTCGATAACTCGGATATGAAGCTGAAGCCAGGGATGACCGCGACTGTCACCATTGAAGTCGGGCGCCGCCACGACATCCTTAAGGTTCCGAATGCGGCCTTGCGTTACATCCCGGACCTACCCCCGGAACGCCTCAAGGCACTGCAGGAGGAGATGAACGTTAAGAAAAATGAAGCGATGATCTGGACCCTCGCAGAGAATGACCTGAAGCCGGTTAAGGTCAGTCTCGGCTTATCCTCCGACCGCGAGACAGAGATCCACGCCGAAGACCTGGCGGAGGGCACGAAGGTTGCGATACCCAGTAAGGGCACAGCGCCGGCCCGACAGCGGACCACTGGGGTGCGGCTGTTTTAGGCTCTATGGCTCCCCCGATCATACGCATGCAGCAAATCCATAAGCGCTATGGCCACAATGAGGTGGTGGTACATGCGCTGAGGGGTGTGGACCTGGCGATCGATCAGGGCGAGTTCGTTGCATTCCGCGGGCCCTCGGGTTCGGGAAAATCCACTCTCATGAACATTATCGGCTGCCTGGATTTGCCCGACGCGGGGACTTACCACCTCGACGATGAGGATATCACGGCACTGGGAGAGAACGCGCTCGCAAGGATTCGCAACGAGACCATCGGCTTCGTTTTTCAGAGCTTCAATCTTCTACCGCGAACAAGCGCCCTGGAAAACGTTGCTACCCCGATGATGTATGCCGGTACCGGGAAACAAGAGCGTCAGCGCCGGGCACGGACACTGCTGGAGAATTTCGGTCTGGCGGATCGGATGCATCATTTCCCCAATCAGCTGTCCAGCGGTCAGCAGCAGCGGGTGGCAATAGCGCGTGCGATCGCCAACCGTCCAAGAATTCTGCTCGCCGACGAGCCAACCGGAAATCTGGATACGGCTACGGGTGACGAAGTCATAAATACTCTCCAGGCCCTCAACCGGGATGAAGGGCTTACTGTGATTGTGATCACGCATGAACCTGAGGTTGCCGCGCGGGCGCATCGGAGACTCACCCTGCACGATGGCAGGTTCGAGGTCTGATATGTCTTTAGTCGCGAGTCTGCAGCTCGCCTTACGTGCCCTCGGAAGGTATCGCGTCCGCGCGATGTTGACAACCCTCGGTGTCGTTGTCGGCGTGGGCTCGGTCATTGCCATGCTTGCCGTGGGCACAGGATCGCGTCAGCGGGTTGCCGACGAACTAGAAAAGATGGGTACCAACAATGTCTATGTATCTGCCGGGTCCGCGACGCGCGGTGGCGTGCGCGCTTGGGCAGGAACCGCGACCCGACTGACGGTCGCCGATGCCGAGGCAATTCGCGAAATACCGGAGGTCATCACGGCGGTCCCAATGGTTTCAAGGCCGCTGCAAGTGCGCTACAGGGGAACGAATTGGGCGACGCGGGTGGTAGGGGTGACCCCCGAGTATCTGTCCACGCGGAGTTGGGAGCTCGATCAGGGAGAATTTTTCACCCCTTGGCACGTCGAACGAGCCGCCCATGTTTGCGTGCTGGGTCGGACCGTGGCGCGCGAGCTGTTCGGCTGGCGCAGCCCCTTGGGCGAAGTGGTTTTGGTGCGGCAAATAGCGTGCCGCGTTCTTGGCGTACTAGCGCCAAAGGGGGCTTCAAGTCGGGGGCGCGACCAGGATGATGTCGTGCACATGCCGATCACTACCATGCAGCGAAAGCTCATTGGGATAACACACATACATGGCATAATGATACAGGCACGAGATCAATTCGCTGCACTGCGAGTGCAGGAAGATATTCGGCAACTGATGCGTCAGCGCCACCGTATACAGCCTCATCAAGACGATGACTTTCGGGTTGGGACGAGCGCAGAACTCGCTCAGGCATCGGAGGAAAGTGCTCGCGTATTCTCCTGGCTTCTCGGCAGCATTGCTTCGGTGTCCTTGTTGGTCGGTGGAATCGGCATCATGAACATCATCCTCCTCTCAGTTAATGAACGGACTAGGGAGATCGGTATTCGAATGGCGTTAGGTGCGCGGCGGGCCCACGTCCTGACGCAGTTCCTGCTGGAAGCTTTGGCGCTCAGTGTAGCGGGAGGCGTTATAGGCGTGTTCGTCGGTATCGGTGCCGCGCTTACGATCGGCCAGTTGTCGGGTTTGCCGGTTTCCATCGCGCCCTGGGCGGTCGGGCTGGCGTTTCTCTTCTCCGGCGTCGTGGGCATCGTCTTCGGACTGTACCCGGCTAGAAAGGCGGCCAACCTACGCCCCGCCGAGGCATTACGTTACGAGTAAGATCGTAAGCCGTAGAATCGTGAGACGTTACTCGTTATGCACTGCGCGGGCTATGTGACTCTCGCGAATTTGAGGACCACCCCAAGGGATCTAAAGGACAACGGAGAGCCAGCCTCCCAAAGACACCACGAGCGCCGAGGATGCCCCCGACGCTTGACATCGCCTTGCCCGGGGAGGGATACTGAGGCCCTCTCCCAGGAGGCCCAAGGGTGGAACCGGGTAGGTAGAGTCCCTAGCTCATCTCCGACACAATCGACCGCGCGCCACACATTCAGACGCCTTCGTGGGCGGAGCACGGCCTGGGAGGGCGTTTTGCTTTTTGTGAGGGCTAGGCATTGAGCACGCGGGACGTGCATCGGGTGAGCCATGAGCTCCGCTAACGGGGTGGAGGAAAGTGATTAACGAGCCAACGATGGAAACCCTGGCACGACGCTGGACCGGGAGTTAAAGGCGAAGCGGGGACGATGAGTGAGATGGACGAAAAAGTGGAGGAGCCGCAAGAGCAGGCAGCCGACGGCACTCCGATTCCACCAGAGCAATTGAAAAAGATTCTTGAGGCGCATCGGAAATGGGTGGAGTCAGAGGGGAAGGAGGGGGAAAGGGCCGACCTGTTCCGGGCCAACCTCCAGAACGCCATTCTGTTCGAGGCCACCCTGATCGGGGCCAACCTCCAGAGGGCCATTCTGTTCGGGGCCAACCTGGGCGGGGCCAACCTCCAAGAGGCCACGCTGATCGAGGCTAACCTCCAATGGGCCACCCTGGGCGGGGCCAACCTCCAAGGGGCCGACCTGCGCGGGGCCGAGCTCCAGAACGCCATCCTGTACGGGGCCACCCTGGGCGGGGCCAACCTCCAAGAGGCCGACCTGCGCGGGGCCAACCTCCAGAGGGCCGTTCTGTTCGGGGCCACTCTGGGCGGGGCCAACCTCCAAGAGGCCTACCTGATCGAGGCCAACCTCCAAGGGGCTAACCTGGGCGGGGCCAAGCTCCAGAACGCCATCCTGTACGGGGCCACTCTGGGCGGGGCCAACCTCGAATGGGCCACCCTCCAGGGGGCCAAGCTGGAGAGGGCCAGGGGCCTTACCGCTTCTCAAGTTAAGACCGCCAAGAACTGGGAACTGGCCTTCTACAACGATGACTTTCTCAAGGAATTGGCCCTCCCTCTGGACCACAACGAGAGGGTCAAGAAGAGGCTGGCCGAGTTGGAGAAGGAAAAGAAGACGACCGACGGTAAATGACAAGGACGGCAAGGTCATCTGGAGCCCACCGTAAAGGAAAGGAGAAGCGATGGGCCATATCTTACGAGCAAAGGGGGGCCGCTGGATCATGGGCGCTCATACAAAGGTTGGGTTATTCTAGCCCTCGAGGAACGAGGAATGTATCATGGCCGAGAAACTTGATCCTCAGGATTTCACCCGCCAACGGGACGAGGCTAGCAAGGAAGGAGTCCGTGGCCTCCTGATAATAAATGGCGGCGGTGCTGTCGCGTTGCTTGCCTTTCTTCAGGCCATTTGGCCTAAATACCCTCTCCTAAGTGGGTATGTTGTATTCGGAATCGCGGTTCTTGCTCTTGGTGTTTTATGTGCCGGTTTAGCTCCCTTTCTGCGATACCATGCGTCATACAATGCCCAAAAACAGAATCGGGGTCGTTGGCTGGGATTCCGGCGAGCATATATAAGCTGTTGGTACATATCATTAGGGCTCTTCATCTTTGGTATCGCCATTGTCATTTTTGGAGTGTTCAAGGGGGGGCCGGTGAGATGAAAAGGAATTGGCTCATGTTTGCCATTGGTGTCGCTATCGGCCTCGGCCTCGGCTTCGTCGCTGGATTGCAATGGGGGGACACCTCGGGGCTCGCATGGGTACTGTGGGTTGAGACTATTGCTCACTCCGGGGGAATGGGGTTCCCGGAACAGCCCTGGGGAGCAGTGGACGCTTGGGAGACTAAGGCGGAATGTGAGACGGGCAAAATCCAATTCATGAACAACCTAAAGATTTCAGTTACAAAGGACCTAGGATTGAAGGTCGAAATCTGTAAAGAAGAAGAAACCCCCTCGGGCGCTTGCATGCTCGGCCCCCCATTTGAAGATACGGTGCTAATAGAAGGCGATGGTGAAACAGCACTGACACGCTATGTCTGTTTCCCCGAGACGATTGACCCTAGGGAGAAGGAGAAGAAAAAGTGAGCGGGCCAACGATGGAAACCCTGGCACGACGGCTGGACCGAGTGGACCGGGAGAACCGC
>CAZLDS010000068.1:0-12863 GCA_964558395.1 uncultured bacterium | reverse complement strand
CCCCACTGCTGCCTCCCGTAGGAGTCTGGGCCGTGTCTCAGTCCCAGTGTGGCCGATCGCCCTCTCAGGCCGGCTACCGATCGTCGCCTTGGTGAGCCATTACCTCACCAACTAGCTAATCGGACGCAAGCTCCTCCTTCAGCAAGAGCCCCTTACGGGCGCCCCCTTTGCTCCACTTAGGATGCCCCAAGCAGACATCATCCGGTATTAGCCCCCCTTTCGAAAGGTTATCCCAGACTGAAGGGTAGATTGCCCACGCGTTACTCACCCGTTCGCCGCTTTACTCAGGGTGTTGCCACCCCTTTCTCGCTCGACTTGCATGTGTTAGGCACGCCGCCAGCGTTCGCTCTGAGCCAGGATCAAACTCTCGGAAAGAACGATTCGCCCTTTCGGGCAAAGCTAGACTGGCCCGTTAACGGACCACTCGCCCGTAGACCAGTAACGCGATATTCTATTGTCAAAGAACAAGTGGAGAAGATAGCAGGAGACCAGGGACAGCTATCCCTGGTCCAAAAATTATAATAGTAAAAACTCCCCCCCTGTCAAGGGGAGCCCCGGCAGGATGTTCCCGCTCGGGCATTTAACTATATGGCAGGGTCTGGGCGCTGTCAACCCTTTTTTTCCTCAGTAAATCCAACGAGTTTGAAGCGCCGTTTCCCCACCCGAACCCGGTAAGGGTTCACGCGGCCGGTGGCCAACCCGTCGTCAACCTCCGTGACCCGCCGCCCATCGACCTCTACTGCCCCTTGCTGAATCAGGCGCCTGGCCTCAGATTTGGAGGAGGCAAGACCCGTGGCCGTAAGGACCTCGACGAGCGGGAAGATTATCCCGCGTGCGCAGGGAATCTCGGCAGTCTCAATCTCCTCCGGGTCCTGACGGTCGCGAAAGACCCGGTCGAACTCCTTAGCGGCGGCCTCCGCTTCGGCCGACGAGTGATAGAGGGTCACCAGGAGCTTTCCCAGATTGGCCTTGGCATCCCGAGGATGGAGTGACCCGTCCTGGAGCTTCTGCCGGATCCCGTCCACCTCTACGGAGGGCAGTGGAGTGATAAGCTCGTAGTACCGCAGAAGCAAGCTGTCCGGGATTGACATCACCTTGCCGAACATCTCCTTCGGAGCATCTTCCAGATCGACCGAGTTTCCTAAGCTCTTGGACATCTTCTGAACGCCATCCACACCCTCCAGAATGGGCAACGTCATAATGACCTGGGGCTCCTGGTCAAAGTTCCTTTGAAGATCCCGGCCGACAAGCAGATTGAATTTTTGATCGGTGCCCCCTAACTCGACGTCTGCCTCGAGCTCCACGGAGTCATACCCTTGGATCAAGGGGTAGAGAAATTCATGGATGCTAATGGGAATCCCTCCGCGATATCGTTTCTCAAAATCATCCCGCTCGAGCATGCGGGCCACCGTGTACTTTGATGCGAGGTCAATCAGCTTCTCACCTGACATGGTCCCGAGCCATTCACTGTTAAACACGATTCGCGTCTTCGCGGAATCCAGGATCTTGAAGATCTGGCTCTTGTACGTTTCGGCGTTACGGGCAACTTCCTCCGCCGTCAATGGCTTGCGCGTCTCTGAGCGGCCCGAGGGGTCTCCGATCATCCCGGTAAAGTCACCAATCAGGAAGATGACTTCATGGCCAAGTTCCTGAAATTGAAGCAGCTTATGCAGCACAACCGTGTGACCCAGGTGCAGATCCGGAGCCGTTGGATCCATCCCGAGCTTTACCCGAAGAGGACGGCCACTCTCGAGTTTGCGCAGGAGCTCTTCTCGGCTGATCAGCTCGACGCTCCCGGAGGTGAGAACTGCCAGTTGCTCCTCTGGCGTGCGCTTCCCTGTCATGGCCTCCCCTCAAGGCCTCGCATGGAGTAAATTTCTATGTTCCCCGTCGCGGGTCCCCCTCATGGAAAAAACCGGCAACTTTGCTATAATACCTTCCAAGGGGCTCGATTCCAAGGGTGATGATGACGAATGGCCCGTGGACGCTTTCCTAAGGGAGTTATCGGGTTAATTGTCCTGCTTTCCGTTGTTGGGGGAGGAGTTCTCGGTGGCGTGGTCGCCGCGTATATGCGCGACTTGCCCCCCCTGGACATCCTCGACGAGTATCAACCGAGCCTCGTCACCACTCTCTATGATGATGAAGGGAAGCCCTTTGCCACCTTCTATGAGCAGCGACGCATTCTCGTCCCATTGGCCAAGATCCCCCGGATCCTTCAGGAGGCTCTGATTGCCGTAGAGGATAGCCGGTTCTACCAACACTACGGATTGGATCCCCTGGGCATCACCCGGGCGATGTGGACCAACCTCAAATGCCTGTGCCTGGCCGAGGGGGGGAGTACGATTACCCAGCAACTGGCAAAGGTCCTCTTCTTCACCCCGGAAAAGAGTGTGTCCCGAAAAGCAAAAGAGGCCCTGTTGGTGCTCAAGATCGAGCGGGAGTACACGAAGGACCAAATCCTGGAGCTCTATTTCAACCAGATCTACTTTGGCCACGGTGCTTACGGAATCGAAGCCGCCGCTCAAACCTACTTTAAGAAGTCGGTGGATGAATTGAACCTTGCTGAAGCCGCCATGTTGGCTGGCCTCCCCCGGGCGCCGAACGCCTACTCCCCCATCCTCGATCCCGAGCGAGCCCGGAGGCGGCGGCATCATGTCTTGCAGCGCATGGTTGGAGAAGGGTTTATTACGGCTGAGCAGTTCCACGCCGCCACGACCCTCCCCCTCCACACTACACCCTACGCCCAATCCAAGGATGTTGCGGCGCACTTTGTTGAATACGTCCGCCAATACCTCGAAGAGAAATACGGGACCTACGCCGTGTACCATAGGGGACTCAAGGTTTACACGACGCTGAACCTCAAGATGCAAGAGGCAGCAGATCGAGCCATTAAACGCGGACTCCTCGAGCTCGGGAAAGAGAAGGACTTGCGACTCATTATCTCGTCTGATGCGGACAAATTGACGGCGCCCCAACGGCCGACCGTCGGCGAGATCGTGCAAGTTACGGTGGCGGATCTCACCAAGACTCACTTGCATGTACAGCTGGGGGAGTACTCGGCAGAGATTCCCCGCGAGGCGTTTAAGAGAATCGGTCTCCCCGACCTCGCGCAGTCGGTCAAGCCCGGGGACCAGGTCCTCGTCCGCATCCTCAAGCGCGACGGCAAACAAATGGAGGTGACACTGGCACCAGAACCTGAAATCGAGGGTGCCTTCTTGGTTCTCGATTCCCTTGAGGGAGCCATCAAGGCCATGGTGGGGGGATACGACTTCGGACGGAGCAAATTCAATCGGGCGATCCAGGCCAAGCGGCAGCCCGGCTCAGCCTTCAAGCCATTCGTCTATGCGACGGCCTTCGACATGGGCGTGACACCCGCCACTATCTTCGAGGACAGCCCGGTCAGCTACCCGACGATCATCAATGGAGAAACTACCGAATGGAGCCCAGAAAACTACGATAGGATCTATCGGGGGCCCGTCACGCTTCGTCAGGGCCTCGAGCACTCCATCAATGTGATTGCCGTCAAGCTGATCGAACGGATCGGGGTCAACCCGGTCATCCAGATGGCCCACCGCCTCGGGATCAAAAGTGAGTTACGCCCGGAGTACGGACTGGCCCTGGGAACTTCGGAAGTCAGCCTCGAAGAATTGGTGTCAGCCTACGGGGCCATTCTCAATGGTGGATACAGGGTCACACCATATGCGATCAAAAAGATCCTCGATAGTAAGGGGGTCGTACGTGAGGCATGGTTCCCGGAGCCGGAGCGGGTTCTCCCGCCCGAGACCGCCTTTGTCCTCACGAACGTCTTGGAAGGCGTGATTGAACGCGGAACGGGGAAGAAGGCGAAGAATCTCGGGAGACCCCTTGCCGCCAAGACTGGCACGACGGACAAGGCCACGGATGTCTGGTTCATCGGCGGCACGCCGTCATTGGTGGCCGGCGTGTGGATCGGCTACGACATTAAGCGATCGCTGGGTCCATACGCGACCAGTGCGCAGCTGGCGGTTCCGATCTGGATCGATTTCATGCGCGCGATCCTACCTGACCTCCCTGTGGAATATTTTCCCGTCCCCGACGGGGTCATCCCGATGTACGTTAATTACGATACCGGCTACCCCACGGCGCCGGGCGATCCGTCTGCCATCCAGGAGTACTTCATCCAGGGGACCGAACCTCAGTTCACCCCGTATAACGAACCTGAATTTCTCCGTCCCCGTTTCGAGTCCGGGTCTGATTTCCCCTCAGATCACAGGAACCACCCCCGTCGAACTGGATGACCGTAGGCGGGAGCGGTGACGACAACGGGAGAGCCACATCATCCGCCGGGAATGTCCCGTGGATCAGGCTCCGCCTCGAGGACTTCCCTGGCCCGCCTCAGGTCCTCCGCCTTCACAAAGATTTGATGTCTGGCTAACGGGCCGACGGTATATCGTGCATCCACGGCGTACGGGTTCTCACGCTTCACCATGTACGGAATATCGTAGGCTTGCAAAAGCGAGACAACAAAGTCCGCCTCGATGAAATGTTCCGCCTCGACTAACAGTGCTAAATCTTCCGCCACTAGATCACCAACTGCAGGCGCCCGGTCTTGACCTCATAAATGAGACCGTGCACTACTATTTCTTGGGGGATGAACGGAGATTCCTTGATCTTCCGCACCTGATGCTTCACGTTGCTCTCAAGGTCCCGAAAGCCGTAAAACTCGAGCCCACCCGTATCCCGACCGGCTTCCAACGCCAGCTCCTTCCGGAGCTGGTCATCAAAGAGGCCCAAGAGGCCGCATTCCGTATGGTTGATCACCAGGATCTCCCGCGTGCCGAGGAGCCGGTGAGACAGAATTAGAGACCGGATCACGTCATCGGTGACGATCCCGCCTGCATTGCGGAGGAAGTGGGCATCTCCGGGATTGAGCCCGAGCATCTCCTGAAGCTGCATGCGACAATCCATGCAGGCCACGACCACGAGATGCTTGGCCGGATGTTTGTCCAGTTGACCCCGCCCCCCGAAGGTCCGCACATGGTCCTGATTGGACTGCATACAGTGATCCAATATTCGCATTATCGACCTCACGCCTTCCGTAGAAGACCGATCCGGGCTTTGTAAGACAGCAAGGCATTCTTGAGCAGCATCGCGACGGTGAGGGGACCGACTCCGCCGGGGACCGGCGTGATGAGAGAGGCCTTGGGATAGACCGAGGCAAAATCCACATCGCCAATCAACTTCCCTCCAACCCGGTGGATCCCCACATCAATGACGACCGCCCCTTCTTTTACCATCTCCCCGCTCACGAGACCAGGTTTTCCCGCTGCCACCACGAGAATTTCGGCCTGCCGAGTGTGGTACTCGAGGTCCCCTGTCCATTTCTGACAGACGGTCACTGTGGCGCGGCGCTCTAGGAGAAGAAAGGCGGTTGGTTTCCCCACGATAGTGCTCCAGCCAACCACAACTGCAACCTTTCCCTCAACGGCGACGCGGAACCGGTCTAAAACCTCCATGATGCCCAACGGGGTCGAGGCGACGAAAAGGGGGTGGCCGGTGAGCAAACCACCTAGGTTCGACGGATGAAAGCCGTCCACATCCTTGGCGGGGTCGATGGTTTCCAGGACCGAACGCTCCTCGATGTGGGAGGGGAGAGGAAGCTGAACCAGAATCCCATCGATCGTTTCGTCCTTGTTCAGGCCATACAGGATGTCGAGCAATTCCTCGCGAGACACGTCGGACGGACGGTGGATCTGGACCGATCGGATCCCTGCTTCGTCACAGGCCTTTCTCTTATTCCGCACATAGGTCGCCGAGGCAACATCTTCTCCCACGAGGATAACGGCGAGACCGGGTGGTCGGCCTCCTTTCTCTGTCAGCGCTTTGACCTCCCGCTTCACCTCCAGTCGGATCGCCGCGGCGATCCCTCGGCCGTCCACCACCTGGGCTGGCATCTTTCCCCCTATGGCACGCTTCCCCACTCCTCGCGAAGCTGAAGACGGGTAATACCCCTGGCCGTGCCGCTTACGTCATCCAAATCGAGGACAACGGCGGAGAAGATTGGAGAGCCCTTTGCCACCCGAAATTTGGAAGGGATTTGGGTCAAGAAGCGACGGATGACGTCCGAGACCTCCATCCCGATGACGGAGTCGCTGGGTCCCGTCATCCCCACATCAGAGATGTAGGCTGTGCCAGCAGGGAGGATCTGCTCGTCGGCGGTCTGGACGTGGGTATGCGTGCCTACAACGGCAGACACGCGCCCGTCAACGAAACGAGCAAAAGCCTGCTTTTCTGAGGTCGCCTCCGCGTGAAAGTCGATAACGATGAGGTCGGTTGCCTCCTTGAGAAGGCCGATCTTTTCTTCGCCGACCTGAAAGGGACAGTGAATGGTCGGCATGAAGACCCTTCCCTGCAAATTCAACACCCCGACTCGACGCCCTTCCTGCTCCCAAATCGTCACTCCAGACCCCGGGACCGGTTCCGGGTAGTTTGCGGGACGGAGGAGACGCCGTTCGCCGGCGATGTAGAGTTCCGCTTCTTTCTTGTCCCAGATATGGTTTCCCGAGGTGAGGAGATCGATGCCTGCTCGGAAGAGCTCCTCCGCAACCGAAGGGGTGATTCCGAAACCGCCGGCCGCATTCTCGGCATTGGCAATCGTTAACGTAATTGCGTGCTCCTTCTGGACACGTGACAGCAATGCGGTTACGGCCTGCCGGCCCGGCTTGCCGACGATGTCACCAATGAACAGGACCTTCATCTATCTCACTTGGCGTACTCGACGGCTCGGGTCTCCCGGATCACCGTCACCTTCACGTGGCCAGGGTATTCCAATTCCTGCTCGATCCGCCTGGCGATCTCTCGGGACATCTGTTGCGCATCGGTATCGGAAACCTGCCCGCTCTCTACAATAATCCGAATTTCCCGCCCGGCCTGGATCGCGTAGGACTTGGAAACACCCTTGAAGGAGTCAGCGATCTTCTCCAGCTTCTCCAATCGCTTCACGTAGGATTCTAAAATCTCCCGACGGGCCCCAGGGCGAGCCGCGGAGAGGGAATCCGCCGCCTGGAGGATGATGGCCTCGATGCAGTTTGGTTCTTCATCCTCATGATGGGCAGCGATGGCATTAATAACGTTGGGATGCTCTCCGTACTTTTTCGCGAACTCCGCGGCGATCTGGGTGTGCGTTCCCTCATGGTAGCCGTCCACCGATTTGCCCACATCATGCAGCAGTGCGGCCCGCTTCACCAGTCCAGGGTCCAATCTCATCTCGGCGGCGATCATGGTCGCCAACTGTGCGACCTCCTTCGTGTGATGCAACTGATTCTGAGAGTAGCTCGTCCGGTATTGGAGCCTCCCGACGAGTCGCATCAGCTCCGGATGCAATCCCGTCACCCCTAGCTCAAAGGTAACTTGCTCACCCACTTCGCGGATCTTCTCGTCGATCTCCTTTTTGACCTTTTCCACCACTTCTTCAATTCGGGCTGGATGGATGCGACCGTCGGTGATAAGGCGTCCCATCGCGAGTCGGGCTATCTCTCGCCGGACCGGATCGAATCCCGAAAGGATCACCGCCTCGGGAGTATCGTCCACGATAACATCAATCCCGGTGGCCTTTTCGAAGGCTCGAATGTTTCGCCCCTCTCGACCAATGATTCGTCCTTTCATGTCATCACTCGGCAGATCTACCACGGAGACGGTGGCTTCAGCGACAAAGTCTGAGGCACATCGGTCGATGGCGATGGCCAGGATCTCTTTGGCCTTTCGGTCCGCCGTCTCTCTCGCCTCATCCTCGATGCGCTTGACGAGGGCCATGGCTTCCAGTCGGGCCTCGCTCTCCAGGTGCCGCATTAGGACGCGCTTGGCTTCCTCCGCCGTCATCCCTGAAATGCGCTCGAGGTTCTTCCGCTCTTCCGCCAGGAGTGCCTCGTACTTGCTTTCACTTTCTCGAACCGACTGCTCGCGCTGAGCAACTTCCGCATCCCTCCCACTGATGTGTTGCTCCCGACGATCCAAGAGATCCAGTTTCCGCTCTAACGATTCCTCCCGCTGGAGTAGTCGTCGCTCCAACCCCTGCATTTCGTTTCGACGTCCTCGGGCCTCAGTCTCCAAGTCCTCCTTGGCCCGGAAGATCATATCCTTGACCTCGAGCTCTGCCTCCTTCCGCCGCCGGTCGCCTTCCTTCGCAGCATCAGCCATGATCGCGCGGGCCCGCTCCTCGGACTCGGTGATCCGGCGGCGTCCCAGCACGCTCCGGGCTACAAAACCCACGGCGAGGCAGACAACTGCCACACCAACAAGGGCCAACCCGCTCATTCCCACGATCTCCACGGTTCCCTCACCTCCCCAGGGGTCCACCCATGGGACCCTCCTTCGCTCCTCCCGCTTCGACTATCCGGTTCTCCGTCACCACCAGATCGACCGGCATATCGCGGCCCTCCGCGGGAAGACGTTCCACCACTTGAAAATCAAAGGCAAGACCGATCTTCAAAGCCTTCGGGTTCATACGGGCGAGGCCTCGGTCGTAGTGCCCGCCCCCCCGACCTAACCGATTGCCCTGTAGGTCAAACGCTAACCCCGGTACCAGGACGATCTCGACTTCCTCCCACCCAACCATCTTCCCGGAACCGGGTCTCGGTTCGAGAATTCCCCGGTACCCTGGAGCCAGGTCCTCGAGGTGGTCCACCTCTACTAGACGTATCCCGTCTCCTACGACCCGGGGGAGGATGATCTTCCGCCCCGTCTCGATCCACCGATGAAGCAGCGGAAGCGTCTCCACCTCACCATCGGTACCAGCATAAAAGACGACGCGCCGCGCGTACGCAAAAGAGTCAAATGTCCAGAGCCGCTCGGTGATCTGACGGCTCCACTCCTTGCGATCGGCAGGGGCAATTTCCTGGCTCAGCCGACGCATCTCTGCGCGCACAGTGCCCTTTGAACTCATAGGCCGGGTCTCGCCCGGTGGGTGGAAGGAGAAGAGAGCCTCTCGTCGGCCGGTCAGACCAGAGGGTAAACTACAGGGGGAATGACGGCGGGAAAGCGGAAAGACAAAAACCCCCCACCTCGGTGTCGTGTGGGCGTTTCCTCATGAACCTGCCCTTGCAGGTGGGTGCCCCGCATGCGCTTCAGGCTTCCCTTTGACTGGCTCAGGGTATGGCCCTTTGCCAGGCTCAGGGCATGCACACCACGCAATTGTAGGGGCTCCCGACTTTTTTCCAATGGTTCAAGGAAACCTACCCCATCACGAACACGGCAGGGGGTCTCGATCGTCACTTGTGCCGCCCTCCGGTTGAGGGCTTCCGCTTGATCACTGCATCCAGCTCCGCTTCCAACGCTTGAACTTTCGCCGCCGCTGCAGTCTCCTCCTTCTTCACCCGTTCCTCCAGCTTCAGATAGGCATCTGCAATGTTCAAAGAAGCCAGCACCGCCATCTTGACGGAAAGGATGGCCGTCCCACCTGCCACTTCGTGGATCTGTTGATCGACATACTGCGCCACCCGTTGGGTGTACGCGGAATCCTCCCCCCCCAACCCCCGCAGGGTATACCGTTCACCAAAGATCTCGACGTGTATCAAATCGCCCGGACCGGTCATCGGCGTTCTTGCAGGACGGCCTCCACCCGGGAGACCTCTCCGAGCATTTCATCCACGCGGGACCGGATTTCTTGTCGCTCGGCCTCGAGCCGTTCTATGGCCTTTTGCAAAGTCGTTTTCTCGGTCTGCGCCCGCTTGAACTCTTCTTCCATAGTTTCTACCCGACTCTCCAGGGCTTTTTTCTCCGATTCACATTGCTGAAGCAATGAGACGAATTCCCGGACCTTCCCTTCCAGGTCTTGAAGCCTTTCGAGGATCATCGCAGGACGCCCCCCAGCTCTTTCTCTAACGTCTGAACGATCCTTCCGTGAATCGCCGCCACTTCCTCATCGGTGAGAGTCCGATCCGCCGCACGGTATTGAATCGAAAACGCCAGGCTCTTTTTCCCCTGAGGAACCGGCTCTCCACGATACACATCAAAAAGATCTACCCTCTCCACGAGAGCCCCCCCGGTCCGGCGAATGGCTGCCTCCACTTGGCCGGCCGGCACTGTCTCCTGGAGCACCACTGCCACGTCCCGGAAGACTGCGGGATACCTGGGCAAAGGCGTATACCTGGCTGCAGGCTTCCGGTGCCGATCGAGTAGATCCAGATCGACCTCCATGGCAACGGCATCCGTTTTGAGATCAAAGATTCGGACCACCTCTGGGTGGAGTTCACCGATCCACCCTAACACCTGGCGCCCAAACATAACCTCTGCCTGCCGACCAGGATGCAGATATGGAATTTCCCGTCCCCCCCTGAGGGTTGCGGACAGGCCCACGACTCTCTCGAGGGCCTGTAGGACTCCCTTGAGATCGTAGAAATCAACCGTACCGCTCGCCACACCCCACCACGGGAAGAACCGACCCCCCGCGGCAAGGATACCTGCAACCCGACCCTCGACGGGCCCGGCCGTCCCAGGTTGCGCACGAAAAACTCGCGCAATTTCAAAGAGCTTGATGTCCCGACTCCCCCGGTTTTCATTCAAAAGAAGGTTCTCGAGCAGCGAGGGGAGAAGAAAACTCCGTAAGACCGCCTCCCCTCCCAAAGGATTTCGAATCCGCACGACACGGCGCCGCAAATCCCCTGTAGGTAGCTGTAATTTATCAAAAAGGTCCTCTCGTGTAAAGCTAAAATTCACCGTCTCTTGGAATCCGCACGCGGTCAAGAGCCGACGAATCTGCCGTTCAATCCCACAAAAGGGAGTGACTCTTGTTGGTTGAACCTGGCCCCCCGGCAGGGTCGTCGGAATCTGATCGATCCCCTTCAAGCGTGTCACCTCCTCGACGAAGTCGATTTCCCGGGTGAGATCCAGTCGATGGCTCGGGGCGGAGACCACCAGGGCCTTTGTCCCGCGTTGTTTCACCCGGCACTGGATCCGTGCCAACAACCTCGCGATTTCCTTCTGGCGAATCGAGGTCCCCAAAATCTGACCGACCCTCTCCACGCGGAGCAAGAGAGGAGTAGGCCTCGGTCGCTTGCCCTCACGGTTGATGAGACCCTGGGCCACACGGCCCCCGGCCAGCTCTTTGATGAGCCGAGCCACACGATCCAGCGCCCGGACGACCCCGCTGGGATCAACCCCCCGCTCAAAGCGGTAGGACGATTCGGTGCTGAGCCCCAACGCTTTCGCCGTTCGACGAACGCTTGCCTGCTGGAAGCGGGCGCTTTCCAGCAAGATGTTTCGGGTCGCACCGGTCACCTCGGTGGCGCCGCCCCCCATCACTCCCGCGATGGCGATCGGCCTCACCGCATCCGCAATGACCAGCATCCCGGGCTGCAGTGTGCGCTCCACCCCATCCAGCGTCGTGATCTGTTCCCCGTCCTTGGCTGCGCACACCACGACCCGCCCCTCTTCGAGCCTCGCATGGTCGAAAGCATGAAGCGGCTGGCCCATCTCTAACAGGACGTAGTTTGTGGCATCCACGACATTGTTAATCGGCCTGAGGCCACAGAGCGAGAGCCGTCGTCTCAGCCAGAAGGGGGACGGCCCAACTGTCACTCCCTGGATCACGCGCGCAGAATACTGAGGGCAGAGATCCCTGGCCTTCACGCTCACGGACGTGAGTTTCCGGATCGGGGTTTTTCCCTCGCCGGGCTTACCCGATTTGAGGTGCACACTCGCCCCCGTCAGCGCCCCCACCTCGCGTGCGATCCCGAGGTGGGAGAGACAGTCCCCCCGATTGGGAGTCACGGCAACCTCAAGCAGATGATCGTGAAGCTTTAGAGCGTCGGTGAGATCGACGCCGGGGATTGCATCCTCGTCGAGAATCAAGGTCCCCCCGCTATCCTCCCCAAGGCCTAACTCCTTTTCAGAGCAGATCATGCCCACTGATCGCTCCCCTCGGATCATTACCTCTTCGATCCGCCTCCCGTCGGGAAGGAACCCCCCGGGCAGCACCACCGGAACTCGCGTACCAACCGTAACGTTTGGGGCGCCGCACAGGATAGGCACGACCGATTTCCCTACATCGACCCGACACACGTTGAGCTCTCCCCCCACGGGATGCACGGCCACGATTCGCCCCACTACCACCTTCTTAAAGGCCGGTCGGATTTCGTCAATCCCCTCCACCTCGAGGCCGACCATAGTGAGGCGTTCGGCGAGATCCTGAGGGGTGAGAGCAATCTTCACGAATTCCTGGAGCCAACTGAAGCTGACCTTCATGCGACCTTCCTTGTCTGTTGCCCTGTTAATAGCCTATGTTTCAACTGTTTGCAAGCGTTCCGTGCTATCCTCGACTTTACGCTGCCGCTTCGCCTCGGGGAATAGGTATCTTTCGGTGATCTTGAGACTGCTGTGCCCGAGCAGCTCCTTAATGGTTACCAAGTCGGCCCCACTCTCTAGGGCTCTCGTGGCGAAGGTGCGTCGGAGATCGTGTACATGTAGATCCGTGGTCCCAGCCCTCTTGCAGGCTCCCTTCCATGCCCGATCGAAGTTCTTGATGGGCTTGCCATTCGGGTACCGCCATATGGGGCCTTGATCGGGAAGGGCTTTCACTACGTCATAGAGTATCTGTGTGACACCAGGCCCCACACCCACAGTGTGCTTTTTTCCTCCTTTGCGGGTGACGGTGAGCACCGCTCCCCCCGTCCTTAAATTCAACATCATGGGTTTGGAGCCTCGAGTTTTCACGGGGTCGAAGGCCACTTCCCAGTTGCACATGGATCATCTGACGGATGTGGAGGGGTAATTCTCCGAAGACGCCTTTCACCTCTGTAGGGGCCGCCTTTCGGGTGCGCCGGTTGTCTTCTTTGACCAATTCCCGGTCGAATTAGTCCGGCAGGTTCTTGGTATGGAAAGGGCCTCTA